>CAIYLW010000037.1 GCA_903927185.1 uncultured Bacteroidota bacterium
AAATCCAAATCCTATAAAAACTAAAAAAATCATTACATTTAAAAACAGAGAAACACTAACTAACAATTAGTACACTTTCTTTTGACGTTATACACTTATCAATTTTGAGTCAACTTTAAGCTTACGATTTAATATAATTAATATATATACATTACTTATAAATAGATTTTTTGATAAAAAAGAAAATCTTCCTACGTTTGCATAGATTGTATAGAATTAACTTACATATCAAGTTTCTTGCCTCTTTATTAATAGTGGCATTTTTTGCTCAAACTTTCAGCAAAGGGCTCATTGTTGCCAATTACTATACCAACACACAAGCCTACGCAAAAAATTGTATCAATAAGGCAAAACCCAAATTGCATTGTAATGGGAAGTGCCAGATGATGAGGAAGTTAAAGCAGGAAGAAAATAAAGACAGTCAAAATCAAGATCGTAAGAATGAAGTAAAAACAGATCTGTTATTCTTTGAGCAAATCAAACAACAGATTTCCTATCAGCTTATTTTAGATAATAGACATTTCCCAATTGTACAATACAAATTTACACAAGATATTTCAGCTGATTTTTTCCATCCTCCTGGCGTTGCTTAGCGTCATTACTGATTTTTTTATTACTCACTTATTTTAATTATTGGCATGAAAAAATATTTTATTGCTGCCATCTTATTGATGGTGGTTTCAAGTACCTATGCTTGTAGCATTTGTGGCTGCGGTGGTGGTAATTTATATATGGGTTTATACCCAAATTTTAAAACCAAATTTTTTGGCATTCGTCACAACTATTCCGAATTCAACACTTCTCTTTTAAATAATCCAGCCCAATACAGTCATAATTTTTACAATACTATGGAAGTTTGGTCAGGCTTCAATATTGGCAAACGCTGGCAGGTATTAGCGTTTCTTCCTTACCATTATAATATTCAAAATGATGATGATCTTGGACATACGTCAAAGTTGGGTTTAGGGGATATTACATTATTGACTAACTACAAATTATTTGCTACACCATTCTCCTCACATGTTCCTGGTAACGTTTCTCATGAGCTTTGGATTGGTGGTGGTGTTAAATTACCAACTGGTGCATTTACAGTAAATGTAAACGATAGTGCTACAACGTTAGCCGATATTAATAGTCAGATCGGTACTGGAAGTCTGGATCTCTTTTTCAATGCAAGACATACCATGGAAGTTAATAATTTCGGCATTAACAGTTCTGCAAATTATAAAATTGCATTGGCTAATAATCAAGGATACAAATACGGCAATAAAATAACAGTAAATAGTATTGCCTATTATAAAATAAGCAGTAAGGGCTTTACTATCATGCCAAATGCAGGATTGACTTATGAAAATACCGCAGGTAATAGTCTACATGGTAATAAAATCATTTTAAATGATGGACTAAATTCTGGTTCCTACCATACTGGCGGATATTTATTTGGATTGATAGCTGGTCTTGAATGCAACTTCAACAAAATAAGTATTGGTGGCAATATTCAATCACCCATTTCTCAGGAATTTGCAAAGGGTCAAACAAATATGAAGATGAAAGGTATGTTGCATATCACATTGGCATTATAGTTCAAAATATATAATGATGCTACCATAGATAAGAAAATAACATTAAGTTGATGTACTTGAAAAAGGAACAATTGAGAATACCTATAAATTCGCAAAAAATTAAGAATGATTAATTTGAAAAGATTCATTTCAATTGTATCAGTTTTATTCATTTCAAATCTATATGCACAACCTAATTCCGGTCAAATAAATGGGCGTATCATATTATCGAATAATACACCTGCTTCATTTGTAAATATTAAATTAAAAGCTAGTGGAATTAATACAATCGCTGATAATGAGGGCTATTTTAACATGAAACAACTACCTGCATTAGATGATAGTATCATCATTTCAGGCATTGGATTAATTCCATTTCAAAAACAAATAAAACTGGGTAACTATCAACAACTTGATTTAGGTATCATACAAATTAATTTCGAAAAAAACAGTTTACCGAATATTGAAATTACAGGCAGAACTGTTAATTCCTATAAAAGCGATTATAGCTTTGCCGCTACAAAAACACAAACTAATTTAATTGATATTCCTCAATCATTGTCAACAGTAACTAAAGAACTGATCAATGACAAAATGCAATTACATTTAACTGATGCATTAGAAAATATTGCGGGAGTTACACATTATTCTGCATTTGAGGAATATAATATCAGGGGATTACACGCTGAAAATGCACGTCTGATAAATGGACTAAGAACCTTTAATACGTCACTTACGAGCCCTTTATTGGTTAACATTGAAAGGATTGAATTAATAAAAGGTCCAGCAGCTGTAATATATGGTAATTGCGATCCGGGTGGCACCATTAATCTGGTAACAAAAAAACCTTTGCAAGAAAAAAAATATTCCATTTTTATTGGAGGCGGAAGCTGGAATGCATGGAATGGTCAAATTGATGCAACCGGTCCGATTAGCAAAAACAATTTATTGTATCGGTTGAATGCAGGTTATGAAAGCACCCAATCTTTTAGAACGGGGTATTTTTTGAAGTCATATCAAATTGCACCCTCCTTCTCATTTATTCCTAATGAAAAGTTGCAAATCAATTTAGACCTTTCTTTCTCGCGAACTAGTAAAGTAGTCGACAGAGGACAACCAGCATTAGAAGGATCAACAGATCTATGGTCTACCCCCATCACACTTTCTGTAATTCAGCCCTCGGATTACTTAAAAGAAAGTAGTTTGTCAGCAGTATTATCAGCCACTTATCAATTTAATAAAAATATTAGTTTCAATACCAGTTTACTACATTATTATACCAGTCAAACGCTTTCAGAGCATGGCATTGCAGAATATTTTATGGATGATTCTGTGTATCTAAATTATCAGTACAGAAAAATGCAGACTCATACAAATACTTTTAGCAACTACTTTAGTTTTCATTTTAAAAATGGAGCATTCAAAAGCCAACTATTACTAGGTTACGACTATATAAATAATACCTTAAATTCCAATAATTGGCAAGGGAGCTTATCTACGTTTGGAACAGCAGAACCTGTAGTTGGCAGTTTTAGTTTAATACACCCTGAGTATCTTACTCGTGCAGTAAATAGTTATGACCATGTGATCGATTCCGCAGGCAATGATATTGCCAATGGAATTTATACAACACATGGTGTTTATATACAGGAATATTTAACCTATCATAAATTACAACTAATGATGGGTTTAAGGGCTGAGTTTTTTAGAAGTGGTAATGTAGCAGAGGATAATCTCACCAGAGTTAATAAATTACTTCCCAGAATTGGCGCTACATATACTATAGCAAAGAATACTAGGATATATGCTAATTATAATAGTGGATTTGACCCATTTGAACCAAGTTCAGTTACCCAGGTTTTTAATCAGCCATTTAAACCAGTAACTAGTAATATGATTGAAATTGGAATTAAAAAAGAGCTTTTAAAAAATCAAATATATAGCAGCTTAGCTCTTTATCAAATCAATGTGACTAATTTAGCTGTAAATGCAAATGATGTATCCAATCCTAATTTATTTGTACAAAGTGGGGAACAACAATCCAGAGGTTTAGAAGCAGAAATGCAAGGAAATCTTAATCGGAACTTAAGTTTCAATATCAATTATTCATTCAACCAAACAGAAATCATTAAGAGTATTAAGCTGGAAGAAATTGGAACTATTGCAGCAAATGCACCGAAACATAGTAGTTCATCCTGGATAAAGTATGATTTTTTTAAAGGGAGTCTTTCCAGATGGGGTATTTCAATTGGCCATAATCAGGTTGGTCAAAGAAACACTTTAGATCCCTCCATCATACTACCGGGTTATTTTGTGTTAAATGGAGGAATTCATTATGGATTTAAGCATATAAGAATAGCAGTAAATTTCAACAACCTCCTTAATAAAACTTATTGGGCAGCTGCATACAATAACTTACAAAAATGGCCAGGGGCTCCAAGAAATATTATGTTTCGGGTATTTTATAATTTTTAGGCCTTTTATTAAAAATTAATCTAACTACATTTTAGAAATTAATAGTTCCAACTCCTCAGATTTTAAAAAAATATCAGAAGTTTATACCTATAAAATCTTGGATTTTATTGACAAGTATAACCACCATCAACTGCAAAGAGACCACCTGTTATAAATGCTTTCATCAGATAATAAAAATTAAATTGTTTTAACTATTTATTTCATTACTGTCCGAGATAAAAAGGGAAGATAAAAAAATG
>CAIYLW010000038.1 GCA_903927185.1 uncultured Bacteroidota bacterium
CTTAATCACTGATTAAGCAGCCATGGCATACTGAGTATTGCCATTTGAGTTTTGAATATTCAGATTAAAGTGCTAATTATCCAACGCACTGCATGCTTACACCAACCGTGACATATGCTGTCAAAACCAATACGACCCCAATATGTAAAGGTAGCCATTCCCAAGAAAGCTACCTGTTAAACTATTTAAACAAGCGCCAGAAATCCAGCCCTAATGCATAAGCCATTAAGCCTAATAATAATACCATCCCTACCATTTGCGCATACTCCATAAACTTATCTCCAGGCTTACGACCAGTGATCATTTCATAGAGAGTAAATAAAGCATGACCCCCATCCAATGCAGGAATAGGTAAGATATTCATGAAAGCCAGAATGATAGAGAAAATAGCCGTTAAAGTCCAGAATTTTTGCCAATCCCAAACACCCGGGAAAGTATTTCCAATGCTAATAACACTTCCCAATGATTCACTTGCATTTACTTTACCTGTGAATATTTGTTTGATGCCATTGATATATCTATCTAATGTTGCAAAACATCGATTGAATCCCATGGGTATGGATTGTGCAAGTGTGTATTGCTTATAAACCGTTCCAAACATTTCAAATGGCGATTTGCGAAAGAAACCAACCGCTCCTTTATTATTCAATAAAACTTTTACATCCACCGTATCACTAACTCTCAATACTTTGAAGGTCACTACCGAATCTGCAAAGCCTTTATTCAATCCTTCATACTCGTGAAAGTATTCGAAGTATTTATTATTGAATGCAATTAACTTATCTCCTTTTTGAAATTTATCTTTTGTAAACACAGCAGTTTTAGCTACCGAATCAACAATCGCTGGATAACGCATCGTTACAAAATCAGAAGCTAATTCTCTTCCTTTTTTTGTTTTGAATAAATTCTTGATAAGTCCATCGGGAAGATTAATTTCCACTTTTGTTCCAGCTCTTTCTACCAGCATTTTTTTAGCATCCGTAGTGATAATTTCTGGAACAATGGTTCCAAAATCTTCTACTGCTCTTCCATCAATAGAAACAATTTTATCTCCATCCATGATGCCAATACTCTTTGCTAATGAATCAGCATGCACACCATATTGCAAGTTCTTCGCAGGCATATATTGTTCACCCCAAACCCAGGTAATTCCAATAAAAATTACAATGGCTAAAATCACATTTACTACTACCCCTCCAATCATAATAATCAGTCTTTGCCAAGCTGGTTTGGAACGAAATTCATAAGGCTCAGGAGGCAATTTCATTTGCTCCTTATCCATACTCTCATCAATCATTCCAGAGATCTTCACATAACCTCCAAATGGTATCCAGCCTAGTCCCCATTCCGTATCCCCTTTTTTCTTTTTCCAAAGACTAAACCAAGGATCAAAAAACAGATAAAACTTTTCAACCCTGCACTTAAATATTTTTGCAGGAATAAAATGTCCTAATTCATGTAAGACTACCAAGATGGAGAACGACATGATGAACTGTGCTGTCTTTACTCCGATACTTATCCAATCGATTGCTAATAAATTCATAGTTGAGAATCCCCGGAGGGAATTTATTTAGGAATACTTTTAAATTAATTTTTCTACATGTGAATTAAAGAAGCCGCGAAGTTACGTGCCTCTCCATCAGTTTCAAAATACTCTAATAAAGTAGGCTTTTCAATAAAGCTAATTTTTTGCATGGTTTTCTCTACCACTTCAGTCATATCTAAAAAACCAATCCGGTTTTTTAAAAAAGCATACACGGCTATTTCGTTGGCGGCATTTAAAATACAAGGCATATTACCTGCTTTTTTCAATGCCTCAATTGCCAATCCCAGATTTCGAAATGTTTTAATATCCGGCTCCTCAAAACTTAAGGTTTGAGGCTTTTTAAAATCGTAACGGGGAAAATCGTTTGTAATCCTTTGCGGAAACGCCATTGCATATTGAATAGGCAATTTCATATCAGGCAATCCCATTTGTGCTTTCAAACTTCCATCTTCAAACTGCACCATGCTATGAATGATACTTTGCGGATGAATCACCACTTGAATTTGTTCTGGTGTTAAATTGAATAGCCATTTGGCTTCAATCATTTCCAAACCTTTGTTCATGAGTGTGGCAGAGTCAATGGTAATCTTTGCTCCCATTGTCCAATTTGGATGTTGCAAAGCATGATCGCGTTTTACGTTTACTAAGAAATTAGGCTTTTTACCCAAGAAAGGACCGCCACTTGCTGTGAGCACAATTTTAGAAATCGGATTATTCGATTCTCCTACCAAGCATTGAAATATGGCGGAGTGTTCGCTATCCACTGGAATGATGGCTGCTCCTTTTTCCATGGCTTGCTGCATTACTATATCACCAGCAACTACCAATGTCTCTTTGTTTGCTAATGCAATAGCCTTTCCTAAATTAATTGCTTGTAATGTTGGTCTTAATCCTGCATAACCAACAATTCCAGCTAACATCATATCATAACAATCCAAAGCTGCTACTTCTTCTAATGCCTTCTCACCGGCAAATACTTTTATATCTGTTCCTGATAAAGCTTCTTTAACTTTTAAATATCTATTATCATCGCCAATAACAACAATATTCGGACTAAACTCCAATGCTTGTTTAATTAGCAATTCGTCGTTTGTTTGAGCTGTTAATACCTCTGCGCTAAATAATTCTTTATTCGCAGCAATCACATTCAATGCCTGGGTACCTATTGATCCTGTTGAACCGAAGACGGCTATTCGTTTTTGCTTCATTAAATTGATTTAGACGTTCCTCTAAGAATCTTGCAAAATAAGTGAATCTCGTTGGAAACTGCTTAATTATAGTTGAAAGGCTACTATCCTTTAAGAAATTGCTGCAAATCATTTGCAATGCTTCGATCGTTACTTAAACGAGGAACTTTATTTTGGCCACCCAGTTTTCCAATACTTTTCATATAATCGATAAATCCATTTCGTCGAATTGGACTAATTCTAAGCTTTTCTAAGATATTTCCAGTGATTAAGTCATCATAATACGCATTTTTTAAGCGCAACTGCTGATCAATCTTTTCTACAAACTCCGACATTGATTCAGGTTCTTTTTCAAATTCAATGAACCATTCATGATAACTTTTACCTTCCCCTTGTTGTATCAAAGGAGCTACTGTAAATTCAGTAACACTCACATTTAGTTCATCTGCTGCTTTTAAAAGGGCATATTCTACTTCTTCGCCAATTACGTGTTCTCCAAATGCTGAGATGAAGTGTTTAATTCTGCCACTAACCACCAGACGATAGGGATTCAGGCTTACAAATTTGATGGTGTCGCCTAAATTATAACTCCAAAGTCCAGCATTACTATTTATAATTAAGGCATAATTTTCACCAATTTTCACATCGCGAAGTGTTAAACGGTTGGGATTTTCAGTGAAGATTTGATCCGCAGGGATGAACTCATAGAAAATGCCGCTATTGGTATTTAATAATAAACCTTCCGAATGCTGACTATCCTGAAAAGCAAAGAATCCCTCACTTGCGGGGAACAGTTCAATAGAATCGATCTTCTTACCGATACTTTCGAATAGTTTGGCTTTATAGGGCTCGAAATTTACACCTCCCTGAACCATAATACTAAAATTTGGGAATAGGTCTGATATTTTCTTATCTCCTTTTTCAATCAATCTATCAAAATACATTTGCATCCAGGGTGGAATACCACTAATGAGCGTCATATTCTGATTAAACGTCTCCTTTACAATACGATCCAGCTTGGTTTCCCAATCCTCTATGCAGTTCGTTTCATAGCTCGGAAGCTGATTGGATCTAAGGTAGCTTGGGATATGATGATTTACAATGCCACTAAGGCGACCGGTAGGAATATCAGCAACCCTCTCTAATTCCGGGGATCCACTCAAAAATATCATTTTCCCATTTGCAAATGCGGTATTCCCAGTTTCGCCCATATAACATAAAATGGCATTTCGGGCAGTATTGATATGATTCGGGATTGATTCTTTGGTAATGGGTATATACTTTACCCCGCTTGTAGTGCCACTAGTCTTAGCCAGATAGATGGGCTTACCCTTCCAGAGTACATTGTGCTTTCCTTCTTTTATCTGTTCGATATAGGGCTTTATTTGCTCATAATCTCTAATAGGAACTGCCTGTTTATACTCCTGATGGCTATTAATTGCCTCAAAATGATGCGCTTTCCCAAATTCTGTTAACCGACCCACTTTGAGCAGATTTTTCAGGATCTCGTCCTGATCTTCGAGAGCAGAAAGCGCAGATTTTTGTGTTTTGTTATATATATAATTGGCAAAAGGCTTTGCCAAAAGTGATTTAAGGTTCATATGTCTAGCTTAGAAAACGCGTTTAACAGAACAAAAATAGGGGTAGAAAACCCTTTTCGAACCGATAATTAGGCAATTTTATGCTTATTATAGCTATTTCCACCTCACTTAATAAAAAAAGACAAATATATTTCCAAAATGTTTGCAAAAATTAAAGGCAAATCACTACCTTTGCCGTCCTAATTTTGGAAAGCTATGTTAGCAGTTGTAAAAATCGCAGGTCAACAATTTAAAGTACAAGCAGGTCAAAGTTTGTACGTTCCTCACCTGCAAGGTAATACCGGTGACAAGGTTGAGTTTAGTGAC
>CAIYLW010000039.1 GCA_903927185.1 uncultured Bacteroidota bacterium
TATGTTCTCAAAAAAGTCATTAAAAAATCGAAAAAATATCTATAAAAAAACATATCATTTAATTAAGCTAAGAAAAACATCAAATTTGTTCTTTTTTAATTCAGGAAATTAATATTAACACATTAGTTTTAATATTAATGCAATATACATAAAAGAATCAACCTAAGTTTTTTTTTGAATGATTCCATGTAAATTAGATTTCCCTAACCCATTAAAGCCATTTCATGAAAGCATTGTTATGTAAAACAATTGGAAATGCTCAAAGTTTGTTATTACAAGATATTGAAGAGCCTATCATTGGTGATAATCAGGTATTAATCTCTGTTAGAGCTTGTGGGGTAAATTTTCCAGATAACCTAATTATACAAGGCAAATATCAATTTAAACCCATTATCCCATTTGCACCTGGAGGCGAAGTTTCGGGTGTTATTATTAGATTGGGTAAGCATGTGACCAATTTTTTCATTGGTACTCGAGTAATTGCACTTTGTTGCTGGGGTGGATTCGCGGAACAACTCGCAGTAGATGCCAACCGAGTATTTCATATCCCCGATAAGATGGATTGGTTTACTGCAGCAGGTACATTATACAATTATGGAACATCTTTTTATGCTTTAAAACAAAAAGCACAGATACAATCTGGTGAAACTATTTTAATATTAGGAGCAGCAGGTGGTGTAGGCCTTGCTGCAGTGGAATTAGCCAAACAAAAGGGGGCAATAGTAATTGCTTGCGCCTCAACTGAAGAAAAATTAGCTGTCTGTAAATCTAAAGGGGCCGATTTTACTATAAATTATTTATCATCAGATTTAAAGGAAAAAATCAATATAATCACAAATAACAAAGGAGTTGATATTGTATACGATCCTGTTGGTGGGGAACTTGCTGAAATAGCTATTAGGTGTATAGCTTGGAATGGAAGATATCTTGTTGTTGGATTTGCCAGTGGCATAATCCCTAAATTATCATTCAATCTAGCCCTTTTAAAAGGATGTTCGATATTCGGTATTTTTTGGGGCAGTTTTGCAGAAAAAGAACCATTAGAAAATTATAAAAATATCAATGAGCTTTTAACGATGCTGCTATCTGGCAAAATCAAACAACATCGTCATAAAATATATCCACTTGAAAATGCCGCAGAAGCACTTCAAGATTTACAAGACCAAAAAGTAATTGGAAAGGCTATCATAAAAATTGGAAATTGGGAAGAATCATTAGTTGAGCTAAACTCAAATAGACCAACAAGAGATTCATTTAAAGAAGAAACTTCAATAAGTCCAATTCATTTTTATGACAAATCAGAACTTTTAAAAAATATTGGAAAAGACCTTGGCAAAACAGAATGGCTCACTATTAATCAAGATAGAATCGAGCAATTTGCTGAAGCAACCCTCGATTTCCAATGGGTTCATATTGATCCTGAAAAAGCAAAAACTGATTTGCCAAATGGCAAAACAATCGCACATGGTTATCTAACCATGTCACTTGTTTCCAATTTTTTATACCAAATTATTTCAATCGGGAAAGTCAATTCATTTATAAACTACGGCATAAATAAAGCTAGATTTATCTCGCCAGTTCAAGTTGGGAGCGAGATTAGAATGTGGGCTAATATTAACAATGTGGAAGAAATGCCAAATAGCAGCATAAAACTTTTCTTAAATTGTACTATTGAAATCAAGGGTCAAAAAAAACCAGCATTTGTAGCAGAAATAATCAGTATGATCTTTTAAAATAATCTAATAATTTCATTCAAATCTTTCAATATGTCACGTTATACCAGCATGGGTTTCCTTCGTTATCTTTTATTTGATGTTCACCATGTTGAATCACTATTCGCTTATGATAAATTTTCACATCTTGATTCTGAACAAGCTTGGATGATTATTGAATCAGCTAAACAATTGGCTGACCAAGAAATGTATCCCTTCTTTAAAGTTTTTGATGAACAACCCGCAACTTATGATGGAAATGGTGGCGTAAAAACACATCCACAACTTAAAAAAATTATCCAGGGAGCAGCAGCTCAAAGTTGGATTGGAGGATCTGCAAAATTCGAACACGGTGGAATGCAATTACCAGAAATGATTTTCAACACAGGTCAACATATTTTCCAGGCTGCTAATAATAGTGTACAAGGTTATCTCGGCCTTTCCACCGGCGCTGCAGATTTAATTACCAGTTTTGGAAACCAAAAACAAATAGATACCTATGTTCCCCCAATCTATGAAGGCCGTTGGCAAGGCACTATGGCTTTAACTGAGCCACAAGCTGGCAGCTCACTTTCGGATATTATCACTACTGCTAAAAAAACAGATAAGGAATATTATTTAGTAAAGGGACAAAAAATATTTATTTCCGGAGGGCAGCATGAAGCTGCTGATAATTTTATACACTTAACTCTTGCTAGAATTGAAGGAGCTCCAGCTGGAGTAAGGGGAATATCCTTATTTATTATTCCAAAATTCAGACCAACTGAAGATGGGAGTTTGTGTTATAATGATGTGCATTGTGCAGGTGACTTTCAAAAAATGGGACAAAGAGGTTATTCTACAACACATTTATCTTTTGGTGACAATGATGATTGCAGGGCTTTTTTAGTTGGGGAACCTCATAAAGGACTTTCCTATATGTTCCAAATGATGAATGGTGCAAGAATAAGTGTTGGACAATGTGCTGCATCTGTTGCTATGGCTGCTTATCAAGCCTCCTTGCAATATTGTTTAGAAAGGCCACAAGGCAGATCTGCATCAGAAAAAGATCCTACTATTGCACCTACTTTAATCATAAATCATGCAGATGTACAGCGAATGCTCTTTACACAAAAATCAATCGCAGAAGGCTCCTTGTCACTTGCATTGGAATGTAATAAACTTTACGACCAAGTACATGTTTCCAATGGTGAGGAAAAAGAAAATTATTTATTGCTTCTAGAAATACTGACACCTATCGTTAAAACCTATGCATCTGAACAAGGAAGCAGGTCAGCCGCATTGGCAATTCAAACTTTAGGAGGATATGGTTTTACTACTGATTTCCCGGTACAACAACTTTATCGGGATTTGAAAATCATGTCATTGTATGAAGGTACTACCGGCATTCAATCAGTTGACTTATTAGGTAGAAAAGTAACCATGCAAAATGGGAAAGCGGTACAATTATTAATGAATTCCATTACTATCGATTTAAAAGCCTCAAATGATTTCGAAAATTTGGCTCCATATTCAAATGCTTTAGATCTTGAATTAAAAAGAATGGCTAAAGTGCTTATCCACCTCTCCGGTTTTGCGATGAAAGGTGATATTGAAAGATACCTTTCTGATGCAACAGTATTTATGGAAATGGCAGGACATATTATTATTGCTTGGCAGTGGTTGAAAATGGCGGTAGTAGCTGCACAAAAAATTAAAGATGCAAATTTTAAATCCAATAGCCTTGAATTTTACCAAGGTAAAATTCATACCATGGAATTCTTTTTCAAGTACGAATTACCCCATTCTGAGGCTTGTGCAAAGACTTTAGAAGACCCGCACACGCTTACAAATGTCAAAACCTATGAAATGTTTCAATAAAAACATCAGAAAAGGTAAACTATCCACAACTTCAAAACAATCCATTTTTACACATTTGAATAACTACCTTTATCGCTATAAATCGGAAGAAATATGCTTAAAGTTGGTGTTTTTGGAGTGGGGCATTTAGGAAAATTCCACCTCAATAATTGGAAAGAAATAGAGGGTGTGAAATTGGTTGGATTTTTTGATCCTAACAATGACAATGCAAATCAGGTCATTGAACAATACGGCCTGAAACGTTTTATGGATGAAGATAAATTGATGGATGCCTGTGATATTATTGATGTAATTACTCCCACAGACCACCATTATGCAGTCTGTATGCAGGCTATAAGAAAAGGAAAACATGTTTTTGTAGAAAAGCCTTTAGCAAATACTATCCAAGAAGGTAGAGATATTGTAAATATTGTTAGGGAAGCAAATGTAAAAGTGCAAGTAGGCCATGTGGAAAGGTTTAATCCAGCTTTTTTAGCTTTGAAGGGAATGAATTTAAACCCCATGTTCATAGAAGTACACAGACTTGCTCAATTTAATCCGAGAGGGACTGAAGTAAGTGTTATCCTCGATTTAATGATACATGATATCGATATCATTTTAAGTCTTGTAAAAAGTGATGTAAAACATATTTCAGCAAGTGGAGTAGCCGTTATGACTGACACCCCTGATATTGCAAATGTTCGTATCGAATTTAATAATGGATGCGTAGCCAATTTAACCAGTAGTAGAATCAGTATGAAAAAGATGCGGAAAATGCGCCTATTCCAACCCAACTCTTATATTGGTATTGATTTCCTTGAAAAGAAAACTGAAATCATCAAATTAAAGCAACCTGAAGACACCAATGTTTTCTCATTCGATATTGAAACACAAAATGGGAAAAAGACGATTGCCATTGCAAATCCAATCATTAATCAACAAAACGCCATTAAACTGGAACTCCAATCATTTGTTGATTCAATTGAAAATAATACACCTACTGTGGTTAGTGAATTAGATGGGTTCCTGGCAATGGAAGTGGCACACCAAATACTGGAAAAAATTAATAGTACCAGTATACTGGTTTAAAGTAAATGCAAAACAATTTTAGGAATAGTACCATTTATGCACTAAGCGATTATATATTCTCAATAATCAGTTGGTTCCTATTCAAAAGCATTGCACTACCTATTCAATTCATTTTTATTTCTACCAACACTTTCTTTTCTAATCCAACTATAAAGGAATTTGTTTTAATTCCTATGGTATGGGTTTCTTGGTATTTATTACTTGGGAGTTATCAGAAATCGCTATATCAAAAATCAAGATTAAACGAATTAACAGATACCATTATAAATTCTACTATTGGAATACTAGTTATTTGGATGCTTAACTTTCCCAATAATAGTGTAGCATTTTTAAGCATCTACCTACTCATTCAATTTTCAATAATTTTTATTGGACGTGCTTTGATACTTGAAAAAATAAAAAGAGATATAATTCAAAAAAAAGTATGTTTCAATACTTTGATTATTGGAAATAATCTTGATGCTGTAATTATCTACAAAGAATTAATTAAGAATTTTTCATACCTGGGCTTTAAACCCATAGGATATTTAAACACACAAAACGAATCGAACAACGGATTATCCGAGTATTTGAATTGTCTTGGGAATGTTGTTGATTTAAACAAAATTATTGACAAAGAAAAAATTGACCAGGTAATTATTTCGGTCGATAAAAAACAATACCAAGAAGCGGAGAAGATTATAAATACGCTAATAGAAAAAGAAGTGCATATCAAAATTGCTCCAAATATGATTGATATAATTTCGGGTTCTGTAAAGACGAACAATGTATTTGGTGCTACACTAATCGATTTAGAAACCGAACTACTTCCCTACTGGCAAAAAAATATTAAAAGACTATTTGACATTAGTTTTTCCATCTTAAATCTGATTGTATTAAGTCCATTATTGCTTTTAGTAGCCATAATTACAAAAATCTCATCCCCAGGTAATATTATTTATTGTCAAGAACGAGTAGGATTAAAAGGGAGCACATTTGATATCTATAAGTTTAGAAGTATGAATTCAAATGCTGAAAAAAATGGCGCAGCCCTTTCTTCGGACAATGATATAAGAATTACTAAATGGGGAAGATTGATGCGCAAATGGAGGATTGATGAACTTCCACAGTTGTGGAATATTTTAATTGGCAACATGAGCTTCGTAGGTCCAAGACCAGAGAGAAGAATATATATCAACTCTATTTTAAAAAAGGCTCCATACTATCGTTATCTACTTAAAGTAAAGCCAGGACTAACTTCTTGGGGAATGGTTCAATTTGGCTATGCCTCTTCAATTGATGAAATGATTGAAAGAATGAAATATGATCTAATGTATATTGAGAATATCTCACTTTTACTCGACTTCAAAATTATGATTCATACCATTCGCATTATCCTTTTAGGGAAAGGGAAATAAGCCGATAACAAATAATAAAGAAGCAAATGGGAAACAGAATCCAGATATTGCCTTCCAATAAAATTGATGCCGATAAATGGAATAATTGTATTGAAAAAAGTGGCAACTCTTTGATTTATGCAGATTATTCTTTTCTTACCAATCAATGCGACCATTGGTCTGGCTTAATAATAAATGATTACCAAACTATTCTCCCTTTACCTTGGAGAAGAAAATGGGGAATTAAATATTTATATGCACCTGAATTCATTCAACAGTTAGGTTTTTTCGGAGATCTTTCCAATATCAACTTTCCAGAAATTTTAAAAAGCATTTTTAAATTTGCAAAATTTGGAGATCTGTTTTTTAATTATCAAAATAGAGAAATCTTAAATCAAATAGAATACGAGGAAAAGACAAATTACATTCTTAACCTAGAAAATTCTTATCCAAAAATATTTTCAAACTATACAAATGAATTAATAAAGAATTTACAAAAATCTCAGAAACACAAGCTTATTTATGAGGTTGATTTTAAAATTGAAGACTCTATTCATCAATTTTATTTGCAATATCAAAATCGTTTTAAAAAATACGAGAATAGTACTTTTCAAAATTTATCAAATACCTGTTTAGAATTATCAGAAAGAAATAAATGTATCACACGTTATGTGTACTCTGAAACAACAAATGAAGTGTTGTCAATGGCGCTTTTATTGAAGGATGAAAAAAGATTATATCTATTATTAAACTCAACAAACTCAATTGGTCGCTCATTTGCAGCAAATCATTTTTTGTTAGACAAAATTATACAGGAATTTAGCGAAGAAGCATTAATACTTGATTTTGAAGGATCAGAAAGAAAAGGGATCAAGGAATTTTACGAATCATTTCAACCAAAGTACCAGCCCTTTTTTCATTACCGATTTAACAAACTTCCTTTTCTAATTAATTGGGGGAGAAAAATTGCATCTCGATAAAAATTTAAAAACAAACATTAAACTTTTGTCTTTAAATTTTCATCCTTTCAACAACTTCTAACCCCGTAATAGGATCAACGCCTTTCAATTCAACATATTGAATATTAGGAAGCCAAAATGACCCCCCATTTACTCTAATAAAAACCTGTTTTAAAATAGCCTGCTTTTTATTGATATCCGTGAATACATAGAACTTATCATCAGTTGATTTTCTCAAATACATCTTTTTTTTCTTATAAGAAACAAAATGTATTTCAAAGCTATCCTTGCTGATCATTTTAGATTTAATACCGTAAGCAAAATTTCGCTGAATATAATTGAGATCATCATGCTGTCCTTTTTCTGCATACCGTATCCAAAATACATGAACTGGCTCTTGTTCATTTAATAACCCATTATTTATGTTCAATTCATAAATCAGGGTATTAATATTGGGGTCCCTTTGAACGAAAAAAAGTTGATTGATATTACCAGTTGGTATAGGATACCGTGCATCTCTTTGAGCGAAGCATTTTTGTTTCCCCATTAACATTGCAAAAAGGAAAAACACAACAGGATAACTCTTTATAACTCTCATTCTAAATGACTTAGTCTATTATCCAATCTTGCTTCTTCAGCTTTAGATTGATAAAATAAATATTAAATATCAGCGAATTTAAGAACAAACCTGCAAATTACTAGTCAAGCAATGAAATCAGTCTTGAAAGAAATATTATTTTTTGGGCTTCATCACAGCAAAATACATATCAGATCGGATTTCAAATCCTAGACCCTTATACAAATTAAATGCACGTTGATTATCCTGTCTGACATGCAAAAAAGCAGACTTCCCTTTACTTTGAATATCCTGAGAAAGGTGGTCAATTAGAAAAGCTGCATAACCATTACCTACATAGGATGGGTGTGTGCATACGGCGCTTATTTCTGTAAACTCTGAAAGATGTATCCGTTCACCCGCCATAGCAATCAACTGCTCATTTTTAAATATACCCACATAATTACCAAAATCAATCGTTCGTTGAGTAAATGGTCCTGGTTTAGTAAGTGCAGTTAATTCTATCATTGATGGAATATGCAGATTACTTAAAGGTTGTATTGATGCCATAGCGCCTTTAAAAGGTATTGGCTCTTTGCAAACCATTTGAAATAATCCAAGTGAAAAAATTAATTCCCATTTATCTGATAGATTAAAAGGTGATGCTATTAGAGTGGAAACAGTTCTTTCAGCTGGTAAAAAGTTGTATAGATTTTCCTGCGATTGTTTATCCCATTCTTTCAGGCCCACAAAAGGTGAGGTTTCGGAAGAATAAATGGCAACGTCTTTAGTTCCCAAATTCATTTTTGCATCTACGGTATTCAGCGAATTCCAAATGGGATTATCTAATAATTGAACCAACTATTTAATTTTTAGTGAATGCCAAAGATAGTTACCCAAGAGAAATTAAAATGCTTCATCTTTTCTCGAAAGTAAAGATGAAGCTTAAATTTTAATTAAGGTGGTATAGATTAAATCAAAACCGGTTTTTCTTGAAGTTGTTTGGCTAGTTCTAATACTTTCTCAATTAATATAGGAATGGTTTTCTCAATAGCGTAAGTCAGTTCAATACCCTGTTGCTGTATAGATTCTATGCTTACTACAAACAAATATATTTCAGGCATTTTGTCCATCAGCTGCAAGGCATTTACCATATCTCGCAACCCAATATCATGCGTACTCATTGCCCTTGGAAAATCTTTGGCAAATCTTGGTTGAATTAAACGAATGGTGCCAGGTTCATTATTATCAAGTGTTGCATCAATCAAAATCACTTTGTCATGAACTTCAAAAAATTCTAATAAATGAAAACCACCAGTTCCACCATCAACAACATCAACTTGATTTGCAATAGGCAATTTCTGCATTGCAATAGCAGTTTGAACACCCACACCTTCATCCCCCATCAGATAGTTTCCAATACCCAAAATTAAAAGGTCAGACTTCTTTAACATGCATTATTTTTTTGGTTCATTTGGAGTATGATGCTCTTCATTTTGAAATACTTCTTCTTCAATAAATTTCCATCCACCACCCATGCTACTTATTTCACCTCGGCCTTCCACATAATCGTGATAAAACACAAGATACACATGGATAACAGCAAATAGAATAAAGAACCACATTGACCAATGGTGAATAGATCTTGTTAGAATATCGCCACCCAACATAGCAGGAACAAAGGCAAACAATTTTGGTAACCACCAAGTTCCCATTGATGCATATAATCCAAACCCTGTTAAGCACTGTACTAAAAAAGCAAGAAATGTAAAAAAGTAAATAAATCCTGCCATTGCATTATGCCCTACACTGATATGTTCTTTTCCACGCATCATCAAAATATCTATTTTAAAGACAGTCCACATTTCCTTGAAAAATTTTCTTGTTGTTGGTATGAACTGTTTCCAGTTTGCATATTTATTTCCAACAAAACCCCAATAAATTCGGAATAAGAAATTAAAAAAGAAAATATAGGAGGCGATAAAATGTATTAAGCGTACCCAACCCATAGTATATTGATTGGCTGCTTCTTGGTGACTGAGTATCGCCAAAGGATTAGCAATAAAGAACCCAGTTACAATCAGTACAATGATTGCTAAGGCATTTAACCAATGGTAATAGCGCACTGGCAATTCCCAAACATATACACGACGCAACCGATGAACATGCAAAAATTTCGTTTTCATCCGTTAATTTTTAATTGTTAATGAACTATTCACCCACTACACTTATTCTGCTAATGGTTTTACCATCTTCATCGTATAAGTGAACACTACATGCCATACAAGGGTCGAAACTATGTATGGTACGCAGAATTTCTAATGGTTGTTGTTCGTTAGCAACAGGTGTTCCTATTAATGATGATTCATAAGCAGATAACTGACCTTTTGAATCTCTTGGAGAAGCATTCCATGTTGTTGGAACTACTAATTGATAGTTTGAAATTTTCTGATCGTCAATATTAATCCAATGTGCAAGTGCTCCACGTGGCGCTTCAGCATGACCTACACCAAAAGAATGTTTAGCCCAAGTTGCAGGATCAAAATTGCTGGTCTCTGCCATTTTAATATCTCCTTTTTTTATATTTGCAATTAATTGGTCAAAAAACTCTAAAGACCATCCTGCAGCTAACTTACATTCTAATCCACGTGCTGCAGTTCTTCCAAGTGTTGAGAATAATGCTGTAATTGGAACATTCAAATCTTTTAAAGCTTTATCAACCACTTCTTTAAATTCAGGTCTGCCACTTGCATAACCTACCAACATACGAGAAAGTGGTCCAACTTCCATAGCATGGCCTTTCCACCTTGGTGTTTTAAGATAACTATATTTCTCATTGGTATTAAGATGTTGGAAAGGAGGTTTAGGTCCAGAGTATTTGATATTAGTTTCACCTTTCCAAGGATGTAATCCAACATTGTTTCCTCCATTATATTCATACCAAGAGTTGGTAATATATTCTTGTACCTCATCATCTTTACGTAAATCCACTTCGTATACCTTACTAACATCTTTATTCAAAATGGCACCTGCTGGGAATTTATATCCTTTCGGATCTTTAATACCATTGGTTGGTAAATCTCCATACACTAAATAGTTTCCTATTCCACCACCAATTGCACCCCAATCTTTATAGAAAGATGCAATAGCCATTAAATCTGGGATATAGACCTGCTCTATGAACTCTTTACCTTGTTTCAATAATTGTTCTACTTCTGCTAAACGTTCAGCATTAATACCACTCACATCATCAATACCAATTGCACATGCCATACCTCCAACTAAATAATTAGGGTGTGGATTTTTACCTCCAAATATTGCATGCACTTTTACAATTTCTTTCTGCCACTCCAAAGCTTCTAAGTAGTGTGCTAAACCAATCAAGTTTACTTCTGCAGGTAATTTATATGCCGGGTGGCCCCAATAACCATTCGCAAATATTCCCAATTGGCCACTTGCTACAAATTTTTTAACACGTGTTTGAATATCACTAAAATATCCAGGAGAACTCTTAGGCCATTTTGAAATGCTTTGAGCCAATTCAGATGTTTTCTTAGGATCTGCCTGCAAAGCATTTACCACATCAACCCAATCCATTGCATGCAAATGATAAAAATGCACAACGTGATCGTGCATATATAAAGCACAGAACATAATGTTACGAACCAGTTCTGCATTGGCTGGAACATTAATTCCCAAAGCATCTTCTACACAACGTACAGATGCTAATGAGTGTGTGGAAGTACATACTCCACAAACCCTTCCTACAAAAGCCCATGCATCTCTTGGATCACGGCCTTTTAAAATTTCTTCCAGCAAACGTACCATCGTACCGCTGCTAAAAGCATCTTTGATTTTACCATTTTCGATATCTGCTTCTATGCGCAGGTGTCCCTCTATTCTGGTAATCGGGTCTACAACAATTCTCTTACTCATAAAGTGAATTTGTATAATTAGTTATTAAGATTTTAATTCGTGTTCGCTTTGTTTGCCTTCTTCTTCAAGATCTAGAATCAGTTTTTTCTTGCGTACATTGGTCATTACAGCGTGTCCAGCTAAAGCGGCGGCTGTTACACCCAATGCAACTTTTCCAACATTGTCGGCATTGGCTTCAATTCCAAACCCTGCAAATGAAGACCCTCTTTCATATAATCTACCATTATCCCAATAGTTCTCTTCGCTGCAACCAATACAAGGGTGGCCAGATTGGATAGGGAAACTTGTTCCATTATTCCATTTCATCACACCACAAGCATTATAAGTAGAAGGTCCTTTACAACCTACTTTATATAAACAATATCCTTTTCTAGCATTTTCATCATCAAAGGTTTCTACATATAAACCTGCATCGTAGAAAGGACGACGATAACAAGTATCGTGAACCCTCTTACTATAGAATGCTTTTGGACGTCCTAATTTATCTAGTTCAGGAATCCGTCCGAAAGTAAGTAAGTGAACAATTACACCTGCCATTACTTCTCCAATTGGAGGACAACCAGGCACTTTAATAACTGGTTTACCTTTTACTAATTTATGTATCGGAGTTGCTTTAGTTGGATTTGGTCTAGCCGATTGCACACAACCATTACTTGCACAACTACCCCAGGCAATAATAGCTTGAGCATTTTCAGCTGCTTCTTCCAAAATTTGGAGAGAGGTCTTTCCACCAATCATACAATAAACACCATCTGCACCCATTGGCACACTACCTTCTACACATAATATATATTTACCCTTGTATTTAGTCATGGTATCCTGTAAACATTTTTCTGCTTGAAATCCAGAAGCGGCCATTAATGTTTCGGTATAATCTAAAGAAATCTTATCGAGAAGAATATCAGCAACAATCGGATGTGATGACCTGATAAAGCTTTCACTACAACAGGTACACTCCTGAAAGTGTAACCATATAACAGGTAGTCTGGGTTGAGTTTCAAGTGCTGTAGCTACCTGACCCATCGCTGAATTTTCAAGACCGATAAAGGCAGTCATCATACTTACAAACTGAAGAAAGTCGCGTCGGCTATAACCCTTGCGTTCTACCTCTTCATAATAAGTAGGCTGTTTCATTGGAACAAGCTCGTTAGACATAAATTTTGATTTTAATTGGTAAATGCTAACACAAAGTAGTTTTCTGTTGATGGTTCCTTCATGACCCTTATCACAAATCAATATGACTTTAATCATGTTTATAGGCATATTGATTAATTACATTGCAGAAGAAACCATATAAAATTTTCTGTATGAAAAAAATAACTGCTTCTCTTGCATTTCTCTTACCAGTATTAACTTGGGCGCATCCTGGTCATGGTGAAACAGATGGTTATACCATAATTCACTATTTTTCTGAGCCGCAACATGCCATTATTACTTTAGGTGTCTTAGTAGCAGTAACTGTGTACATTATCAGAGAACGGAGAAAGATCAAATCTTAGAAAAGTAGCACTCACATGCACGAACTATCCATTGTGATGAGTATTGTTGATTTAGCTACCAAGCAGGCAGCCAAACATCATGCTTCCGCTATTGAAGAAATAGAATTAGATATTGGTTGTATCTCTGGCATTGAAATGGATTCTTTCGAATTTGCCTGGAAACAAGGCATAAAAAGAACTATATTAGAGAATGCGACAAAAAAAGTAAATCGAATTGAAGGGAAGGCAAAATGTTCTGACTGTGATACATATTTTGATATGTTACAGTTATACGACAGTTGCCCCAACTGTAACAGCCATCTGGCAGTTATAATCAGTGGCAAAGAATTAAAATTGAAATCCTTAGTATTACCAGATTAGTAGATTTAAATAGAACTATATGTGTGCAACCTGCGGGTGTAGCCCCACTTCTCACCACGAACACGAGCATGGGCATAACCATGAAAACTCCTCAAAAAATGGCAAGACCATTATTGATGTTGAACAGGACATCTTACAAGAAAACAACCTTTTAGCTGCAAGAAATAGAGGCTTCTTTGAAGGTCGAAATATCCTTGCAATTAATTTAGTGAGTTCTCCAGGATCAGGTAAAACAAGTCTATTAGAAAAGACACTGACAGATTTAAAGGGCAGTCTTTCTTTTGCAGTTATTGAAGGAGATCAACAGACAGCTAATGATGCAGATCGCATTCATGCCACTGGTACAAAAGTTACTCAAATAAATACAGGTAAGGGTTGCCATTTAGACGCGCACATGGTGTTACATGCAGTTCAAGGAATGAAACTACAAGCAGATAGTATTTTATTTATAGAAAATGTTGGTAACCTAGTATGTCCCGCTATGTTCGATTTAGGAGAACAGGAAAGAGCCGTAGTGATTAGTGTAACAGAAGGTGACGATAAGCCATTAAAGTATCCCGACATGTTTCACTCTTCTACTCTTTGTATCATCAATAAAATTGATCTTCTCCCCTATGTTAAGTTTGATGTAGAGAAGGCAAAAGAATACGCCAGAAAAATTAACCCTTCCCTTGAGATTATCGAATTAAGTTGTACAAGTGGTGAAGGAATGCAACAATGGTACGACTGGTTAAAAAGTAAAGTATTAACTCCTGCTTAAAACTTTTTTCATGCAGGCTTTTCATATTCATATCACTGGTCTAGTTCAGGGTGTGGGCTTTAGACCTTGGGTGCATAAGCTAGCATCAAAATACAATTTGGATGGCTACGTTAATAATGGACTAGATGGTGTTCATATTTATTGTTCGGGTAAGGAAGATGATATAACTGAATTTTATCACTCCATCATTCAAAATCCCCCAGTGCAGGCACTTATAACATCACACCAAAAAACAGTATACAACTCCATTTTAAAGAAAGGTTTTTATATTCAAAAGAGTAATAGTAATCATACTGTTCAATTACTAATTACACCCGACATTTCACTTTGTGATGATTGCAGAAGAGAAATTAAATCAGCTAATAATAAAAGGTACCAATACCCATTTACAACTTGTGTTAATTGTGGTCCTAGGTATTCAATAACAAATAAGTTTCCTTACGACCGAGAGAATACCACTATGAATTCAATTAAACAATGTAAGAGTTGTTCATTAGAATATGATGACATTAAGGATCTCCGCTATTATAGCCAAACCAATAGTTGCTCGGATTGTTGCATACAAATGCATCTTTATCAAAAAGATGGAACTGAGATTAAATTCCATCAAAAAAAATATTTGGATGCACTTGTTAATTTTTTAAAAGAGGGTAAAATTTTGGCAATAAAAGGTATTGGGGGCTACCATCTTTTATGTGATGCAACTAATGCACAAAGCATTACAGAATTAAGAGAACGAAAATTCAGGCCGAGTAAACCATTCGCCATTCTTTATGCAGATATAGAGATGGCAATTGCTGACTTAGCTATAAGTCCATTAGAGTTAACTGCACTCAAAGACAAGTCTACACCAATTGTTTTATGCTCCTTAAAATCATATCCTGAAAATGGTATTTGTGCAAATAACATTGCACCAAAATTAAATGGCATTGGTGCTATGTTACCTTCATCGGCGCTACTACAATTAATTGCAGACAAATTTGGAAAGCCTTTAATTGCAACTTCTGCCAATATCAGTGGCTCTCCCATTATTTATAAAGATGAGGATGCTATTAATAATTTATCTCCTATAGCCGACTTTATCTTAACATATGACCGTGAAATAGTAGCACCACAAGATGATTCTGTTTTGCAGATTAGTAATCGAGGTCAAAAAATAATTATCAGAAGAAGTCGTGGACTTGCACCAAATTATTATCCTATTCCGATTAACCATTTACCTTCTCAGACTTTGGCAATGGGGGCGGAATTAAAAGCAGCATTCGCTATTTCAAAAGACCAAATGCTTTTCATCAGTCAATTTCTAGGAGATCAGGAATCAGTTGAATCACAAGACAGTTTCAATGCAGCATTGAATCATGTTTCCAGTTTAATTGATTTTAAACCAAAGCAAATATTAATTGATAAACATCCAAGATATTTTGTTTCAGAAAAAGGTTTAGAATTGTCTCTTAACCATTCTACAAAAATTTGGAGTATCCAACATCATGAAGCACATTTTGCTGCTGTGATGGCAGAAAATAAACTATTAGATTTAAAAGAACCAATACTTGGTATTATTTGGGATGGCGCAGGATTTGGGACAGATGAAAAAATATGGGGTGGCGAAGTTTTCATATTTGATCAAGGAGAAATTAAAAGAGCTGCTCATTTAAAATATTTTCCCCAGTTAATGGGCGACAAAATGAGTAAAGAGCCAAGGTTATCTGCATTAAGTGTGTTACAAAATTTACCTCTTGCACAAAGCTTAATTCAAAAATATTTTACCATACAAGAATGGCAATATTATCAGCAGGTTATTCGTCAGACTAACTTAGTTTATACTAGCAGTATGGGTAGATTAATTGATGCAGTAGCATGTATTTTAGGATTAATACCCGTATGTACTTATGAAGGTGAAGCTGCCATGCTTTTAGAGGCTTTAGCAAAAAGATGTAAGACCCATAGTTATGATTATTACCACTTACCTTTAATAGAGGGTGAATTTGATTGGACAGTATTGATAAACGAATTAATACATGATTGGTTTCAAAAAGAAGTAAATGAATTAATAGCCTGGAAATTTTTCTACTCATTAGCAAAAGCTATTGCTAGAACAAGTAATCATTTTTTTATAGATAAAATTGCATTTAGTGGCGGCGTATTTCAAAACGCATTATTGGTTGATATGATCCTTGAAATCCTCCAACACAAAAGGCAACTCTATTTTCATGTACAGTTAAGTCCTAATGACGAATGTATCAGCATGGGGCAGATGGCTTGGTTTAGTAAATTTGGAAAAATATCATAATCTAGAAAACTAATTAGCATTATAACTCACTATAAATTATAAACTATGTGCTTAGCAATTCCAGGAAAAATCATCGCTATCACGGAACAACTGGATGAAACTTTCAGAAAAGGAAAAGTTTCTTTTGGTGGTATCCTGAAAGAAGTTAGTCTGTATATGGTCCCCGAAGCAATTGTTGGTGACTATGTGTTAGTACATGTAGGCGTTGCAATTAATATAGTGGATGAGGAAGAAGCCAAACTCACTTTTAGTTATTTAAAGAGTATGGGAGAAGTGGAAGAATTAAATACACCAGATTCTATAAAAAATAATTCTTAAACATGAAATTTTTATCAGAATACCGCGATCCTGAATTGGTAAAAGAATATATTCAAGAACTTCATCGCATTACCACAAAAAATTGGACGCTAATGGAAATTTGTGGCGGTCAAACTCATAGCTTGGTGAAGAATGGCATATTGGATATGTTACCTGAAAAAATAACCATGGTGCATGGCCCCGGTTGTCCGGTTTGTGTAACTAGTGTTAGTGTAATTGACGAAGCAGTTTGGCTTGCAGAACAACCCAATCATATTTTATGTTCTTTTGGGGATATGCTTAGGGTACCTGGCAGCAAAAAAAGTTTACTGGAAGCAAAAGCCGCAGGTGCCGATGTTAGAATTCTTTATTCTCCATTAGAAGCTGTAGAATTAGCGAAACAAAACCCTAACAAAGAAGTAATCTTTTTTGCCGTAGGTTTCGAAACTACGGCACCAGCAAACGCACTTAGTGTAGTTCATGCTGCTCAGCAAAACTTACTTAATTACAGCATACTTGCCTCACATGTTTTAGTGCCTCCTGCCATGGAAGCTATTTTGAGCGATGAAGCAAACGTAATTGATGCCTTTTTAGCTGCAGGCCATGTTTGTACAATTATGGGATTAGAGGAGTATTATCCTGTAGCAGAAAAATATAAAATTCCAATTGTGGTAACGGGCTTCGAGCCAGTAGATCTTTTACAGGGAATTTTAATGGCTGTAAATCAACTCGAAAAAGAAGAATATAAAGTAGAAAATCAATATTCAAGAGCTGTTTTAAGAGAAGGAAATAAAATGGCCAAAGACACAATTCAAAAAGTGTTTTCTATTAGTGATCGAGTTTGGAGAGGAATTGGATCTATTCCCCAAAGCGGATTTGAAGTAAATGAACGTTATAAATTATATAATGCAAGATTAAAATTTCATATTGATATCCCATTTGCTGAAGAAAATAAAGAGTGCATCAGTGGTGATATCATGAAGGGCTTAAAGAAGCCAAAACAATGTCCAAATTTTGGATCCAAATGTAAACCTGAACACCCACTTGGAGCGCCCATGGTTAGTAGCGAAGGAGCATGTGCTGCCTATTATCATTATAGTTCGGATACCATTGCACAATAATATATTGCATGATTAATAAATTGAACCCATTGACAAATCAAAATAGTTTTCAGTTATCATGCCCAATGCCAAAATTCGACTTTGATGTTATTACACTTGGTCATGGCAGCGGAGGCTTATTAACTCATCGATTATTACAGAGTGGGGTATTTGACATTTTAAAAAATGATCTACTCGATCAACAACATGATGGAGCAAGTTTTTCTCTTGAAGGGAAAACTGCATTCAGTACAGATAGCTATGTCATCTCTCCAATTTTTTTTCCTGGGGGTAATATTGGTGAACTTGCTATATATGGAACTGTAAATGATCTTGCGATGTGTGGCGCAGAAGCAAAATACCTTTCTCTGGCCTTTATCATTGAAGAAGGAATGACTATGAAATCATTTTGGATCGTTTTAAATGGCATCAAAAGAGCTATTGATAAAGCAGGCGTTAAAATTGTTACTGGAGATACTAAAGTGGTAGAAAGAGGTAAAGGTGACCAAATATTTATAAATACCTCTGGTATTGGAATCATACATCCAAAAGCCAATATTCATCATAATCGAATTGAAGTTGGTGATCAAATTATTCTTTCTGGAAATATAGCGCAACATGGTATTGCCATTATGAGTAAAAGAGAAGGTTTAGAATTTGAAACGGATATTGTAAGTGATTCAATTAATCTGAATCATACCATTATCGCTTTAATAGACGAATTAGGGGAAGATATTAAGTTTTTGCGCGACCCAACAAGGGGTGGACTAGCTTCCGTTTTAAATGAATTAGCAGAAATCAGAAAATTAGGATTTATGATTGATCAAAATAGTATTCCTATTGATGAACAAGTTGAAGGCGCTTGTGAAATGCTTGGACTAGATCCTTTATACGTTGCCAATGAAGGACTATTTGTAGCCATTGTAAAAAAAGGGGGTGCTCAAAAAGCATTGTCACTTTTACAAAAAGATGAAAATGGAATAAATGCTAGAATCATAGGGGAAGTAACAGATTCTCATGCAGGTAAAGTAATGATGAAAAGTAGAATTGGCGGACACAGGGTTGTTGGTTATTTAACTGGAGAACAATTACCAAGAATTTGCTAAAATATCCTTCTAACAAATAGAATTTTATACTTCTAAACCATTCAATGCTATCATTTGATTGAATAGTGCTATTACAGAAATTATTTATTTATTACTGTTGTATCACCATTTAAAACAAACGATATGCCGCAGCCAAAACCTAATTTTAAGCCTCATTACGATAATTTTATCGGTGGGCTATTTGTACCCCCTGTTAATGGAGTGTATTTCGAAAATTCAAGTCCAATTGATGGTAAAGTCTTTACCAAAGCAGCAAGATCAGGCAAAGAAGATATTGAGTTAGCACTTGATGCTGCTCATATTGCTTTTAAAACCTGGAGTAAAACATCTGCTGCTCATAGAGCATCTATCCTCAATAAAATTGCAGATTGCATGGAAGCAAATTTGCAATACCTCGCAACAGTAGAAACTATTGATAACGGTAAACCAATACGTGAATCAGTAAATGTTGACTTACCACTTTGTATTGACCATTTCCGCTATTTTGCTGGAGTAATTCGCGCTGAAGAAGGAACTATTTCAGAACACGATGAGACAACGGTAAGCATTGTAATACATGAACCTCTTGGTGTAGTTGGTCAGATTATACCTTGGAATTTTCCAATGTTAATGGCAGTTTGGAAGATAGCACCAGCATTAGCAGCTGGATGTTGTGTGGTAGTTAAACCTGCAGAACAAACACCTACTTCTATCATGTGTTTAATGGAATTGCTTAAAGATATTGTTCCTGCTGGAGTTATTAATATCGTAACCGGATTTGGACCTGAAGCAGGAAAGCCTTTGGCTCAATCTCCTCGTATTTCTAAAGTATCTTTTACTGGAGAAACCACTACAGGAAGATTAATTATGCAATACGCCTCTGAAAATTTAATTCCAGTAACCATGGAATTGGGTGGAAAATCTCCCAACATATTTTTCCCTTCTGTAGCAGATCATGATGATGATTTCTTCGATAAGGCGATTGAGGGTGCTGTATTATTTGCAGTGAATCAAGGGGAAGTTTGTACTTGCCCATCACGTATTTTGGTTCATGAGAGCATCTATGATAAATTCATGAGCAGAGTAATTGAAAGAACTAAAGCAATTAAAGTTGGAAATCCTTTAGATTCTGATACCATGATGGGTGCACAAGCTTCCAATGATCAGTATGAAAAAATCCAATCTTATTTAAAGTTAGCAAAAGAAGAAGGAGCAGAATTGCTTTGTGGCGGCGAAGTCAATAAATTAGAAGGAGACCTAGCTGGTGGATATTATATTCAACCAACTCTTTTCAAGGGGCATAATAAAATGCGCATTTTTCAGGAAGAAATATTTGGACCTGTTGTTTGTGTTACTACATTCAAAACAACCGAAGAAGCAATTGCCATTGCAAACGATACTTTGTATGGTTTAGGCGCGGGAGTATGGACAAGAGATGCACATGAATTATATCAAGTACCTAGAGCTATTCAAGCTGGTCGTGTTTGGGTGAACTGTTATCATGCTTATCCAGCCCATGCTCCATTTGGAGGTTACAAAAAATCTGGATTTGGAAGAGAAAACCATAAGATGATGTTGGGTTATTATCGCCAAACCAAAAACATGTTAATTTCTTATAGTAAGAATAAGCTGGGCTTTTTTTAGCGGCAATAGATAGTAGTCGAAAATAAATACCGGTGGGATTTCCTATCGGTATTTTTATAACTTTAATTATGATTGCAAGAGTAACAATAAGCGAAGAAGCAAAAAAAGTAGTGCAGGAACTAAAATTTAAATTTGGAGAATTATTGTTTCACCAAAGCGGAGGTTGTTGCGATGGATCACAACCAATGTGTTTTGAAAAAGGAGACTTCATTATAGGCAATAGTGATATTTGTTTAGGTGAGATTGAAGGATGTGAATTCTGGATGAACAAAGATCAATTTGAATATTGGAAATATACACAATTACATATTCATATCACAGAGGGAAGAGGTTCTAGTTTTTCTTTAGAAATACCCATGGGGTTACGTTTCCTAACACAATCGAAATTATTTACTGAAGAAGAATTAATTAATTTAGCTCCCTTAAAACAAATGGAAAACTAATTATTTAAATTCAGTTGTTGATATTGTTTAGGCGTAATTCCTTCGTGCTGTTTGAAAGCTCTTATAAAATAGTTGCAATCATCAAACCCTACTTCATAAGAAACATTTTTTATAAAAATATGTTTATCCTTTAATAATCGTTTTGCTAATTTTATTCTTTCTAAAACAATAAACTCAATCGGACTAATTCCCAATTCTGTCTTAAACATTCTATATAAAGAAGCAGAACTTACGCTTGCCATTTTAGCAATATCAGGTAAGAATAATTTTACATTAATATTCTGACGAATGTGGTTGATGATAAAAGACAAATGGGGATGTGTTTTATTTAAATCGCCTTCACGTACATCTTTTAAATTTTGGCATTGTGCTATATGTATTAGCAATTCCTGTAAGGTTAAATCGGCTAACACATCTTTAGTAATTGAGGTACTTTGACAAATATTAATCAGTTTATGAACCGTAAATGCCAATTCTGCATTATTGTAAAAAAAGAAATTTCTTTCATCCAATTTCCAATAATCGTTCCTCCCCTCTTTTGGGTACTTTTCATTTAGAAGTTGTAAAGTATCAAGGATTTTCTTATTATCTATGGCAAGTGCCAAACATTGCGTTGGGTTTTCCATGGCAGCTTCAGGAAAATCGATTTTCATTTCCACATTAGCAGGAACAATTACAGATTCTCCAGGAACATATTCAAATCCAGGTTGATCATATAAGCGCATTATTTTTTTTCCTCTTAACATACTAGTCACTACTAAATCATTAAATCGTAATGAAACTAATTCAGACTGTTTATAGGTTTCAAAGAGATTAAGTTCACAGTTTTCTAAATTGTAAATAGTTCTATTCTCGACTAATGTTTTTAAGGAAAACTCTTTCGATAATGCAGGCGTAATTGGCAATATTTTATTAGGCAACATCTTGCTAAAAAAAATTTGCAAGGTTTACAATCTTGTTTTACCACTTAAAGTTATTCTTTTGAAAATACAAATCCAATTAAATACTTCTGTATTCAAATACATTAACTAAATCAAATAAACATCTTTTTTAAAATTTATTCCCCTGGGGTATATTTCACTACTCGATTATTGACAGGTTTGAAAGTTTTGATATATGTAAACAAAGCCTTTAAATCTTGTTCTTTCATATTTCGGTACATCATCCAAGGCATTACTGTATTAATCGTATTCTTTTTGATAGTGGGATTCAAATAACTACTATCGTTATAATGTTTGAATTTTTGTAGAAAGTCCGACTCCGTAAGTTTACCAATTCCAGTTTCAACGTCTGGAGTAATATTTGCTGATCTTACAATTCCACCAGATTTAATAGCAAACTCAAATCCTCCAGCTAAATCCATTCCAGCTACGGGTGCACCTTTTTCTTTTTTTGTATGACATTCATTACATGCAGCTGCAGTAAATATGTATTTGCCATAAGCCAATACATTACTTGTATCAGGCATCTTAGAGTAAGTTGCTTTTTTAGGAATCGTATTAAGTATGAAATTCATTGGAAAGTCAGGAACTGATGCAGGAACAAGATGTTCAATTGGTTTTAATGAGCGGATATAGGCAATTATCGAATAAAGATCTTCTCGATCTAATTTACCATAATTAGGATGTGGCATAACAGGGAAAAGCGCTAGACCATTTTTATCAACCCCCGACGCAATAGCCCGTAGCATTTCACCATCAGTCCAATTATATAATGATGCGGGTGTAATATTTCTCGCGTGAAAACTACCAGGAAATCCGAATTTTTGATCAAAAACTTCACCTCCTTTTCCTTCAGTTCCTTCTATAATTGGACCAGAGAATTGATTCCAATCGCGGGTAGAATGGCAGTCGATACATACTGTTACACAATTTGCGAGATATTTACCTCTAGCAATACGTTCTGGGGTTCGTTCAATGCTTATCAGTTCGGGTTTCCCAACATTAGGTAATGCTATTTTAATAAAAGCTAGTAATCCAATAATAGCAACCACTATTAAAGCCAAAGCAAATACTAAAACTTTGATTACTTTTTTCATTACAATTTTATTAGTTTTTTGAATATAGATTAATTCGTCAACTAATTACAATAATTAGGCTTATAAAAATATTAAACCATCCTAATATGCATAAAAAACCTGCAAACCTCTTACCTGAGTAAGCTATTTGCAGGTTTTACTATATGATGGATCTGTTATTCCTCTAATCCGTTTATAGATAAGTTTTCATTTGTATCTAAACTATAATCAATTCCATCTAGGCCAAACCCAAACAAACTTAAAAACTCAGATTTATATCCCTGTAAATCCCCAATCAAAGGAAGTGTTTCTGTACTAGCTTCTGGCCATAGTTCAGCCACTTGACTTTGAACTGAATCTAACATTTCCCAATCGTCAATTCTTATTCTTCCTTTCTCGTCTACTGGAATTAAATTGGAATTATATAACCGATCTTTGAAAAGACGTTGAATTTGTTCTATACAACCTTCATGATTCCCCTCTTTTTTCATCACTTTATAAAGCAATGAAATGTATAAAGGAATAACAGGTATTGCTGAACTAGCTTGAGTTACTAAAGCCTTATTTACAGAAACAAAAGCATTTCCTCCAGTAGCCCTCAACTTATCTGCAATTTTAAATGCAGTAGCTTCTAAATGATCTTTAGCACGACCAATAGTTCCTTTTCTATATACCGCTTCTGTCAAAGATGGCCCAATATAGGAATAAGCTAATGTTAATGCATTAGGAGCTAATACATCAGCCTCTTTCATCGCATCAATCCACATTTCCCAATCTTCGCCACCCATTACAGCTACTGTGTTTGAGATATCTTCTTCACTACAAGGTTCAATAGAAATAGTTGATACAATTCCTGTATGAAAATCAACCGTTTTATTAGTATAAGTTACCCCAATTGGTTTTAAAACTGATCTATGCAAAACTCCCGTAACAGGATGCATTCTCACAGGTGATGCCAAACTATAAATTATCAAATCAATTTTACCGAGGTCTTTTTTAATAAGATCGATTGTTTTCTTTTTGATTTCTTTAGAAAAAGCATCCCCATTAATACTTTTTGCATATAAACCTGCTGCTTCAGCATGCTTTTGAAATGCAGCGCTATTATACCAACCCGGAGTAGCAGTTTTACCCTCAGCAGGTGGTTTTTCAAAAAAAACCCCAATTGTTGCTGCACTAGATCCAAAAGCCGCCGTGATTCTGGAAGCTAACCCAAACCCTGTAGAGGCACCAATGACTAATACATTTTTTGGCCCCTCAATAGGTCCTTTCGATTTTACATACTTTATTTGGTTGACTACATTTTTCTCACAGCCTTCTGGGTGAGCGGTCAAACAAATAAATCCACGCATTCGGGGCTCTATAACCATAAGATTCTTATTCGTCTATACTTTTAAAAAAGGCATATTGATTCTGTGTTTAGCTGGTCAATTGCCTGTTATTTTTTTAATTACCGGAGCAAAAGTAGCAGAAATTAGTGAACTGCGGTAACATTCACTTTCTGAATTCCAGCCAAGTTTAACTCGATATGCCGATCATGAGCTTTATTAGCATATTCGCTGATTATCTCTAGGATATCATAGTCTATAAAATTCGAATCTGACCCATCAATTGTAAGACAACTATATTCTGGAATCTGATCAAGTGTTTTTCTAAGCTTCACTTTATTCAAGAAAGTTACATTACTGTTCAATTTGAGAATAATAAATTCAGTTTCGTGTTTTTTAGTTCTTGTTATGACATACTCAGTTTTAAAGTTATTCTGAATAATATAATATATCGAAATTAATAATCCGATACTTACCCCAACTAACAAATCGGTCAATAAAATAACTATAATAGTAAATACAAATGGGATAAACTGTTTTCTACCAAGGCTCCACATATTTTTGTAAAGTTTTGGTTTTGTAAGATTATAACCAGTCACCAAAAGAATGGCAGCCAGTGATGCATAAGGTATTTTGTTTAATAAAAAAGGAACAAATAAAACAGCCAACAACAAAAACAAACCATGTGTAAATGCGGATAATTTTGTTCTTCCTCCAGCATCCACATTTGCAGCTCCTCGAACTACTACTGCTGTGATTGGTATAGCACCAAGCAATCCACAAAGCATATTCCCAATTCCTTGTGCTATCAATTCTTTATTAACTGGGGTAATTCGATTTCTTATATCCAATTTATCAATGGCTTCAGAACACAATAATGTTTCTAAAGTTGCTAATAGGCCTATAATGGCACCATCTTTCCAAATCTGAATATTAGAAAATAATTTCGAAAAAATCGGAAAGGAAATACTATTAAAAATATTATTGGGGATATTAACTAATTGGGTTTGCTTTAATGACAATCCCTTATCTAAAAATGAAAACAAAAGGTTTAGAAGAATCCCCATAACAACTACCAAAAGAGGTGCTGGAATGACTTTTAATTTCAGAGCATATTTCTGCTGCATTAAAATCATGAGAACTAATGAAATAAAAGTGATGATGATAACACTTTTGGTTATATGCTCACTAAATGATGAAAGGTTACCTAAAATATTTTCTTGAGAAAACAATTTAAGGAATCCACTTGTCCAGAAGTCTGGCTGGTCATACCCTAATGCCAGTGGAATCTGCTTAGAAATTAAAATGATTCCTATTGCCGCAAGCATCCCTTTTATTACAGAAGAAGGAAAATAATTTGCAATAATCCCTAGTTTCAAAATGCCTAAAACAATTTGAAATAACCCTGCAACCATTACCGCTAATAAAAAGATCCTAAAATCTCCTAATGAAACAATAGAAGCAGCTACAATTGTAGTTAAACCTGCAGCAGGGCCAGATACACCCAATTGAGATCCACTTATTAATGAAACTACAAGACCACCGATTATTCCAGATAAAAGACCAGAATATAGAGGCGCACCTGATGCAAGGGCAATTCCTAAACATAACGGCAGCGCTACAAGAAACACCGACAAGCCTGCAGGTAAATCGTGCTTCATCCAAATTAATCGATAGTATTTAATTCTACGCCTCATTAGTATACTAAATGTAAGGCATTCAAATGGTGAGGAGTCTGACAAATGTCAGTTTATTGTCTTTGAGAACTATTGATCCTGTTTCATTTCATTCGTATTTTGAAGATGTTCAAGAATTTCTAAAATCATTTCATTTTGATTTTCTAAATGTTTTAGAATGATTTGAATTTCATTTTCAGATTTTTTATTAATGGCAAAATCTTCTTCCGCTCTAATTTCTGAATGACGTGATTGTAGATTTTGGCCTACCATGATTAATGGCATTAGAAATATCTGTATCATATTTGAAATAAACAGCCAAAGTACAAAAGCGGGATATGGATCAAATCTAAGAGCATTTGGAGCTAATGTATTCCAGCCTAACCATCCAATAGTCCAGAAAAAAATTAAACCAAAAAAGCCCATGCTACCTACATTCTCTGTAATCCATAATGCCAGTTTATTAATTCTAGTAAGACGAGCTCGATGATTAGCATTTACATTTCGAATGGGCCTACTTGTTTTGATTATTTCTTCAAAGGAGGGAACATCTTTATGTTTCATAATACCATTATTTCGTTCAAGTATGTTTCTTTGACCAACTAAGTCTTCTGCCAACAATTAATTTAAAAACTAGTTTATCAGCAGCATCTGTGAGGCCGAATCCAGGGCCGAAGTTCACTTCCCATTTCGGATCTAAATCTAAATCTGCTACTGCAAAAATAGCATGATTTTGTTGGGGTACTTTCTCGAATTGATTGAGTGGCCCCAGGTCACCATAATATTCCAATCCCAAACTATATTTAGAGGACGCCGCATAGGAAGTTTTAAAGCTTGGAGAAAAAGTGGGTTTAGTAGTAATATTATTACCCATGAATGCAAAACCCAGTGTAGGGTTCAAACTAAAATAAAGTTTTCCAAATGTCTTATCAATGATTGGCCGCAGTTCCATATTAAATGTTTCAGCAGCATATTCTTGCTTTTGAAAACCTATTTCTGCCGAAAGACTTAATCCTACTGGTAACTTCCATTTTTCAGGAGCTGCAATTCTAGGTCTTAAATGGCTCCCTATAATTTTCCAACCATTATTCGGCGTATAATTTGTAAACAGATAAAATCCTAATTCAAAATTATCAGTAATGCCTTGAGTAATTTCAATTGTTTCGTGAATAGAATGATTCGAGGGCAACACTCCATTTTTAAAATCTTTATTCCCGTTTGCAGTAAAATTACTGTGCAATTCAACCATTGTTTTCCCCTTTGTCATTGTAGAAGATCCGTAAACTTGAATCTCATAATTGTCCTGTGCAAAACCTATGAAACCTATTAAACAAGATATAATAAACAGTATTTGTTTCATTTCTTTTTTTTCTTTTCAGCCTCCTTAGCAATTTTTTTATTCAGGTTTGACGTTAAACGATACTTTACAATTTCCGTAACCAATTTAACAGGTAAAGGTTTATCCCATTGAAATTGTAAGGTTGCAATTCCAGATTGATATTGCTCAACCTTTTCTTTAAAATAGATCATTGAATCTTTCATCGCATAAAAACCTAAATGGTTTTTAAATGCAGCAAAATAAACCAACATTCCATGATATTTATAGGCTGGCATAGAATAACTTATAACTTCCTCAGCTTCAGGTGCAGCCTTACCAATCGTTTTACGAATTTGTTCCAGCTTAGGCCGCATAAATGCTTCCTGTAATGCTATATATGCGTCAATATTTTGGGGTTTATTTATTTTCATCATTGCCATCTGATGTTTTCTTAGTAATTATCTATTTGGCTGGAGTAATGATGATATTTCTATATTCAATTGCACCGTGATCTCCCTGAATAAATATCGGTCCGGCTTCTCCTTCTTTACTATCTAATGCCCCTCCAGTAATTCCAGGAATTACAGCATTACAAATAACAGTTTTACCATTAGCAATTACGGTTACAGTTCTTCCAATCAAGGTGATATCATAGGTCTGCCATTCTCCTGCATTTTTGGCTGTCATTTCATTGGGAGGTAAAAATCCATAAATAGCACTGAATTGATCATTCCATGGAAACATCCCTTTACTATCTACAATTTGCACTTCATAACGGCCTCTTAAATAAACCCCACTATTACTACCCTTTGGATATTTAAATTCTACATGCAATTGAAAATCGTTGAATGTTTTATTCGAGATTAAATTAGATCCCGATTTTGTGCTACCTAAAACGCCATCTTTTACAGTCCATTGATTGGCTGCTTCTGCATGCCATTCATTCATATCTGATTTTCCGATCAATGCAATAGGTGCACCCCAAACAGGCGCTGAGCTCCTATCTAAAAGCGGAGCACGGGTACCTGCGAAACTATATTTCTTTCCATCGGTAAAAGTCATGGTACCTACAATCATACCCGCTGCAAAATCTCCTTCAAATTCCATATTCCCAGTTCCTGGCTCCCATTGGGGTGGAATGGAGAAACTGAAATGGTTATTCACTAATTTAACTTCGGCAATGGGACGAGCACTCCCAAAAGCATACACAAACCTACCTACTAAAGCATGTGTTCCTGAGTGCTGTACTTCTAACCAGGAAGGTAATTGTTTACCATCTTTTGAAATAACCAAATCCCATCTACCCTCTAAAGGCGAAACTTCATAATTAGATTTTGCATGAACATTTGTACTACCCAACAAAATAAAAATGGTCATAACTATTAAAAACTGGAAGCCCTTATTATTTTTCATTGCTGATATATTTTAATATTTTAAAGAGATGAATTTAATTAAAATTAATTTTCTTCGACATATTTTTTAAAATTGTTTAAAATGGCTTGCCAACCATTTTTTTGCAATTCTATTGAATTTTCTTTTTCAGACTCAAAGGTTTCAATGATCTTGGAATCATCTTCTACAGAAACAAATTCAACTGTCACTTTTCTACTATCCCCAAGTGTATATTTAATCAATTTATTTTCTTCTATTACATCATAAGTTCCCCAAAAATCAAAACTAAAGCTACCGTCTTTCGCGGCCATGGTATAAGAGAAATTCCCCCCAACTTGTAAATTATTTTCTGCATGAGGTGTATGCCAATCTGGCGACGCATTATTCCAGTGTACAATATGTTCTGGATCATTAAAATAATGCCAAGCAACTTCTACTGGTGCAAGAATTATTGTTTCAATTTGAATTATATTTTGATCTGTCATATGTTTTTCATTTGTTCATCTAATATAGTTTCAGCAACTAGCAAATCAACAGGTCTTGTAATTTTAATGTTACTATATTCCCCTTCTATCAATAACACTTTCCCACCAGCCGCTTCTACTACAGATGCCTCATCTGTAAATGAAGGTTCAAATTCACATTGAAATGCTGGCAATAATAAATCTGATTGAAAAGTCTGGGGTGTTTGAATTATTCTTACCAGATTTCTGTCTGCCACTTTATTTATTTCACCTTCGATTATTCTAATACTATCAGTTGCTGCGACAGCTGGTATTGCAGAGCCTTTTTCTACTGCTTGCTCATAACAGCGCTGTATTAAATCAACAGATACTAAACACCTAACCCCATCATGAACAAATACGATCCCTTTTTTATGAATCACAGATATCCCTTTTTTCACAGAATCAAAACGTGTTGCACCCCCAGTAATTATTTGTACTCTTTCACGATCAATTAATTCAGGAAGTAACTCAATTCCTAAACCTCTAAACTCTTCTGGTAATACCAAAATTACTTGAAGATCATTATATGCTTTTAGAAATTGTTGTATAGAATACCAAAGAATTGATTTGCCTTTAATTTGCAAAAATTGCTTTGGTTTATCTGCACCCATTCGCTTTCCAATACCTCCAGCAACAATTACCGCATATTTTCGCAAATTATTTTCCATGTACTAAAGTTTAATTCAACAACAACTCACACTCAGCTAAAAACAAAATTTTATTAATTGCTGCTGTACCTACTTGTTCGCAAACTAATCCACCAGCAATATTTGCCATGTCAGCTGCAAGATGCATATTTTTAGTTGCTGCATACACAAGTGAGGCAACTGCAATTACTGTATCTCCTGCACCACTAACATCAGCAATATTGCGAACATGTGTTGGAATAATGTGCGCTTCATTTTTCATTTGATAAAAAACACCTTTCTCTGATAAAGTAATAAAAGAAATTTTATGATTCAATTCATTCTGAAGTGACTGATGCATTTGATCCAAAGTAGTTAAATCAATATGTTCAATTAATAAGTTTAATCCTTCTTTTACTTCTTTTAAATTGGGTTTAAAAATGTCTACATTTTTAAACGATAAAAAATTCTTCCGCTTAGGATCAACAGAAGTAACAACATTGTACTCTTTACAAAGCGCTATAAGTTCTGTAATTAATCCTTCAGTCAAAACTCCTTTATTATAATCTTCAAATATTAATACATCTGGCTTCTCATTTTTAAAACAAAGGTGCACTGCATCAATTAAAGCAGATTCCATGGTAGTTGAAATATCATGGGTATATTCTGAATCTAATCGCATCATCTGTTGATTACGACTCATGATGCGTGTTTTATTAGTTGTAATTCGATCTTTCGACTTTACAAGATAGCTTGTATTAATTTGATGTCCATTCAACAATGAGGTTAAATCATTTCCATCTTTATCTTCACCAATCACAGAAATTACTGTTGTTTTGGCTCCAAGTGAAGCTGTATTTAAAGCCACATTAGCTGCCCCTCCTACCCTTTGTTCGCTTTTATCAAGCGACACTACCGGAACTGGTGCTTCAGGCGAAATACGGTCTGTATGCCCCCACCAATAGGTATCAAGCATCATATCCCCCACAATAACCACTTTCAATTGGTTAAACTGCTGAAATAATGATTTAAAATCTGTAGAAGACATATATTATTCCGATCTTTTTTGATTGTTAACAGCTATATAATAAAGCGGTACACCTAATGCAGTAATTCCTAAGCCCCATAAAGAATAGGTTGGTGATGCCCAAACCAGTCCCACACAGAAAAGGGTTCCCATTACAATATAAATTAAAGGTAACACGGGATATCCAAATGCCTTATAGGGTCTTTCTGCGTTGGGTAATTTTTTGCGAAGTATAAAAATACCTATGATTGTTAAAATATAAAATATCACAACCACAAAAGAAACCATTGTTAAAAGGTCTCCATATTTTCCACTCAAACATAGTAGCGATGCCACCACACACTGAATCCATAATGCATATTCTGGTACTGCGTTTTTATTTAGCTCACCTGTCTTCTTAAAAAACAATCCATCTTTTGCCATCGTATAATATACCCTTGCACCTGCTAAGATTAATCCGTTATTGCATCCAAAAGTTGAAATCATAATCATTACAGCAATCACTATAGTTCCGGCATTCCCAAAAATAGCATTAGCCGCAGTTACAGCTACACGATCATTTTCTGCATATGCAATTTGCTGAAGTGGCAAAACATTCAAATACATCAGGTTTGCTGTTACATAGATCAATGTTACAATGAGTGTTCCAAAAAATAAACTAAGCCCAATATTTCGTTGAGGGTTTTTAATTTCACCTGCAATAAATGTTACATTATTCCAGCTATCACTGCTGAAAATACTTCCAACCATTGCTGCAGAAATTGCACCTATCAAAACTGCGCCAGATATGGGTTGCCAGCTAGTTGGTTGTAATACACCAGCTGCATTTTTAGAACCAAGATCTTGCACCGCAGTAAAAGCATGTTGCCAATTCTGAGACCAAAAACTTTGTTTTGCCAATAAAAATCCAAAAATTATAAGCCCAAATAATGATACAAGCTTCGTAACTGTGAAAGTAGATTGTATTATTTTTCCACCCTTTACACCCCGGGTATTACTATAAGTTAAAAACACTATTAATGCAATTGCTAAAACCTGAGCAGCGGAAATTTTTAAGAATCCAAGGTCTAACAAAATATTACCCTCACCAACAGCAGGAATAAGGTAGGCGGTAAACCTTGCAAAAGCTACTCCAACTGCTGCAATCGTTGCTGTTTGAATAACTGAAAAAAAACTCCATCCGAATAAAAATCCAACTAAGGGGTTATATGCTTCTTTTAAATACACATACTGGCCTCCTGCTTTCGGATACATGGCACTTAACTCTCCATAGCTAACGGCTGCAGTGATGGTCATAAATCCTGTAATTAACCATACAAGAATTAACCAACCGGCACTTCCTACATTTCTTGTAATATCTGCACTTACAATAAAAATTCCGGATCCTATCATTCCTCCTGCAACAATCATGGTTGCATCGAATAGTCCTAACGTGGGTTTAAACTGGGCATTTGTACTCATAAAAAAATCCCGCTTTTATAAACGGGATTTGAAGATAATAAATATGATTGAAGTTCTTACTTCTTCTTGTACTGACTATTTAAACCAATAATCAGATCTCCAGTAATATTGTATACGGTGTCTTTCAAGTAGATTAGGTCTGGAGAATTGGTCATGATATAAGAAAACCCTTTATCCTTATTGTAATCCTTTAAGAAATCTTCGATTTTCTTTTTCACTTCTTGCAAACGCTTAAAGCTTTCATTTTGCAATTCCTGATTCAACATCTGCTCTTTATTCTGGAAAGTCTTTTCCATTTGTGACAGTTCTTGTTGTTTCCCATTAAGCTCTGCCTGAGTCATACTTTGTGCAGTCTTTTGTAACTCCTGATACTTGGCTACAAAAGTATTTTTCATTTCAGCTAACTGACGACCATTGTCTTGTTCTTTACCACGCAAAGTATTTCTTACTTCCTTAAAATATTCGTAATGATTTTCAATAGAATCCATTTCAAAATAACCGATCTTAAAATTACCGGAAGCTACCGCACTATTATTATTAGTTGCAGGTACCGTTGTTTTTTTAGAAGAAAAATGTAAATAAAATAAAATGGCTATCGCAGTAGCCAAAGTAATATTTATAACAAGTGACGAATTTTTCATGAACCTTTTTTTTAAATAATGGGGGTAGACTACTTTCTGTTCAAAATAAAAGTAGGAAGTTTTTACACTTCCTACTTTTTATAAATCATTATTAACAGAACTATCGCTTATTCTTCCTCATCAAAGCTCATCGCTTCGCGGGTTGTAGCCAATACTTCGTATTCTTCTTTGCTTCCAACAATCATGTTGTCGAACTCTTTCTGACCAGAACCAGCAGGAATTAAGTGACCCGTAATTACGTTCTCTTTCAATCCTAACATTAAGTCTGTTTTACCTTGAATAGCAGCCTGACTCAATACTTTGGTAGTTTCCTGGAATGATGCAGCTGAGATCCAGCTTTGTACACCCAATGAAGCTTTTGTGATACCCAATAATACTGGAGTTGCAGTTGCAGGTTTAGCATCCCTAACTTCTACTAGTTTTCTGTCGCTTCTACGAAGGATAGAATTTTCTTCGCGGAATTCACGAACAGTAACAATCTGACCAGCTTTGAATTTGGTGCTCTCGCCAGATTCGGTTACTACTTTCTTATCGTAGATACGGTCGTTCTCTTCAATAAAATCGAAGCGATCTTCCAAGTCTTCCTCTAAGAATTTAGTATCCCCTGCATCAACGATTTCAACCTTCTTCATCATCTGACGAACAATCACTTCTACGTGCTTATCATTGATCTTCACACCCTGTAAACGGTAAACCTCTTGGATTTCGTTAACAACGTATTCTTGAACAGCGAATGGACCTTTGATTGTTAAGATATCTGCAGGAGCAATTTGTCCGTCAGACATTGGCGTACCAGCTTTCACAAAGTCACCATCTTGCACCAAGATCTGGCGAGTCAATGGAACTAAGTATTTCTTCACCATTCCGTCTCTCGACTCAACGATGATTTCACGGTTACCACGTTTAACGTTACCAAATGCAACTACACCATCGATTTCACAAACAATCGCTGGGTTACCCGGATTACGTGCTTCAAACAATTCAGTTACACGAGGTAGACCTCCAGTGATATCTCTTAATTTACCTAACACACGTGGTATTTTCACCAACACCTGTCCGGCTTTAACATCATCACCTTCTTCTACTCCGATATGTGATCCAACAGGTAAGTTATAGTGCTTGGTTTCTTTGCCACCTTCTACAACAATTGTTGGGATCTTAGTTTTATCTTTTGTTTCGATAACCACTTTTTCTCTGTGACCAGTTTGCTCATCTGCTTCATCGCGGTAAGTAACACCGTCAATAACATCAGAGAACTTAATAGCTCCATTTACTTCAGCAACGATTACGTTGTTGAATGGATCCCAAGTACAAATCACATCACCTTTCTTAACCACTTGTCCGTCTTTCACGTTTAAAGTTGCACCGTAAGGAACGTTATTAGTAATCATCAAACGATCGTTCTTCACATCCATGATACGAACCTCACCAGTACGACCAATTACGATACGAACTTTGTTTCCTTCGTTATTGATTGCATCCACCGTTCTTAAACCATCGAATTGAATAGTACCATCAAACTTAGCGTTCAATGTTGATTCGATATTTGAAGATCCGGCAACACCACCCACGTGGAAAGTACGTAATGTTAACTGTGTACCCGGCTCTCCGATTGATTGTGCAGCAATGATACCTACAGCATCACCACGTTGCGCAATATATCCGGTAGCAAGGTTTTTACCATAACATTTAACACAAACACCACGCTTCGCTTCGCAAGTTAATACAGAACGAATCTCAACGGTTTCAATACCACTGTCTTCGATTTGTTTAGCAATATCATGAGAAATTTCTTCACCAGCGACGATGATCAATTCTTCCGTTACAGGATGGTAAACATTATGTAAAGAAGTACGACCTTCAATTCTATCTGCTAATGGTTCAATCACATCTTCATTATCTTTCAATGCTGAAGTTGCATTACCACGTAAAGTACCACAATCATCATCTGCAATAACAACGTCTTGCGATACGTCAACCAAACGACGAGTTAAGTAACCCGCATCCGCAGTTTTCAAAGCTGTATCCGCCAAACCTTTACGAGCTCCGTGTGTAGAGATAAAGTAATCCAATACGTTTAGTCCACCTTTAAAGTTAGACAAGATCGGATTTTCAATAACTTCAGATCCAGAGCTACCACTCTTACGAGGTTTAGCCATCAATCCACGAATACCTACCAGCTGTTTAACCTGTGTTTTACTACCACGGGCACCAGAATCCAACATCATGTAAACTGAGTTGAAACCTTGCTTATCGGTTGCCATTTCTTTAATCAGAGTTTCTGTGATACGAGTGTCTACACGGCTCCAGATATCGATTACTTGGTTATAACGTTCGTTATTAGTAATCAATCCCATATTATAGTTTTCCCAAACTTCGTCAACTTCTAATTTAGCATTATCCAATAACTGATCACGTAAATCTGGAACAATCAAGTCATTAACACTAAAGCTCAATCCACCACGGAATGCCATACGGAATCCAAGTGTTTTGATATCATCCAAAAACTTAGCCGTTTTTGGAACGTCAGTAATTTTGATGATATCTCCGATAATTTCACGAAGATTCTTTTTAGTTAATAGTGCATTGATATAACCAACTTCTACTGGTACATGTTGATTAAATAACACGCGACCAACAGTTGTTTCAATCAATTTCAAACTAAGTTTAGCATTTTCACGCACCATTGTTCTTACACGAATGTTTGCATGAAGGTCAACTACTCTTTCATTGTAGGCAATCACAACTTCATCCATGTTGTAAAATGCCATACCGCCACCTTTTATAGTTTCTGTGTCGGTTGTTTTCTTACCCTTGGTCATGTAATACAATCCCAACACCATGTCCTGAGAAGGAAGAGTGATTGGTGTACCATTTTGCGGGTTCAAAATATTGTGTGAAGACAACATCAATAACTGGGCTTCCAAAATTGCTGCATTGCTTAAAGGCACGTGCACCGCCATCTGGTCACCATCGAAATCGGCGTTGAACGAAGAAGTTACCAACGGGTGTAACTGAATCGCTTTTCCTTCTACTAATTTTGGCTGGAAAGCCTGGATAGATAAACGGTGCAATGTTGGGGCACGGTTTAGCATGATCGGATGGCCTTTCAATATATTTTCAAGAATATCCCAAACAACTGCTTCTTTACGATCTACTAATTTCTTAGCGCTCTTCACAGTTTTTACAATACCTCTTTCAATTAATTTGCGAATAACAAATGGCTTAAATAATTCCGCAGCCATATCTTTTGGCAAACCGCATTCGTGTATTTTCAATTCAGGTCCTACAACAATTACAGAACGTCCGGAATAATCCACACGCTTACCTAATAAGTTCTGACGGAAACGTCCTTGCTTACCTTTCAATACATCGCTCAAAGATTTTAATGCACGTCCACCTTCTGCTTTAACAGCATTTGATTTACGGCTATTATCGAACAATGAATCGATTGCTTCTTGTAACATACGTTTTTCATTACGTAAGATTACTTCAGGAGCTTTGATCTCTAACAAACGCTTTAAACGGTTGTTACGGATAATTACACGACGGTATAAATCATTCAAATCAGAAGATGCGAAACGGCCACCATCCAATGGTACCAATGGGCGCAATTCTGGAGGAATAACTGGAATATACTGCATTACCATCCACTCAGGGCGGTTGGTGATACGCGTACTAGCATCACGGAATGATTCCACCACGCTCAAACGCTTTAAGGCATCTGCTTTACGTTGTTGAGAAGTTTCAGTTGCTGCTGCATTACGCAAAGAGAAACTCAAACCGTCCAAATCAATTCTTTCTAAAAGAGCGTGAACTGCTTCAGCACCCATTTTAGCAATAAATTTTTGTGGATCATCATCAGGTAAATACTGATTTTCTTTTGGCATATTATCCAGGATATCTAAGTATTCTTCTTCCGTAAGAAGATCACCCATATTCATGTCTTTGATACCACCCTGAATAACCACATATCTTTCGTAGTAAACGATTGTTTCTAATTTCTTAGAACTCATTCCTAACAAATAACCAATCTTGTTGGGCAAACTTTTGAAGTACCAGATGTGAACAACTGGAACAACTAATTTGATATGACCCATGCGCTCGCGACGCACTTTCTTTTCAGTTACTTCAACACCACAACGGTCACACACGATGCCCTTATAACGGATACGCTTATACTTTCCGCAAGCACATTCGTAGTCCTTTACTGGTCCGAAGATTCTTTCACAAAACAAACCATCACGCTCCGGTTTATAAGTACGGTAGTTAATGGTTTCAGGCTTTAGTACTTCACCAAAGCTTCTTTCCAGAATACTATCTGGAGAAGCCAGACTGATAGTGATCTGTGA
>CAIYLW010000040.1 GCA_903927185.1 uncultured Bacteroidota bacterium
TCAAAAACCTGGCGTGGCTTATAAAGACCCAATCGTAGAAGGTGCTCCGGGACATGGAGAAGGACATAACTCCGGTCAGGCAGTGATCATCTTTGCAGCAATCGCAGCAAAAGAAGCGATGATCAAAAATAAAATTCCTGGCACATTAATGATTTGGCCAGGTGTAGCTGAAGAATTGTTAGGCAGTAAAGCCTGGTATGTAAGAGATGGTTATTTTAAAAATGTAGATGCTTGCATTTTCACCCATGTGAGTGGTACTTTTTCAAGTAATTATGGCGACAATGGTGGAGATGGAATGGTATCTGTGAAATTTTCTTTTGATGGAGACGCAGCTCATGCGGCTGGTGCACCATGGCGTGGTAAAAGTGCCTTAGATGCGGTAGAGTTAATGGATGTAGGTTGGAATTTTAAAAGAGAACATTTGAAACCTACACAACGCTCACACTATGTTATTACCGATGGAGGAGACCAACCCAATGTAGTTCCTTCTAAAGCTAGTGTATGGTATTATTTCAGAGAAAGAGAGTATAAGGATATTAAAAGTATGTATGAAGCTGGAATCAATATTGCCAATGGAGCTGCAATGATGACAGATACAAAAATGAAATATCAAATCTTAGGAACTGCTTGGCCAGGGCATTTCAACAAAGCTTTAGCCCTTGCTATGCATGCTAATATTGAAAAAGTAGGAGTTCCTAATTGGTCTGATGCAGATAAACAATTAGCAGCCGCGGTTCAAAAATTAGTGGATGCCCCAAAAATTGATGAGGAAGGTAACGCCGTAAATGGATTAGCTTCTAAAATAGAACCACTAAAGGGATCTGTTCCTTTTTCAATGGGTGGTGGCTCAGATGATATTGCAGATATTTCATGGAATGTGCCCACAATTGTTTTATCATATCCTGCCAATATACTTGGCACGAAGGGACATCATTGGGGTGATGCTATTGCAATGGCTACACCCATTGCACATAAAGGTACCCTTGCTGGTGCAAAAGCTACTGCCCTTACATTGGTCGATTTATTTACAAATCCAAAAGTACTGGCTGATGCAAATGATTATTTTGTAAATGTGCAAACTAAAGACATTAAGTATATTCCTTTCATCAAAGAATCGGATCCTCCGGCAATATATTTAAACAAGGAAATCATGAACCAGTTTCGAGATAAAATGAAACCATTTTATTATGATCCGTCTAAATACAATACTTATCTCGAACAACTTGGAATCAGTTATCCTACACTAGAAAAGAAATAAATAAAAAACAAAAAGTATGTACAGAATAAATCTAAATAAATATTTCTTACAACTGCTAATAGTGATGCTTAGTGGTTCCATTCTTGTTCATGCTCAACAATCCAAAGCCATTGCAGATAAACAAATTGATGCAATAAAAAATGAAGTACTTCAATCTGTAAGTGGTAAAGAAAAAGCAGTGCAAGAAATGGTGGATATGGTTTTTAGTTTTGGAGAACTGGGATTTCAGGAAATTGAAACCTCAAAATATCTAACCAGTATTCTTGAAAAAAATGGCTTCACTATTGAA
>CAIYLW010000041.1 GCA_903927185.1 uncultured Bacteroidota bacterium
AAAATGAAAAGAAGAAAGGGCTTCCGCAAGAAGCATGGTCACAGAACCCATTATACCAGAATTAAAATTGAAAGCATCGCTTAAATTTTAAAGAAGGTCTTTTTAAGTGGGATACTTGAGTGAAATCTCAATATCCTATTTGGAAACAACAATCAAAAAATTCAAAAAAGTATTTTATGGCACACAAAAAAGGTGAAGGTAGCGTAAAGAACGGCCGTGATTCACACTCAAAACGTTTAGGTGTAAAAATTTACGGAGGTCAGCCTGCTATCTCTGGCAATATCATCGTTCGTCAAAGAGGAACTCAATACCATCCCGGCAAAAATGTTGGAGTTGGTAATGACTACACTTTGTTCGCTTTATCTGATGGAATTGTTGAATTCAAAAAGGGCAAAAACGACAAATCTACTGTTTCAGTTTTACCAGTAGAAGTAGTCGCATAAAAAATATTTTTTGTATTTGCAAATAAGTTTTTTATTTTTAATGTATTATTTACTAACCATTAAATCTAAAAAACATGGCAACTGCAAAGAAAGCCGCTCCTAAAAAAGCCGTTAAAAAAGCTGCTCCTAAAAAAGCTGTAGCTAAGAAAGCTGTTAAAAAAGCCGCTCCTAAAAAAGCTGTTAAAAAAGCCGCTCCTAAAAAAGCTGTTAAAAAAGCTGCTCCTAAAAAAGCTGTAGCTAAAAAAGCTGTTAAAAAAGCTGCTCCTAAAAAAGCTGCTAAAAAAGCTGCTAAGAAATAATTATTTCTTACAGAAAATATCTCAGGCCTCAGGATTTTTCCTGGGGCTTTTTTTTGTTCCAGATTTTACATTCTTTAGCACTATTTTTATTTCATGGATAATTATACAATCGCAGACAACTTTTCCATACTTAGTAAGTTAATGGATATTCATGGTGATAATAGCTTTAAGGCCAAATCCTACGCTGCAGCAGCTTTCACGATAGAGAAACTCCCGATGCAACTTAGCGAATTGCATCTCGACAAAATTCAATCGGTAAAAGGAATAGGTGCTAGCATTGGTAAAAACGTGATTGAACAAATTCAAACTGGATCCTTTTCTATACTGCAAGAATATATTCAAAAAACACCTGAAGGCATACTTACCATGATGCAAATAAAAGGCATCGGACCTAAGAAAATTGCTACCATTTGGAAGGACCTTGAAATAGAAACTATTGGAGAATTACTTTATGCCTGTGAAGAAAATAGGTTGGCAAATTATAAAGGCTTCGGAGAAAAATCACAACAGAATATTAAAGAAGCTATTAGTTTTTATTTAGGAAGTCAAGGCAGTTACTTATACCAACAGATGGAAATTTTTGTGCAAAATTTTCAAGATAATTTAGCAAAACAGTTCCCCGATTTTCGCTTTTCAATTGCAGGTTCTTATGCGTTGCAAACAGAAATTATTAGTGAACTTATGTGGATAACTACGATTTCAATCCCAGTTTTAGCTAATTTTCTTGCCCTTCAAGGGTATGAAATAAAAATAATTTCCGACACAAATTTGCAAGTTGAAAGCAGTATAAAATTGCCCATCAATTTTATACAAACAAGTGAAGAAAATTTTTATAATTGCCATTTTAAAAACTCTTGTAGTGAATCATTTTTAAACGCATGGAAAGAACAAACAGATTGGAATGAATCAGAAATTTTTATCTCTGATATTGCCATTTTTGAATCAAAAAACATTCCTTTTATTCCTGTTTATCAAAGAGAAGACGCTTCCATCATTCAAGAAGCTATTCAGAAAAAAATAAAGCCTGCGATTCAAGTGAATGATATTAAATCGATCATTCATAGTCATAGTAATTGGAGTGATGGTGCAGAAACTTTAGAAGCAATGGCATTTGCCGCCAAAGAAAAAGGTTATGAGTACTTAGTAATTAGCGACCACTCTCAAAGTGCATTTTATGCAAATGGTTTAAGAGAAGAACGTATTGTTTCTCAACACCATCAAATAGATGACCTAAATAAAAAATTACACCCTTTTAGAATATTTAAAAGTATTGAAAGCGATATCTTAAATGATGGTAGTTTAGACTATCCCGATGAAGTGCTGGAGAATTTCGATCTTGTGATTGCCTCAGTTCACTCTAACTTAAAGATGACAGAAGAAAAAGCCATGATGCGTTTGATGAATGCTATTGAAAACCCTTTTACTTCTATTTTAGGTCATATGACCGGTCGTTTACTCCTTAGCCGAAACGGTTATCCTGTTGATCATCTTAAAATAATTGATGCCTGTGTGGCCAATAATGTGGTTATTGAACTAAATGCACATCCAAGAAGATTGGATATCGATTGGAGGTGGATTAAAGTAGCCACAGATAAGGGGGTACTCATCTCAATCAATCCGGATGCACATGCTATCGAAGGTTTTGATGATTGTAAGTACGGAGTGCTCGTGGCACAAAAAGCTGGCTTAACTAAATATCAAAACTTAAGTAGTTATTCGCTATCCGATTTCGAAGAATTTATCATGGAACAGCATCAAAAGAGATGTTAGGAAGCCAATGGAAGTTTTATAAAAAAGCTAGTGCCTTCTCCTAGCTTTGATTCAAACCAAATGGTTCCATTTGCCTTTTCAACGATGCCTTTACAAATGGCCAACCCTAAACCAGTGCCAGACGTTTTGGTGGTAAAATTAGGTTTGAATAATTCTTCCCTGAGTGTTTCTGGAATACCCCCTGAATGGTCTTTTACAATAATCAAAACAGAGTCAAGTTCTTTTTGGGTAGTAATCAATATGGAAACAGCATTGGGCTCATTCTCCCCGGCTTCCACGGCATTCTTGATTAAATTAGTAAGTAACCTATTGAATTGAAGTTTATCCGAATTTATGATTGATGGTTCCTTAAAATCATTCACATCAATTTGTACGTTAGGGTATGCTTTATAAAGATTTACAAGGGATTTAATTACTTCATTGATATCAAATCGTTCATTATTTGTATTTCCTATATTGGCAAACTGAGAAAAATCGCCAGCAATTTTTGTGAGCTGATCAATTTGTTCAATCAATGTTACAGCCATTTTCCGGGATAGTTCTCTAATATTTGGTGAGTCAGATTCAATAGCTTTCTGTAAATATTGAATACTCAATTTCATTGGGGTTAAAGGATTCTTAATCTCATGTGCCACTTGCCTAGCCATTTCTCTCCATGCACCTTCTCTTTCGCTTTTGGCTAATGCCATAGCACTATACTCTAGCTTATTTACCATTGTATTATATTCTTTAACCAGAATTCCAATCTCATCGTTCCTACTCCAAACAATTTCTTCATTAACCTTACCGATGTTAATCTGTTGCATTTTTTCTCCTATCAAACTAAAACTATTCGTAATTCTATTGGTTAAGAAAAAAGCAATTCCCCCTGCCACTAAAAAAATGAATGCATTTAAGTTAATCAGAGTAGCTAAAAATCCACTGATCTCCTGAGTCAACTCAAACTGAGAATTCAAGTAAGGAATATTTAAATAGGCATACACAGTTCCAGCTTCATCTGTAAGGGGCACATAGATACTTAAATAGGAAAAACTCCCGATCTTTTCAGTATGAATAAAGCGAATACTATTATTCCCGTGTAACTCAAAATAGGCATTTGGATTAATCTTTTCACTAACTAAATGCTTGTTATAAATATAAGGTTGGGTAGATATTTTTAAATTCCCATTAGTATCATAAAAGTTTATATCAACATCATGGGAGTCGGATATTTCGGAGATCTTCTTCTCTAAATTATCCATCGATACAATATTGTTTGCAGTAAGAACATCATCGAATACTAACTGCGAACGGATTCTTACATTAATCTCATTCGCCATTACCTGAATAGATTTCGATAGCCTTTCTTCATTGTTCCTATTATATCTGATGATAAAAAAAGAAATAGTAGCAATGGCAATAACAATGAATGAAAAAACACTCAGAAATATAATAGTAGTCTGAATTTGAGTACGAATATTAAAACGGAAAACCGATTTAATAACATCCCATTGAAAACGGTGTGCGAGTAAATAACTTCCACCTTGAAATAAAGAAATGATGATTAAAAAAGAAATAAATAAATAGGCAAATAGCGTTACTGATTCAACCAGCCAGGAACTTCTCCTTACCACCAAAACCAATTTTCCAATCCCACTATTATACCAAAGTTCATTAGAATCGCCTACTTGCTTAAACGTATATTCAAATCCCGGGAATTTTTTTATATCTAATGAAGAAGGAAAATTATAATTATTAAAATGGTTAATTAGCTTACCTCCACTATACACTGCCCAGGCATAATTGCCATTTAAATCGGTAGATAAATCCTGTGTTTCATTAAATAATTCAGGATATAATGCCTCACTTTTATAACGTTTGGAATTAATGATTACAAACAAATATCCTTTTGTAGAATTTTCTTCTTTTATTTCTTTTTGGTACAGAAAACTAAACCCATCAGAGTTTTTTTCGTAACTGAAAAACCCGGGAACCAAAGTTGATTTTGCCTTATTTAGAATTATGGTTTTAATTGCGGCATAGCTTAAACTGTCGTCGTTGAAGAGCGGATGAAAGTCTTCATCGAATGTATAAATCCGGGTATCATATTTATTTAAATAGCCCGAAAAGTTTTCGCTGATTAAACTGTCTTTTATGAATTTATTAGAATACTCACTTTGGAAACGACTAAAGTTGTTCTTAAGAAACCCATCATCAAAATTAGTGGCCGCAATAGTTAACAGGTTTTCGCCGGAAGGATCAGTTTGAAGAGAAAGTTTTTCGGCAATTCTCTTGCGTTGATCACTCTCAACTATCCTATTCTCGTACATAACTATAGCTGCAACAGACATTGCAAAAATCATAACCCAAAAAATAAAAAATGGAGAACGTAGTAATGGGATTCCTAAATCAGTTCTTCTAAAGTTTATTAAAACCAAATAGGCCAATACCCAAGCGAGGAAACACATATTAATAATAGTATCCTGTGGTTGCACAAATAAGAAAAAATAAACTATCCCTGCAATTGCTGAAACTAGTAATTGACGATAGACTCCATTCCCCTTTTCGTTTTGAGGTTTAATTAGCAATTGCGACAGCTGATAAAAACTTAAGATCAAAAAGCATAAAATAATAAAAGAGACTATCGTATAAATACTCAAGCTTGGGATATTAGTAATATCGAATGATATTTTGGAATCCTTTACTAAGCTTTTGATGATATTCCCTATCTGTAGACCTAATAGCGTTAAAATAACATTGGATAGATCAAAACGAACTTGCTCAGGAATAAATTTAAATAAGTTCTTACCTCCTGATCTGTTATGCTGATAGAATCTTGCTAGCCAATAAAAAAGCACCACGTTTATTAAAAGATCTCCTAATGACTTATGCAAAAAATTGGAAGCATAAATGGCGGGGTCAAATAACGAGATCTTATCAAAGTCAAATGGAATAGAGAAACGATAAGTGATTAAACGCAATAAAAAAACAACGACAACTAAAAGGCCGAAACCTTTTGCGAATCCATTAGTTTTTACAACCTCTTCAGCTAGATCTTGAATAAAGAGGAATAAAAGAATAATGGCGATTGTTCTTAAAATAAGGGTAATAGCATCATATCCGATAAATGATTTACCCTCTATTTGTTGAATCCTGAATAGCTCCCTACCCTGTCCATTCAAAACTGGAAGCGATTTTCGAGACGTTCCGTATTCGTATTGCTTACCTAGTTCTGGGAAGCCATCAAATCCGGATTTTAAATATTGATACTCCCTAAAATATCCCCATCGAATTGGAATCAATCCTACCAATAAAAAATTCCGATTTTGAAATTGGAGTCGTTGAACGAGCATCTCAAAGTCGCCATTCTGGTGATTGATAAAATAAGATCCTTCCGGATAAAGCAGTTCGGCTGGAGTTACATAAATATTATTGTTATTCCAATAAGTAAGTGTGGTACCTGTTGTTGGATCTAATTGATAGAGAAAAACGCCTAGAGATTTTGTAGCAATGATTCGTTTTTGATCTGCTACTGTATCCTTAATGACTTCTTTAAAAAAACTGGCATTCTTCGAAATCTGTTGAAATTCTTTTTCACTTTTGGCAATCTTCTGTTCTAATTTGCTTTTTACTTTTTGAGGAGAGGCGTGATAACTCCAATAATTGATGAAAATAAAAGACAAGGTATAGAGCCAGGCAGCTGTAATAATCAGATAACCATGTTTAAATGCTCCTTGTCGTAAAGAATGTATCAAGAATTTCTCATTTGAATTTTTACTTGGTTCCAAATGGCATCCATTTCTTCCAGGGTCATAGAAGAAAGAGCCTTGCCAGATGAAATTGCCACTGATTCCATTTCCTGAAAGCGTCGGATAAACTTCTTATTAGTCTTCTCCAACGAGCCTTCTGCGTCTATATGCAAAAACCGTGCATAATTTGCCAGGCTGAACAAAACATCTCCAAATTCATCTTCTATTTCGGTTTGTTTACCGCCGGCAACAGCTTCCTGAAGTTCTCCCATTTCCTCTTCTACTTTTTTCCATACATCTTCTTTCTTATCCCATTCAAAGCCTACCTGCTTTGCTTTTTCCTGAATGCGAGTTGCTTTTACGATGGCAGGTAAAGAAGGTGGCACACCACTTAGCACAGATTTCTTGCCCTCTTTCATCTTCAATTTTTCCCAGTTACGTTTTACATCTTCCTCATCAGTTACTTTCACATCGCCATAAATATGAGGGTGACGATGCACCAGTTTGGCACTTATTCCTTCAATCACTTCTTGCAGAGTAAATTGATTTTGCTCAGAACCTATTTTGGCATAAAACAACAAGTGCAAAAGAATATCACCTAGCTCTTCTTTAATTCCTTTCCAATCATGCTCGATAATGGCATCTGCCAATTCATAAGTTTCTTCAATAGTTAGTGGCCGTAAAGTATCGATGGTTTGCTTTTTATCCCAGGGACATTGCTCACGTAATTCATCCATGATTTTAACCAACCCTAAAAAACTATTTGATAAAGGATCCATTTGTAATATTTAAATTAAGAATGCAGAAAAAACAAAAAACAACACAAATAAAAATGACATCAAAATCATTGTTAGAAAAAACAAAACCATAAATTTAAAAATAGTTTTACGTCTTGACTGGCTATAGAAATTTCTAAAAGATTTATACCAATAAAATAATATAATGAGATAGGCAATTACAGCATAAGTTGGCAGATTAATATGCATCGCTTCAAATATCGATCCTAATAGTAAGGATGCTAATATAAGGATGAAGGTGCCACAGTATAAATGAATGGTAAAAACTACATGATTCACATAATATAATTGTTTACGTCGCACATATAACAATTGTAAGATCATAGCGAAAAAAGGAAGTGACACAAATAACATTTGAGGAAACATGTGCAAAAATCTTTCCCCAATAGCTTGCCCCATGGCGGTTATATCATTCTTAAACTTTTCTTTCAAATGAATTAACTGGTGTTTTATCCTTTGTTTAAAAAGGCCATCTCTTTTAGCAGGAGGAATCGAATTTTGAATAGAATCATATTGTTTAATAGAATTTGACTTTTGAATATCGCCCCAATTTTCCCCAAAAATTGTATAATTACTGTTGGCTAAAACTATACTATCCCTTTTTGTGGAATCTTTTTTTAAGTCCGCAATTTCTTTATTTAATTTTTCAACTTTAATTTTTGTTTTTTCTGATTCTTTTTTCAACGCAGCGCTATCAAGATTTAAAGCGGTATTCTCCAGTGTTTTTTTCTGGTCATTAATTTGTTTAATTACTTCTGCTACTGGTGCTTTTTTTTCATCATTCGCCTTCAGGGCATCTTCTTTCTGATAAAAATTAAAGAAGATCAAGAAGAAAACAAAAGAAGTAAATACATACATCCTAATGGGATGCAGATAACTGGTTCTTCTACCTTTTAAATATTCTTTAGAAAGAAATGCCGGCTTAAAAAGCAGGTATTTAAGCGTGCTAAAAAACTTCCCATCAAAATGGGTCATATCATGTAAAAAATGTGTTGCCAATACCCAAACCGATTCTTTGGGCTCAATATTTTCCTGTCCACATACCTGACAATATTTGCCTGCAACTTCTGCATTACAATTGAGGCAGTTCTTTTCTTTTCTTTCTTGATAATGTGACACTTGTTAACGTTTGATTAAAAATACAGAACTAATTGATTGGTTTAGCATCAACCACAGATGTAATTTTGAATGTTGAAAACTCTAACTTTACATTTGACCCATTAAAACAAAAACATGAGATATATTTCGATAATTATTAGCCTTTTCATTTGCGGATCCGCTTTGGGTCAATATTATTATAACGATATTCTAGCCACCCAACAGAGTCAATTACAATACCAATTATTGAGGACCAATAAAGTGAAAAGAATTTCGGCTACTAGTTTTGAAGATGACAGAACTCCTACCGAAGGGTTTAAATTAACACAAGAATTGAGTAATGATGGCAAAAAGCTAGTGACCAGCACTTCGAATATTTCAGGCAAAAACACTGAAACAACTAGTTTCTTTGAGCAGGGCAAAATAAATCGCACAGAAACTTATAGCAATGGCATAGATAATAAGATGGAATATGGATATGATTCAAATGGGAACATCAAACTTTTTACATTAACTACTTTAGATACCGCTATGAACTATCATTCAGTTGAAACACGTGAATGGCTTTCGAATACTAGTGGTTTTTATACAACTGTTATTAAAATAAAGAACAACACAGATAGTAGTTATGGAAGTTTTGTGTACGATGAAGAAAGAAATTTAGTAGAAGAACACTGGATGAAGAAAAACAGAGAAGTTGAAACCTACTATTATTACTATAACAAAGCACATCAAATAACGGACATCGTTCGTTACAATACTCGTTTAAAGAAATTAATTCCGGATTATCAATACGAATATGATGAAAAGGGAAGGCCTATTCAGATGACTCAATTAGCAGCGAATGGCAAGTATTTTGTTTGGAAATACACCTATAACGACAAAGGATTAAAGATCTCAGAAACTTGTACCGACAGTAAAAAGCTCTTGGTGGGAAATATCGAATACCGATATGAGTATTAAAGAATACGCATAACACTATTAATTCCAAGCTTTGAGTACCTCTTTCATTTTAATAGCTTTTATGGCAGAGATGACATATATATCGGTAGTTAAACAATGATGGGAGTAGCCAAAAGGAAAGGGTTTCTTTATGCAGTTCAGATTTACTTTGCCAATATTTTAAAACAAATTTTCTAGTATTATTTCTTTTCAAATGGACCAGCTGTTAAACTAGTAGCAATTATTTCTCCTGATTTAATGTGTAACCATTCTCCTTTGTTAATTGCTTCATCGGGCTGATTTGTAAATTTAGAAGTCCAGGGTTCTAGCGCCACGGTATAACATTTTCCCCACCATGGAAAATCCTGAGTTGCATTTCTCTCCTGCCACAACCATAAACATTTAAAAATATTAGCATCCCAACGAACTGTAAACCCTACTTTTTGTTTTGTATTGGTGATAGTATAAAATGCTTTGTTATCAACAGTATCAAAATTAGATAAAAAAGCAAGATCACTATAAGCAGGGGCTGCAGAGTCAGGTATCATGCTAGCATCAAAAGCTTTACCATCTGTATTTTCTGTAATAGGCCACTTATATGTTTTGCCTGCTTTGTATAGTCTTGGAGATGAAATGGAATCATGTGCATCCATAGTTTTAGCATTTGTCTCAATAGTTGCACCTTCAGTTAAAAAAGGAAGACCAAATGCTATATGATGACCCCACATTATATCCAAGTCGGTAGCACTTTCATTGGTAAGTTGTTCAGTAATAATTAAGTTGGTACTGTCTTTATGAATACTTAATGTTTTTTCAATTAACAATGGCATTCTTAATGGGCGTGTCCAAAATTTTACTGCTACTTCATCAGGCGTATCTTTTACAATTGCATACTTCCAGGGAATTAGAGAAACTTCACCATGCATTCCAAGAGATGCACCACGATAATTTATTGAAGGGCTATTTGGAAGAATTTCTTGCCATCCACCATAATAATAATCCTCAAACTGATTTGTTGTATTGCGCATTTGAGAAAAATCTTGAGCGGGATTACGTATGCCTTTTTCAAGTCTTAGTAAAAAATCAAGATCCAAAGGTTTATATTTAAATTCAAAAATATCGGAACCACGGTCTGCTAGAATTCCAATTCGTAAAAAACTATTTTCTAAATAAATAACTTTCATACCCTTAAAAGACCAATCGTCAGAAATGGTACAATTTTGATTCGATCTTTTGGGTTGCATTCGTTTTATTTTTAAGTTATTAACCAGGAGAGGCAAACAGGCGACTTTATATTATCAATTATTTTAAAAAGACTAAGTGTGCCATCATATGAATTTACATTAAAAATGCTAATTGCATCTGAATATTGATGTGCTACCAAAAGCCATTGTCCTGTTGGATCTATTATAAAATCCCTGGGCGTTATACCTCCTGTTGGATAAGAGTCAACCAGATTTAAAGACTCCTTTACAGAATCAAAAGCGAATAATCTAATCGTATTGTCTGATCTTATTGTAGTATAAATAAAAGCTCCATTTGCTGAAACACGAATGGCTGCTGCACCTAAATCATCATGCAATGAAGAAGGCTCTAATAAAGAAATAGTTCCTTTTAAATCATAACTATTATTGCTATGTTTTATAAATGTTACTGACCCTGTAAGTTCATTGACATTAAATCCATATCGATAATTTGAATCAAAACATAAATGTCGTGGCCCACTTCCAGCTGGAATATGAATAATCTGGTTTTCTGTTACCTTAATGATCTCATTATTTTTTTGAATAGTATATACCCGAATTTGATCTATACCTAAATCAGCTATGAGTAGTTTATTGGAAACTTTATCGAAGCTAACACAGTGAGCATGAGCAGCATTTTGTCTTAAAGGGTGTTGACTATTCCCTTCATGCGAAATAATACATGAGCTCAAATTTCCATCTTTATTAATGTCATATAAGATCACATTACCTGTTTCATAACAAGCAACACCAACATAATTATTGCCATCTGCATCTTTAAAATGAGAAATATGACAAGGACATCCACCTTCAATTGGTTGAGATTGAATTAAAGTAAGGCGATGGTCATTTTTATTAATCTCGTATATATGTATAGAAGGATTTTTTGAAGATATCACTTCATTTACAGTAATTAATATAGATGAAGGAGCTCGTAATAACAAAGTGCTTTTAGTATAATTGTAAATGGATTCGACTTCCGGATTTACTACGCATAAATAACTTGGATTGACCTGATTTTGTATATGTAATAATTTCAAATCTCCATTGTTTGAATTAAATTCAAAACAATAAATACCCTCTCCATGGCCTCCGAAATTTTCATCAATCATTTCGGTGTAAGAGCCACAATACAAAATATAATTTTTGTTTTTCAAACTATTTTTTTTCTAATTCATAAGAATATCTGTACCCCTCTTGCAATTCTTTTAATAACAGTTCAGCATCAGTATCATTGACTAAAAAAGAATGAATTTTTTTCCCTAACCATTCCTGAAACTTAGGCCACCCCAGGTATCTTGGTCTTACATAAGCATTAGATAAAGTAGCTAATGTATTGCTAAAAAAATTATTCGTCAGTTTATTAGCAGTTTCTTGTTGCCAGGCAAATTTATTACCAGGTTGTCCTTGTTCATTTACATAAACTGATGCTTGTATAGGAGCGCTACAGATCCAAGCGGCAAAATCAGCAGCAGTTTTCTGTTCTTTACAACTCACTGTTATAGCAATACCCGCTCCCCCAAGCACAGCATTTTTTGTTTCAGGGACATTATGAAATTGTAAATGCTTCTCTCTAAATCCTAGTCTTGAATAATTGGTGTAACAAAAAGCTAATGGACAGTATACAATATCATCTTCACTTGACATATAATCATATAAGGCAATGGGATTCCATTGTAATGCTTTGGGATGAAACTGATCGCGCATAGAACGCATTAAGTTTAAAGCTTTTAAACCGATGGAAGGTGCAACTAATAATTCATTTCCTTCAGCAATAGGTGAACCAAGTTGAGCTGTAATACTCAAGAAGCTACACAAGCAATCGGTAGGACATAGCGCCATACCAACATATAATTTTTTTTGTTTTAAAGAATTCGATAATTCAAAAACTTCCTTCCAATTAATTGGTATTGCTAGATTTCCTAATAAATCAATCCTACTGCTTGCGCATTGCATGGCTGCATCTATAGGTAATGCCCACTGTATGCTATGATAATAATAACTTTCAAAACTTGGACCCGCTGAAGCGCATCTAAGTGCATCCAAGGTTGATGCTGCTAATAAATCATTCAAAGGTTGTAAACATAAACTAGCTTCAGCAACACCCACATGAGGATGATCTATAATAATTAAATCAAATTGTTTGGCTAGCGTTACTAACGACTGATCTCCAAAATTAGCAAGTGATCTTTTATGCCAATTAACTTGTACGTCATTTTCTTTTTCGTATAATTCAGAAGCTGCAATAAGCGGGTCATACCCTCTTGCGTGGTCCCATGTAATGCCATTTAATTTAATCATTGAAAACTTCTTTGCTTATTAATGATAAGTATATGGAATAGAGTTGCAGGTCATACTTTTCTTTCAAGGCTTTTGTTATAAAAAGACTGAATTTTTTCTTGTCCCTCCACAGATTTATAAAATCTTCCAAGAGCTTCCGCTTCCTTTTGCTGTAAAGCAGGTGTAATCCCATTCATTGCTTCTTGAGTTAATTGCTTGATTATCTCAAGTCTATCTGTTAACTGATTTGTAAAAGATCCAGCGAACTCAGTTACTTTTTCTTTGAATTCATCTTTAGGGAAAACATGATTGATAACCCCTCGTGTTTGCATCTCCTCGGCTAAAAGTGTTCTGCCAGTCATAACAATTTCATTGGTTAAATTAATTCCAATTTTTTTTGTCAACCTCAATGTTCCTCCACCTCCGGGAATTAAATTTAAAAGCATTTCAGGTAGCCCCATTTTAGCTCCAGCCGATGCAACAATCATATCACATGCTAAAGCAATTTCAAAGCCACCACCGAAGGCATAGCCATTTATTGCAGCTATTACCACTTTTGAATTATTTTCTATCGCTGCATATAGAGAATGTCCTTTTATTTGAAAAGCATCAAACTGCGCCTGGGTTTGTTGTGCATACTCTTTTATATCGGCTCCTGCCATAAAGGCTTTACCATTTCCTGTTATTACAACCACACCTATTTCAATTGGGTTAGCTTTATCAACCAAATTCAAGACGTCTATTATTTCATTCATCATAATAGCATTCATAGCATTAAGTTGCGCTGGTCTATTAAAAGAAATCCAAGCAATTCTATTTTTGATCTCAAAAGTTAAGTGCTGATAATTCATTTTAGCTATTCAATTTTTCAACTGAGATAATTTGATCATTTAATAATGTTTCAATCATGGCTTCATCATATCCTAATTCCTTTAAAATTTCTGGCCCATGTTCTCCAATCATGGGCGATGGTCTTGAAATAGCTCCAGGTGTTTCGCTCATAGTAAACGGAACATTTGTAACTGTAAGCTTACCTGCTTTTGGGTGTTCAATATTTACAAAAGTATTATTATGTATCACCTGAGGATCAAGTGCTACTTCAGATTGATTGTTCACTTGTGCAACCCATAAATCGTAGCCCAACATAATAGTAAGCCACTCTTTTGTTGTTTTGGTTATGGTAACAGCTTGAATACGATAATAAATTTCATCTCTTTTATCGAATAAAACCTGACTATCGTTGTACACTAATAGGCTTGTGTCGCCTAATGCTTCTACTAGTGTTGCAAATGGATTCATAGCAATTGCCAAATAACCATCTTTGGTTTTATAAGTGCCAAATGGGGCAGGGTTTCCAGGATGACCAATACCTGAATCAGGCCGCTCGAATTGAACACCCATATTTTGAATTGTAAAATAGTCTTGCATTTGAAATGCAATAGCAGAAGAAAGTAAATTGGTTTTTATCTCCTGGCCTATTCCTGTTTTTTCTCTAAAATAAAGAGCCGCTAATATGGCATATACACAGTTAAAAGCATTTACTTGATCACAAAGTGCGGTACCCAGTGCAACAGGTCCATCTGATTTTTTCCCACTTGTCATAATTGCACCACTAACACTTTGCACTAATAAATCCTGTCCGGGTCTTTTTAAATAAGGGCCATCACTTCCCCAGCCAGAAGCAGAACAATAAATAATTTTTGGATTTAACTTTTTTAAAGCTTCATAGCCATATCCCAATCTATCCATTACGCCAGGTCTGAAATTTTCAACCACGATATCTGCTTTTTGAATTAATTGAAAAATAATTTTTTTACCTGCCTCTTTTTTCATGTCAACAGCAATAGAACGTTTGTTTCTGTTCCAAGCCATAAAACATGGCGACTCATCACCAGCAATCCATTTATTAAAAAATGTCATACCACGATAAATATCGCCTGAACCATACCTTTCTATTTTAATAACATCTGCACCTAAGTCGCCCAACATTTGAGTTGCGTAAGGACCCTGTAATAATTGTGAGAAATCAATCACTTTTAAACCTGCTAATGCCTGTTTCATTTTATGCCCAGTTTATTTAATAAATTATTCTGTATATCTAGGAAGTGTACACAATCCGCCATCTACTTTAATATCCTCCCCAGTAACAAATCCAGATTCTTCAGAAGCAAGAAAAACTGCTGTCATAGCTACTTCCATGGGTGTACCCAATCTGTTCATAGCATGCTGTGCGGCACTTTTTTCAAGAAAAGCGGTGCCTTCCAACTCGGCTCTTTTTGCATTCATAGGAGTCGAAATCGCACCAGGTGAAATACTGTTGAATCGAACATTGTCTTTACCAAACTGTCCTGCCAATTGATTAGTCATAGCTAACATGGCACCCTTGGCACCTGCATATGCGGTCCAATTATTCCAACTTCGAAATGCCTGAGTAGAAGAGATATTAATAACACTGCCGGATTTTTGCTTGAGCATAAATGGAAGAGTTTCTTTAATAGTTCTATATACACTCTTTAAATTAATGTTCATTAATTTGTCCCAATCTGTTTCTGGCATTTCTATAATATTACCACCTATTGCAACTGCCGCATTATTTACCAATATATCTATTTTGCCAAATTGAGAAATGGCTATTTGAATTAAATTTTTAACTGCTATTGTATCACCCACATCGCACTTTATACCAAGTGTAATAGCTCCGTTAATTGCGAGTGATTTTGCTTCGTAAATTACTTTTTCTTCGTCAATATCGGCCAATAAAACGATTGCCCCTTCCTGAACAAAAGCAGTTGCAATAGAAAGTCCAATACCGTTGGCTGCGCCTGTGATTATGGCAACTTTATTTTTTAATCTCATAAATTATTTTTTGGCATTTTTAGTTACCCAATAATTTTCAATTTCTTCTAAGCTCTTTCCTTTTGTTTCTGGAATAATTTTAAAAGATAAGTATAATGCGGGTGTTGTAACTAAAGCAAATAACCAAAAAGTGCCTGCAGGATGTAATTTTTCTAAAAGTAAGGGTGTAAGCTGACCCACTAAAGCAGTACCTATCCATAAGGCAAAAGTAGCTAATGACATAGCTTGACCTCTAATTTTTGCAGGAAATATTTCTGACAATAAAACCCAAATAACAGGGCCATAAGAAAAAGCAAAACAGGCAATAAATAATAAAATAAAAGCAAGAAGTAAATAAGTGTTGTTGATATTAAAGTAAAATAAACTCCCGATAATAATTAAAGAAGATAAAATACCTATAACACCAGCAATTAATAAGGGTCTACGTCCAAGTTGATCAATTTTCCAAATAGCAATTAAAGTAAATAATACATTTACCAGCCCTATAATAACCTGACTTCCTAAGGCGTCTGCAATAGGAAGGCCTGCCGATTCTAATATTCGAGGACCATAATAGATTATTGCATTAATGCCACTTATCTGAGTTAAAAAAGAAAGCGATATACCAATTAACATGGGTAGTCTAAAACTACCTTTAAATACAATGCTAAACCCACCACTCTCTTTTGCAAGATTAGATTTTATATCTGCTATTTCTTTTGAGGCTTCTTCGTCAGAAACAATTTTTTGAAGTATAGTTAAAGCTTGGTCTTCCTTATGTTGAATGGTTAACCATCTTGGGCTTTCAGGCACTAGTTGTAAGAGTAATAAAAATATTATTGCAGGAATTGCTGATGTACCAAGCATTATTCTCCAAACCTGAGTAACCATTATTTGGTGAATACTTCCTGTGATTTGTTGCAAAGCATCTGAATGAGATAACTTAAGTAAATAAGCATTGCTAAAATAAGAGCAAAGAATTCCAATTGTAATCGCAAATTGATAGAGTGCAACCAATCTACCTCTTTTATGTGCAGGAGAAATTTCCGAAATATATAAAGGCGACACCATTGAAGCCACCCCAATGCCAAGGCCTCCAATAAATCTGTAAATAACTAAATCAACGAATCCCATAGCGAAGGTGCACCCGATCGCAGAAACAGCAAAAAACAAAGCTGACAGTATTAGTACTTTTTTTCTTCCGTATTTATCACTTAACACACCAGCCATCGCCACCCCGCTAATACAGCCTAACAATGCAGAACTAACATACCAGCCAGTACTCACTGCATCTAAATTAAATTGTGATGCTACAAAATTTATAGTTCCTGAAATAACGGCGGTGTCATAACCAAATAAAAAACCACCTAGCGAAGCAATTATGGCTAAAGTATTAATGTATTTTTTTTTAGATTGATCTGATGTCATAATAGTAGTTTATAATGCTTAGTGCATCATAATATAATAATTTTACTAGATTTTTTATTTTTATTTTTCAAAAATTAATAATTGAGACCTTCTTTCAAGAGGCTAAAACTACTTCTAATAAAAAATTGGGGATATAAATATTGTTATATTATTTCGACCAAGTTCATTCCCTTTCATTTTTCTATTATAATTTATTGTTCATCCTGTATCAAGACTAATTGAGAATTAGTGTTTGGAATTGCCATTTTCTATTTTGGCTACATTAAACATTTTATTTGAGGAAAATAAATAGGAAGTATTATTCAAGTGTTGCAATTATTTTCTCTTCTAACTGTAAAAAGTAAGGTTCAAAGACACGATAAGCGACAGTTAATAAAAGAAAAAAGCCACATTAAATTGAATATCAATCTAATGTGGCTTATCGATTGTGCCTCAGGCGGGAATCGAACCCGCACTCGCGTTGCGGCGAACAGGATTTTAAGTCCTGCGTGTCTACCAGTTCCACCACCAAGGCTTGTCCCAAAAAAAATCCCGAGCCGCCAACGCGGACGGGACTTAGAGCGAAAGACCGGGCTCGAACCGGCCACCCCGACCTTGGCAAGGTCGTGCTCTACCAAATGAGCTACTTTCGCGATTTTTTCATCCACTTTTGCAAGAGCTTCAGCGGATAAATTTGTAAAGAACTATTTAAATTAGGAGTGCAAAAATAGCAATCTGAAGTTCCTGACAAAATTTTTTTTCAAATTACTTATACTCAGGTGTATATTTTGTGCTTCCTTGAATTTCAATATCCGGTTTTCCAGGGTATTTCTGATGATACATACGTAAACATCCTCCTAGTGTAAAAGCAAGAATACAAAACACCTGTAAATAAAATAAAAACTTGGAAGAACTTACCCAATTTTTGGTAAAATCTTTTTCAGGTGTATTGTTAGTTTCGTTTGACATATCTATATCTATTGGATTGCAAAAATAGGGTTCCCATTCAAAATATTAAAACCTATTTTCCAACAATTTTTTGAAAACTTGTTTTGTTCCGAACAAAATATTGCCATACGAGCGACCCTTTGTACACTCCATCAAGCTGTGCTAAAGGCTTAGGGCTTAGCTTTTTAGTTTTATTTGGCTTTAAAATCCAAATAAATAAAGCGAAATGGGCTTTCATAATTGCCGTAAAAAAATAAGTATCTCCCGTTAACAATCCTTTCCAGGCAGAAATGGCATCCAATGCAAAGCGAACGGGTAACTTCCAAAGTTTTTCGCTGAGGGGTAAGTGCATCCAAAGCATGATCAGGTTATTCCTGAAATTCAGAAACACTTTTTGGCCTCCTCTGGGTAATGTTCCGGCTCCCACATGATAAACTACTGATGCAGGGCAAGCCATGATACTATATCCCTTTAACTGCATGCGCCAGCAAAGCTCTATTTCTTCCTGATGCGCAAAAAAACTGGCATCTAATCCACCCATCTCATGATACACGCTAGATTTCACAAACATGGCAGCACCTGATGCCCAGAAGATCCGTTGTTCTGTATTGTATTGAGCAGTATCTGGTTCACACACATCGAAAACCCTTCCTCTAGAAAAAGGGTATCCTAAACTATCAATCCATCCACCTGCAGCACCTGCATATTCGAATAAGTGCGGATTATAATAGGATAATAGTTTGGGTTGACAAGCACCAATCTTTGGATCTGATTCCATCAATTGAATGATGGGTTCTATCCAACCGGGGGTAACTGATACATCAGAATTAAGTAGTACATAATAGTCTGCTACTACATTCGATAATGCCCAATTATACCCTCCCGCAAAGCCCTCATTTTGATGGTTTACAATTATTTCAACTGTAGGAAATGTATTTTTTACAAATAAAACTGAATCATCTATTGAGGCATTATCTGCCAACACCAGTTTTTTATTGGCATAGGTAGATGACAAAACCGAAGGCAAAAAATTTTCAAGGTGTTTTTTGCCATTGAAGTTGAGAATTACAATCGCGATGCTTGGATATACCAAAATAATAATTTGTGCGAAAATAAGGTAAGCTATCAAATGCATGGCTTTCCTGTAAGAATTAATTCAACAATTCATCGCATCTTAAATAATTTTAGACTTTTAACCGGTAAATTGTATCTTTCCCTCGAAATAATTAATATGCGTTTTCTATTATTGAATCTCGATTTCCTCGATCATCCTTGTTGCTTCTAATTTTTAGCAGGCAGAAATTTATCTGCAACTTTTTAAAAATCTATTTTTCATTCTAGGTATTTCGATATCTAATACAATTAATTGTTTTATATGATTACGCATGATCTATCGGCGCAAACGGCTGCTTTTTTGGAAACTGAACTCAAATATGGAGCGCACAATTACCATCCCCTACCTGTTGTTTTAGAAAGAGGCGAAGGGGTTTTTTTGTATGATGTAGAAGGCAAAAGATACTATGATTTTTTGAGTGGCTATTCTGCCGTAAACCAAGGACATTGTCATCCCGCCATTATAAAATCTTTAATCAATCAGGCGCAAAAATTAACCCTTACATCACGTGCTTTTCATAATAATTTGTTGGGAGAATATTCCAAATTTATTACGGCCTATTTTGGTTACGATAAAGTATTGCCAATGAATACCGGAGTAGAAGGTGGTGAAACTGCGATTAAATTAGCTCGTCGTTGGGCTTATAGCAACAAGGGAATAGCAGAAAATCAAGCCAAGATCATTTTTGCAGAAGGAAATTTTTGGGGAAGAACGATGGCCGCTATTTCATCTTCTACCGACCCAAGTAGTTATAAAGGATTTGGTCCGTTTATGCCTGGATTTGCATTGGTTCCTTATAATGATATTGAGGCATTAGAAGCATCATTGAAAGATCCTAATGTGGCAGCTTTTATGGTAGAGCCGATTCAAGGTGAAGCGGGTGTTGTTTTACCTGATGATGGATATTTAACTGCAGTAAGGGCATTATGTACCAAATACAATGTCTTATTTATTGCTGATGAAATTCAAACTGGTTTAGCAAGAACAGGAAAGATGTTAGCATGCGATCATGAAGGAGTTCGTCCGGATATTTTAATTCTTGGCAAAGCCTTGAGTGGTGGCGTTTTACCAGTATCTGCAGTGTTAGCTGATGATGCTATTATGTTGAATATTCTTCCGGGTGAACACGGTTCTACTTATGGCGGTAATCCGCTTGCCTGCGCTGTAGCGATTACTGCATTAACTGTTTTGAAAGAAGAAAAAATGGCTGAGAATGCAGAATTGATGGGAGCATTATTGAGATCAGAATTAGCAAAATTACATTCACCATATATTACCACTATTCGTGGTAGAGGTTTACTAAATGCTATTGTGATTAAACATGCTAATCCTGAAGCATCCTGGGACCTTTGTTTAGAGTTGAAAGAAAATGGATTATTAGCGAAGCCAACTCATGGTGATAAGATTCGTTTTGCACCCCCATTATTAATTACCAAAGATCAGATTTTAGAATCCGTTGATATCATTCATCGATCACTAAATATTCTTGCATAGAAAAAGCCCTCCAACATAAAATTGGAGGGCTTTTTTACTGACTTTTTATTTTATTTTTTGACATCTAATTTTGGCAAGAGACACATCATAAATAGGATGGCTGAAAAAATAAGGAGCAAATAAAGTCCTAATTGTTTTTCCGGACATTCTCCTCCCCTGCACATAGAGAAGATTAAGAAGTTTTTGAAAGCCCAGGCAAGGTTGATGGCACCTAAGAAAACATTTAATCTTTTTGCCCAAATTCGCGAAACAAAAAAGCAAATGATCATGGCGGTTGCAAAAAAACCATGGCTCTGTATTTGATTTCCAAAAGTGAGTTCAGCACTTGATCTGCCATTGAGCCCCGTTAAATAAATTTGTAAGGAAGGAATGTAAACCCAGGGTAGGGTGCAAACAATTACCAGGGCAATTGCAGCAATAATTCCAATGTATTGAGAGTATTTCATTGATGAGCTATTAAAATTCATGCAAGAGTACAAAACTATGGCCCAATATTTGTACTTATCCACTATTCCATTAACATATTTTTAATATTAAACTTTAGGGGGCAACGGAATGTCCAAAGCAAGTATCTTTATTTTAAATCCACGATGAAACAAAGTAATTGCTACAATTGGGTCTCCCAATTGTAATTTTTTGTATAGCCCTCAAGGAAAGTTGAAGTAACAAATAAATTATGATCAAAGAATTGATAAATCACAAAATGGGAAAATTGAACAGTATGTTGAAATGTAGAGTCTTTTTTAGTTTTTTTATCATATTATTTGTTTCCACGAGCATTGCAAATGCTCAGACTTACACAAGTACAATTTGCTCAGGAGTTGCATTAAACTTTAGCAATGAACCTTTTTATGTACCAGGTGAAACTTATACTTGGTCAGTTGCTGATAGCACTGGTACAATCAATGGACAAGCCCCGGGTACTGGATCAGCTATTTCCCAAACACTCAACAATGCTTTAACAACATCAGGAACCGTTACTTATAATGTAACTACTTCAATACCTTCTACTTTTACTTTAATTGTAACTATTAACCCGATTGCAAGTTTGACTAATATTGGTTCTTTTGTAACACCAATCTGTTCTGGCATTTCACAGAATTATTTAGCTACAAGCAATATACCAGGAACTAATATTATTTGGACAAGAGTTGCACAGGCAGGCATTAATAATAGCACTAATGTAGGGAGCTTTTTAGTAAATGAGACTCTAGTAAATTCCACAGCACTCCCCATCACAGTTCCCTATGCATTTACACTAACTACTGGAAGCGGGTGCGTTAGTACTGCAACTATTAATGATGTAGTGAACCCAATCCCAAGTCTTACAACCTCATTAAACCCTCCATCTACTTGTAGTGGAAATTTGTTTAGCTATGTTCCGAATTCTGCAACGCCTGGTGCAATTTTAAATTGGTCAAGAAACGTTCAAGCAGGAATTAGTAATCCAATTATTAGTGGTACAGGTCCAATTAGTGAAAATTTAATTAACAATACTAATGCCATTATAAATGTTACTTATGTTTTTAATACGGTATCATCAGGATGTGCAAACCCACAACAAGTTGTAGTACCAGTTTATCCAACACCTGCGGTTGCCCCTACTCAAACAATTACAGTATGTAATAATGGTTCTTTTATCATTAGTCCTCCTAATGTACCTGTTGGAACACAATATACCTGGGCGGCCCCTGCGTTTGCACCTGCTGGTGTAATTTCTGGTCAGACAGGCGGTGTACTTGCAAATAATGTAAATCAGACACTTAGCAATAGTTCTGGAGCACCTGCAACTGGTACTTATACCATAACCCCAAATGCAGCCGGATGTATTGGGCCCAGTTTTAATGCCATTGTAACTGTCAATGCCATAGGAATTGGATTTTCTTTACCCACAGTTAATTATAATTCCTGCAACAATAGCACTTTCAATGTTCCAATTCCAAGTGCTACCCCAGGTACCCAATATATTTGGAGTGCTCCAACTTATAGTCCGGCTGGATCTTTATCAGGTGGAGTACCTCAAGGAATAGCACAAAATAATGTTTCTGGAACATTAGTTAATAATACCACAGCACCAGGCACAGCAACCTATGATGTAGTTCCTGTAGTTGGAGGATGCACGGGCAATGTATTTCAAGTAAATGTTTTAGTAAACAATCCTGCAATTTTAAGTGGCACTTTAACACCAGCAGCTATTTGTAGTAATACTATATTTAGTTATCAACCAGCTAGTACCACTGGTGGTACAATATTTAGCTGGTCCAGATCAGCAATTCCTGGAATTTCAAACACACCTGCAACTGGCATTGACAATCCAAACGAGACCTTAATTAATACAAGTAATATTCCAGTACAAGTTAATTATGTTTATACTTTAACTACAGGTACTTGTGTGAATCAACAAACTGTTTCAGTGTTTGTGAATCCTGTTCCTGTTTTAAGTAGTGCATCCCCAAACCCTATTTGCAGCGGAGCGACTTTTAATTTCATTCCATTATCTTCTACACCTGGAACTGCCTTTGCATGGTCAAGACCTATTGTTCCAAATATTAGTAATGCGTCTATTAACGGCATTGGTAACCCAAATGAGATTTTGATTAACACAAGTATTAATCCTGTTACTGTTCCTTATAATTATACATTGGTTGCAAATGGCTGTAGCAATACACAAGTAATAACGGTATCTATAAATCCAATCCCGATCATTACAAATCAAATAACCAGTATCTGCAGCGGTTCAAGTTTTAATTTCACACCAGCTAATGTACCAACAGGAACAAAGTATACATGGACAGCACCAACTCTAAATCCATTAATTTCTCTTTCTGGTGGATTAGCGCAAGGCGTACTACAAACTAGTATCAGTGGTGTATTAAATAGTTTAACAAACGGGCCAGCAACTGCTACCTATATCATCACACCTTCCGCTAATTTATGTACTGGCTCTACTTTTAGTTTAACGGTTTCTGTTACAGCACCTACCACATTAACAAGCAACCTTGCACCAGCAGCGATTTGTAGCAACTCGGCATTTATATATAACCCTACTAGTAATACTTTGGGAACAACTATTGCATGGACCAGACCAAATATCATCGGGCTTGCAAATGTAGCTGCCAGCGGTGTTGGAAACCCGAATGAAGTATTGGTAAATACTAGTACAGGAGTCATCTCTGTTCCATATTTATTTACTTTAACAACGCCGACTGGATGCGTTTCTACACAAACAATCAATGTGAATGTAAATCCTGCACCAGTTTTATCTAGCAGCTTAGTGCAGACACCTATTTGTACAGGAACTGTATTTAGTTATACACCTAATTCTTTATCACCTGGTGCCACTTATTCTTGGAATAGACCCATTATACCTGGTATTAGTAATGGGGCAAATTCTGGAACTGGATTTCTATTCCCCAATGAAATATTGGTTAACACAAGTACCCTACCCATCACAGTTTCTTACAACTTTACGATTACAGTAAATGGTTGTACCAATACCCAATTAGTTTCTGTTATTGTAAATCCTAAACCAGTTGTACCTAATCAAACTGCTACTACTTGTAGCAATGTTTTATTTACTACAACTCCTATCAATGTGATACCAGGAACACAATATACATGGGGGATACCTACCAGTAACAATGGTGCCATTTCCGGAGGTTCGGCTCAACCTATTTTACAAAATAATATTAGTCAGCTTCTAGGTAACACTACCATCAATAATGCTATTGCTGCCTATACTGTAACTCCTTTTGCATATGGTTGTCAGGGATCTGACTTTACTTTAAATGTAACAGTAATGCCTGCACCAATTGTAGCCAATCAAATTATTGCTACGGTTTGTAGTAATACAGCATTTAGCTATACAGCAACAGCTGTACCTGTAGGAACAACTTATACCTGGAGTAATCCAATAGTTACTCCTGCTAACAGTTTAAGTGGTGGAAGTGCCGTAGCTTTTAACCAGAATACTGTTAGTCAAACTTTAACCAGCAATAATAACCAATTAAATACTGCTGTTTATACGGTAACGCCTTCGAGCGGAGGTTGTATCGGTGCCACCTTTACTTTAACTGTACCCGTTAATCCTCTTCCATTTGTAAATAGTTTATTCGATACAGTTTGCAGTGGGTCGGTATTTTCAGTGACCCCTAGTCCTGTTCCATTTAACACCACCTATACGTGGTCTACACCAGTAAGTATTCCATTTGGTAGAATTGTGGGAGGGTCTTCGAATAATGTTCCTGTAAATGCGATATCACAAACACCCGTAAATACTGGCGGTACTCCAGCGCAATTATCCTATACTGTTATTCCTACAGCAAACGGATGTTCGGGTGCCCCTTTTACATTGCTTGAAACCGTAGGCGTTCGCTTTGCTCCTATTCCAAACGCTACCCAAACAATTTGCAGTGCTGTACCATTTAATGTAACTCCAGCAGGTGTTCCAGCAAATACCCAATACACATGGTCTGTTCAATCCATCAATCCACTGGGAACTATTTCAGGAACAAAGGCTCAGACAACACCAAAATCAACCGTTTCTGATACAATTGCCAATATCTCCACTGCTTTAGCTACTGCTGTATATGCAGTTACACCTTCCAATACAGGTTGTGTAGGAAATGTATTTTTTGCTACCATTAATGTACGTCCGGTTCCAACTCCAAGCTTCTTAAACCCACCACCTACATCTGTTTGTGCCTATATCAATGATACTTTACCACCTCTATACTTTAATGGTACTGGTCCTTGGAGTTTTAATTATTTAGATAATGGGGTTGCTAAAACACAAACTGGTATCACAAGCAGTCCGTATACATGGATAGTGCCAAGTCCTCTATTAGCTACTACTAAATCACTTATTATCACTCGTGTTAATGATTTTGCATGCGTTGATAGTGTAACCAATCTTACGATCAATCAACTATTAAATCCACTACCGGTTGGTCATATTATCAATCTGCATGGTCAATATATTTGTAATAATACTTTGGATACTTTATTCATAGGTCATACACTCGACACTTTAAGTTTTCAATGGACCTTGAACGGAATGCCTATGGTGAATATGAATACCGATTCAATTTCTACTTTAATACCTGGCAGATATAATGCCTATTTTACTAATAAGTATGGTTGTACAGATACCGCAAAAGTTGCGGAACCCCTTACTTATATTTCGCAACCAGTAATTAAATTCAGTGTTGATAATTATTGTATTGATGATCTTATCAACTTTAAAAACTTAACGGATACAACTTATACGGGACCTACAAATTGGCTATGGGATTTAGGGGATAGCACCACACGTGTAAGATTTGATGCGGCAGTTACTTATCCATATGGAGGACATCGTAAAATAGTATTAACAGCCTTTCAATATTATTGTCCGGCATATATAACAACGCTCGATTCGGTAATTAATATTGAGTCACCTATTCCAGGCATACGTATGCCATCAGTAAGTGCCTTTATCGGGCAGAATACACCAATTATTGGTAGAAACCTTCCCAACTATACCTATAATTGGAATCCTGCATGGGGTATTGATCATCCGGATAGTTCTTCGGTGAATTTCAATTATGAAAAAACGCAACAGTATTTGTTCCAATTAATCGCACCATCAGGATGTGTTACCTCTGATACAGTATTAGTAAGAGTTTTTGATAACGGGTCCGTGAATATATTAGTACCAAAATCATTTACACCAAATGGCGATGGAATTAATGATAAACTTTTCCCTTATGTATCAGGGATTAAGACCTTTCAATATTATAAAGTATTTAATCGCTTTGGTAAACTCATGTTCGAAACCAGAAATTATGATGAAGGATGGGATGGAACAGTTGGGGGTACTCCACAACCAATGGCAATCTATATTTGGGTGGCCGCTGGTATCGGTATTGATGGAAATTTAGTAGAGAAAAAGGGCGAAACTTTATTATTACGTTAATCAAATTAGTCTATGTACAAATTGAAATATATTTTTCTGTTCACTATTATTTTCTGTACGAGTCGCGCAATCGTGTACGCACAGGATCCGGTTTTTTCTCAGTTCTATTCATCTCCTATGAGCGTTAATCCGGCATTGGCGGGGAACGGTAATGCTAGTTGGCGTATTGTAGGAAATAATCGTAGTCAGTGGATTGGTCAAGGACTCGATCCATTAACTACTACTTCCATTTCCTTTGATGGAAAATTATTTAAGCAACGAAATAATGAGTCGAATTATATTGGTGGCGGTTTGATGTTTTTGCAAGACAAAGGATTAGCAGGAGCCTATAAAACCAATTCGCTTCATCTTGTAGTAAGCTCGCATGTGAGTTTAGATGCTGAAGATGAAAATGGTATATCAGTAGGATTAGGTGGTACTTATTCAAATACACTAATCGATTTCTCGCAGTTAACTTTTGCACAGCAGTTAGGTTCATCTGGATTCAATCGAGCGCTTCCCACGTTGGAACCAAATTTATCAAATGTAAAGCCCTATTTCGCCATGTTTGC
>CAIYLW010000042.1 GCA_903927185.1 uncultured Bacteroidota bacterium
CCAAAAATAAAGAAACTTACTGATTATTTATATCCTTCGGGATTTAGATGAATTTTGTAATTAATATATGATTTAAATCAATCATTTAATAATTAAAGGAAAATGCAATAATTTAACTATTTTCATTTTATCAGTTAAATACAAATTTTTTAATATAAAATTATTAATGAATAGGCGAAGTGCTTTAAGCAAAATATTATTATTAACAGGCGCTACTACTTTAACAGTAACATCTTATAAAGGTTATCAATGGTTTAAAAAACCTGACCTGGATTTTATTATTAAACAGAAGTACCTGATAGAAGCATTAGCAGAAACCATCATTCCTAAAACAGATACTCCTGGTGCCAAGGAAGCAGGTGTAGCTGTAATCATATTGATTTTATTAAAAGATTGTACATCGAGGTCCTCACAAAATAAATTTATTGAGGGATTAAAGGAATTAATTAACTATAGTTATTCTCAATACAGTAAAAGTTATGTAGACTGTTTAGCCGAAGAACAAAAGAATATTCTAAGTCACTTTCAAAAAAAAGGGAAACCTTTTAAAGGGATAATAGGAAAAGTTCAAAACAAATACCTAGGCAAATCGTTTTATCATACACTAGCAGAATATACAACATTTGCCTATTGCACTTCTGAACTTGGTGCAACACAAGGGTTATCTTATGTATTAATTCCTGGAAGGTATAATGGATGTATCCCTCTTGAAAAGAATCAAAAAGGATGGGCAACAAAATAAATAATTGAATATTTTATCATGCAAAAATACGATGCAATTGTTGTGGGTTCTGGAATCAGCGGCGGTTGGGCAGCAAAAGAACTTTGTGAAAATGGACTTACAACGCTAGTCTTAGAACGTGGTCCAAATGTTGAGCACATTAAAGATTATCCAACTGCATTTATGAATCCCTGGGATTTCCCACATCATTTAAAAAATTCAGATGAGGCCAATAAACACTTTTTTGTTAGCGATAAAGATCATCCTTATATACAGGATAAACCTTTTGAATGGACACGTGGGTACCAAGTTGGTGGAAGATCTTTGACTTGGGGAAGGCAATGTTACCGCCTTAGTGATTTAGATTTTGAAGCAAACGCAAAAGATGGACATGGAGTTGATTGGCCAATAAGATATAAGGATATAGAGCCATGGTATGATTATGTGGAGAATTATATTGGTGTAAGTGGGCAATCAGAAGGCTTACATCAATTACCTGATGGTAAGTTTTTACCTCCCCTAGAATTGAATTGTGTTGAAAATGATTTTTCACAAAAAATAAAAAATCATTACAATGATAGAGTTGTAACAATTGCTCGTGTTGCAAATTTAACAAGAGGCTGGAACGGAAGGGGTCCATGTCAAATGCGAAATCTTTGTGACCGAGGTTGTCCATTTGGAGGTTATTTCAGTAGTAATGCATCTACATTACCTGCTGCTGCAATTACTGGCAATCTTACTTTATTGCCTAACTCAATAGTAACTGAAATAATTTATGATGAGATTAAAAGCAAAGTAACAGGTGTTCGGGTGATGGATGCTCTTACAAAAAAGGTTACAGAATATTATTCAAAAATTATTTTCATTAATGCGTCAACTATTGCAACAGCTGGAATCCTTTTAAAATCCGTTTCAAAAAGATTTCCAAATGGTTTAGGTAATTCGAGTGGTCAAGTGGGCAAGAACCTGATGGATCATTTTATTTTTTCAGGCGCAACAGGAGAACATGAAGGATTAAAGGATAATTATTATTATGGTAGAAGACCAGCTGGAATTTATGTTCCTCGTTTCCGAAATATAAATGCTCAAACGTTGCGAAAAGACTATGTGAGGGGTTTTGGATTTCAGGGAATTGGTGAACGATTGGGTTGGGGTGATGTAAATTCAACTGAGGAGGATTTTGGAATTTTATTAAAGCAAAAATTAACAACTCCCGGACCATGGCAAATAACATTGGGAACTTATGGCGAGACTCTCCCTAATGAAAAAAATGGTATTTCGCTAGACAAAACAAAGGTTGATCAATGGTCTCAGCCAATCATCCATATTTCAATGGAATATGGTGATAACGAAAATGCAATGAGAAAAGATGGAATCCAATCAGCTATTGAAATGATGGAAACTTCTGGGTTAAAAAATATAAATAAATTCGACTTCAGAAACCCACCTGGTTCTGCAGTTCATGAAATGGGAACAGTTCGCATGGGACGTGATCCTAAAACTTCTGTATTAAATGAATACAACCAAATGCATGAAGCTAAAAATGTTTTTATAACTGATGGAAGTTGTATGACTTCTTCTGGCTGCCAAAACCCCTCATTAACTTATATGGCATTAACTGCAAGAGCATGTAGTTATGCAATAAGTGAGTTGAAAAAAATGAATTTATAATTGAATTTATTTCTCTCATTTTAATATAGATTTTTAATAATTATTTACCACTCATAATATTTTATAAAAAATACTTACACATTTTGCAACCAGGTTAATGAATGCTAATAAAGGTTAATCAAAGCTTTATTGGTATAAGCGGTAACAAAGCAGGGTACATATACGTATTACTTTGTCTTTAATAACTGCACAATGAAAAACCTACACATATCAATTCTACTAATCATCTTTTTATGCATCACTGTATTTACTAGCGAGGCACAAAATAAAATACCTCTACCAAAATCGTTACCCGCACAACGCTTTACAGGGACAATCGTAATTGATGGTGAACTATCAGATTCAGCTTGGAAAACTGCTCCCTTGGCAACAGACTTTATTGAATTCAGGCCAACTCCTTTTGCTAAAGAAGCAAAAACCAATAGAACAGAAATGTATATGCTTTATAGCAATGAGGGAATTTATATTGGAGGCTACTGTCATGAATTATCAAATGATAGTATCTCTACAGAATTAGCCGGGCGCGATGGGTTTGGAAATAATGATTTTGTTGGAGTAATCTTTGATACCTATAAAGACAAGACTAATGGCTTTGAATATTTTATTACACCACTAGGTGAACAAATGGATGCGAAATTCTCACCTAATCAGAATGGAAATAATGAAGACTTTAGCTGGAACGCTGTTTGGAAGTGTGCCACAAAAATTAAAAATGATGGCTGGACTTTTGAAATATTTCTTCCTTTATCTGCTATCAGATTTAGCACTAAGCCAGTGCAGGATTGGGGCATAACTTTGATCAGACAAAGAAAAAAGACTTCTCAAACATTTTCATGGAATCCAGTTGATCCAAATGTAAATGGCATACTTACTCAGGAAGCTTTTTGGACGGGATTAGAAAATATAAAACCACCAATTCGATTACAATTTAGTCCGTATTTTTCTAGCTATATAAACCATTACCCCTATAACGATCCTGCAGTGAGTAATACAAAAACAAGTATTAATGGAGGAATGGATGTTAAATATGGGATTAATCAGAGTTTTACTTTGGACATGACGTTGATCCCAGACTTTGGGCAAGTTCAAAGTGATAATCAAGTGTTGAATCTTACACCATTTGAAGTGAAATATAATGAGAATAGGAGTTTCTTCACGGAAGGAACTGACTTGTTTTCTAAAGGCGATTTATTTTATTCCAGGAGAGTTGGGGGTATTCCAATGCACCATGATGAAGTAGCTGGCCAACTTGCCTCCAATGAACATATCATTGATAATCCAACTGAATCAAAACTGATAAATGCATTTAAAATTTCAGGGCGCACTGAGAGTAAGCTAGGGATAGGGTTTTTTAATGCTATTACCAACCCCATGTATGCTACCGTTGGAGATGATAAAAATAAGATCAGAAGAATTCAAACAGCTACCTTGATTAATTATAATATTATGGTGCTGGATCAAAGTCTGAAATATAATTCGTCCATTTCATTTATCAATACAAATACCATGAGAAGTGGTAAAGATTACGATGCAAATGTGAGTGCTTTATTATTTGATTTTAATAATAAAAAGAATACTTACGAATGGCAGGGAAAGATTGCCAATAGTTCACAATTTGGAATTGATGGGAAAAATATCAATGGCTATTCGCATAAGTTTTCATTTGGCAAAACAGGTGGGCATTTTAATTTTCAAGTTGGTCAAGAACTAACTAATGAGAAGTACGATATCAATGATCTAGGTATTCTTTTTACTAATAATTATATAAATCATAATATTTATTTGGGATATAAATGGACAAAGCCAACCAAATGGTATAATAGTCTGTATTATAATTTCAATATCAATTATTCGAGAAGATTTAATCCTGGCGATTTTCAGAATGCAAATATCAATATGAATGTAAACGGGCAATTAAAGAACTTGGGGTATACATATATCTCGATCTGGTATGAGCCATCGGGAAATGATTTTTATGAACCAAGAACTGCAGGGCGTGTCTTTCATTCCACAGAATCAAAGGGAATAGAATTCGGATATGTAGGTAATCAGGCAAAAAAATATACTTATACTATTGATCTATTACATGGTATACGCACCTTGGAAAATGGCAGACGTTATGATATACGTTTATCAAACAAGTATCGATTCAACGATAAGTTATCGATTGGAAATGAACTATTTTATCAGTATATCTATAACAGCGTTGGATTTGCAGACAATGATGGAGCTGATATTATTTTTGGAAGAAGAAACTTACAAACAGTTGAGAATGGTTTCAATATAAAATATAATTTCAACAAAAAATTAGGTATCAGTACCAGAATTCGTCACTACTGGAGTAAAGTTAATTACTTAGAATATTTTACACTGCTTCAAAATGGAGGGTTAGGAAAAAATAATACCTACAAAGGGACAGCCAATAACAGTTTTAATTCATTCAATATTGATGCAGTATTTAGCTGGGAGTTTGCTCCAGGAAGTTTTATGAATATCGTTTGGAAAAATGCAATTTATTCTAACGGAACGAATGTTAGTGATGGATACTTAAATAATTTAAACCATACGCTTCAGTCGCCTCAGAATAATAATCTTTCTTTTAAAATTTTATATTTCTTCGATTATTTAAAATTAAAATCAAAAAAATAGATTTTAATTTTTAAAAACCGTTTTTCCTATCATCACTTTCTCCACGTCTTCACGTTTTGAAAGTTCAGGGCGCTTGCCACCCTTTGCAAACATTTTTGCTTGGTCATCGTAATGGCTATTCAAGAAATAACCTGATTGTCCTGTTGGGTTTATACTCATCGCTTTACTGGGATTTCCAAAATCAATGATACGGCGAAGTGCTGGTCCGTATAAAACTTTATATAAGCCACTGCTATCCAAATTAAAATCAAGATTATTAATAGTTTCCTTTCCACCATTAACTGCAATCGGCCCTACATTAAACCATTTGCCAATTCCCGGAACTATACCCAAAGGATGCTTATGTTCAATGCTATGTACTTTTTTCCATTGCCAGTTTGCGGTATTTTCGCCAAGCTGTTTGTTTAATTCGATGGTTGCATCGTTTAAGGCTTGAGTAAAAATATCAGATCTTGTTTCTTTAACAGAAGTATGAATATTATCCCACCATTTAGAACTATCGTTCTGAAAAAAACTTTCCATATTTCTTTTTAAACTCGCTTGATTTTCGAAAGATTGAAAGGCTTCTTTTCCTAATTCATCTTCTAAAGCATATTTGTTGATCAGATGCAAAAATTTATAAAAAATAGTTGGCTCGATATTTTCAAGCCCATGCATCCCGTCCCATTTAATCAAAATCTGATAACAGTTTTGTGCTGAACCAGTTAATTTTTCTTTATTAATAACTGGTAAAATTTTTGCCAATAGCCTTGGGTAATTAGTTGACTGAACATCATTAATTATTGTACGTATTGATTCTTCATCCCAATCTTTCCGATCTGTAAAAACCAACTCTTCAATTCTTGCTGCCCGATTTGCCGGAACATAATAACCAGGAACTAATCCAGTGCCCATATCCATTGGTTGATTATTCGCAGTATATAAAACGCCTCTTGATGGATTTAAGATTTGTGGATTCTGTTTAAATTCTAGCCAACCTATTGGATCATCTAATCCTGTTGAGCCATCTAATATTAACTGAGGATTTACATGCTTAGGACGTATCGGTAATTTCCCTGCAGCCCACCAAGCAATATTGCCAATTGTATCTGCCCACATAAAATTGAGTCCCGGAGCAGTTAATGGTTCAACTGCTACTGCTGCTTCAGCCACATTTGAAGCATGACTAAGATTGTAAAATACTTGCAAATGTCTACTTGGAAATTGATGGTATACCCACCATAAAGCAATTGGATCTTCCATTTCTTTTACCCCATCAAATGCACCATTCATAATATAGCCATGTCTTGATTTTTTAATATCGAATTCAATATCAGCCTTGCCTTTAACTTTAATAGTTTCTTTACGAACCAATAAATTTTCCCAGTGATCTTTATACCAAACCTGATTGGCATTGTTGGGGTTTGATTTTTCTCTGAAGAAATCAGCATCATCATTTTCGAACATAGTTAGGCCCCAACCTCCTTTATCAGAATGGCCTAAAGCTGGAACAGGTGTGCCTGCGAGAAAATTTCCATAAATATTATAACTAGGACAAACTAATTCAGCTTCATACCAGACAGAGGGTTGAGAAAATGCAATATGCGTATCGTTTGATAAAATAGGCTTACCAGATTTTGTTTTGCTTCCTGCTATTACCCAACCATTAGAACCAAAGAATGGAGGAAACATTAAATTATTTTGCATGGCGGTTACTTCCTTAGCCATTGTTGTTAAAGTGTTAGATGCATTTTGCATTAACTTATTTTCTTGGGCCTGAACAGGAATTTTATGTAATGAATCGGGCCAGTCTTTTAATATGTCATTAAAATAATCCATTCCATATTTACTTGCGATTTGTGAAGCAACAGCTTCAGCTCGGAAAGCACCTACAAATGTATACCCCATATATCCCACAATAATTTCCATGTCTTCCATAGTAAACTCTGTTTTAGGAATACCAGCAATTGTGAATTCAATAGGGGTCTTACCAACTTTGATATATTGATTGATCCCTTTTAAATAGGCTTTAGCTGCTTTTACAAATGGCGCATGGGGATCTTTGTAAACAGTTGCAAGGGTTTGCTTTGCTTGTTCTCTAAAACTGAGCATTCGAAAAAACTTATCGCTCTGCAATGCCTTGTCTCCAAATACTTCAGACAATCTTCCGTCGGCTAAACGTCGTAATACTTCCATTTGAAATAAACGATCTTGTGCGTGTACATAACCAAATGCATAAAAAAGATCTTCCTCGTTTTGAGCATAGATATGCGGAATTGCATAGTTATCGTATAATACTTCTACTTGCGATTTTAAACCAGGAAGTTGTAAGTTGGATTCGTACCTAGGTTGAAGCGTTCTTAAATAATAATAAACACCACCAATAAGCAAAAAAATAACAACGAGAATTACAACTAGTATGCGTTTAAATAATTTCATGACAGATAATTGACGTTTATATATTAGGAAGATGCTGGTAATTAAAGACCCTTATGTATTTTCTATATTAAATGAAATACTATTTCCATTTTTTAAAAGCACTAAGAAAAGATTTTGCTTCATCTGAAACTATTAACTTTCCACTTATTGCAGCTCGTTCTAATAAAAATTGATCCCAATTTTCTGTACCCTGCCAAAAGGCTTTTTTAATTTCACTCATTGCTTGAATACTAGAAGCGGAAAGAGTAAAAGCAATTTTTTCAATAGCCAGATCCATTAAATGGATACTAGGGAAAATATGATTGTACAATCCTTTCATCATTGCCCATTCTGCCGAACGAAAATTGGTGGCGTCGATTGCTAATTCATAAGTGGCAGATTTTCCTATTTTACGCTCAATAGCAGGCGATACAACAAAAGGGCCAATACCCACAGCTAACTCAGATAGTTTGATAGATGCTTCAGTTGTTGCATAAGTATAATCGCAACATGCTGCCAGTCCTACTCCACCTCCTATTGCTTTTCCATGAATACGGCCAATAATAAACTTGGGACATTTGCGCATTGCATTAATCACATTTGCAAAGCCACTAAAAAAAGCTAGACCTTCTTCTTCATTTTGTATTAATAATAACTCATCAAAGAAAGCGCCAGCACAAAACGTTTTGTCACCGGCAGTTTTCAGTACAAGAACTTTACAATTTTGATCAGCCCCTGCCTTCACAATATTTTCTGCTAATTGAGCCAAAATATCTTTAGGCATAGAATTATGTTGGGGCGTAAAAAATTCTATAGTGCCAACATTATTCAATACTTGGTAGCTAACATAAGGTTTCTGAATCTGCTGCATGTTTAAAATTTATTCTTGGTTTAACTTTGCAACCATTGTTAAAATAGTAGCGATGCCAACGATTTCATTTTCATTATCCAAAATCTCTACTAACCATTTTACTATCCCCTTATCAATATCGGATATTTCTTTTTTAGATTGCGAAATTTTTTCTTTGCATGAAAATCTTACTTGAATACTTGTACCTACATATACTGGCTTAGTGAAACGCAATTCATCTATTCCATAATTTAATAGAACTGGATTTTTTTCATGCCCATCAACAAATAAACCAGCTGCGGCACTCATGATAAAATATCCATGAGCCACTTGTTTATCGAACATAGTTCCTTGAAAATCTGTCTCAGCTAAATGCGCATAAAAATGATCCCCACTTAATTCTGCAAATGCATCAATATCTCCTTTTGTGATCACTCTTTTATCGGACAAGATTTGATCCCCAATTTCCAATTCTTCAAAATATTTTTTAAATGGATGTATACCATCAGAATTCCCAGTAGCACCAGGTTGATAAATTTTACTAATAGCCGTTATCATATCTGGTGAGCCTTGAATAGCCACTCTTTGCATATAATGTTTCACGCCTCTGATACCTCCCATTTCTTCACTACCACCTGCTCTTCCAGGTCCACCATGTACCAATAATGGTAAGGGAGAACCATGACCCGTATTTTCCTTACTACATGTTCTGTTTAATACCAATATCCTACCATGATAAGAACCTGCACCAATTGCATAATCAGTAGCAATACTTGTATTATTTGTTACAATAGAACTTACCAGCGAACCTTTACCAAGTTTTACAAGTGCAATTGCTTCTTGTAAACTATTATATGGCATTAGGGTTGATACTGGACCGAAGGCCTCCACTTCATGAACAGCGGTACTACTCAATGGTTGTTGATTCATTAAAAGAATAGGGCTCATAAAAGCACCTTTGTTTGCATCAGCATCAACCACTGAAACACTATCCATTGATCCATATATAATTTGAGATGATGCCAATAATTTCAGCAACTGTTCTTTTACTTCTTTACGTTGATTTAATCCAGCAAGTGAACCCATACGAACTTTTTCATTCAAAGGATTTCCTATGATCACATCCTGCAGTTCTTTGACTAGAGAAATTTGTACATCTTCAATTTTATTTTCTGGCACAAAAATTCTACGGATGGCGGTACATTTTTGTCCACACTTACTAATCATTTCTTTTTTTACTTCTTTAACAAATAAATCCCATTCAGGCATGTCGGGATTTACGTCTTCTCCTAAAACAATTGCGTTAAGCGAATCTGCTTCCATTGTAAATGGCACATTTTCAGCTAATACTTTTGAATGTGATTTTAATTTTTGTCCAGTAATTGCTGAACCAGTAAAAGTAATCACGTCTTGAGAATCTATATGATCTAAAATACCAGCAGCATTGCCACATATCAATTGCAGTGCTCCTTCAGGTAAAATTCCTGATTGAATGATTTCGCGAAAAACAGCTTCAGTTAAATAAGAAGTAACAGTAGCTGGCTTTACAATTGCTGGCATTCCAGCCAATAAATTCACTGCTATTTTTTCAAGCATCCCCCAAACAGGAAAATTATAAGCATTGATATGAATCGCAACACCTTCTTTTGGAATTAATAAATGCTGACCAATGAATGTATTTAATTTTCCAAGTGAGTGATATTCTCCATCTAAGCAATATGGATGATTTGAAAATTTTCTTCTTAATGAAGCATACGCAAATAAATTTCCGATACCTCCTTCTATATCCACCCAACTATCCGTTTTTGTAGCACCAGTTTGATAACTAATCTGATAAAATTTGGGAAGTTGTTCTCTTAAATGTAAAGCAAGTGCCCTCAGCATTATGCCTCTTTCTTGAAAAGTCATCTTACGTAATGCTGGGTTCCCTTTTTGACGAGCAAAATGTAAAACAGTTGAAAAATCTATCCCTTTTGTAGAAACTGTGACTAAAGATTCGCCGGTAACCGCGTGGTATAAAGTTTGGCCCTCACCATCACCCTTAATCCATTTACCAAGTATATAATTTTCCAATTGCATCATAGCATTCGTTTAAAACAAAGCTAACGCTTGATAGGTTGGAAAAAAAATGGTCCCGCTTAGTTAGAACGGGACCGCAGTTGGTATTGGTTGAAAATCTTACAATTATTTAGACAATCGTTTGTCAATTTCGCTGCTTAGCTCATTAAATATATCATCTACAGTTCCTTCTCCTTTCACTTGAACCACTTTATCAAACTTGCTATAATAATTGGCAACAACAGTTGTTTTTGTCTGATATTCTACAATTCTATTACTGATAATTGTTTCATTTGTATCATCACTACGTCCACTCGTTAAACCCCTTTGTAGCAGGCGTTTCACTAGTTCATCGCGGCTTACTTCCAAAGCCAAAACAACTCCAATTTCAGTATTTTTTCCTGCCAGTAATTTATCTAAGGCTACACTTTGCGCTTCTGTACGTGGGAAACCATCAAATAAAAACCCTTTTGCGCCAGGGTTGCTATCCAATGCAGAACTAATCATTCCTACAACTACTTCATCTGGCACCAATATACCTTTATCCATTAAACTTTTTGCTTCCAAACCCAAAACAGTGGCTGCCGATATTTCTCTTCTTAAAATGTCGCCGGTAGATAAGTGTATTAATCCATAAGCTTCAATGATTTTTTCACTTTGTGTGCCTTTTCCACTTCCGGGAGGGCCAAATAGGATAATATTAAACATGTATTTGTTAACCTTGAATGAGGGGCAAATATAAGGGCTGCGCTTTAAATAACATTTAACAGATGTTTAATTCGCTTAAAAATCTTTCAAACCTGAACATTAATTAGTCTGTGATGTTAGAATAAGGCAGATTTTTTGCCCAATGCATTAAATAGTTCATATTAAATAAATTTTAACGTGACAAAATAGGTAATTAAAAATCATAATTGGAACTTGAACTACCCACGAACAATAAAAAATATAATCACATGAAATCTATGTTTGCAGTTTTAGTTTCGCTGTTATGCTTACAAAGCTGCTTTTCTCAAAACGATCAAAAAAAAGAAATTAAAATGGACAACAAAAATAATCCGGCTTATTCCAAAACGGATAATAACAAAGTAGTTTTAAAAGAGGAGGAATGGAAAAATATACTTTCTCCAGAAGTTTATTATGTAGCTCGTCAAAAAGGAACTGAACGACCTTATACTAGTAAATTCGAAAACTATAAAGAAGTAGGAACCTATTATTGTGCTGCTTGTGGCAATGCCTTATTTAAAAGCGATACCAAATTTGATAGTGGATGTGGTTGGCCTAGTTTTTATGAACCAATTAGCAAAAGTTCCATAATTTATTTGCCAGATAATACTTTAGGAATGAAGCGGACCGAAGTTGAATGCGGCAGATGTAAATCGCATTTGGGCCATGTATTTGAAGACGGGCCGCCACCAACTGGTTTGCGTTATTGTATCAACGGTGTAGTTTTAGATTTTGATAAAGCTAAAGAAGCCGAGAAAAAATACAATCAGAAATAAAAAAAGCCGGCACAAAATATTGTGCCGGCTTTTTTTTGTTTTATAACCCTACAATTATTTTTGCAATATCTTTTTCTTTGCAAAGTTTATTCAATTCTGCAACATCATTATTTATAAGATCCTGCATTTGCTTTTTCAAAACTTTCCATTGAGTATCTAAGTAGACGTATTGATCTTCTTGACCCTTAGTTGTATAAGGGATGTTTGAATCTAAATCACCTTTCAAGAAAATATAATCTGCACTCAGCTTATTGATATAATTGATGATATCGTCATTACTTTGAGCTTTGGTTTGAACCAATGCTTCTTCCCATTTAGCCAAAATTTTAGTGATGGCTGCTGCTTTATCGCGAATGCTTTTATTTGAGGTTGTATCTCCTGCTAATAACTGCTCTGTCAAGTCAGTTATTTGTTTATTTGCTTTACGCATTTTGTTTACTGCACTATGTATATCAACTATGCCTGCTTCAACTTTAGACTGCAATTGATGTTGTGCTTCATACTCAGTTGCTGTTCCAGAAATACGTGGATCAGCTAAAATTTTAAAAGAAACCGTTTTGCTTTCTTTTCCAAAATTCAGTATTGCTGTGTAATCACCAGGTGTTGCTCTATGACCATCGTAACCCCCTTCAATGAACACATTCATCACGCCAGTTTGTGGAGGATATCTTTGATCCCATACAAAACGATTAAGGCCCGAATTAGTTGGTAGCAAAGGATCTGGTGAAGGTCCACCAGGATAACCTCCTACAAAATCTTTATTAGCTTCTGAAGAGTATTTGCGTACAAGGTTTCCTTTGCTGTCTTTAATTTCTAAACTATATTTTGCTGCGGAATCTTTTATAGCTGGTAATTGATAAAATAATACCAACCCAGTTGCAGCATTTATTCCAGTGTTAGATTGAAAAGGTGTTTCGAGGTCTTCGTCAGTAAATACTTTATCCAACATACTTGCACCTGATACTCTATATGCGTCATTTGGTTGAAACAAAACAAATTGATCATTCTTCGAAGCATCATATTGACGAAGCATAGTTAAATCATCTAATATCCAGAAAGCTCTACCCATTGTTGAAGCAATTAAATTTCCTTTGTGCACTTTTAAATCAGTGATAGGAACGATAGGTAAACCTAATTGTAATTGTTGCCAATTATCTCCGTCATTAAATGAAATATATAATCCCGTTTCTGTACCTGCAAACAATAATCCCTTTCGATTTTGATCTTCTCTGATACACCTTGTATAAGCCCCATCAGGAATTCCGTTCACAATTTTTTTCCAGGTTTTACCATAATCATTCGTCTTATATAATGATGGTGTAAAGTCGTTAAACTTATATCTTGTTGTAGCAATATAGGCTGTGGCTTTGTCGAATGGAGAAACATCAATGCAGTTAACAATTGCTTCGCCCAAATCTGGGGGTGTAATTGTATTCCAGGTTTTACCATTATCTCTAGTTACACTTACAACACCATCGTCACTCCCAGTATAAATCACTCCCTTTTCTATAGGAGATTCCTTTACATACATGATGGTGCAATAGTTTTCTCCACCAGCCCCTTCATTGGTATAAGGTGTTCCGCTCATACCCATTTTTGTTGTGTCGTGTTTCGTTAGATCTGGTGAAATGGCCAACCAATTCTTACCATAATCTGAAGTTTTGAATAATACATTTCCCGCATGATAAAATGTATTAGGCTCATGTTCGCTATAAGTAATTGGTGCGTTCCAGTTAAAGCGATACTTCATATCTTTTGGTTGTAAAGACTGATATTGTATCGGTGCCTCCATAATATTTTTACTTTCCATTATTTCGTTATCGAATAAACTAATAGTTCCCTGATAACTTCCTCCCATCGACAATTTTGGATTATTAGGATCGAATGCAACAAATGCACTTTCGCCGCCAGCTGTATAAGTCCAGTCGGACTGATCAATCTGCCAGCCACTAGGATTCCAGCTTTTAATTTTTACAGAAGAGTTGTCTTGTTGACCTGCATAAATATTATATGGAAATAAATTGTCTACACTAATTCTGTAGAACTGAGCAGTAGGCTGATTGTTTTCAGTACTCCAAACTTTGCCACCATTAAATGTTACACCAGCACCGCCATCGTTAGAGATTATAATATTTTTATTGTTATTAGGATTTATCCAAAGCTGATGAAAATCTCCATGAATGCCGCCAATATAATTCCAAGTTTTCCCACCATCAGTGCTCTTCAATCCAGGTGAATTCAAGACATACACTGTATTCTCATCTTTAGGATCAGCGAATGCTTCAATGTAATACCAGGCACGTTGTGTGAGTCGATGGTCTTTGCTAATGCGGTTCCAAGACTTACCAGCATCTTCACTAACAAATAAACCACCAGATTCTTTTTGTGTATCACTTTCAATTAAAGCATACACTTTTTCGCTGTTTGCTCTAGAGACACTGATACTCATTTTACCCATTTCTTTAGGAAGGCCTTTCTCCATTTTGGTCCATGTTTCCCCGGCATCCCCACTTTTATACAATCCACTTCCCTTTCCACCACTTCGCATTTCCCAAGGCAATCTTCTATAATCCCACATAGCAGCATAAAGTATACGAGGGTTATTCATGTCCAATGATAAATCTGCACAACCTGTATTTTCATCAACAAATAAAGTCTTCTTCCAGTTAGCACCACCATCAATCGATTTATAAACACCACGATCAGTAGTAGCTCCATGCATAGCGCCCTGTGCAGCCACATAAACGATATCAGGATTCTTTGGATCCACACGGATATAGGAAACACTTCGCGTTTTTTCTAACCCTATATGAGTCCATGTTTTACCAGCGTCTGTGGATTTATAAATGCCATCGCCATAACTACTCATAACTCCTCGTGGGGCGTGCTCCCCCATTCCTACATAAACCACATTCTGATCACTTTCTGCAACTGCAATAGCACCAACAGAACCTGTTTTAAAATAATTGTCGGAAACATTTCGCCAGCTTTGACCAGCGTCTTCTGTTTTCCAAACACCACCACTGGTACTACCCATATAATATACTAACTGGTTTTGTACTACTCCGGTTGAAGTAACAGAACGTCCTCCACGAAAGGGTCCTATAGAGCGAAACCTGACTTGTTTAAAAAGACTGTCAAGGCTAACTGAAGCAACGGTTGAACTTGTTGCAGATTTCTTTACATCTTTATTTTTCTGAGCGGAAACAGCACCGTAAGAAAGTAGTGCCATTACATAAATAAATAACTTCATATTGATCATTTAATATCGAACAATATACTATCAATATTGGAAGAAATAGAAAGAAAAATGATTTTTAATCTAACTCCATTCCTCACTCTTATTTGCCGAATAATTTTTTATGTTCGATATTGCTGCTACCAAAACTAAAAATATGAGCAAACGGTTTTCCTTTCTGATGGCCATGGTTCTTACCATCGTTATGCATGCACAAACAATCGACATCAATAAGCAATTTAAATCTTTCAAACCTCGTAATATCGGACCAGCTGGTATGAGTGGAAGGGTTACTTCTATTGATGCAGTTTACAATAATCCAACAACCATTTATCTTGGAACTGCAAGTGGTGGTGTTTGGAAAACTGAGAATGGTGGTGCTTCATGGACGCCGGTTTTTGATGAACAGCCTATTCAGAATATAGGCGCAGTAGCTATTACACAATCCAATTCCAGTGTGGTTTGGGCTGGTACTGGCGAAGGCAATCCGAGAAACTCAGTGAGTTTAGGCGAAGGCATTTATAAAAGTTTAGATGGCGGAAAAACTTGGAAGTGCATGGGTTTGCAAAAGACGCGTAATATTCACCGCATTATAATTGATCCGAATAATCCAGATATTGTTTATGCGGGTGTTATGGGTAATCCATTTATGGAACATGCCGAAAGGGGGGTTTATAAAACTACAGATGGTGGAGAAAATTGGAAATTAATATTGCATACTAATGATACTAGTGGCGTAGGAGATATGGTGATGGATCCATCTAATCCCAATAAATTATTTGTGAATATGTATCAGCACAAACGCACACCTTGGAGTTTAAAAGGTGGAGGTAGTGGAAGCGGTTTATATGTTACTTATGATGCAGGCAAAACATTTAAAAAATTAACAAAAGAAGAAGGATTACCTGCTGGTGAATTTGGAAGAATAGGAATCAGCATCAGCAGATCACAGCCCAATCGTGTGTATGCATTAATTGAAGCAAGCAAAAATGGTTTATACCGATCTGATGATGGAGGTTTAAAATGGGAACTCGTAAATAGCGACCCAAGTGTTGTTACTAATCGAGCTTTTTATTTCCAAGATATTTCATGTGATCCTAAAAACGAAAACAGATTGTATAATATCAATCAGATGATCAGTGTTAGTGAAGATGGTGGTAAAACGTTCAAAAATGTAATTCCATATAGTGGTATTCATCCAGATCATCATGCATGGTGGATACATCCATATGATGCAAATTTTATTATCGATGGAAATGATGGTGGTATTGGTATTTCAAGAGATAGGGGCAAGACCTGGCAGTTTGATGAGAAATTACCTCTTGGACAATTTTATCATATCAATACTGATAACCAATTGCCTTATCATGTAATGGGTGGGTTACAAGACAATGGAAGCTGGAATGGACCAGCTTATGTTTGGATTCAAAGTGGTATACGCAATGCTTATTGGCAAGGAGTGAGTGGAGGCGATGGTTTTGATGTTGTTCCAGATCCTGAAGACCCGAATTGGGTATATGCGATGAGCCAAGGAGGAAGCCTAAGTCGTTATAATATGGGCACTGGTGAAGAATGGAGTATCCGACCACCAAGACCGGATATGAAAAACATACAAAGATTCAACTGGAACGCTGGTATTGCTCAAGATCCATTTGATAAAAAAACAATTTACTATGGCAGTCAGTTTGTAAATAAGAGTATTAATAAAGGGGCAAGTTGGAGTATTATTTCGCCCGACTTAACCACTAACGATAGTACAAAAATTGATCAAAGTTCCAATGGTGGAATTTCAATTGATATTACAGGTGCCGAAAATTATTGTACTATTTTATGTATAGAACCATCTTCAAAAGAACAGGGTATTATATGGGCAGGTACTGATGATGGAAATGTTCAGTTAACAAAAGATGGCGGAAAAACATGGACAAATTTTAAAGGGAAAATTCCGGGCTTTCCGGAAGGTGGCTGGATCCCACAAATTCGTGCAAGCAAATACAATGCAGCAGAAGCTTTTGTAGTAGTGAATGATTATCGCAGAGGTGATATGAAACCCTATATTTTCCGCACTTTAGATTTTGGAAAAACATGGACAAGAATTTTAGATGAGAAAAAAGTAACCGGTTATGCATTAACTATTATTCAAGATCCTACTGAACCTAATTTGATATTCGTTGGAACGGAACAAGGTTTATGGATAAGTTTAGACAATGCAGTAACCTTCCAACAATTTAAAAATGGATATCCTTCTGTATCAACTTACGATTTTGCAATTCAAGAAAGAGAAGCCGATTTAGTAGTTGCTACTTTCGGAAGAGCATTGTGGATCTTTGATGATATTAGACCTTTAAGAAAATTGGCTGCAAATAAAGGACAACTATTTACCAAAAAACTCACTGCATTTGATGCGCCTATTGCCTATCAAGCAATAATAAAGAATTCACCAGGCATTGAGTATAGTACTTATGGTACCTACGAAGGTGAAAACAAGAAACGTGGTGCAGCATTGAGTTTTTATCTACATAAAACTGCATCTGATACTGGTAAGAATAAAATTGCTGATACTGCAACGGTTAAAATATTTAATGCCAATAATGAACAGGTACGAACTCTTCGCATAAAAGCTGATAGTAGTTTTAATCGTTTTTATTGGGGTATGGAAGGAAAAGGCATTCGAAATTCTGGTCAAGGTGGCCGTGGTGGACGCGGTGCTGCTCGCAATATTGATGATGAGCCCGGTGGATTACTTGTTGATCCAGGAACTTATAAAGTGATTGTGGATCTTGGCAAAGACTTAAAAGATAGTATGATGGTGATGGTAAATGATGATCCAAATGCTCCAAGATCTAAAGAGTTGCGTGACGCATTACGAGCCGCAAATACAAGAATAGATAAAAGTGCTTTGAAATTGGTTGACCTCACTGATCGTTTAACAGAAACCGATGAAATTATTAAAAAAATTGAAGCTGGTTATTTAAATATGGAGCAAAAGCAATCCGATACTTTGAAAAAAGTTGCAAAGGCAATGCAGGATAGTATCAAAGGAATAAGGGAACAATTAAATGGTAAAACACAAGAAAAACAAGGGTATGGTAATGTGCCACAAGTAACAGTTAATGGAATACTTGGGGAAGCTCGTTATACTATTTTAGGAAAATCTACTATTCCAGGTGCTCAAGAAGAGAGATTAATTATAGATGCTGAAAATATGGTAAGCGATGTGCTTAAAAGGTCTAATAATTTCTTCGAAGTTGCTTGGAAAGGGTTCAGAACATTAGCTGAAACAACGCCCATTAAGTTGTTCAAGGATTATAAGGTAATTGAATAGACATTAAAAATGATCTTGAAAAATACCCTCTTCAAAATTGAAGAGGGTATTTTTTTGCCTCTTACTGAATAAATAGTCTTCCTAAAATGCATTCCTTAATTTTGTGTTGTAAAAAATATCTTATGAGTACTACTAAGTTGAGTCATCTTTCCGAAACATTAATCGGGAGTGAAATTGTTAAATTAGGAAATTTGATTAGTGAGCGTATCCGAGCCGGAGAAAAAATTTACAACTTCACCATCGGAGATTTCGACCCAAAAGTATTTCCCATTCCATCAGAATTAGAAGCATTAATCATTGAATCTTATCAACAACGCAATACTAGTTATCCAGCAGCAGAAGGCGTTCTGGATTTACGTAAAGCGGTAAGTTCGTTTTTAAAAGAATGGGAAGGACTTGACTATGCCCCTAATGAAATTCAAATCGCTTCTGGCGGTCGACCACTTATTTATACAATTTTCAAAGCCATCGTTGATAAAGGCGACAAGGTTGTTTATGGTGTTCCTTCCTGGAATAATAATCACTATGTACATATGACAGATGGTGAACATTGCATAGTAGAATGCAGTGTTGAAAATAATTTCATGCCAACAGTGAATGATATTCGTGGACATGTTAAAGGGGCAACACTTATTTGTCTTTGTACTCCTCAAAATCCAACAGGTACAACCCTTACTAAACATGATCTTTCTGAAATCTGCGATCTTATTCTTGCAGAAAATGACTCCCGTAAAGAGGGAGAGAAAAAATGTTATTTGCTTTTCGACCAGATGTATTGGACACTTACTTATGGAAATACAGCACATTATAATCCAATTACTTTGCGTCCTGCAATGAAAGAATTTACTGTATTTGTTGATGGGATAAGTAAAGCATTTGCAAGTACCGGTGTAAGAGTAGGATGGTCGATGGGGCCAGAAAATATCATTTCAAAAATGAAAGCCATATTAAGTCATTTAGGTGCTTGGGCTCCTATGGCAGAACAGAAAGCAGTAGCTAAATATCTCTACGAGAAAGACGCAATTGCTAATTATTTAACCCATTTTAAATCAGAAATCGAATTACGTTTACATCATATTTATAATGGCTTTATTGCGCTTAAAGAAAAAGGCTATGCTGTAGATTCAGTAATCCCTCAAGCCGCAATATATCTAACCATTAAAATTGATCTTGTGGGTAATACAGACGAATCTGGTAAAATACTAATTAATCAAGCTGATGTAACATCATATATTTTATCAAATGCAAAACTTGCTGTTGTTACATTTTCAGCATTTGGTGGCAGTGCGAATAATCCTTGGTACCGATTAAGTGTTGGCACATGTATCAAAGAAGAAATTCCAGAAATGTTGGAACAATTAGAAATTGCACTTAGTAAGTTAAAATATATTAAAACCGCAACAGGTTTGCTCTAATATTATAAATTAGAACTAAATTGTATAAGTCCTGAACCCAAACATAGATTATGAATAAGTTTTCAGTAATACTGATTTTGCCTTTTATAGTATTTGCTACCATTGCTAAAGGACAAATATCTATGGATGTAGGAGACCCAAGTGCAATAGGCGGAAACTATGGCAATGTTAATGTAGTTGATCCTTCAACAATCGGTAAAAAGAAAATTGATTTGATCAATTATAGTGACATTGATGGCAACCCATTTTTTAGTCAAAAATGGAGTAAAGCATTTATGTATTTAAAAAACGGAAATTTGGCAAAAGCAAATCAGGTAAAATTAAATATGTACTCTAATGAAGTTTATTTCATCAATAGTCATAATGTAGAAATGGTTTTAGATGCTTCAACTTTTAAAAAAATCATATTAATGAAGCAAGAAGATACTAGTCGTATTGCTTCAATATTTGAATGCTATCCAGATATGGTTGATGAAACAAAAGGAGAATCTTTTTATCGTGTTTTAAATGGGGGCTCTGTACAATTATATGTTTTAGAAAAATCTATTTTAAAAACAGGAGAATACGATCCTTTACAGTCAAAAGTTCCTAAAGGTTTTTACTCAAAAAAGTTTTATGCAATAACAAATGCAGGCGCTTTTCATCCACTTAAATATCTAGACCGAAATAGTATATTGGCAGTTTTGAATACGCATCAAATTGAAGAAGATTGGTTAAATGGTAACCATAATAAACTTCGGAATGAGAAAGATGTGATAGCTTTTTTTGAATTTTTAAATTCACAAAAAAAATAAAGAATAGTTTAGCCTTTCTCAACCCATTTGTGAGGAGGGCAGCCACAGCCATTAGCTTTTTTTATTCTTGCAGAAGCACATGAATCAATTACTATTGAAATCAATAGAAGTAAAACAATTTTTTGGTTTATTTTGAGCTTCATTTGAGTGTTAAAATACTGCATTCATTGATAACCCAAAACAAAAGTGGCAATTCTTGGATAAAATTAACATACATCGTGTTCTGATAGCTCCGTTAGACTGGGGACTAGGCCATGGCACACGCTGTATACCAATTATCCGAGCATTTACAGACTTACAAATAGAAGTAGTTATTGCCGCAGAAGGCACTTTGGCTATTTTGTTGGGTGCAGAGTTTCCTGAAATAAGAATAATACCTATTTGTGGCTATCATATTCAATACGCCAAAACACCCGCCGGACTTTTTTGGAAACTATTATTACAGGTTCCAAAAATTATTAAAACTATCCGAAAAGAAAATATATGGTTACAGCAAATAATACAAGAAGAAAAAATAGATCTGGTTATTTCAGATAATCGATATGGGTTGTATTCAGATCAAGTACCGTGTATATTTATTACACATCAATTAACAATTAAAATACCAAACGAATTAATAGAAAAGCTACTTCAAAAAATAAATTATCATTACATTAATCGTTTTACAACTTGCTGGGTACCTGATTCTGAAGACGAAAGAAATATTGCTGGAATTTTATCGCATCCAAAAAAAATGCCTCGAATTCCAGTAAAATATTTAGGTATATTAACGAGGATGGTGAAAAAAACAAGTCTAATTGTTAACTATCACTATTGTTTTCTTTTATCAGGACCTGAACCGCAAAGAACTTTACTAGAAAAACAGATATTAAAAATTTTACCTCAGCTATCTGGCGTTATTATTTTAATAAGGGGCCTGCCAGGAAATTCAAGTCTTTTAAAAGTTTCACAGAATATAAAAGTCTTCAATCATTTATCATCCGAACGGTTAGAGGCTATAATATCTTCCAGCAACTTAATAATTTGCAGAAGTGGTTATACAACTATAATGGATTTAATTGGATTGCAAAAAAAAGCTTTACTAATTCCCACACCTAACCAAACAGAACAAGAATACCTAGGAGAAAAACTACAGTTGGATGAACGTTTTTTTTCATCAAAGCAAAAAGACTTAAACTTATTAGAGGCAATTGTATTAGCAGATAATTTTCCTGTTAAATTTTCAAATATTTCTAAATTTTCAACAAATGTATTGGAAGCTTTGTTGCTTAAAATCTAAGCGCTTAGATTTGCATACAGATGAATAAAAATACGCAAGCACATGCAGCTGTATTAGGTGCCAATATAATATTTGCAGCGAACTATTCTATAGTGAAGTTTATTACTCCAGGATATATGCAACCCTTTGCAATCAATTTTGTGCGGGTAGCAAGTAGTATTATTCTGTTTTGGATATTGTTGCTGTTGAAACCCGGTCCATGGGGTATTCTAAGAAAAGATATACCTCGATTTATAGCTTGCGGAATCACTGGGGTTTTGATCAATCAAATATTTTTCATCAAGGGTCTTTCTCTTACCACATCTATTCATAGTTCATTGCTATCCTTATGCACTCCAATTTTTATCATCATCATTGCAGCATGGTTAATAAAAGAGTCATTGAATTGGTTAAAGATGACAGGACTTGCTTTAGGTATTTTTGGTGCATTACTTTTGATTCTAATAAAGGATAATAACCATACAGGTTCCAATGTTTTACTGGGAGATATCCTGGTAATCATCAATGCCATTTCTTATGCTTTTTATCTTGTAATGGTTAGACCATTAATGGTAAACTATTCTGCAATACATGTGGTAAGATGGGTGTTTACAATTGGAGGGATTATCATGCTTCCAATCAGTGCTTCAGAATTTTTGGCTACCAATTGGAATAGTTTTGAATTTAATCAGTGGGCTGCACTATTTTTTATTGCCATTGGTGCAACCTTTTTGGCTTATTTATTCAATGTATATGGTATTGGAAAATTAGGAGCTTCTTCAACTGGTGCATATATCTACACACAACCAGTATTTGCAGCTATCATTGCGATTATCTTTGCAGGAGAACATTTTAGCTGGGTAAAAGGTCTTGCAGCGATATTAATCTTCAGCGGTGTATATCTTGCTAATTTCAGGAAAGAAAATGCTTGATTTATTTATTGCATTTTAGGGCTTTCAAAAAACCAGAAATTTTTCTCGGCATCTCTAAATTCACCCCAATTTTTGATTTGAATTTTAACTGCAAAAATACCGCAGGTAGGCATATTGTCGATTGTAGTTTCAGATAAACTATTTACAAAGTCGGTTATTCCCGGATTATGCGCGAATATGGCAATTGTTTTAAAATCGTCATTTAAATCTTCAAGAATATCATAATACACATGCGCAGGGGCATGGTATAATTTATCCAAAGCCATGATATTAATTTTTTTGATGCCTAATTCTTTTGCAAAATAACTTGCAGTTGTAAACGCTCTATTTGCTGTGCTTGAAATAATAGCATCCACATGTACTCCTTTGCTACCTAATATTTTTGCCATTCTTGGCGCATCACTATTACCTCGTTCATTCAAGGGTCTATCAAAATCATCCATTAAAGCATTACTCCAATTACTTTTTGCATGCCTAATAAGTAATAATTCTTTCATGTGTTATTCTATTTGATTTTGGTCACCTTCAATTCGCCTTAGTTCATTTCATATAAGTTGTACTTTTGAAATGGCTCATTTCATGCTTTAAAGTTACCATAAACTACCCTTATTTTTGTGCCGATGGCTATTCAACGTGTAAGCATAACAGAATTTTTAAGTCTCTCTGAGAATTTTCCTGTTTTAGATGTGAGAAGTCCGGGTGAATACGCACATGCTCATATCCCAGGTGCTCATAGTTTACCCCTATTTACCGATGAAGAAAGAAAGGTAGTTGGAACGGCTTATAAACAACAAAGCAAACAGGCAGCCGTAAAAATTGGATTAAAATATTTTGGTGTAAAAATGGTTGAAATGGTTGAGCAAGTTGAAAAACTAATTAAAGAGCTTAACCCTAAAACTAAAAAATTAACATTAAATAGCCTTGAATTCCAATCTTCTACAATATTAGTACATTGCTGGCGCGGGGGAATGCGCAGTGCAGGGGTTGCATGGCTCCTAGACTTGTATGGTTTTAAAGTATATACATTGTCGGGGGGGTATAAGGGCTATAGAAATTGGGTGTTAGAACAATTTGAGAAAGAATATCCCATGTATATTTTGGGAGGCTATACCGGTTCAGGTAAAACCGAAGTATTAAAAGCTTTACAGAAAAGAGGTTATTCAGTAATTGACTTAGAGGGTATTGCACATCATAAGGGATCAGCATTTGGTGCCATGGGTTTGCCACTTCAACCATCACAAGAACATTTTGAAAATATATTAGCTGGCGACTTGTTTCGATACCTATCTAAATCAGCATCTGAGGAATCTTTGGACTTCCAAAAAACGATTTGGTTAGAAGATGAGAGTCAGCGAATAGGAAGCGTAAATATACCTTCAGTTCTATTTCAACAGATGCGAAAAAAGAAGGTTTATTTTCTGGAAATTCCTTTCGAATCAAGACTTGATTATATCAACCTACATTATGGGAAATTTGAAAAGTCTGAATTAGTGAATGCAATAATCAGAATTAAGAAAAGATTGGGCGGACTAGAAACAAAAACCGCCATGAACTTTTTATTAGAAGACAATACCAAGGAGGCATTCAGGGTTTTATTGCAGTACTACGATAAACTATACGGAAAAAATTTAGAAAACAACCGCGAAAATATTGATCAGACTGTAACTAAGTTAATTTCTGAGGAAGTAAATGATCTTGCGAATGCGGAGAAAATAGTCAGCTGTTTATATTAAACGCTTTGCGTTTAATATAAACACATATCTCTTTTCACTTAAAAGATCCAATTCCGAATCGTATCAAATCCCATATAACTCATAACAAAAACAACAAACCATCCTATCGTTAATAGAAAAGTTGAATGTTTGTAATTCCCAACCAGGCTTGTTTTTTTTACTGCCACCAACATGAGTGCAAGTGCAATGGGAAGTATTAATCCATTCAATGCGCCAACTGTGATTAATATTTTTACCGGGTTTCCTAAAAATAAAAAAACACAAGTAGAGAAGACTATGAAAAAACTAATCAACCAGCGATAGTTTTTTTCTATCCAGGGATGAAAGGTTCTTAAAAATGAAACGGAAGTATAGGCAGCTCCCACAACTGATGTGATTGCTGCACTCCACATCACTATCCCAAAAAAACGGTAGCCCAGCTCTCCAGCAGCTAATTTAAAAACGGATGCAGGGGGATTTGCTTTGTCTAAAATTCCACCATGCATGATTACACCCAATGCAGCCAGGAATAAAACAAAGCGCATTAACGCAGTTATTAAAATTCCTGTTACTGCACTTCTATTTACTTGTGGTAATGCCGCTTCTCCTTTAATACCAGCATCTAATAACCGATGTCCTCCTGCAAAACATATATAACCTCCAACTGTTCCACCTACTAATGTTACAATTGCAGTTGTATTAATGGTTGTAGGGAAAAAACTATGTTGAATAGCATCTACCAGTGGAGGATGCGAACTGAACGCTACATAGATAGTGAGTAAAATCATTAACACACCCAAAATTTTTGTAAACTGATCCATCATTTTTCCGGCTTCCTTCATCCAGAAAATAAATAGTGCAATTAGGCAACTGATGATGGCACCATAAGCTGTATCAATTCCAGCAAGTACATTTAAACCAAGACCACAGCCACCAATATTTCCAATATTAAATGCAAGTCCACCTAAAACAATTAATGTCGACAAAAAATAACCCATCCCAGGCAATAATTCATTGGCAAGATCCTGAGCACGTTTTTCGGTAACAGCCAATACTCTCCAGATATTCATTTGTGCACCGATATCCAATAAAATTGAAATAATAATTACAAAACCGAAACTCGATAATAGGGTTTCGGTAAATACAGTGGTCTGTGTTAAAAACCCTGGGCCAATAGCAGAGGTTGCCATCAAAAAGGCAGCGCCCATGATAGCTGAATTATTTACAATTTTTTTCACGCTAGATAGTTTGAATAGTGATCTGGTTTTCGATTAATGTTTTCTTGATTTGCTCTGCAAATAAAACAGCTTTTTTCCCATCTCCATGTAAACAGATCGTCTCGGCTTTTATCGCGATGGTATCACCATGAATAGTAGTAACCGTTTTATTTAAAATCATTTGTAATACTTGAGATAAAGAATCATCCGTGTTTTCAATTAAAGCACCTTGCATTGATCTTGGAGTTAGGCTTCCATCATATTGATAGCTTCGATCTGCAAAAACTTCAGAAGCATTCTTTAAATTCAATGCTACTGCTTCAGTGATTAAATGACTACCCGATAATCCATAAAGAATAATATTTGAATCCACCGATTTTATAGCAGCAACAATGGTTCTAGCCATTCTAATATCTCGTGCTGCCATATTGTATAAAGCTCCATGGGGTTTTATATGATGCATCTTTATTCCAAATGATTCTGTTATTTTTTTAAATTGATAAAGCTGTGCAGTGATTAAATCGAAAAGATGTGGAAGTGTAATAGGAATTTCTAATCTTCCGAAATTAGCTTTATCATTAAAACCAGGATGAGCTCCAATTGACACATTATTTTGTAAAGCCAATTCAATGGTTCTTTTCATGGTTTCTGAATCACCTGCATGATACCCACACGAAATGTTAGCGCTACTTATGAACGGCATCAACAATGCATCATTGTTAAGACCCTCACCCATATCGCAGTTGAGGTCGATAATTTTATTCATTTTTAAAATACTCCTGTAATCGAAAGTTACAGGCATTTTGAAGTTGTTGCAAATTCTGTTGCTGTTGAATATACATAGTTTCAGCTACTTCATGAGTAATTAACTCAAACCTAATAGTTTCGCCTGCAGATACCTGAGCCAGCTTCGGAAGTGAACTGGTTGCCACCTGACCAATACGAGGATACCCTCCAGTAGTTTGATGATCTGCCATCAAAACAATCATTTGTGCATTTGGCAATAATTGAATACTACCAAAGCTTACTGCAGATGAAAGACATTCTTTTTTTATACTTAATAATAAAGCCTGACCCTCTAATCGATACCCCATTCGGTTACTTTGGTTGCTTACTTTAAAATCATTTGTAACCATACTGCTTTGGGAAATTTTTTCCAATAATGGATATTCAACTCCCGGCATAAAATTAATTCTGTTATTATCATAAAATTCTGACATGCTTGCGCGCCAAGGCAAATGTGTTAGTAGATCAATTTCTAGATCTTCTTTATTTTTGAAATACAGTACGTCATTCTTTACTAAATATCTTCCTTCTATTCCTCCTTTTTGTATTTGAAAAGAAGTGCTACTACTCCCCAGCCACTTATCAGTTTCAAAACCATCCTCTACAGATAAATAAACTTTCGATCCCATTTTTTTTTTGGTAAAACGCAATTCTGAGTTTGCAGGCACCAGGATAGGTTGATTTATTAATACTTCTTTTCCATTAATTTCTGCGCCAAAATCTGCACCGGTTAATGCAATCATCATGGAAGTCTCAAACAAAATAGTTGCAGAAGGGAAATGCATTTCTAATACAGGTTCTTTCAAATGATTCCCAACTAATGTATTTGCAATTGTTGCAGCAATTCGATCCATTACCCCGCCAGGCGGAATTCCCAATTGCTGGTAACCATAGCGCCCCATATCTTGAATGCTATCTGCTATTCCTGCTTTGATGATACGCAATCCCATTAGTCAATTTTGTTTTTCAAGTGATGGAATTCTTCAAGACTTATTTTATGAAACCTAACATTATCTCCAGGTTCTAATAATGTAAGGTTTTCTTTATTAGCATCAAAAAGCATGTGTGGAGTCTGTCCAATAATTTGCCAGCCACCAGGGGAATTAAATGGATAGATTCCTGTTTGTGACCCTGCAATTCCCACACTTCCTGCAGGCACCTGCAAACGGGGGTTGGATTTTCTTGGACTAGCTATACGATTATCAACTGATCCCATGTACGCAAATCCAGGCATAAAACCAATCATATAAACCCGATATGTTTGTTGAATATGAATTTCGATAATTTCCTCATTAGATAAATGATGAATTTTAGCCAATTCATCAAGATCGGGAGCAAGGCTTAAATCATAACATACAGGTATATTTATTGTACGATTCATCATTACAGTAATATCTCCGATCAATTGCGCTTCTGTTTCCCGCAACTTTATTTCTAAAAACTGATATGCTGTAATTGTTCCAGCTAATTTTTTAACTTTTAAGAGATCGTAAATTAAACTAATAGAATGATAGGCGGGAATAATATCTAAGATAGCTTCGGGTTGCCATTTTTTCAGCAATGAATAAAGTTGATAGATTTTTTTGTTCAACGTTTCATTCATTTCGCCTCCATAATCTAGGGTAATACCCTGATCACCTATTGCATAAATCTGGTATGGAGTGGCTGGAAGCACATTACAAGGTAAAGTAAAACTTTATTTATTCTGTCGGATTTTTATATCAAATTACCTTTCAATTTATTATAATATCACTTCTAAAAAATATAAGTTGCAACAGCGCCTCCTGGTAATGCAGAACTTACCCATTTCCCGTTAAATCGGATATTAAAAGATGATGCACTTAATCCATCATTTTCAACAATCAGAATTTTTTTTCCGGCTGGAGTTAAGAATGCCACATTGTTTAAACTACCCGAAATATTACTATAGATCCTTATAGAACCTGCAGGAATAAATTTTGATGCGTGTGCTATAATATAATATCCAACATTTCTTGTAATACCCGAACCAATTGTTAAAGCACCTTTACAAGTAGTACAACCTCCAACAGTATGTGGTCCATAAGTTGGATCGTTTGCCAAATTCCATTCTAATGCATTGCAACTCCAATTTCGCATCGAACCGATTATTACATTTTTTAAATGCCACATTAAATCGGCACCAAAATTACCTGATGATTGTGTGAATTGTTCAGTAAAATATAATTGCTTGTTAGGATATAAGCTGTGTACTGTTGATAATGCATTGATATTTCCAGCGTATAAATGAAATGCAGAACCGCTTACAAATGCACTTGAAGCAGCATCAGCAAGTATGGTTAACGGAAAAGTGGGTTGATCGCAATTATGATCATACAAAATTATTTTTGTTGTTATAGATGCAGCCAGAAATGCAGGCCCAAGACTATTCTTGATGAAATTATTCTCGTCGGAAGCCAACATAATCATACTTGGATTATTACTGGGATTTAAGGGTTCATTTTGAGGTGTAATAGCATCAATTTTAATCCCCTGTAACTGCATTGCCTGAATATATTTTACAAAATATTGTGCATACTGATTATAATAGTTTGATAGCAAACTTCCACCAATAGAACTATTATTATCTTTCATCCATAATGGTGGAGACCAGGGAGTAGCTATAATTTTAATATTAGGATTAATTGCAACTATTTGTTTTAATAATGGAATCAAATCAGTCATATCATTACTTAAACTGAAATTTGCAAGCGCTAAATCTGATTGGCCCGAAGGCATATCATCATAACTAAAAACAGAAGCATTTAGATCTGAAGCTCCAATACTTATTCTTAAGTAACTGATGCTAATAGAAGTTGTAGAAGTTCCAAATAATTCCTGTAAAAGGTTTGTCTTATCAGTATTATTTAATTGATTAATTACATAAGCACTGCCTCCAGTTAGTGTAAAACCAAAACCATCAATAGTTTGAAATATTTGTGTAGAATCTACATCGATGAACGGATTATTATTTACAATTGTAGCAAAAGAAAGAATACCGTTTTGTTTTTGCAAAAGAACTGATTGATCGTTGGAAGTAAGCCAAAAATCAACATTGTTAGTTTGTGATGATGTTGGCGTTACTGGTATTACTGGAGTAGTTCCATTACTATTGTTATTACTTTTTGAACAATTTTGATTCCCAAGACTAAATGTAATAACAACAAATAAAAAAAATAATTTTCCTTTCAAAATGGATATAAATTAAAATTATGATACTGTCTAATATCAAAGATATGGCGCGTTAAATCCTAAATTATGCATGCCACTTTTTACTTCGGGACAGCCTGTAAATAAGTTCCATAATAATCCTGATCTGTAATTTTCAATCATTATAATTATTGGTCCTTGGTCAATAGCCAAATAAGAGCCTGCATACCATAAATTTTGCAAACTAAAAGCATCGGAAAAACCATATGTTCCCCAAATCTTATCTCCTAAAGTATAATAGAAATATTTTAATGCAGCCATAGATTCTAATGGAGTATAAGGAATAGAAGAAATTGCAGCAGTTGGTGCAATTACACTTACATCATTTGTGGGTGAGCTTGCAGTATAACCTCCCGAAATATCACTCGCTGTTAATCCCCAGCAATTAGCACTATAACCATAATAATTTTTAGGGTTGGCTTTACAATAATTATAATTAATATAGGTATGATTTTTTGTTTGTACTGAATAATCAGCATACGCATCTGTTAAACCGTTCGGGTTAATCCCTAAAAACGAATAATGCGAAAAAAATAAGGGGCCTCCAAATGATGGGCCTAATGGCAAATTATAACCATAATATCCAGTACCATTTTTTATTGCACCATTATTTGCCCATCCAATATCATATACTTGTTTTGAAATAGCATGTGTTGGTGAGGCAGCAGCTAATACATAAGTTATTAATGCCTCATTCCATCCCGATACTGGGATACTCCAAATATCTGATGGTGCGGTAAAAGATGGATTGTATTGCCAGTAAATAGATTTTTGTGCACCATTTTGAGTAAACCAAACCCAGTCAACACTATTCCAAATTGAATTGATACTGTCTCTTAATACTTTTTCATTTGGATCAGTGCTGCTGTTGAAATATTGTCGGGCGCATAATAATCCTTGCATTAAATAAGATGTTTCCACAATATCGGCACCATCATTATTTCCAAAAAAAACAGTAGCACCTGTATTTCCATTTATCCAATGAGAAAATGCCCCATGCCATCGTTGACATTTTGTTGTTAAAAAATCTGTGATAGTATTTAATCTTGCAACAGCAGCAGATCGAGTAATAAATCCTCTATTGGTAGCAACAATCATTGCCATAATTCCAAAACCACTTCCACCGGAAGTAACCACATTATTATCGCCATTATTTCTTTCTAATGCCATGCCGCAAATAGGATGCCCAAATTCCCAAAAATATTTGAATGTTTGCTTCTGAACAAGATCAAGCAAAGCACTATCCGATATTGTTGAGAATTTATTGATTGAATCAATTTTTGTAAAAAAAGTTATACTCGAACTAGAACTCAGTGAACCACCAGATATAGATTTTAAAGAAGTCGCTACTGATGCTGTGTATTTACTTAGATTCTTCAATGATGATGAAGGTTGTAATACTACAACGCTATCTTCATTTTGAAAAGAGATTGAACATGAAATAACACTTCCTGAAATTGCATCATTCAATAGAATACTTGCTCCAATTGTTTGTCTACTGATTGCGGCAGAAAATTTAAATTTAATAATAGGCGTTACACTATAATTATACAAATTAGTTGGTTCAACAGAACCATCAATATCGTAAGTGATTAAATTAAAGTTAGTAGGAACTACAGGTTCCATTTGTGCGCCATTTGAAGATTTATGGCAATCTTCAAATAGAAGCATAATTAATAAATACGATGCGTAACAAATTATAAATTTCATCAAATGATTTTACTTTATTTTGAAATTCCATAGAATTCTATCCCAGCGTTATTTTTGGCAACCATTAACACGTTACCATATTTTACAGTGTGTATCCATTTTAAATCTCGCACTTGTCCTTTAGTATCAATCAAATGATTATTATCAATACTAAGTTGATCTTTTGAAGAAGAAATATTAAAAGTCGTTACAGCTGCCGCATCATAAAACCCTTCATAAGGAAGTACATCTAAAAAATTACCACCAGAAATATATTTATTGGTGTTTGGAATTTTTTGAAAAGAAAATATTGGTGATAACTGTTGATCAAAAGGAAGATCTTGCTTTTTGAAATTTCCTTTCCCATCATTAATAAAGCATGCCGATCCTAATGTTTCAGCTTTTAATTCTATATAATTTTTAAATAGATCGTAAAACATATATTGTACTGTTTTTCCAGCAACTTCACTATAAGTTAAATACGCCTTCTTTAAAACAGGCAACGCTTCTTCCAATTCATTTTTTGGTAAGAAGGTGTATTCCTTTCCATCTATTGTATAACACATGATTTGTTCTAATGTAGCATTGCTATCAAAATCTTTTACATACAATTTTAAAGGTCCATTTTTACCAGCCCACAATTTTGAATTATGCCCCCAGTTTCCAGCAAGTAAATCAGGGTAACCATCACCATTGACATCTGTTACAAATAACCCTTGCCACAAACCTGTAGAATTAGGAATTTCTGATTCAACAAATTTTCCATGTTGATTCATGTATATTTTAATGCCCATCCATTCTCCCGTTACAACTAGATCAGGCCAACCATCGTTATTCAAATCAGTAAAAGATGCAGAAGTTACCATGCCTAATTTCATCAAATTCATTGTTTTTAAATCAGCAATATCAAACTTACCTTTCCCATTATTGATATATAAATATGAATTCATAGCATTGCCATATTTCTGTTGATCGGTAAAATGTCCGATAAAAACATCCAGATCCCCATCATGATCAATATCGGCAACAGCAATACATGATTTATTCCAGAACTCTTGCTGAAATGCTTTTGCAGAATAGCTAAAATGACCCTTTCCATCGTTCAAATAAAGTCTGTCTGCATTTGCAATTCCATTAGTTGGCATTTCATTTCCCCCACCAACTACCCAAAGATCAGGATAGCCGTCACCATTCGCATCGAAGAAAACGGCATCAACATCTTCGCAAATTCTAAACTGATTAAACAAAGCAGTATCAGATTTTATAAAATTCCCATTGGGCTGTTGAATCATTAATGCACCAGCCTGACCTTTTGCACCACAAACATAAAAATCTTCTAGCCCATCTTTATTCACATCACTGACAGCAATTTTAGGTCCTCGAGTACTTTCTTTATGAGGAATTAAATATTGAATATTAAAATCATTGAAATCATTTTCCTCATGTTTCCAATCACATTTAATTTGATCGGTTATATTAACTAGTGTTTCTGTTTTTGGAGGGAAAAAATTATTGTAATCAAATTTTCGAATCGCATCTTTTTGAATAACTGATATTTGTTTATTTACATGAATATTTCTTAAGACCTGATATTTTTGATTAGGCCAGACAATTAAAATACTATCGATTGTTGATGTTGTATCTAGCCCAAAATGCAGCTTAGGTTCCATGGAAGATTGAAACCCTCTTGTAAGCATTAATTCTTCATATTGCATTTTCTCTTTTGTAAATACATATGCTTTTGATCCTATTCCAAATTTATTAAAGCCTTCCCCTTTAAAATTGATGGTAAGATGATTTTTCTTTTTTGTGTTGTTTTTATAAATGACCGCTTTTGAATTTAATGCATTTACCACCAAATCTAAATTGCCATCATTATTTAAATCAGCATAAGCAGCACCATTGTAAAAACCTTTTTTATCCATTAAGCCCCAATCCTTTCCAATATCGCGAAACTGTCCGGCACCATCCCCTTGAAACATAAAGCAATACGAACTTCCTTCAGGCATTTTCGCCAAGGTTTCTTCATCCCATTTAGTAGATGCATTTCTATTTATATGTGCTGTTAAACTAGAGACAAAACGGATATAATCTAGGTCTACTGGTCGTTTTACTATACCACTTGAAATGAAAAGATCTTTATTCCCGTCATTGTCGAAGTCGGCCATTAATGGACTCCAACTCCAATCAGTTGCAGATACGCCTGCAATTAAACTTATATCACTATAGCTTTTGCCGTTACCATTATTTTTTTGCAAACAATTTCTCGAGAACTGATTTTGAAATCCGTTATGCGTTAATTTCAAATTATAAATATCACTATGCTCATCACTGCCATAAGTTTTTAAAGTTTTTTCATCTGGGGGAAGCATATCAACAGTTACAACATCTAGTTGACCATCGTTATTAAAATCGGCAATATCATTTCCCATACTAGCGCGGGAATAATGATTAAAATGTTTGGCACCACTTTCAGTAAATGTACCATTTCCATTATTGATATAATAATAATCGTTTTCGTGAAAATCATTCCCAATATAAATATCATCCCATCCATCATTATTTAAATCTCCAACTGCTAATCCTAACCCATAACCCAAATTGCTTTGGTTTATTCCTGCTAATTTAGAAACATTTGTAAACTTTCCTGTTGTACTAACATCATTCCTGAATAGATAATCTCCTGCATTGGGATCGAAACTATTACGATGACTTGTGTCTACAATATTCTGATTTGGTTGTTGCGATTCATTTAAAATAAAACAATCCAAATCGCCGTCATGATCATAATCAAAGAAAGCAGTTTGCACTGTGTAGCCAGAAAAGTCTAATCCATATTTTACTGAGGTTTCAGTGAAAGTTCCGTTACCATTATTTATAAAGAGTTCGTTATGCCCTTTTAATCCATAAGCATTGTTTACAGAAGAAACATAAATGTCTAACAAACCATCTCCATTTATATCAACCATGGTTGAACCGGTACACCAGTCGGCAGTTCCACCCACGCCTGCTTTATCAGTTATGTCTTCGAACTGATAATTTCCTTTATTTAAATATAATTTATTATGCCCTTTACTATTCGCTGTGAAATAAATATCGGGTAACCCGTCATTATTAATATCACCAACAGAAACACCAGCTCCATTATAATAATAGAGATAATATAAAATTCCAAACCCTTCTTTTTTTTCTAAATTATTTTCGAAATTAATATGAGTAGCTGAAGATGGTAAACTAGTAAATACCTTATCAGTTTGATTGCAGGATATAAAAAACGAAACGATAAAAAAGGTAATATAAATTATCACTTTTTGCATACTAGAATATTATACAAGTATTAAAGATTGTTTATTAATGACTAAAACATTATTTTATTTATTTGCTGCTACTTTTTTTTGTTATCTCAGGATATATAGAAATAAAATGTGATCGCATGGAAGCAAAACTAGGAATGCTTTTCCCCTGAAGCAAAACCAATATTGATTTTGATGGCAATTCCGGCATATGGCAATCAATACAGTTTTTAGTGATTTGTTTTCCAACCATTTCTTTTGCCTTACAAAAATTATTATGTGCTTCATTATGACAATTCATGCAACGATTAGAAAAAGTTGTGACTTTCCCTGTTTCTTTTTTATGAGGTTCATGACAAGTAGCACAAGTCATCTCACTCATTTTAAAACATTTACTAGCAACCATCATTCCATATTGATTTCCGTGTACATCAATATTAGCCTCTTCTTTTACAATTGTATCGATTGCAAAATAGTCCAATAAATTATCTCCGGCCTGAAAACTAAATGATGGCTTCGATTTAGCAATTCTTCCACCATGACATAATCTGCAAGATTCCAATTGTTGTTTTCTTGTAAATAGATTTGGATTAATTATGAATTGTCCCTTTTTCTCCTTTGGATTTTTTTCATGAAAATCTACATGTTCTTTAGCGGGGCCATGGCATTTTTCACAGTCGACTCCATATACTATATTCGTTTTAGAAAAGTCTTCCGGTTCGATACCATCATTTGAAATTTTTTGAACGTACGTGCTATGACACTCTAAACATCGCGAAGTGATGGGCCGCCTGTAAATTACCCTATTTGAAAATCCCGGACTATTTGTCCATTGATGTAAAGGAGTAAAATAAGTAAGTGGCAATTGAAATAATTTATTCTTATCCCAGTATAAAAAGGTTTGCCCTCTTTTCCCCGACCCTACTGTAATATCAATAGAAGCGGACTTCTTTTTAATTCCATTAATATATTCATTTTGAAAAAACTGATTGTCATTTTTTTCTACGGCAACTCTCACATTCGAACTATAAAAAAAATTATTTTCGCCCTCTATCGTACTACCTTTAATATTTTTTTCGCTTGTTCTTTGTGAGGTAAGGTAATGAGCAGTCTGAATATGAGCTTCGTATATTTTTTGATGACATTTTGCACATGTTAAAGAACCAGCATACATTTTAAACTTTTCGGCCTCATTTTTTTTTGAACTATTTTCGGCATTATTTGAAGAAATATTTCCAGAATTGTTAACACAGTTAACCAATGCTATCATGGAAATAATAATTACAAAAAATACTTTTGTTGAGCGCCGAAAATGAATTGTATTAATCATACAACAATCAATAAAAATGAAAAGTCATTTGAAAATAAAATAGAAGGGCTGAAAAAATTCAGCCCTTCCTTAGAAATTCAAACATCAAACGACCAATAAAAAATTATTGTTTCCCACTATATAAACTAGTGATTTCTGAAGCAGAAAGTGCCTTACTATATAATCTAAACTGATCTAACCCACCATCCCAAGATTGTCCCCAGCCCATGTTTGGGATATTGCGCATTCCACCCACATCTAAACCAGTAATCTTTGACGCATCCATATTAACTGGACCGTGACTTCCCCAGTTTTGTGTATTATTATTGGCAGATCCGTCAACATACAATGTCATTATAGAAGTGCTCGCATCATACACAAATACAAGATGATGCCAATTATTATCTTGTATTCCTTTTACAGCAGTACTTCCGATCCACTGAAACCAATTATCATTTCCTTTGGCATCAACACAATCTACTTTTATTGCAGCAGAATCAGGTGTGTTTTTAGAAGCCCAATCAAATAATCCAAACATTGCAGAACCCCCTGTCCAATATCCATTGGAGGATGCTAAATGAAAAAAGAAGGAAGAATTTCCAGCAGGTGATCCATTACGTTTTTCCCATAAAGAAAGCGAAAAACTACTTGCAGTTGAAACAAAATCATTTGCCCCTGCATATTTAATAATCTTTTTACCATCGCCTTGAACTCCTTTTCCGGAAATACCCGCAATAGAAGCAAATGGATTATCTGAAGGAAAATTAGCTCTAACACTGTCCACTGCATTCATTAATGCATTGGGCGAGGAACCATCAAATGCGGCATAAAATTTTAATGGTCCGCCTGGAGGATTGGCATCTTGAGGATAGTTGCCTAATGCAGGCCTATCAAGTTTTTGACAACCGGCGATTATCATACCCAATACCAAAATGGTTAGGGCAGATTTTATAGCTTTATAAATATTCATGAAATATTTTTTTTCTGTGAAAATGATTTTTTTACATATTTGCCCGTTTTCACAAACGCGCAAGAATATCTAATTTTAGTAATTAGGATTTTGTACTAATTTACCACCCGACAAATTAATAGCTGGTTGTGGTATTGGATATAATGCATTTCTTGATTGATATCCTAATCCACCCAATACATTTGTTGCATCAATATTATCAGTTGCAGGAGTCCATCTTACTAAGTCATAGAATCTATAGCCTTCCATTGCAAATTCCCATCTTCTTTCATTTTTAATAGCGGTTCTCATTTGAGGTTGGTCAACAAAAGCAATAGGAGGGAGTACAGTTCTGCCAGATCCTAAATTACCACTCGCTCTGTTTCTAATTAATTCTACGTTTTTAGCAGCAGTTGCGCCATCGCCTAATTCATTAGAAGCTTCTGCTAACATTAAAATCACATCCGCATATCTCAAAATTCTATGATTAATCCAATCGGCGCCACCATTACTATTTATTTGTCCGGTAAATTGGCGCATCGCAGGATCGGAATATACTTTTTTATTCCAATAAGGTTGATCAAGTGATGCTCCAGGAGCATAAGAAGGAAGTGTAGCACCATAGCCACCTGTAGAAGGACCACCATCAGATTGTCCGGAGTATAAAATCGTCATAGACTTTCTTGGATCGGTAGAGTCCCATGCATCTTGAAGATTCTTAGTAGGTGTATTCCATCCCCAACCTAAATTCCAAGCTACACTAGCACCACCTTGTCTTATATTTTGTGTTGTACCCCATTGTGTGCTGTTATTATTAGTACCATTGGCACCAATATTAGATTGCATTTCGAAAATAGATTCAGGACCATTTTTACCAGTACCATTTAAACCATCTTTCCATATATCTGTAAAACTTGGAGCAAGTGTATATTGTCCGGAACCTATAACAGTATTACAAAGCACGGCCACTTTAGCCCATTGTTGTCTGAATAAATAAGTCTGAGCCCATAATGTATTAGCAGCTCCACTTGTTAATCTTCCAGGATATCTATTTGATCCACCAACAACCCAATTTAACGGTAATAATTTAGAAGCCGAATCTAGATCTCTGTCAATTTGTGCATACAAATCATTGATCGATGCCTTTGGCAAAATACCTGCAGCTGCGTTCGTAAAATAAAAATTAAGCAAAGGAACCTGGCCATAAGCTTTTACTAATTCAAAGAAAGAGTATGCTCTGAAAAAATGGGCTTCGCCAACGTTTCTTAATGAAGCAGGGTCAGTAACTTTTAAAGAATCTGCCCAGTATAATTCCTGATTACACAAATTAATCATTGAGTAATGATCGTTCCAATAAGTGTCGGTTGCCCAATCATCTTTTGTATATTGAAAAGTTTCAAACTCTGTATTAATTTCAGCTCCATCAGTTCTACTACTACCTTTTTGAGCATCATCATCTCTAATACTATTAAAATCGATCCAAGGCAAAGTAGAGAATCCACCCCATCTCAAAGTATTGTATAAACCTAAACTCTGAGCTTCTAATGCTCCTTGGTTTAGATCGTTAAGTGTTGCTGTTAAAGGCTTTCTATCAAGAAATTTCGTACAACTTGATATGGTTATAAATAATGTCGCCGTTAAAAGAAGGCTCACGATTATTTTAATATTTTTTTTCATATAATGGTTCATTTAGAATATTTTTAAAATGTTACATTCAGTCCAAATGTTGTGATCATTGGAAGAGCACCACCGCCATTGTCATATCCGAACGCTGTAGCATCGCCACCATATTCTGGACTATAACCTTTGTTGTGTTTCCATGTCTTTAAATTCTGAACGTTTGCAAATAATCTCAGATTGTTAATTTTACATTTTGCTAAAAATTTAGGATCAAGTGAATAGCCTAATTGTAAATTTCTAATTCTGAAATAACTACCATCTTCAATATTATAAGTAGATCCATTATAATTAATTCTATCTGCTTGGCTAATGATGGGCTCCCAATTAGAAGTACCAGCTCCATGCCATCTGTCCATTTTAAATGCAGCATAGTTTACTCTTTGGAAAGGAGATTCAAGCGATCCCCAAGTTCTGAAAATACTATTCCCATAAACACCACCAACATCTACACCCAGTGTAAATCTTTTATAAGTAAGATTCACTGATCCTCCGTACATAAACTTCGGACTTGGATTACCTATGACTGATCTATCATCTGCAGTAATTGTTCCATCAGGAGTTACTCCACCAGGACTAGCAATATCTTTAAATTTAAGATCGCCTGGTCTGTAAGCCCCCACTGAAGATGCAACTGGAGAAGCTAAGACATCAGCATAAGATTGATATAAACCAGCAACTGTGTAACCATAGAATGAACCAATTGGCTGTCCAACCATCGTTCTGCTTTCTGCACTTCCATTATTCATGAATAGTCTTTGTAAGATCCCAGTTGGAATGTCTTTTGCCAAACTAAGAACCTGATTCTTCATGAAAGTGATATTACCACCAAATGAAACCGAGAAGTCTTTATTTACTTTTTGGTTCCATGTTGCAGAAAATTCCTCGCCCCAGTTTTTTAAACTACCGCCATTAATTAATTCATCTTTCAATCCAATAGCAGCTCTTGAAACATAGGTCATTAAATTGTTGGTTACTTTATTGTAATAGTTTATTTCAACATGTAACCTATTATTAAATGCATTTGCTTCAATACCAATTTCAGATGCATTTACAGTTTCCCACTTTAAATCTGGATTAGCAATATAAGTTGATTGTGCAGCGCCATAAATATTGGTTCCAAAAACAGCATTAATTCCAGTGTTTAAATTAGGATAAGCTGGATAAGGAATTGGTGTTCCATCTAAATAAGATGATGTTTGATTTCCTAATACACCAACTGAAGCTTTTAATTTTAAATAATCAAACGCTTTTTGATTTTTCATGAAATTTTCTTGACTGATTTCCCAAGCACCACCTAAAGCCCAGAACAACTGGTTACGATTTTGAACAGGAATCTGTGAAGAAGCATCATTACGAATTGATGCATTTAAAAAATATTTGCTTTTGTAATTATATAAAACCCTACCTAATAAAGAAGCAGTTGAATATTCACTCTGAGATGAGTTGGTATTTGTAGGATCTATTACACCCCATGGGCCAGAAGATACATACCAAAATCTTGGATCATTAGGTATGGGTAAACTTGCAGCATCTGTTCCTTGTTTTACTGCTGTTTGTCTGTAAGCACTACTACTATAATAGGTAGTAAAACCGCCAATAGCAGTAAGACTATGATCTCCAATAACCCTTTTGAAAGTAAGAATATAATCCTGTTGGAACTTTTTCCAATCATTCACATTTTCTGAAAAAGCAGTTTGTGAAGATGCCAAATATGGCGTATTATTTAAAGGATTATATGCATAATATAATGGTGTATAATGACGTTTGTCCTGATTACTTATATCACCATACCATGTTGCCCTGAAATTAAAATATCTTAAGAAATTAATATCGGTATACACACTTCCAACGTATCGGTTATTGTAATCGTTTGTTTTATTTGCTTCATTATTTAAAACCAGCAAAGGGTTTATGACACCTGAAGATTGCAATGCAACATCTAATCCTGAATAAAGGCTTTTGCTACTAACAACCCCTGTATAAGGATCAGCTACTGAAAAGTTTTGTGGTAATGCTGAAACCTGAGGCATTACTTTTCTTGCAGCATCTAATACCCAAGTTGCATCATATGGATTATGTGTTCGAGTTGTATTAAAGTTTACACCTAATTTGATTGATTTATTAACTTTAAACTCATCACTTAATGAAATATTTATTTTAGACAATTCTTGTTCTTTCACAATTCCTTGATCAGAAATATAGTTTAAACCAAAATTAAATCTGTTTTTTTCACTACTTCCCATAACACTTAAGCCGGTATTACTAAAACTTCCCACTCTTGTTACTGCATTAATCCAATCCGTATTTGCATTTAATGCAGAATAGTCAGGAGTAGAGATGCCATTATTTTTATTTTCTTCTGCAAACAATGTATTGAATTGAGCAGCGTCTGCCATTTGGATTTTATCAACTAATTTCTTAAACCCATAAGAAGAATTGAAATTGATGACTGTTTGTCCAGCTTTAGCTTTTTTAGTTGTTATTGCGATTACACCAGTAGCACCTTTTACCCCAAAGATGGCAAGTGAAGAAGGATCTTTTAGAACTTCTATTGATTCAATATCATTTGGATTGATATAATCAATATTATCATTAAAAATACCATCAACTACATACAATGGATGAACTTGACCAATACTTACCGTTCCACGAATACGAATATCTGGAGTTGATCCAGGGTCGCCATTATTAACTACATATAACCCTGCAACTTTACTTTGTAAAGATGCAATAGGATTTGAATTTGGTTTATCTGCCACTTCTTTACCGGCAATTTTAACAATAGAACCTGTAAGATCTCTTTTGTTTGCAGAACCATAACCAATAACTACAACTTCATCCATTATTTTGGTAGCTACAGTTAATTTCACATCAATTACAGAACGTCCGTTTACTTTTACTTCCAGATTTTCATAACCAAGGCTTTTAATAACAAGCGTTGCTTCATTATCTACAGTTAAAGTAAAAATACCGTTGTTGTCGGTTGAAACACCTTTACTTGTTCCTTTTTCTAAAACTGAAGCACCTGCTAATGCTTCCCCTTTTTCTCCTGTAATTCTACCAGTTATTTTGATAACTTTATTTTCAGCAGCATTTGTTGACAATACAACAACCAAATTGTTATTCAGCAATTTATAGGTCAAGTTAGTTTCACTGAATAAAGTAGCTAACACTTCTACAATTGATTGGTTGTCTATAGAAACGCTTACTTTCTTTTTGATGTCTTTTAAGTCAGAATTGAATAAAAAACGAAAGCTTCCATCACGCTCTATCGATTTTAGAACATTTTTAATGTCAGTATTATTCATCGAAAGGCTGATGTTTTGCCCTGATGTTGAACTGGCACTAACCTGAAAAACAGTAAATAATAAGATAAAAATTGCAAGCTTCATAATAAGCAGTGTTTTTTGAAGCCTCTTTGACCATTTTTTATAGTCGCGAAGTACGCTTTTTTGCATAATTTTGGTTTTGGCGTTAAATAAATAGTGAAATCCTTGTTGTTATTAGCTTTGGGGATTCCTTGTTTTGTTTGACCATCTTAGGGAAATGTGTCCAGCATTTCCCTTTTTATTTTTAATCAGCAAGCTGACTTAATTCTTATTAATTGTTACTTCTCTTCCATTTATTTGATAATTAAACGGAACGAGATATTGCAACTCTTTTAAAGCTTCATCAATTGTTTCATTTTCAAATGCCCCAGTTGATCTATACGACCTAATTTTTTCATTTGTAATTGTTACATGAACATTAAACCAACGCTCAATCTTTATTACTAGGTCTTCAAACCTTTCATCCTCGAATGTTAGTCTGTTATAAATCCAAGAAGTTTCTTTAATAGCAGAGTCTGCAATATTTTTAGCTAAAGGAGAAATAATTATAGCTGGATTGGGCAATTGATAATTTGCCGTTTGCTTGATGGATGATGCAGAAAATTGCTTTACAACACTTTCTGACTTTGCAAATTTATCGAAAATCAATTTTTCATGCGGCCGCAAAAGAATTTTTGATTCATTTGGATGCTCGGTTTTGGTTACTTCAATTAAACCATGAACTAAAGTTGCTTCAATTGTTGGTTCTGCTTTATATGCTTTTACATTAAAAGCAGTTCCTAATACCCTGATATCAATACCTGAAGTATGCACTATAAAAGGATGTTTTGGATCTTTAACAACATCAAAATAAGCTTCCCCTTCTAAATAAATCTCTCGAGTAAGCCCTTTAAATGTTTCAGGGTATGATAACCTGCTATCTGAATTCACCCAAACCTTCGAACCATCGGGCAATTGAACTTTTGTTTTGGAGCCTAATGAAACTTTAATCACATTAAACTGACTCAAACTAATTGAATCGTTCGTTTTTTTATGATTATAAAATTGGTAAGAAAATACCGACACCAATAATAATATAAGCACAGCAGCAATTGATTGCGCTCTTTGATACCAAGGTATTTTAGTAGGGTATAATTGAAAATTTTCTGATTCAGTACTTACGTTACCATTAGCTAATTCTGCAAAATCTGGAGATACTAGTTTCAATTTAATTATATGCTGTAAATAGGCATCCTCTGCTGAATCTGATATGCCTGCATCTTTAGGTTCTGTCCCCCATAATTCCTCTAAGTTGCGGAATTGCTCTTTCCACTCCTGATTCTCAGATATAAGTAACTGAAAATGAGCTATTTCTTCAGGTGTAGCATCCTTGGATAAAATTTTAGCTACCAATATATACAATCTGTCTTGAGGCATAAAGCAACTTCGTTATAAGTATGAACAATAAAAATGAGAAAAACCCCTAAAGGATTTTACAATTTTTTTCCGGTTAGAATACTATGCAGTTCGGGAAACTGAATTTTAAAATTATAAGAATCTCCAATTTTTTTTAAAGCAATGGCCATTTGTGCTTCCACAGTCTTCACGGATATACTCAAGAGGTCAGCTACTTCAGCATATTTTAAATTGTCTTCTTTAATTAAGCGAAAAATAAGCTTGCATTTTGGCGGAAGGTCATTAATCGCGACAAGTATTTTGCTAACGGCTTCTTTGGATAGTAATAATTCTGCAGGATCAAAAAAAGGGCTTTTAAAATGAACAAGATATTCTTCATTAAAACTGGCAATGGCTCTTTTCTTCTGACGAAGCTTATTAATTGAAATATTTTTGATAGAAACAAAAAAATATAATTTCAGGTTTTCTATATCTAAAAGTGCCGCTCTTTTCTGCCAAACAGATATAAAAAAGTCTGAAACCACTTCTTCGGAATCTTCTTTCGACCTGAGAATTGATAAGGCAAAACGTTGCAAATGCTCATGAGTAGATACAAAAAGTTCTTTATAAGCTTTCTGATCATTATATAGCACAATATCTTTAAGCAAGCACTTAATATATTCGTTATTCATTGCAATCGTTGGCGTCGAAGATAGTTTTTTGTTTAACAATAAATCAATTAATAGATCAAATTATTACACAATTTTTCATTAGAATATATAACAGGTTTCACAATCTACTTTTCAAATCTGCCAATTAAACTTCATTTCAGTATGATCTTATTAAAGAAGTTTGTCTAAAATAGAGCTAAAAACTACTTTGTTTTAACACCGTTTAAGCTTCCCAGTAAAGATTTGTTTTCTACAAAAATTCATACAGACCTTACTTATCTTTGAACGATGGGGTTTTTAGAAATTTCAAATATTAGCAAGCTCATTGATGGTAAATCTGTGGTAGATGAAGTAAGTTTTTCACAATCTACTAATCAGAAAATAGCTATTGCGGGGGAAACGGGTTCAGGAAAATCTACTTTACTTAAGATGATTGCAGGTTTAGTGCAACCAGATCAGGGGATGATTTATTTTAACGATAAACATGTTCTTGGGCCAGATTTTAAATTAATTCCTGGTCACCCCGATATTGCCTATTTATCCCAACATTTTGAATTACGAAATTCTTACCGTGTTGAAGAACTTTTATCTTATGCCAATAAGCTTACTGATGAAATGGCAAATGCTATTTTTGAAGTTTGTATGATTAGTCATTTAGTAAAAAGAAGAACTGATCAATTATCTGGTGGAGAGAGACAAAGAATTGCTATAGCAAGATTGTTAATTGGCTCGCCTAAATTATTAATACTCGATGAGCCTTATTCTAATCTTGATTTGATTCACAAAAATATTTTAAAGAATATCATTCGGGAGATTGGCGGAAGTTTACAAATAACTTGTTTGATGGTATCGCACGATCCTTCTGATATTTTATCCTGGGCAGATCAAATTATACTAATGAAATCTGGTAAGATTATTCAAATAGGTAACCCTGAAGAAGTATATCGATACCCAGCAAACTCCTATGCAGCAGGCTTATTAGGTAATTATTATACTTTGAACGCTCAACTTTCTGATTTTTTTAGAAAAATAGCAGGTTTTAAAGAAACCGGTAAAGGTCTTTTCGTTAGACCTGAATATTTTAAAATAGTTTCTGAATACGAAGGAATAGAAGCCTATGTAAAAGACAAATTTTTTATGGCTGGTATCTACGAATTAGAAATTGTAATTGCTAATACCACATTAACTATTAGGACGATGCAAAAACATCCTAAAAAAGGCGATACCTTATTTATCGCATTGGAAAATGAAGTATTAGAAAATTAATTCCCTTTATTTTTCTAACGCAAAAGCCACATAAGAATCTCCAGTCTTAGCTTTTAGTTTTCCGCCGCCGCAAGCTATCACTACATACTCTTTCCCATTCTTTTCATAAACTGATGGAGTAGCAAAACCAGCTGCTGGCAAGTCGAGTTCTAGTAATAGTTTCCCTGTTCTTTTATTAAAAGCTCGAAACTTAGCATCTTTTGTTGCAGCAATAAAAATCAATCCTCCTGCTGTAACAACAGGGCCGCCATAATTTTCTGTACCTGTATGAATTCCCTTTGCTTTAAACTCAGGATAGTCGCCCAATGTGTCTTTCCAAATCACTTCACCTGTATTTAAATCAATAGCATTCAAAGTGCCCCATGGTGGGGCCACTGCAGGATATCCTTCTTTAGTCAAAAATTTATTATAGCCTGTGGCTGTATATGGCATTTTATACCACTTATCTGAAGGCCGAAAAGGTGCTGCAAATTTTTCCTTTTGCCTAGTTTCATTTTTTAAAATAAAACTTGAAATTGCTTTTTTCTCTGTAATTGTTAATTGCGGTAAAGCAGGCATCATTCTTCTTCCACTACTTAATAATGTAGTGAATTGTTCTTCATTGTATTTTTTATTGATATCAATTAGTGGAGGATAATTGCCAGCGCCTTTTTGTTCTGGACCATGACAAGCCATGCAGGTTGTTTTATATAATCTTTCTCCAGCTTGCAGGTTGGTCTCAGCCAATATTGGCTTGTCTTTCAAGTCAACCATCGTTAATACCCATGGCATTTCACTGGCATTAACATATAATATGCCTGATGTTGGATCGAAAGCAGGACCACCCCATTCTGCACCTCCATCAAAGCCAGGAAAAATAATCGTACCTTCTTTGGACGGCGGGTTAAACATATTACCAGTTTTGTAAGTAAACAACCTTTTCTTAATATCCTGATAGGATGTATCTGGCACAAGATTATTTAAATCTTTTTCCATTAATGATTGACGGGCAAAAGGTTTAAAGAAAGACGGGATTGGTTGTGTGAGCGAAGGTTTTTCGCCAGCTAGTTCGCTAACACTAGGAACAATAGTCTCATTTATTGGATAAATAGGTTTACCAGTAAGACGATCAAAGAGAAATATAAATCCGCTTTTGCTAACACTTACTAAAGCATCTATTTTTTTCCCATCTTTTGTGATATTTACCAAAACTGGAGCTGTAGGTAAATCTCTATCCCAGATATCATGATGTACCGTTTGAAAATGCCAGATACGTTTACCTGTTGACGCATCTAATGCCAATACTGAATTTGCAAATAAATTATCGCCTGTTCTTTTACCACCATAAAAATCGTAGGAGGCAGAACCAATAGGAGCAAAAACAATACCTCTTTCTTCATCCATACTAAAACCAGACCATGCATTGGCTCCACCAATATGTTGATAGGCTTCTTTATTATCCCAACTCTCAAACCCTGTTTCTCCAGGATAAGGGATTGTATGAAAAATCCAACGCATCTTTCCTGTATGAACATCATAAGCTCGAATATGCCCAGGTGCTGCTGCGGCTTCCTCTGCAACCCTTGTTCCAATTATGATTAGGTCTTTATAAATAATACCGGGAGTTGTTGATGCTACATATAGATTACTTGCATCAACTCCTAGATCTTGGTGCAAATCAATCTTGCCATCGCTTCCAAAAGAAAGTATTGGCTTACCTGTTAATGCATCGATACAATATAAAGAACCACTTGCTGAATAGAAGATTCGCTGATCTTTCTGTCCATTTTTATAAAATGCCAGCCCTCTACATACATTCATTGAAAAATAACCTCCACCCTTTGCAGAAATTGAATTAGGTTCTGCAGGATCAAATACCCACCGCTCTTTTCCTGATTCAGCATCTAAAGCAAATAGTTTTAGTTTAGGAGAAACCCCATACAAAATACCCTCAATAATTAAGGGGTTCACTTGTATTTGTGTTTTCTCATCTGCATCACCTGTATGGTATTCCCAAGCTTTCTTTAAGCTCCCCACATTATTAGTGTCGATCTGAGATAAACTGGTATAATGGTTATTGGATTTATTACCTCCATAATTAGACCATTCAATCGGAGATTTACAAGCGGCAAGAGTGATGATTATGAAAGAAATAGATAGATAATTTCTCATATGGGCACTTATGAATAATTGAATATTAAATATACAGGTATCCTTTTTCTAATCAAACAGTATCAATTTAAATACCCAAGCAACATATTAGTTATCTTTAGCATCTTTTACAAAATCTTGAAAAAAGAAAGTAAATGATTTATCTTATTTTAAATATTGAAAAGGGTTGCCATATTTTTTTTTATGCTATTGATTAAGCGCTTTATATTAATTTTCATTTGCTCATCCATATCATTTATTGCAAAAGCGCAAACGGATACTACATTTTGGTTTGGGGCACCTGCCATTACCCCTACTCATGCAAACGCGCCAATATTAATTCGCTTTTCAGCTTATGCAAAAGCTGCAGATGTTACCATCAGTATGCCTGCAACTCCTTCCTTTCAACCAATTACATTTACATTAAATGCTAATACAACTATTACAAAAGACCTAACCCAATTTTTAAATATACTAGAATCTAAACCGGAAAATCAAGTATTAAAAACTGGCATAAAAATAACAGCTACCAATAAAATTTCAGCTTACTACGAAGTAGATGGAATGAGTGGTGGAAATTATTTAAACCCAGAAATTTTTACGCTGAAGGGGGCTGCAGGAATAGGAACCAAATTTATGATTCCCGGTCAAAATACTTTCGATAATATACCTATTAACTCAGGCCCCAATCCTATTTTACCACATAATGGATTTGTAATCGTAGCTACTCAAAACAATACAGTGGTTAACATTACCACTAGTCAAGATGCAGTTGGTCATCCAGCTGGTCAGCTTTTTTCAATTACCCTTCAACAAGGAGAGTCCTACAGTGTTATTGCAAGTAGTCTTTCAGGACCACAGCATTTGGTGGGTAGTGTGGTAAATTCAAATTTGCCTGTTTGTGTAACTGTATATGATGATAGTATCGGAATACTTGGAGGTAATTTTGATCTTGTAGGAGATCAAATTGTATCAGAAGACATTATTGGAAACGAATACATCATGGTTAGGGGCGATTTAGTAATCAATGGTATTTCTCAGGATTACTTTTATGTATTGGCAACTGTTGATGGAACCGTTGTAACTATGGATGGAGTTACTGTTGGAGTACCACTTAATCGAGGACAAATTTATTCTGGAAAATTAGCAAACTCGAGCACCTATATTAAAACGTCTCAACCTGTATATGTAAATCAACTTACGGGTACAGGTGGTGAAATGGCCTCTACTAATTTACCTAGTATACACTGTACGGGTTCGCAAGACGTTTCATTTGTACGTCCCCTTAGTGGCAAATTTGATTTTGCAGTTTTATGTAAAGCAGCTGATATTGGAAGTTTTTTATTAAATGGAAATCCGAGTATAACTCCTAGTATGTTTTCTCCAGTTACTGGTAATCCAGCATGGATGTTTGCAAAAATATCGGAATACAATATACCTTCTCCAGGTATACAAGTGGGAGTTCCAACAAATATTTCAAATTCTACCGGTTTTTTCCATCTTGGTTTTTTTAATGGCGTTGGGGGTGGAAGCGTAATGGGCTATTTTTCGGATTATGCAACTATTACCTTAAACCCTAAAATAAGTGGTATACAATGTATTGGGAATAATTTAATTCTTCAGTCAAATGAAATATCTAGTGCAACTTATTTATGGACAGGTCCAAATAATTTTACATCAAAAAATGCTTCTGATACTATTAAAAAAATTACAAATAATCAAGCCGGTACCTACTTTATAAATACTACTATTCTCGGTTGCCCCACTTTTAAAGATAGTTTACAAATAAAATTGAACCTTTTACCAACTGCTGCTATTTCAACAAAAGATAGTATTTGCTTGAGGAAATCAACAGATCTTTCTATTGCATTTACAGGTACGGCTCCCTGGACTTTCAGTATTTTTGATGGCACAAAATATGATACTATTCAAAATATAAATGCGGTACCCTATACTTTAACTGTTAGCCCATTAGTTAAAACAATTTATACTTTACAGAAAATTACTGATAGCAATTTCTGCTCAACCGATATCAATACAGGTTTAAATATTTCAAGTACAGTAAATATCTATCCCCAACCAATAGCAAATTTTTCTTTGTCCTCTCCTTTGTGTGAAACAAGGGAAGTTTTATTCACTGATCAATCAACAGCAGGAGCGGGAAATATTATTCGATGGAATTGGGACTTTAAAGATGGAACGATAAAGGATACGCTTAATGGAAGCCCTTTTAAAAAAGCATTTGCAAATTATGGTACTTACCTAGTTAGAATGATGGTAGAAACAGATAAAGGCTGCAAAAGTGATTCTACTATTTCCAATATTAAAATTAACCCATTGCCAAATGTGGGATTTGTTTTGCCAGAAGTTTGTGTAACAGATGGCTCCGCAACTTTTACTGACACCAGTTATATTGCAGATGGTAGTCAATCTCAATTTACCTGGAGCTGGACAATTTATCCTGGTACCAATCATAATGTTCAACCGGTTTTTGTAAATGCTGCTGCACAAAATGCAAAAGTGCTGGTAACAAAAGAAGACTACTATAATACCATGCTGAAAGTAACCAGTAAAGATGGATGTGCTGATTCTTTAATGCAACAATTTACTGTAAACGGACCAACGCCGAAAGCTAGTTTTGTGGTACAAAAAATGGATAGTTTATGTAGTAGCGATTTCACAAGAATCCTAAACACTTCTACTGTTGATTTTGGAAATGTCACTAAACTTGATATTTATTGGGACGCAATAAATGCACCTGCCATTAAAACAACTGATCAAAATCCAAGTAACGGCTCTTTGTATGCTAATTGGTATCCTAATTTACCTACTCCAGCTACAAAAACTTATTCTGTAAAACTTACCGCTTATTCTGGGAATGCAGCAACTTGTCAAAATAGCAGCACCCAACTCATTACAGTCAATCCCCAACCAAAAGCAGACTTTTCGAGTTCTGCAGTAGAAATATGCGCTAATAATAGCATACAGTTTACAGACCTAAGCAATGGAATAACAAGTCCAATAAATAAATGGAATTGGAATTCCGGAAATATGATTTTATCCACTAATCAAAATCCTCTTTTGAAATTTAGTGACTCGGGAAATATTCAAGTTAGTTTATTTGTAACGAATGTTCAAGGTTGTAATAGTGATACTGCATTCAAAAATATTCTGGTGGATCCCAACCCAGTTTTAATCATGAGCCCATCAAGAACAATTTTAGAAGGCGCTTCCGTGAGTTTAGATCCACAATTTATATATGGTACTCAATTAAGCTATTTATGGACGCCATCACAGTTTCTAAATTCAGATAATATAAAAGCGCCAATTGCTACGCCTACAAATGATATCACTTATCAATTATTGGTAACTGGAATTGGTGGTTGCTCCATATCCGATAATATATTTATAAAAGTGCTAAAGAACCCTGTGATCCCAAATGCATTCTCACCAAATGGCGATGGCATCAATGATCTTTGGATAATCCAATACCTCGATTCCTATCAAGGGGCCACGGTAGATATATTTAATCGCTACGGACAAAAAGTGTTTAGTTCTTTAGGGTATTCGAATCCCTGGAATGGAAAATACAATGGGAAAACACTTCCTGTTGGAACCTACTATTATATCATCAACCCTAAAAATGGAAGACAAATCTTAAGCGGTTCTGTTACCATTATATTATAACTCCATTAATAGGCTACCCGCTTAATATCAGCACCTAAGTTGCGTAAACGTTCATCAATAAATTGATACCCCCGATCAATCTGTTCAATATTTTGTATGATACTTTTCCCTTCGGCACTTAATGCAGCAATCAACAATGCTTGCCCTGCGCGTATATCCGGGCTACTCATTGTAATCCCTCTTAGAGCCTGTTTTCTTCCAAGGCCTATGACTGTTGCACGATGTGGATCACATAGAATAATCTGTGCGCCCATGTCAATCAATTTATCTACAAAAAACAATCTGCTTTCAAACATTTTCTGATGCACTAATACACTTCCAATCGCTTGAGTTGCTACTACTAAAACAATGCTCAAAAGGTCAGGTGTAAATCCAGGCCATGGATGATCATAAATGGTAAGGATACCCCCATCCATATAGGTTTGTATTTCATAAGTTTCTTGCGCAGGTATATAAATATCATCGCCTTTTATCTCTAGCTTAATTCCTAACTGCTGAAACTTTTCTGGTATCACACCCAAATTTGCAACACCCGCATTTTTAATTGTAAGTTCACTTTGTGTCATAGCTGCAAGTCCGATGAAACTTCCAATCTCAATCATATCAGGCAACATACGATGTTCGGTACCGCTTAATTTTTCTACCCCTTCAACCACTAATAAATTACTACTGATGCCAGAAATTTTTGCACCCATGCGATTTAGCATTTTGCATAATTGCTGTATATAAGGTTCACAGGCTGCATTATAAATAGTGGTGGTACCTTCTGCTAAAACAGATGCCATTAAAATATTGGCAGTACCCGTTACTGATGGTTCATCTAAACACATAAAGCACCCATGCAATCTGGGAGAGCTCAGTTTAAAACAGCTGTGTATTTCATCATATTCAAATTTTGCTCCCAACTTTTCAAAACCTATAATATGCGTATCCAATCTTCTTCTTCCTATTTTATCACCTCCTGGTTTTGGAATATATGCTCTATGAAAACGTGCTAACATAGGGCCAGCAAGCATTACGCTACCTCTTAATTTTCCTCCCTTTTTTCTAAATGCTTCTGAAGCAAGAAAATCGACATCAATTTCATCAGCCTGAAACTCACAAGTATCTCGTGAAATACGATTCGCTTTTACGCCAATATCTTCTAATAATTCAATCAATAAATTAACATCTAGTATATCGGGGATATTGGTAATGATTACTTTATGGGCTGTTAATAATACAGCTGATATAATTTGAAGCGCTTCGTTCTTTGCGCCTTGCGGTGTGATATCGCCTTTTAATTTATTACCACCAATTACTTCGAAGGAATTCATAATGCTGAATTGAATATTCAATAATTATACAAACTTACGCAACAAAAAAGCATCGAATAACGATGCTTTTATAGTTCATTTGAAATCTACTAATTGTAAGATTTAATATCTCTTTTTAAACTGCCCACCTCTTGAATCGGGTCTGCCACCATTGTTCGTTCCACTGCGTTGTCCACCCTGACTGCTCTGACCATTGCGATTATTATTGTTATTAGGTCGGCCGCCATTTCTTTGACCACCTTGAGCATTTCTATTATTATTTGACCTGCCACCAAAATTTTGTTGCCAACGACCACCCCCATTATTGGGTCTATAATCATCACGCTCAAAATTCTGATTGCGGTGTTTGATATATGGTGTATTGCTAAATTCTAATTCTCCTCCAGTAATACTATTGAGTTCACTTCTAATAGAATCGTCGTGTACTAATTCTTTGTGCCAGTTACTATATGCCAACTTCATGTAATAGGCAATAGCATGTGCAAAGCCAGCTTTCTTCTCAGGATCTTCTTCCTTCAAAGCCTTGTCAATCACCACTTCCAGGTTCTTACCCAAGTGTGCATACTTAGGGTGACGTTTCGGATAAGGTATTGGATCTGGCTTTTGTTTGTAGGTTTCTTTTTGAGGAATCGGATAAGGACTATCTACCTCCAACTTGAAATCGCTAATGAAAAATAAGTGATCCCATAGTTTATGCCGGAAGTCTTCTACATTCTTTAAATGTGGATTTAAAAATCCCATTAATTCAATCACAGCTTGTGCTTGTTGCTGTCTTTTCTCACGGTCCTCTATAGTTAATAAATACTCCACCATCTTCTGTACATGGCGTCCGTATTCCTTCATTCCTAAATAGTTTCTATCTGTATTATATTCCATCTGATCATTCAAATTCATATACAAATGTACAGAAAGCAAGCTATTAGTGGAACTTTTGTGCGTTTCTGTGCAAGCGACCCAAAAATTTACAAAAATGGTGGTTTTGGGAACTATCGCAGAAACTAGGATTCAATCATTATCTTCGCACAATGGAATCGTTATTGCAAAAAATAGAGGAGTTCAAGCAAGAAGTAGCTGCTGCCGAAGCAAATACTGCCGAATTAGTGGAAGCATTTCGTATCAAATATTTGGGTACCAAGGGTTTAGTGAAATCTGTGATGGGCGAAATGAAATCTGTTCCTAATGAGCATAAGAAAGCATTTGGCCAGGTTTTGAACGATTTTAAACTATTTGTAGAAAGCAAATTTGATACCTTAAAAGAAAATGCAGTTGGCGGTTCCGAAGTTTCAGGAAACACAATCGATCTTTCTTTACCAGGAGATTCAATAGCAGTTGGTACGCGTCATCCATTAAATATAGTCCGTAATCAGATCGTATCAATTTTTCAACGTTTAGGATTTGCGGTAGCTGAGGGCCCAGAGATTGAAGACGACTGGCACAATTTCGGAGCCATGAATTTACCGGAAGATCATCCTGCACGAGACATGCAGGATACTTTTTATATCAATCAAAATCCAGCTTGGTTATTAAGAACACATACGAGTAGTGTGCAAGCAAGGGTAATGGAAACTCAAAAGCCTCCTATCAGGGTAATTTGTCCTGGTCGTGTTTACCGTAATGAAACCATTTCTGCCCGTGCACATTGTTTCTTCCATCAGGTGGAAGGTTTATATATTGATGAGAATGTGAGCTTCGCTGATTTGAAACAAACCTTGTATTTCTTTGTACAAGAAATGTTTGGTAAAGATGTAAAAGTTCGATTCCGCCCAAGTTATTTTCCTTTTACAGAACCAAGTGCTGAGATGGATATTAGTTGTTTGATTTGCGGTGGTGATGGATGTAATATTTGTAAACACACAGGCTGGGTAGAGATTTTAGGAAGTGGAATGGTGCATCCAAAAGTGTTGGATAATTTTGGTATTGACTCTAATAAGTATACTGGTTTTGCATTTGGGATGGGTGTTGAACGTATTACTCAATTGAAATATCAAGTGAATGATCTGCGTTTGTATTCTCAAAATGATGTAAGATTTTTGAAGCAATTTACTGGGGTGGTATAATAAGTCAAAAGGTAAAATTCAAAAGTAAAAACTGGAACTAGATATTAACTTTTGAATTTTGAATTTTGAATTTTATTAACTTACCTTACTTTTTTTATCCGTAATACTTAGTCCCCCCCCGATTGCTCATGCTTGCTATTATTATATTTTTCCTAGGCCATTGGTTTTTATCTTTATTTTTTCATTCGTTTTTTTTGCATCGATATGCTTCTCATAAAATGTATGAAATCAGTAAAAATTGGGAAAGGGTATTCTATGTAAGTACATGGCTGGTGCAGGGTTCATCTTATCTCGTACCCCGCGCGTATGGCGTAATGCATCGAATGCACCATGTATATAGCGACACTGAAAAAGATCCACATTCTCCGCATTTTTTTAAAGATGTGTATCAAATGATGAAGAGTACTATTGTTATTTTCCGTGGATTTTTAACTGGCAAGAATTTACCAGAGGCTCAGTTTACGGAAGACTATTTACCGGTTTGGGATAAGCTTGATAAAATAGGGCACCATGTAATTACTCGCATCGCATTTGGTGCTTTATATACTGCATTCTATATTCATTTTGCTCCCAATGCATGGTGGTTTTTATTATTACCCATTCATTTTTTAATGGGGCCTGTTCAAGGCGCAGTTGTTAATTGGTGTGGTCATAAATATGGTTATAGCAATTATGACAATGGAGATCAATCAAAAAATTCAACCCCATGGGGAATTGTTTTAATGGGCGAATTGTTTCAAAACAATCACCATTATGCAAAAGATGATGCCAATTTTGCGAAGAAATGGTTTGAATTTGATTTAACCTTTTTGGTGATGCGCGGGATGAATGCAGTTGGAATCATTAAATTGATACCAGCTTCTTTGAAAAATCAAAAGTAAAAATTCAAAAATCAAAAGACATTTAGTTAAAAGATTTTACAATAAGTAAAAGCAAAAATTTTCATTCAGGGATTGTATAGATTTGTGAAGAAGCATCTGAAATTCTTTTGAATTTTTACTTTTGAATTTTTATTTTTTTATGGTTCATACTACTAGAGGAATCGTTCTTCGCACTGTAAAATATGGTGATACCAGTATCATCACATCCGTATATACTGCTTTGTTCGGTGTGCAGAGTTACATCGTGAAAGGTGTGAGAAAAAGCAGTAAAACCTCTGCGGGTAAAGCAAGTTATTTTCAACCCGCTGCTTTATTAGAAATGGAAGTGCATCAAAACAATATGAAGCACTTGCAATTCATACGCGAGTATCAGTGGAGTTATTTGTATGAAACAGTTCTGTTCGATGTGGTAAGAAATACAGTAGCTTCTTATATCGTAGAGCTTTTACAACATGCACTAAAAGAGCCTGAAGCAAATCCTGAATTATTTTATTTAACGGAAGAGGCTTTGAAATCATTAGACAAAGGTTCTGATGCCTTTACTGCAAACCTTCCACTTTATTTTACACTTCAATTAGCTAGTGAATTAGGGTTCCAATTATTAGGTGAGTACAGTAACGATACTCCAATATTTGATTTACAGGAAGGAATGTTTATCAAAGAAGCTCCTACACATCCTTATTATATTGATGGAGATTTAGCTAAAATAACTTCTCAGATTTTACACTGCAATGAATTAAAAGATTTAGAACATTTATCGCTCAATAGAAATATTCGCAGAGCACTACTAACAGCATATCAAAGTTTCATGTCATTACATATTCAAGACTTTGGAGAAATAAAAAGCCTTGCTATTATTCAGGAAGTACTTGGATGATTTTATAACAGTCGCTTCGCCTTACTGTTTGGTGTTAATATGTTATTTTCTATTTGATCGATTAATACAATACCTGGAGTTTTCCCTTTATCAAAACTTCCCAAGTGCTCGAAACCTAATGCTTGCGCACCATTGAGGGTAGCCCACTGGAGTTGATCTTGAAGTGGGATATTTGTAAAATGGCGACTGATTGTTTTTAACTCGTCTAATATATTGAGTTGGTGATTACTTGCTAAACTATCTGTACCAACTACAATTCGACAACCATTTTTTCTAAATAAATCAATTGGAGGCAATGCTTTGCTGATGTATTGATTGGCATTAATGCAGAGGCAATAATAAAACTGATTATGCTGATCTGCTGAAAGATCATTTATGAATTGAAGATCATCTTGTTTGGTAAATACATCATGAACTAATAAAGTCTTTGAAGCGCCAGCAAAATTAGAAGCAACTGATTGTAAACTACTCTTACCAGTAGCTGAGAAGAAATCTAAATTCACATGCAAATACTCATACAACCGCATAAAATCGCCGGTCTTATTCAAAAAGAAATCATCTTCAAAAGCTGTCTCCTGATTATGCAGTGTAGTTGTTTTGTTTTCGAAATAAGGTTGCATCAATTTCCATAGCTCATTTGAAACAGAGTAGGGAGCATGTGCCGCCATACTCAATGAATGATTCTTTGAATTGATATGTTGAAACTGCTGATAATATTCCAAACCCTTCTCAAAACGCAAAGGTGTAACCTGTGGTGTGAAACCACTGAGCTCTAAAAAGGTATAATAAGACAATCTTTGTTTTGCTTTTTGAGCAAAACTGATTGCGTTATTACTTATATCTCCAACTGCAACAATTCCGTTTTGCAACATTGTCTCTTCCGCATCTGCCATTGCTTGCAAGATTTCTTCTTCAGGAAAATATCTATGCGTTATAATGGAGATCACAAAATCAACCAGACCAGTATGCTCTGGAATTAACCCCTTCATATGACTTAGTTCTAAATGGCAATGGCTATTTACAAAACCCGGACTTATCCAGCCATTCAGTTTTTGAATCTCTTCTCCCGCATCAGCAATAGTAACAATATCAATCACAAGGCCGGCTTCATCGATTACTAATATATTAGAGCTATCCAATAATGTAGTGCCAGTAAAAAGTTGATCTGCCTGAAATTTTCGAAAAGCCATGCTTGCAATTTGAGCGAAGTTCAGAAAAAGATAAGAGATAAGAGATAAAAGTGAAGAGTGAGGTAGGAAGATGAGAAATACAGCACCCCTCCTGCCGCTTGCGGATAGGAGGGGTGGCCAAGCGAAGCGATGGCCGGGGTGGTTGAAAGTCTTTCTATTAAAAGAAAATCACTCTAATCACCCTCAAATTCCCAACAAATCCGGCCGTTTCAGCATACTAATAAATATTTGTGACAAATTTTTTATTGATAATCAATCGATTACAGAAGTGTCATAAAAAATACTTTCTATTTTTCTTGGAAAATCGAGTATAGGAATCCTACCTTCGCCCCCCGAATAAATCGGAACATTCAAGCCGGTGGGATAGCATCGGTTAAATTAAAAAGAAAAATTATGAGTAAACTTCATTTCACCACCAAGTCAGCTAATGCGGCTACCGTTCAACATAACTGGTATGTTGTTGACGGCACTAATCAAACCGTGGGACGTATTTCTTCCAGAATTGCAGCTGTTTTGCGTGGTAAGAACAAAGCCTACTATACTCCTCACGTTGATTGTGGAGATAATGTAATTGTGATCAACTGTGATAAAGTTGTTTTCACTGGTAACAAAGGAGCTGATAAAGTGTATATGAACTATTCTGGATTTCCAGGTGGTCAAAAACACGAAGCTGCTCAGGATCTTTTAAAGCGCCGTCCAGAAGTAGTTATAGAAAGAGCTGTAAAAGGCATGCTTCCTAAAAATCGTCTTGGCCGCAAATTGGTTAAAAAATTATTTGTGTACGCTGGTGCTGAGCATCCACATGCTGCTCAACAACCTAAAGAACTGAAATTCTAATTTAAACACATTCCAAACCAAGTATAATGGAAAAACAAAAAAACGCAGTTGGTCGTCGTAAAGAAGCTGTAACCCGCGTATTTATTAGTAAGGGCGATGGCAAGATCACTGTAAACGACAAAGATTACAAAGCATATTTTCCGCTTGTTTACTTGCAGAACCAAGTAGAAGCACCTTTGAAAACTGCTGATGTAGTTGGCAAATTTGATATCGTTATTAATGCAGCTGGGGGCGGACTGAAAGGTCAGGCTGAAGCAGCTAAATTGGGTATCGCTCGTGCACTATTAGAAGTGAACGCTGAATTCCGTCCTGTGTTAAAAGCAGCTGGTCAGTTGAAGCGTGATCCACGTGGTGTTGAACGTAAGAAATTCGGTCACAAGAAAGCACGTAGAAGCTTCCAGTTCAGTAAACGTTAATATTTGGGATTTGATATTGCTGATTTTAAATTGGTATATCAACAACTCAATTTCAAATTTCAAATTAAAAAATTCAAACTCATACAATGGAAAATAACACTTCATTACAACAGCAACTTCTGGAGGCCGGCGTACATTTTGGTCACCTGAAAAAGAAGTGGAACCCAAAGATGTTGCCTTATATCTTCGCTGAGAAGAAAGGTATTCACATCATTGATCTGAACAAAACAGTAGATCATTTGCAAGAAGCTTCAGCAGCCATGAAACAAATCGCTAAAAGCGGTAAGAAAATCATGTTTGTTGCAACAAAAAAACAGGCCAAAGAAATCGTTAGCGAATGCGCTAAGAAAGTAAACATGCCTTATGCTACTGAACGTTGGTTGGGTGGTATGTTAACCAACTTCAACACCGTTCGTAAGAGCGTTAAAAAAATGCAGAGCATTGAAAAAATGCTTGCTGATGGTAGCGCAGAAAGCCTTACTAAAAAAGAGCGTTTAACTTTAACTCGCGATAAAGAAAAAATGGAAAAAGTATTGGGCGGTATCGCTCAGTTAGGTCGTTTACCGGCTGCTTTATTCCTTGTTGATATCGGATGTGAGCATATCGCATTGGCTGAAGCTAAACGTTTAGGCATCACAACTTTTGGTATGGTAGATACTAATAGCGATCCTAATAAAGTAGACTTCCCTATTCCTGCAAACGATGATGCAACTAAATCAATCGCAATCATTACTAACTATATCATTGCAGCAATCGCTGAAGGTTTGGCTGAACGTCAGGCTTCTAAAGATGATGATGAAAGTGATGACAGCAATAATGAAAATGAAACACGCGCTCGTCGCCTAGAAGCTGAAGCTCAAGCTGAAGCTGGTCGTGGCGGTAGAAGAGGTGGAAATAATGCACCTGCTGGTGGACCAGCTGGTGGACCTCCAAAGCGTCGTACACCTAGTAGTGGAAACCGTCGCCCAGCTGGTGGTGGTGGTGGAAGATAATTTATTATCCCTTTTGGGTCATTAGTCATCTGCTCATGGGTAATGACTAATGACCCAATTTTTATATAACATTTATTTAAAAACTGAATATGTCAACTGTAACAATAACCGCTGCTGATATTAATAAATTACGTCAGGCTACTGGAGCTGGTATGCTTGATTGTAGAAAAGCTTTGACTGAAACTAATGGAGATTTTGAAGCTGCCATCGATTGGTTGCGCAAACAAGGTCAGAAAGTTGCTGCAAAACGTAGTGACCGTGAAGCAAAAGAAGGTGTGATTATTGCAGGAACTTCTGCTGATCATAAAACTGGATTCATTGTATGTATTAGCTGCGAAACTGATTTCGTTTCTAAAAATGCTGAGTTTGTTGCCTTTGCAAAAAGTATTGCTGAAGCTGCCATTGCAAATGATGTGAAGAGCGCTGAAGAATTAAATGAAGTATCTATCAATGGTGCGAAAGTGGCTGATTTAATCAACGATAAATTAACTTCTATCGGTGAGAAAATTGGTGTTGCTAAATTTGAAAGAATTGAAGCTCCATTTGTTGCATCTTATATCCATGGTGCAAACCGTATGGGTGTTTTAGTTGGATTAAGTGCTGAAGCTGCTGAGGCTGGTAAAGATGTAGCTATGCAAATTGCTGCTATGAACCCTTTAGCTGTTGATCCTGAAAGCATTCCTGCTGCATCAGTAGAAAGAGAAAGAGCAATCGTAGTAGAAACTATGAAAGCAGATCCTAAAATGGCTGGCAAACCAGACGAAATGATTGCGAAGATTGCGGAAGGAAAATTAAATGCATTCTTTAAAGAAAACACATTACTAGCTCAAGCTTTCGTAAAAGACGGTGGCAAGACTGTAGGTGAATACTTAAAATCAGTTAATGCTGATTTGAAAGTAATCGAATTTAAACGTGTTGCTTTAGGATAATCATACGCTTCAAATATTAAAAAAGCCGCTCGATAAAATCGAGCGGCTTTTTTATTTAACAAAATTGTTTTCTTTAAAACATAAAGAAGATCACTACAATTGCAAATATGGCGTGAAACGAATGAAGCCACCAATTATCTAACTTATACTTTGCGTATAAAACAAAATTAAATCTAGTTACTAATAAGAAAATAGGAATGGCATATCTTAAAGATTCGCCTCTAAAGAATCCATAACCAGCCGCTAGCGCCATCAATAAATATAAAAAGGAAGGAAGAATTTTTACAACCAGTCCTTGATTTGATTTCGACTTCGTTCTAACGTTATACATATTATTAGTTTTTGCTTTAAAAAATAAACCCCGGTTTATAAGGATTAGCAAGCTATAAAACACTTATGAAAATAAAAATGATGAAATCACCGAATTTTTAAGATGATTTCATCCGCATAGCGCGTGAAAAGCACGGTCTACTTACCTATTCATTTTGGTTGCTCATCAAAAATTCAGGTTATTTGCATAAATATTAGTGCCATGCTTCCAAAATATAAACGTATCCTTCTTAAATTATCTGGCGAGGCTTTATTGGGCGACCAACGCAACGGAGATCCTTTCAATCCAAAAATCATTGAACAATATGCTATTGATATCAAATCGATTTCAGATTTGGGCGTACAAGTAGCCATTGTAATTGGTGGAGGAAATATTTATAGGGGCATGAATGAGGCAGAAAGCGGTATTGAAAGAGCCCATGGCGACTATATGGGTATGCTAGCCACAGTTATTAATGCAATGGCTATGCAATCTATGTTAGAGCGCTTCGGAGTCTATACCCGTTTACAAAGCGCCATTCAAATGGATCAAGTTGCAGAGCCTTATATACGCAGAAAAGCATTACGTCACCTTGAAAAAGGCCGTGTTGTTATTTTTGGTGCTGGTACCGGCAACCCTTATTTTACTACAGATACTGCAGGCTCCTTACGTGCTATCGAAATGAAGGCTGATGTAATATTAAAAGGTACACGTGTAAATGGCATTTATACGGCAGATCCAGAAAAAGACCCCACTGCTACCCGATTTGATAAAATTAGTTACGAAGAATGTATATCGAAAAATCTCAAAGTGATGGATATGACAGCTTTCACACTTTGTATGGAAAATAAATTACCCATCATTGTTTTTAATATGAATGAGCCGGGAAATTTGTTGAAAGTAGTAAAAGGACAGGATTTAGGGACTTTAGTTAGCTAGTCAACCATTAATATAATAATTTGCCCCTTTTTGAGGCCTCTTGGTAATTTCGTAATCATGAAGAAACTATTGTTATTTGTTTGTTGCATCTCTGCACTAAATGGGTTCGCCCAACAAAAAATGTCTTTGACCGAGGTAATAAACGTAGCCCTTAAAAATAGTTATGATATTCAATTGGCACAAAACAGTATTGAGATCAGTACTGTGAGTAATAGTTATGGATTTGCTGGAGGACTGCCCGTGGTAACTGGTACTGCAACAGATAATGAACAAGTTACTAGCATCAATCAAAAATATGCCGACCCTACCCGTAATACCGTTAAGGATAATGTAGGAACAAATAACTTAGCAGTAGGTGTTACAGGAAGTATCCTTTTATATAATGGCTTGAGGGTAAATGCTACCAAAAGAAGGCTTGAAGAACTCCTCCAACAAAATCAACAATTGCTTTCTGCACAAATTCAGAATACAATAGCCGGCGTATTATCTAAATACTATGATGTTGTTCGTCAGCAATATTTATTAAGAACGATTGATAGAACCATTGAAGTTTCTAAAGAAAAACTGCAGATTCTGGAAGTTCGCAAACAAGTAGGTGTTGCAAATAATGCAGATATTTTTCAAGCTCAATTAGATTTGAATGCCAATCTGCAATTAAAAGAATCTCAATATTTAACCATAGATCAAGCAAAAACAGATTTATTGCATCTGATTTTTTTAAAGCCAGCTGATCAAAAAATTACTATTGAAGACACTATCATCATTGATAAATCTATCAGTCTTGATTCTGTTCGTAACCATTTAAGTACCAACCCTGCTGTTATTGCAGCTCAGCAACAGGTTCACATTAACGAACTGATTGAAAAAGAAACTGCCGCTGCACGTTATCCAAGTCTTCGTGCTTCAACTGGATATAACTTAACTAGCGCAAAAAGCGCAGCGGGATTCTCATTGTTGAACCAGAGTTATGGTCCTTTTGTTGGAATCAATCTTTCTGTTCCAATCTACAATGGTTCTATTTCAAAAAAGCAACAACAGATAGCTGAAATTAATACGAAGAGTGCAAGAACAAACTTCGATTATTTATTGCTCAATTATGAGACCGATGCGGTTAGAACTTATCAGGCTTATAGTAACTCGCTAAGTCAATTAAAAATGGAATCCGAAAATTTGAAATTGTCACAGCAATTACTAGAATTAATCTCTAAAAAATTCGAATTGGGTCAGGCTACTATTATAGACGTAAAGCAAGCACAGCAGAGCTTTGAGAATGCATCTTACCGGTTAATTAATTTAACTTATACTGCAAAAATTGCTGAGGTAGAATTGAAAAGATTAGAGAACATACTAAGTGTTAAATAATAGTTTATAGTTGTACTATTTTTCTCGGTTATTATTGTATATAAAATAAAATTCCTATATTTTATGTACAATAAATAGAATATGAGAAAAATTAAATTAGTAGGTGTTTTTATTTTTGTGCTTTTTATAAATATTACAGCAAAAGCACAAAATATTGATTCCTGCTTAGCCAATTTCTACGAAAAATCTCCATTCGAAAAAGTATATATTCAGTTTGATAATACTAGATATACTGCAGGAAAAACTATTTGGTTTAAAGCCTATCTTCAGACGGGTAACGAGCCTTCCAGTATTTCAAAGAATTTTTATATAGATTGGTATGATGATCATGGAAAATTAATTAACGCTACTGTTAGCCCTATTTTAAATGGTAGTTCTTCTGGTTCCTATTTAATACCTGAAAAATATACTGGCTCATCCATTCAAGCTATAGCCTATACCAAATGGATGCGCAATTTCGATTCAGCATACTTTTTTAAGAAAAATTTTCAAATTATATCCAATACAACTAAAATTGAAAAAGTAGCTGCGGATTTTTCAGAAATCTCAGTACAATTCTTACCCGAATCTGGTATTAGTATTTTAAATAAACAAAATGTAATTGCCTTCAAAGCTGTAAACCAAGTTGGTTTTCCTGAAGTAATTAAAGGCTATATCAAAAATAAAGAAGGTGATACCATCAGTTCCTTTCAATCCATTCACGATGGAATGGGTAAGTTTTATTATACCCCTTTTTCAGATGAAACATATATAGCAGAATGGAAAGATATTTTTGGTAACACACATCAAAAAGAATTGCCGAAAGCACAAAATATTGGTGTCAACTTAATTGTAGAAGCAGGGGACTTAAATAGAATTTTTCATATTCAAAGATCAGAAACAGTACCTGAGCCTTTAAAAAAAGTAACGGTAATTGGACAAATGAACGGGGAAGTAGTTTTTCGAGCAAGTGCTAACCTTACTAATAAAGAAGTTGTTACTAGTAATTTACCTATTAATAAATTCGAATCAGGCATCTTACAATTAACTGTATTTGATGCAAATAAGCAACCACTTTGTGAGCGGATTATTTTTGTAAAAAATGAACACAACCTTTTAAATACATCAGTACAATTCGACACACTAAATACGGAGAAGCGAGGAAAAAATGTGCTTGAAATTGAATTAAAAGATACCAGCACAGCCAATTTATCTTTGGCAATTACAGATGCCGATCTTACAGAAACATCAGATAATACTATCGTATCTCATCTTTTACTTAAAGGTGATTTAACTGGAAATGTGTATAATGCTGCCTACTATTTTAGTTCTAAAACAGATAGTGTAGCGAACCATTTAGATTTAGTGATGTTAACTAATGGTTGGAGAAGGATTAATTGGAATAGCATTTTAAATAGCACTTTACCAAAATTCGCTTTTGAAAAAGATGCATCTTACTTATCACTATTAGGGAAACTAGAGGGTGTAAAGGAAGAAAAAATTAAGAAATCTGGCATAATCAATTTGATTTTACTATCAAAAGATTCGAGCAAATTCATGATGTTCCTTCCTCTTCTTGCTGATGGAAGTTTTTCAGAAAAAAATGTTTTATTTTCAGACACTGCAAAGATCTCTTATAAGTTAAATGGAGCCAAACTACCTGCTAAAAGTAAATTAGTTTTAGAGACTGATTTTTTTAAGGCTGATCCAGAACGTCTAGCTAAAATTGTTAAAAGTAATATCGATACAATTGGATTAAGCAAATATCAATACTTGATTGATGAACAAATTCGTTTTGAAATACTGAAGAAAAATACAACTCTTAAAGACGTAACCGTTTATTCAAAGAAAAAAACGAAACTGGAGGAATTGGATAAAAAGTATACTTCGGGATTGTTCTCAAATGACGGCACGGGGTTTGACCTAACTAATACAGCAACTGGCATCATGTCGGTTTCTGATTATCTTACCGGTAAAGTGTTTTATAGAATGTCATTATCAGGTGGATCAATAGGAGGAGGTGCTCCAAATTATTATGTGGATGAATTTTTAACTCCTTCCGAAAATATTCAGTTTTTGAATTTAAGTGACATTGCATATATAAAAATTTTCCCTCGTTTTTATGGGAGTTTTAGTAGTGGTAGTCCCGCTATTTCGATTTATACTAAAAAGGGCTCCGATATAAACAATACATCAAAACAAATGGATTATATCAATGTGTCGGGATATACACCAGTTAAAGAATTTTATTCCCCGAGTTATGCAGAAAAAGAACTTGCTTATTCCATAACTCCGGATTTACGAGCTACTTTACTTTGGAGTCCTTGGGTAAACCTTGATAAGAAAAATAATAAAATAAAAATAATTTTCTATAACAATGATGTTACTCATGCATTCCGAATAATTTTAGAAGGCATGGATAATGAAGGCAAATTGTTGCACTATAGTAAATTAATACAATATTAAGAACCAGCAAGATGAGCAAACTGATCAATTCAAAACTACCCGATGTAGGAACTTCTATATTTACTGTAATGAGTCAGCTTGCCGTTGAGCATGGTGCTGTAAACTTAGGTCAAGGATTTCCCGACTTCCCAATGGATCATGCGCTAACGGATTTAGTGGCAAAGGCAATGAGCGATGATTTTAATCAGTATTCACCGATGGCAGGTAATGCATTATTAAGAGAAAGATTAGCAGAAAAAACAGCGTTTTTATACCAAACAAAACTTGATCCAAATTCACAAATTACGATTACTCCAGGCGGCACTGTAGCTATCTATTCGGCACTCACAACTGTTTTAAATCCTGGAGATGAAGTCATTGTTTTTGAACCTGCATATGATTGTTATATTCCTGCAATAGAATTGAATGGAGCAAAGCCTATTTTAATTTCATTAGCTTATCCAGATTATTCAATCCCTTGGGATTTGGTAAAAAAGAAAATTAATTCTCGCACTAGGATGATTATTATTAATACTCCACATAACCCTACTGGTGCAGTTTTAAGTGAAAATGACATTACCCAATTAAGAAGTATTGTAGCAGGAACAAATATTTTGATTCTTAGCGACGAAGTATACGAGCATTTGATCTTTGATGGGATTACTCATCAAAGTATACTTCGATATCCTGATTTATTAGAGCGAAGCTTTGTATGTTTTTCATTTGGCAAAACATATCACTGTACAGGATGGAAATTGGGTTACTGTATTAGCTCTCCTGATTTAATGAAAGAGTTTCGAAAAGTTTATCAGTTCAATGCATTTTGTTGCGATACACCTAAGCAGGTTGGCATTGCAGAATTTATCCAAGATAAAAATGCTTATTTAACACTGAGTGGATTCATACAAAAGAAACGAGATTATTTCAGGGAATTGATGAAAACGACACCCTTCACTTGCATCCCATCGCACGGTAGTTATTTTGAATGCTATAGTTATGCAAACTTCTCAAAAGAAAATGATATGGATCTGGCTGTGCGATTAACTAAAGATTATGGAATAACTGCAGTCCCCGTTTCTGCATTTTATAAAAATGGAGAAGATAATAAAGTATTGCGATTTTGCTTCGCCAAAAAAGAAACGACCCTCGAAAGGGCCGTTGAAAAATTATCTAAATTAACTAGCTAATTTTTGGGATGCTTTTGATTCAAATCAAATCCTGCATAAAAACCCAGGTCTTTTTCTAATAATAGCTTTGTAAGAAATGCGATCTGCCCAGTATGATATGATAAGTGCTCGGTTACATGAATAATAATACCTACACCTGTTAACTCATACACTTGCACTTTTTTGGAGATTGTCAATTCCTCATCTGAACAATTATAAATTGTATCAATACTCTTTTCAATTACGAAATTAAAAAGGGTTTTAAGTTCTTCTTTTGTTTTGCCACCAACAGCTGCAAACTCAGCATCTCTATTACGATCATCTGGTGCGCCTCCTAAAGTACTAAGAATATATTGCGTAATATTTCCACACAAATGCAAAACAAGATTACCCATGCTATTGAGAGCAGAATTAGGCTTTAACCAAATTTGCGATTCATCTAGCAAATCAAGGCAAGCAATAATTCGTTGATGGCTTTCCTTAATCCGATAGATACTGTGTTTTTTAAAATCCAAACTGATATCCATATATTCATTTTTAAATCGGCTTTCTAAAAATGTTAGCCTCGACTTAAAGGGCAAGGCTAACATTTATCTTATTCACTTGATATCATACTCTTCACTCTTATCTCTAAACTTTATTAGAACCAACTTCCAATAAACGCATCGTTCACAGGTTGGCCTTTTAATTTTTCTTCTCTTTTATTTTTTTTAATTCTTTGTTTTACTAATGAAATTATCATTAACGGAATGAACAATAAAGTAAGTGGAGGAATTCCCAACATACTGATCCATTTACCGCCAAACGTATTTCGCATAGGTCTTCTTAAACGCTCTGCAATCAAATACATGCTTGGTACAATTACCAATGTCATAAAGAAGGCAAATGATAAACCAAAGATGATAGTCCATGATAATGGTTTCCAGAATACAGCACTATCACCACCCATATAAATATGCGGATTCAGTTCAGAAAATAATGTTACGAAGTTAATATTGAATCCAACAGCTATTGGTAAGAATGCTAGTATTGCAGCCAATGCGGTAAGTAATACTGGAATGATCCTGGTCTTACCTGCTTGAATAACAGCTTCTTTGGTTTTCATCCCTCTTGATCTTAATTCATCACTAAACTCAATTACAAGAATACCGTTTTTAACAACAATACCTGCCAGACCAATGATGCCTATCCCTGTCATGGTAACAGAAACTGTCATACCGGTTATAGCAAATCCTAATAGAACTCCAATGATACTAAACAAGATCTCTGTAAGAATAATAACTGGTTTACTCACAGAATTGAATTGCAATACAAGTATGAACAAGATCAACATCAACGCAATTAATAATGCTTTCCCTAAGAAAGAAGCAGTTTCAGCTTGTTGTGCACTTTCCCCTGTTTGTTTAATTGTAACACCTTCTGGTTTCTTTTTGAAATCTTCAATATGCTTTTCAAGCACTTTGTTCACCTCATTTGCTGTAAAGCCATTTGTAAGATTTGAACGAAGTGTTATCAGTCGTTTTTGATTTAATCTTTTTACACTTCCTAAAGTACTAGTAGGCTCAATTGTTACTAAAGAACTTATTGGAATATTTTTAATTGCGCCACCGCTAGCCATATCGCGGAAGCTAATCTTCATATTCAATAACTCTACTAAATTCTTACGTTGAAATTCATTATTACGTAATTGAATTTTGTATTCGTCTTTCCCTTCTTTAATCTTCGATACTTCTTTACCAAATAAAGCTGTTCTAAGTGCAGCACCTATCTGACCGGATGAAACACCTTCAATTAGTGCACGATCTCTTTTTACTGTCAGTGTTAATTCAGGATTAGTAAGATCAACACCCATTTTTAATTCTTCTACTCCAGGTACATGAATACTATCCAGATAATTCTTTAGATTGACAGCAGTTTTAATTAGGTTATCAAATTCTTCGCTTGATACTTCAATATTTACAGGCGGATCTGTTGGTGGGCCATTTTGTTCCTGATCAACACTAATTTCTGCTCCAGGTATACCTTTCATTGCTTCACGAACTTTACTTAAATATGGTTCGGTTGCAACTCCTTTTCTTTTTTCAAATTCAACAAATGAAATTTGAATCCTACCCAATTCACTTCTGGTACTTCTATCACCAGTCATAGGATCCCCTGCACCAATTGCCACATTGCTAATTACACTTTCAACTATTGGATTAATTTTTCCATTAGCATTATCCAACACTTTATTTACTTTAGACTCTAGCATTTTTGTAACGCTATCAGTATATAATACATCAGTTCCTACAGGTAATTTTATATATACATATATCTGGTTGGGATCACCTTTAGGAAAGAAAACAACTGGAACTTTCCTTATTGCAAATAGCGCAACTGAAATAAATAATAAGGCAATTGTGCCCAATAATAATTTAACGGGTCTCCAACCATGCAATGCCCATCTAAGTAAGCTCTCATAGTGATTCATTATCCAAGGCAGGGCAGTATGCTGGAATTCATGAATAGCTTTGTTTAAAACATATACATTTAATAAAACTAAGCCTACAAAGAAAATCAATAAGTTACCCCAGAACGGTGCTCCGGCAAAATCTAGCAGGATACCAAGAATAATGGCAATCCAAAAACCTTTCTTTTTAAAGATGGCACTCTTTGGGCCCTTTAATTCTTCTTGATCAGGGTGTTCCATAAAGTCAACCGCAAAAACCGGGTTCATGATAAACGCTACTACTAACGAAGCTGCTAGCGTAAAAATGAGCATAGTAGGTAAGTAAATCATGAACTTACCAATAATACCAGGCCAAAATAATAGAGGGAAGAAAGGAGCCAATGTAGTAAGTGTTCCAGCTAATACAGGAATAAATACTTCACCTGCAGCCATTCGAGCAGAGATAGTAGAATTTAGTTTCCCCTTACTCTCAAAGAAGATACGGTGTGTATTTTCAATTACCACAATAGCATCATCAACTATAATACCCAGACCGAATAATAATGCAAATAGCACTATAAAGTTTAGGGTAACATGACCGCCTACAATTAAGTCTGCACCCGGTAAAAATACAAAAGCCACAAACATACTCAAGGGTACAGATAGTGCTACGAAAAATGCGTTTATAACTCCCATAAAGAACATCAGGATAATCAATACCAACACAAAACCTATCACAATACTATTCACCAAATCTGTGAAAGAGGTACGTGTTTTGATACTCATATCACCGGTAATTACAGCTTTCAAATCTTTCGGGAAGTTGTTAGCTTTCATTTCATCAACAATCCTCTTTACGCCGTCACTAGTTTCAATTAAATTCTCCCCACTTCTTTTGATAATATTTAGGGTAACTACATTCTTACCATCTAAACGAGCAAAACTTTCTTTTTCTTTAACGGTATCTTTTACCTCCGCTATGTCTTTTAAATAAATGGGCGCCCCTGTTTGGTTACGAACTATTATTTTTTCAATATCAAAGGCTGATTTTAATTGTCCTTTTAATTGCAGGTTACGTTTCATGGTACCCACATCTAATAAACCGCCTGAAATATCTAAATTTTCTCTTTGTACTGCATTGCTGATATCATCGAATGTTACACCAGCACTCTGCATGCGATAGTTATCTACATTGATTTGGAATTCTCTTTCAGGAGCTCCAACTATATCAACTCGGTTGATTTCAGAGAGATTTTCCAATTTATCTTTTAGATCATCCGCGTATTTTTTTAGTCGAACCAGATCATAATCACCACTCAGGTTTACATACATGATTGGTTGCTCACTGAAACTTATTTCCAAAGCTGTTGGCGGAGAAGTTAAATCTGTAGGCAAATCAACTTTTGCTTTGTCGATCGCATCTTTAACTTTTTGCAATGCTACGTCAGTCTTTACATCGGTATCAAACTCAACCTGGATAGCCGAGAAATCTTGTTGTGAAGTACTAGTAAATTTTTTAATCTTAGCACCAGTAATTCCTTTTATTTGTTTTTCAATAGGTCTTGTTACGAGGTTCTCAACATCTTTAGGTGAATTACCAACGTAAATTGTTTGTACATATATTGTTGGAATAACAATATCCGGAAATTGCTCTTTGGGTAATGTTACAAACTGATAAATCCCCATGATACTCACGAATATCATGAGCAAGTAAATAGATGTTTTATTTTTTATACTCCAGCTGGTAGGTCCAAATTCTTTGAACTTACCTACTATATTTTCTAATGCACTCATACAAGTAGTTTAGTTTTTATTCTTTCAGATGGGTTCTTGCTTATTTCACTTCAGTTGTAATAATCTGACCGTCATATAGACTCTGGAACCCTTCTGTTATGATGGTGTCTCCTGATTGTAATCCAGTTTTGATTTCCAATTTATCGCCATACATTTCACCAGCTATTACACTTTTTTTGCGAGCAATGAGTTTGCCATTTTCTTTAACTGCAACCAAAACAAAGCGGCCTTTATCATCAGTTTGTAAAATATTTACAGGTATGCTTATTGCATTTTTTGCCTCATAATCAAGTACACGTACTAAAGCAATTTGGTTCGGGCGGAAACTATTATCAGAGGGCAATTTTGCTTCAACATAAAAACTTCTGCTTGTCGGATCAATAATTTTCCCAACAACATTAATATGTAAATCGAATGATTTATTGATATCTGGCAAAGAAATTTTAATGGCTGTTCCAACTACAACACGAGTTGCATAATTTTCTGGAATTTGTGTAGTGATTTTTAAATCATTGGTGTTTACAATTTTAATCTGACCCGGACCAGCAAACAATTCACCTACTCGTACATTTACCTCATCAGCAACTCCACTAACATTGCTGTAAACAGAAGTAAATCTAACTTGCTCTTCAGTAACTTTAATTTGCTCTTCAGAACTTTTTAATTGATTCTCTAAACTCTCTACATTATTTTTTGCAGTAATCAACTGGATTTCTGTTCCAATATTTTGAGCCCAAAGATTTTGTTGTTTTTGGTAGAGGTTTTTAGCAAATGCCAATTGTGTTTTTATTGTTTGCAAACCTTGTTGTGCTGCAACCAAACTTTGTTTAACTATTGCATCATCGAGTTTCAAGATTAATTGACCTTTATTAATTTGATCTCCTTTTTTGATATATAATTCTCTTACTTGTCCACCCCCACCACGTGGGGTAATAAAAGAAATATTAACTGCATCAACTTTACCTTGCAGGTCGATAAAATGAGAAAAGTTTTCAGGGGCAATAATAGCTGTAGAAACCAGCTTTGCATTATCAGCTTTTGCTGATGGATCTGCTGCAAGGATTTCAGTCTCCAAATTCGCAATCTCAGTATTTAACTTAGTTTGATCTTTCTTTAGTTGTTCCAGTTTATCTTTTTTTTCTTTTAAAGCTCCGTTAGTTGAAGTTTTGCCTCCACAAGCCGCTATAGAAATGGCTGTAACAAATAATATGATATAGTTTATTTTTTTCATGATTTTTTTATTGTATAATTATTTTTAGAGTTTTCCTATTGCTTTATTATAATCAACTTTTGCGATGATAGCTGAATATAATGCATTGATATAATTTGCTTGGGCAGTTCTTAAATCAGTTTCTGCTGCAGTGATTTCTGTGTTAGATCCAGTACCTAATTCAAATTTTTTTTTGGTTTGATTAAACACATTTTCTGCAAGCAACATATTCTTTTTTTGATAATCTAGCGTAATCACAGCAGCATGGAAATTTAGCTTTGCGGTTTCTATTTCATTATCAATAGTCAATTTCAAATTATCAATTTGATTTACAGTCTGTTGTAATTCTAATTGTGATTTAGTTACATGAGAACTTTTAGAGAACCCACTAAAAATTGGCACTGATAAATTCAATCCTACAAAAGAAGTTGTAAACCAATCTCCTTTCCCAAAAAAATTAAATTGATTTCTCTGCGCATTTTTTGTATAGGATCCTGAAAGTGCAAGTGTAGGTAAATAACTCATTTTATATCTTTTGATATTGAGTTCATTTAATTGCTTTGCCAGGTCTAGATATTGAAAATCTTTACGATCTGCGTAGGTAAAAGTCGTATCGATTGCAAAATCTTTTTTTATTTTTTCTTCATTTATTTGATCCGTTAACACTAATTCATCTTTTGTTGGCATACCAATCAAAGTCTTTAATGCCTGGTATCCAATATCAATGCTGTTAAGGGCTCTTAATTTTTCAGTTTCAAGATTAGAAATTTGAACAGATATTTTATCAATATCCAATTTTTCAACAAACCCATTTTCATACAGTGCTTTTGTATCAGAAAGCAACTTTTTTAGTCGCTCCAAATTTGCATCATAGATTTCAATTTGTGTTTTGCCTGCTACTAATTGATAGTAAATTTTATATACATTAGTCTTAATCATTTCCTCAGTTACCTCTACATTTTTATTAGAAAATGCAATGCTTGTTGAACGAGCTTGTAAGCCAACAAAAACTTGTCCATCAAATAATAACTGTTGAAACTGTAAGCCTGCATTTGCATTGTACTTTGTTCCAAACTGAACAGGAATATAAGTTCCAGCAGGTTGTCCGAAAATCTCACCTGGCAGTAATGAAGTAGGGATTTTTAAATAATCATTTCCACTAATTACTCCTGAAAGTGTTGGTAATGCAGCAGAAGTTACATCACGATTTACTTCCTGTTGTATTTGCACATTCAATAGTGCATTTTTTACCTGCAAATTATTTTTATGTGCATAGTCAACACATTCCTTCACAGAGAAAGCATGTTTAGTTCCTGTTTGTGCCATTGCAGAACTAACTACTAATAATAAGCAGAAAATTCTTGCAATAACTTTAATTGGTTTTTGGTTCATAGGTTTATTGTTTTTGTCGTTCCTTTTTGTAGTATTCAATTTTTTCAACTCCATTTGATGTTGCTATTCCGTATAAAAAATTTTCCGAAATCTCCTGACTTACTTTAGTTAGATTATATTTCGAAACAGGAAAAATTTCTGTATTGGTAGTAATAAAGAATGTTTCTAAATGAAACTTGGTAAGAATGTCGATATTAATTTCAGGCCTATATAAACACTCTTTAATACCTAATTCTAAATTGTCTTTGATAATATTGTAGAAAAAATCTTCTTTATGTTGGTTTAATTTTTTAAAGCATTTGGGATGATATTTCTGAATGTCATGTACAATTGTTGGATTCAATTGCACAAACATTTCCTTCATAGAATCCATCGATAAAAAGAATTCATGGATACTATTTTGTTTTTTTTCCTTGTTATTTTGACAATCTTCAAAGTTCCTTTTCAATTCTATGTCTAATACTTCCTCTACTAAAGCATCTTTATCAGCATAATATTGATATATCGTTTTTTTACTGATCGCAAGATGGTAGGCAATATCATCCATGCTCACGCTACGAATACCGTAGCGCATGAATAAATCGTAGGTCTGGGCAATAATTCTCTCTTTTGTTTCCATAATAAAAAATAGGAATGCAAAACTATGGAAACTTTTATCTTAAAAATAGTTTCCATATAATTTAATATTAATTTTTTGTTAAACGGTTCTATAAACTGATGAAAAAGTAAAAAAGCGGGCTTTAGGGCTGATAAGACGGATGAAAAGCCTTGATATTTTATAGAATCCCCGATTCTTCTTTATTTTACATCGAAATAAACCTGAGAAAATTGAAAAAAGCTGGATTTAGGTCAACTCTAAGCAAATTATTGCAGTTATTTCTACAAGGTTTAATTGTTCTGGCACCCATTGGGATAACTATTTGGGTTGTTTTGGGACTTTTTAATTGGGTGGATAGCTTCCTTCCTAACCTGATTAATGGTTTAGCACCAGACCTTTTAGAAAAAGATGCAGCTGGAAATCTCAGAAGACTACCTGGCCTTGGCTTCTTGGTAGTGGTTACCCTGGTATTATTCGTTGGTTGGCTTTCAAGTCTTTTTGTAGTGGGCAGATTGGTGGCAGTTTTTGACACCGTATTGGAAAGAACTCCGGGGATTAAATTCATTTATTCTTCAGTGAAAGATTTTTTGGAGGCTTTTGCTGGCAATAAAAAGAAATTCGACCATCCCGTAATGGTGAATGTAGATGGAGCTGATGTATGGAGAATTGGATTTATAACTCAAGAAACTAGTATCAAACTTGGCTTGGAAAAACATATAACGGTGTATGTACCTCATTCATATGCTATTTCTGGTATCACTTATATAGTACCCCAAGAAAAAGTCCGTGCACTTCCTCCAAATATTCATGCGGCTGATGCTATGAAGTTTACGGTTTCTGGTGGAGTTTCTAACTTCCATGAATAAAGTACAAACAATCGTAAGTATACGGCTGGATAGCGATTCAAAGCTACTCTATAAATAAAATAGACTTTTTATTTATTAGGGCACTTTCATTTCCTCTAAATTCAATTACTTTGCGGTTTCAAGCAACCGAAATGAAACTGCATAATTTTAATTCAGGTCCATCTATCCTGCCTCTACCAGTTTTAGAGCAAGCCTCAAACGCCATTCATAATTTTAATAATACGGGTTTATCAATATTAGAAATTGGTCATCGTACTTCTCATTTTCAGGAGGTATTAAATAATGCTATTAAATCTGTAAAGAATTTAATGCAGTTAGATGATCAATATGAAGTTCTTTTCTTGCATGGTGGAGCAACCACTCAATTTATGCAAGTGCCCATGAATCTTTTAGATGAGAATCAAACTGCTACATATTGTGATAATGGCATCTGGGGAAATAAAGCTATAAAAGAAGCATCCCTTTTCGGAAATGTAGTTGTTGCTGCTAGCTCTGCCGATAAGAATCATACCTATATACCTAAAGATTTAAATTTCCCTGATACTGCTAATTATTTGCATATTACAACTAATAATACTGTAGAGGGTACACAATGGCATCAATACCCAACCACTCAAATTCCACTTGTGGGAGATATGAGTAGTGATATATTTAGCAGGCCTGTTGACTTTAAAAAATTTTCTTTGATTTATGCAGGTGCTCAAAAAAATATGGGTGCTGCAGGTGTTAATATGCTGGTCATTAAGAAAGATATATTAGGAAAAATTCAGCGTCGTATTCCAACGATTATGAATTATCAAAAACATATTGAAGCTGGTTCTTTAATGAATACTCCACCCGTATTTGCTGTTTATGTAAGCATGCTTACACTTAAATGGATCGAAGAAGAAGGTGGTTTAATTGAAATGGGAAAAAGAAGTAAAGAAAGAGCAGAATTATTGTATGATACATTAGATAGCATCCCTTTATTTAAAACAAATATTGCAAAAGAAGATCGCAGTGAAATGAATGCAGTATTTTTTATTGAAGATGAAAATTTGCAGAACCTTTTCCTCGATGAATGTAAACAAGCAGGATTTATTGGTGTAAAAGGATATAGAACAGTGGGCGGTGTTCGTGTAAGTATGTACAATGCCCTCCCATTAAGCAGCGTAGAAGCAATGACAGATTTGATGAAAGCATTTGCTTTAAAGCACCTTTAATTTAATTTAAAAGAAGTAAGTATCGATTATGGCAAATATTAAACCATTTAAAGCACTAAGACCACAAACAAAATTAGCAAAATCAGTTGCCAGTAGACCCTACGATGTATTAAGTAGTGCAGAAGCAAAAATTGAGGCTCAAGGTAACCCTGCGAGTTTCTTGCATATCACGAAAAGTGAAATTGACTTGCCCGACACAATTGATGTACATGCACAAGAAGTTTATAATCAAGCAAAATCAAATTTACAAGCCTCTATTCAACGCGATACTTTATTCCGCGAATCAAAAGAATGCTATTATATCTATCAGTTAATTATGAATGGCCGCAGTCAGACTGGACTTGTTTGTGTTAGTAGTGTGGATGATTATGAAAATGGTATTATTAAAAAACACGAATTCACGAGACCTGAAAAAGAATTAGATCGTATTAATCATATTAAAACTTCTGGTGCACAAACTGGTAATGTGTTTTTAGCATACAGAAACAATCACGAAATTGACAGTATCATTGAAAAATGGAAAACTACAAAATCACCTGGTTACGATTTTACAGCTGACGATGGAATTCAACATACTATTTGGATTATTAGCGATGGAAGTATCATTGATCAGATCAGCACTATTTTTGCAAATAAAATACCTTGTACGTATATCGCAGATGGTCACCACCGAGCCGCCTCCGCATCAAAAGTTCGTTTGGCACTAGGCGATGAAGCAACAGAAGGATCGAATTATTTTTTAACTACTTTATTTCCGGCAAATGATCTTCATATCATGGACTATAACCGTGTTGTAAAAGATCTTAATGGTTTAAACGTTACGGATTTTTTGAAAGCGCTTGAAAATAAATTTACAGTTAACTTAGAAGACACCAATGCGTTTAAACCTGCTCATCTTCATGAAATTGGTTTGTATGTGGATCATCATTGGTATAAACTGGTAGCTAAAGAAGGTAGTTATAATAATGATCCAATTGGCATTTTAGATGTTACAATTCTACAAGACAATGTACTTTCAGCATTACTAAATATCAATGATCCAAGAACTGATACAAGAGTAGATTTTGTTGGTGGAATAAGAGGGCTGGCTGAATTGGAAAAAAGAGTTGATAGTGGTGAAATGGCTGCTGCCTTTAGCATTTACCCAGTATCCATGGATCAATTATTTGATATTGCAGATAGCGGAAAAGTAATGCCCCCAAAAAGTACCTGGTTTGAACCTAAATTAAGAGATGGATTATTAACTCACTTGATTTACGAATAGTATTTAAAGTATATATTTTAAAAGCCGATCCGATTTTTCGAGATCGGCTTTTTTATTAACACCCTTTTGCCTAATTTGAATTTAGTTTCGTAATGCCTTAAGATCTTATTCCGATCTTAAATTATTTCTAGATCCATTCTAACGATAGCCATATGATTAATAAAAGACTTTTTGATTGCCTTGATCACCAACTTAATAATTTTCCCAAACAAGATATGCTGGCGGCCAAAGAAAATGGAAAATGGGTTACTTATAGCACTGAATCTGTAGCAGAAATTGTAAATCAATTTAGTGCCGGACTTTTAGAACTTGGGGTAAGTGGCAATGATTTTACTGCAGAAGGCAGTGATAAAATTGCGATTATCAGTAACAATAGACCTGAATGGATTTTCACAGATTTAGCAGTACAACAAATTGGTGCAATATTGATTCCTATTTATCCAACTACGAATCCTTTAGAATTAGAATTCATATTAAATGATACGGCAACAAAATATGTGTTTGTTAGCAGTAAGGACTTATACGATAAGGTAAAAGATGTTTCTGCAAAAGTTCCTTCAGTTATTAATATTTATAGTTTCGAAAAATTAGAGGGAGTTCCACATTGGTCAGAAATAACTAAAAATGCTTCAGAAAATTCTATTACAAAAGTTGAAGAACTGAAAACAAAAGTACCAATTACTCATCTTGCAACAATTATCTATACCTCTGGCACTACAGGAATTCCTAAGGGTGTGATGTTAAGTCACAGTAATATTTATAGCAACGTACAGTTTTCAAAAAAGAGTTTCCCATTTGAAGATGCTCCAGATAAAAGAGTTCTAAGCTTTTTACCCCTTAATCATATTTTTGAAAAAAGTGCTACTTATATTAATTTATTCAGTGGAATCAGTATTTATTATGCAGAAAGTTTAGATACTATTGGCGAAAATTTAAAAGAAGTAAAACCAGATGGATTCACTACTGTTCCTCGTTTATTAGAAAAAGTATTTGAAAAAATCTTGCTCGCTGGATCGAACCTAACTGGGGTGAAACGTAGCTTATTTTTTTGGGCAGTTGATTTAGCAGAAAAATATGATAATATAAAATCTGGTGGTATATGGTATAATTTTCAATTAGCCATTGCCAACAAACTCATATTTAATAAATGGCGTGAGGCTTTGGGTGGTAATGTTTCTTTTATTATTACTGGAGGTGCTGCTTGTCAGATTAAACTCTTACGAATTTTCAATGCTGCAAAAATTCCGGTTTTCGAAGGTTATGGACCTACTGAAAATAGCCCTGTTATTAGCGTTAACAGAAAAGAAAAAGGTGGAACAAAATTCGGAACTGTTGGTCCAGCTATTGAAGGCGTACAAGTTCGACTAGCTGAAGATGGAGAAATTCAAGTAGCTGGCCCTTGTGTGATGGTAGGATATTATAAACGTCCAGATATTACAGCAGAGACTGTGATAGATGGATGGTTATTGACTGGCGATATTGGTGTTTTTGAAGATGGTAAATTCTTAAAAATCATCGACCGTAAAAAAGAACTATTCAAAACAAGTGGCGGTAAATATGTGGCACCCCAGCCGATTGAAAACAAATTGATGGAGAGTCCATTTGTAGAACAAGTAATCGTGCTAGGTTCAGAAAGAAAATTTGTCGGAGCGCTTATTGTTCCTTCGGTAGCAACATTAAAAGAATGGATGAGAGAAAAAGAAATTGCATTCACAACTATTGAAGACGCTTTGCATCATCCAAAAGTATTAGGATTATATCGTCAGCTTATAGAAAGTTTTAATGCCTTTTTCAATCATGTGGAACAAATCAAAAAGTTTGAATTGTTACCAAGAGAATGGAGTGTAGAGTCTGGAGAACTAACTCCTAAATTGAGTTTGAAACGAAAAGTAATTATGGAAAAATATAAAGACGCAGTAGAAAGGATATACTCAGATTAAAATGATTATTATAATACGATTAAAAAGGCCTGATTAATTCGGGCCTTTTTTTGTTTTTAATTATATTTAAGAAAATCGAAACTATGCTTAGAACTAAACTAAAGACATTAACCTTCCTGCTAATGGGCGCAATGCTTTCCACTTTTATGCAAGCGCAACAGTCTACAACCCTAAATCAACAAAAAGTAGACGCTATTAAAAATGAAGTGCTTCAATCTGTAAGTGGTAAAGAAAAAGCAGTGCAAGAAATGGTGGATATGGTTTTTAGTTTTGGAGAACTGGGATTTCAGGAAATTGAAACCTCAAAATATCTAACCAGTATTCTTGAAAAAAATGGCTTCACTATTGAA
>CAIYLW010000043.1 GCA_903927185.1 uncultured Bacteroidota bacterium
AAGACCTTCAAGCTCAGTACCCCCTTTTTTTCTAATATAAGTGCCTCCACTTGGGTCTTTAGTAGAAGCTGATATTCCTGCTAATTTAAATGCAAGTGAATTTGCCACTAACATATGACTAGAGGTATGCATTAGAATTACAGGATTAGTTGGAAAAGCAGCATCAAGTTCAGCAGCAGTAGGGTGTCTTTTTTCTTTTAAAAAGTCTTGATCATATCCCCAACCAATCAACAAATCCGTATCACTAAAATTTTGCGCTTGTTTCAATTCCTTTAGCGTAGAGATAATATCTGGAATACTTGTAACTTTTCCAACTGGTGCAGGGCTAAGGTTTGCCTGAACTGTTCCATCAGCAACAGTAAGTAGATGACTGTGCCCATCTATAAAACCTGGTAATAAGGTAGCCCCTTTCAAGTCAGTCATAATAGTGCTATCACTTTTAAACTGTTCTGCTTCTTTTTTAGCGCCAATAAATATGATTTTGCCATTTTTTATGGCAATTGATTCAGCATATGTTGGGGCGTCTCCCTCCATGGTAATGATATCACCGTCATAATAAATGATATCGGCAGAATTCGTATCTGTATTATTTTTTTTAGTTTGATTGCAACCTGTTAAAAGAAAAAAAACAATAGTGGGGATTAGATAAAAATGTTTTTTCATGGTTAAGTTAATTATTTGTAAAGTAGAGTATCTCAGTTTTAGTTAAATTATGAAAAAAGAGAACTACCGATAAATTTATATCAAAAAGTTGACTTTTTAGATAACTCGAACCCATCTCTAATTTTTCGTAAAGTTTGGTTCTATCAATGTTTTTTTGTTTTGGGGAGTTAGAGAGATATTATTCTGTTTTATTTTTTATATAGAATGTTATACAGCAGAATGAAGGTTTGGTAATGTTACTTTAATTGATCAACAATTTTAACTATGATAATTGGTGAGCCACCAGGGAAGTCCAGAAATACAAACTAAACCTAGAAACACAACTAGTTTGCCAGTTTTAGTATACTTTTTATTGAAATTAAGTAACTCCATTATTTAATACTTTTCTACTTTTTCCAATATAGTCACTTTACTAAACAAAGGTCCTTTTGTATTGGGGAAGGAACAAATTTTTGGTACTTTGTATTTTTAGATTGATAGAGATACATTTTAGAACTATTATTTTCTGTTTTGTAAATGTTGAATACCTAGCCCAATAAAATATAGAACACCAACAGATGATAATTTTATTTTCCCTGTACCTTGGAAGATTTGAAAGCAACAAGAACCAATAGAAATAAAATTACTTTTCTCATAATGCATATAATGCTGTACTAAATATAGCATAATTTCGATATTATATGTAAAATATATTCCATAACTTACAATCATTATTTTCCTAGATCACTTTATGAAACATTACGCCAAAAGCAATATTAGAATTATAGTCATTGTTAGATGCTGCGCCTTTATTGGTTGGGGAATAGGTGCCATCCTTTTATGGAATTCAGCTTCCAGATTTGGTATTTATATGGTTTTTGTAATGCTAGTGTTCAGTTTAATATCAGACTATATTGGATGGAAAAAATATTCATCAATTCAAAACGTTGGATCTTATTTAGTTTCTCAGGTTGGCTGGCAGCTATTGTAATTACATCTGTAGCTTTCCTGCCCACAATTCTTCATCTTGAATTAAATAATTTTTTCAAAATGATCAATAAGATTGCATTTATTCTATGCGGCCCAGTTTTGGGTTTCATAACCGGTAAGGGGATGACATCGATTATTAAAAATGACACTAGTTTAGAAAATCAACTTTAGTAAAGAGTATTATATTGCAATCAAAACTAGCTAATATGCTTAACACAAAACATTGGTTGGCATTAGTAACCTTTATAGTATTTTTAGGTTGTAAGCCACTTTTGATTAGTTATAAAACAGTTCCTCCTGAGATTTCTATTAAAGATTCTACCAAATCTATATTATTGATTGAAGCTGCTAATTCACACACTCCCGGGCTTGTTATTACCAAAAAACGCGAAAAAGTAGTTTCAGATATAGCTAAAAATTATTTGACATCATTACAGCATCAAATAGGACAGTTATTACCCATAAAAGCAGTAATAGCTGACAGTATTTCTGAGGAAACCTATCAGCAGTTGCTTAACCATAACGAAAACGCCATTGCAGCATTATTAAAGCAATATAATGCACGTATAATTGTACAATTAAAATCTTATGATGCCGGCTTTAACCAAGACAGAGTAGAAAAAACTAAAACCAGCAGTGGAGGCACCGAAAAAATTGCCTATTACTCAGTTTTTTTTGAAACCGAAGCTAGCATTTATCAAAACAATGAATGGCTTGATAAAACCATACAGGTTAGCAGACCACATTCTAGCAGGGAAGTATTAAGTGCGCTACTTGCAAGAGGGCCAGGATATGAAGCTAATAAAAAGGATATAGAAGAAATGATGACAGAAAACACGGCCAAGCTTTGCGAATTATTTTTATCCACTAAAGAAACGATATACACTAAGCAATAAATAGAGCAGATAATTTGAAGCTTTATTCCGTATAATAAATAACTATTTCACTAATTAAAGATTCAGAGTTTCTGAAATAGGAATCTAAGTTGGCAGGACCGATTAAAGCAGACTGTGCACTCCGCATAAAATCCTTATTTAATTAATTTTCAGTTATTTTACCATATAAATCACCCCCTGATGAATTCTAAAATGACTTATGGAGAATACTCAAAGGCTCATATTACTGATCTCCCAGCCAATTTGGACAGCGAAGAAGCGCTGATTTATAAAAGAGCAATTCCCAAATTTCCAGAAGAAGCCGTTTATATCTATTCTTTTAAATTACAGAAAATGATCTATGCTAGCGGTTGGGAAGAATTGTTAGGATATCATGATGATGAGATTAATATGCTCATCATCACAAGTATTACCACACCGGAATTTGCTGCTTTTTCGAACGAATTGAATGATAAAGCTTTGATGTTTATTCAATCAAAAACTGTAGATCTGGAAAAATATAGTTTTACGATTGAGTTGAAAAAAATACATAAAAACGGCTCTGAAGTACCCCTGATTTCCAGGGTTGGTGTGTTACACTCGGAAAATGGGAGGATTACTGAAATCATTGGCCGTTCACAAATTAATCGCAGTATCAAATTTGGTAAAGTTATGCGCTATGCGGCATACGGCCCTGATAAAGCAGAATTTGAAGAAGAACTGAATAAGATCTTATTTCAGTATTGTGCCATATCCATCAAAGAAAAAGAAGCATTGGAATTAGTGAGTAAGGGCTATTCTTACAAAGAAATAGCATATCAGTTTAATGTAACGCAATCGGCAATAGAAAAAAGAATCCTCCCCCTTTATAAAAGGTTTGAGGTAAAGAGTTTAGCACACCTAATCAGGTTTGCCTATGAAAATCATATACTTCCATAATAAAACTGCGAGAAGTCGCAGTTGTTTTGTTTATAGAAAATAAACAACTTGCCACTCTATTGAGCAAGCAACTCTAGTTGCAATATAAAGGAGTCTATCATCTAAGATATTTTAAACCGGGGGGTATAAATTATTAAAAGGTGGTAGACTTTTTATATTTTACAGCAATCAAATAATTCAGAGGAATGATTTATACAACTGTTTCTTCACCCAATAGAATTGCTTTTAAACATAATACCCTATTAAAAATATTATTATTACTATTTTTATGTTGCTGGGTAAAAACCTTCCTTTCTACTCCGAATCGCGCTAATTGGTTTACCGAAAACACTTTAACCATACTATTCCTAATTTCTCTATGGGTAAGTCATAAGAAATTTAAATTCAGTGATCTGAGCTACACGATGATGACAGTTTATTTGTTATTGCATATTTATGGTGCTGAATACACTTATGCTGAAAATCCTTTTGGATATT
>CAIYLW010000044.1 GCA_903927185.1 uncultured Bacteroidota bacterium
CTAAAATCCAGCAAAACCTGCTCACGCTTCGTTTGATCCAAATCAGAATGAATTTCTTCGACCGATAACTTTGCCCGCTTTAACTCTTGCGTTAATTGCTTTACATTTTGCTTTTTAGAACAAAAAACAATCACACTTTGAAAATCCTTTAAATGCAAAATATATTTGACCAAAGGAATTTTCTGAGGCTCATAAACTATAAATGCTTCCTGAACAATCTTCTCTGGAGGTTTTGAAATTGCAATATTAATCTCCACAGGATTTACCAGAATTTTTCTTGCCATCTCACGCATCTTCATGGGCATGGTGGCTGAAAACAATAAGTTCTGTCGCTGTTTTGGTAAGAAAGAAATAATTTTCATCAAGTCATCATGAAACCCCATATCTAACATTCTATCGGCTTCATCCAAAATCAAATACTTCAATCCTTTCAATTTCACATAACCCATATTCAAATGCGCTATCATCCTCCCTGGTGTACAAATCACCATATCACATCCTTCGCTCAAAGCTTTCTTCTCAATGCCAAATGAATTACCATCGCCTCCACCATACACAGCAATACAACTGATAGAAGTGAAATAAGAAATACCCTCCATTGCCTGCGCTATCTGCACAGCTAACTCACGTGTTGGCACTATTACCATTGCGTTAATTTGATGGGCATCGTGCGGAATAGTAATCAGCTTATTCATTAACGGCAATAAAAATGCAGCCGTTTTACCTGTGCCTGTTTGTGCACTAACTATCAAATCTTTTCCTTCTAAAATGGGCTGCATTACCATTTCCTGAACAGGTGTTGCAGTGGTATATCCCATGGCATCAATACCTTCCATCAATCTTTCGTCGAGTCCAAATTCACTAAAATTCAAAATGCTTATTGTTTAATTACTAATCTATTATTGTAAAGATAGGCTGAACTACTCATTCACATATATATGCTTTGTTTTTGATACATGATATAGTTATGAATAGTATCTTTATCGTAGTAAAACCGATCATATGTTTCAGAAAGACCACTATCTTTTATTGGTTATTTGTTTCGCGCTTCTTACCTCTGTAAGTACTGCACAAAATTTAAATGCACTACCTGATACAAGCACTTCAGACGGCTTATTTCAAGCAGCAAGGTCTGCCGCTTTTGATAATAAAAATTATCCTCAGGCAAAATCTTATTGCAAAAAAGCATTGGAACTCAGCCCCAATTATGCTGATATCAAAATATTTTTAGGACGGCTCTATACCTGGTCAAACGAATACGATAGTGCGAAAACAATTTTCGAATCCGTATTAGCTACCAGCCCTTCTTATGTTGATGCTGCTGTTGCCTATGCTGATTTACTTTATTGGAACGACCACTATAAAGAAGCTATCGCTATCTGTGATGCGAGTTTAAAATTGAACCCTGATTCCGATGAGATCTTACTTAGAAAAGCAAAAGCTCTGGCCGCTTTGAAAGATTATGCAGCTGCAGCTGCTATTACAGCCGCCATCCTTAAAAAAGATAACAACAATGCAGCAGCTCGTTCATTAGATAGCAGAATAAAGGATGCGTCTGTTAAAAACAAAATTGGAATTACTTACGATTACAACGTGTTTGATAAACAATTTGCCGACCCCTGGCATTTGGTAGCTATTGATTATAGTAGAACTACTGGCATTGGAACTGTGATTGGAAGATTCAATTATGCTAATCGATTCGGAAGTTCTGCTACACAATTTGAAGTTGATGCATATCCTCACTTCAACAAAACATTTTATAGTTACATGAATATCGGACTCTCAGATAATACAGGTATATTTCCAAGATTCCGAGCCGGGTTTTCACTCTATGCCAATCTTCCTAAAAGCTTTGAAGCAGAACTAGGATTTCGTTACCTCAAATTCAACGGAAATCCAACATGGATCTATACCGGATATCTTGGAAAATATGTTAGTAGTTGGCTCCTTGGAGCTAGAACTTATATCACCCCAAGTGACTATGTAAAGAAGGTATCTGTTTCATATAATATTACTGCCAGACACTTCTTTGGAGGTGCTGATGATTATATTGGAGGAACATTAGGTTATGGTATTTCACCAGATGACAAATTCAATGTAGGACTGATTAACACCCCATTACTAAATAGTTATAAAGTAGGAGTTGATTACAAGAAGAAAATAAATTTGCACAATATTTTTAATGCAAGCACCGCTTGGTTTAATCAGGAATATTTACCGGGTGTAATAGGTAATCAATATTTATTTAGTATTGGATGGCAATATAGATTTTAAACTTATTTAAGTTCTTCATCTAATATTTTTACAACCATCTCGTATTTCACTTTAACTGTCTTTACCAGACTTTTTAGTTCATGAAGATTTTCCATTTTTTTGCAATTCAATTCTAGCCTTGCAACTAATGCACGAAGGTCTTCCACGTTTATAACAGAAAGCGATGATTTTGCATAATGCGCCGCCTTAGCAAGTGCGTCATAATTCTTTACTTCATAAGCCTCTTCAATCTGCTTGATTGTCTC
>CAIYLW010000045.1 GCA_903927185.1 uncultured Bacteroidota bacterium
ATAACTCATTGCAATTCTAACGCAATATTTCTACTTACTATTCTTGTCATTTCTATCAGGTACTCCATTTTTATTAACAAAAAAATAGTAACAATCTATTTGTCTAATCCCAAGTCATGAAAAAATATATTTTCTACTCTACCATTATTTTTATTGCTTTATTTTCTTGTAATGAATCGAAAGAAGCAGATGTTAACTTAACTAAGTTTAACAAAAATCTTGTTGTTGCAAAACAATTCATAGAAGCTTTCTCCTCAAAGGATAGTACTAAAGAAGCCAGTTTACTAGCTGAAGATTTAATCGCTACTGGACCTGGAATCGGACAAGATTCAATTTCTAAAAAAACTTTTATTAATGGGGATAAAGATCACATGATTACGTTTAGTGATATTAAATTAAACAACGCTGAATATTCTCCAGGTTTAGATGCTAATTACAAAATTAGTCCAGATGTTAGAGTGTATGGTACTTGGATTCAAAAATTTGTTAAATCCGGAAAAATAAGTAAAATGAAATGGTATGCAGAATTTAAAATCAATGATGCAGGTAAAATATTCGGCTATAAAGAATACTGCGAACTTGCAGATATGAGCAAAGAATTAGATAGATAATTTATTTATAAAAACAATTAAACTTATGCATAAAATATCATTCACTTTAGTTTTAATTATATTAATAATTTCTTGTGATACAAAACAAGCAAAACCTGTTAAACATGATTACCCACCTAATGCCACAGGATATACATTAGATAGTACTGCTAATACAGATTTGGTGAAAAAGGCATTACATGCTTTAATTACCAATGATACGGTTACTTATAAAGATACCTATAGCAGTAATGCGATTTTTCACCACAATACTGATTCAATGAATTTATCGCAAAATATGGCAATGATAAAGGCACAATTTGATAGCAAAATTGAAATGAAAATATTCGGGGTTCCTGAGATATGGGAATTAATAAATAATAATCCAGATAAGAATGGAATTAATCATTATGTCTTATCGTTTATTGATTTTCAACTAACAAAAGGCGGTAGAAGTATGAAATTGAGTATTTCTTTTTGTGATTTAATTAAAGATGGAAAACAAGTTGAAGAATATTTGATTTATGATAAATCAAGTATTGCAGAATTTATGAAATAATTGAATTATTAATTTACAATAAAAAAAAGTATGAAAAAGAGAGTATTAATTGCAATTACAGCAGCATCATTATTTGCTTGTAAATCTGAAACTAAAGAAGGTACAAACATTGTTAATCCTGATCAATTCGGGTATACTATCATTAAGTCTTCTAATATTGATATTGTTAAAGAAATAAATGTTGACCTAACAAATTATGATTTTGTAAAGCTCAGGTCTCATTATTTAGATAGCACTAAAGTCCATGACAATTTAAATATTCAACAAATAGATGTGAATCTGGCTACTTTTATTCCAATGAAAAATGCAGGTATAAAATTCTCAATTGAAAGTGAGCCAATAATATTTGAAATTATTGAAAAGCCTGATCCTGTAACAGGGTATACCAATTATGTTGACACCTATTATTTATTAGGAGTTACTAAAAATGGCAAAAAAAACTTATCTAAATTGAATCAAATGTTTGCAATGAAGGACGGGAAAGTTCTTGAAGAATGGGATGTGTATGATACAGCTCCTTTTACCGACTTGATGAAATAATTAATTTTATATTTTAATAATATTAGGGGCTCTTAGCAATAAGGGCCCTTTTTAAAAATCAAGTAATAGGCTTCAATATAAAACTATTAGAAAATCATGGAAGTACATCACCATCCACAAGTAACGCATAAAGAAAAACCATGGAAAGAATATCTCCTTGAAGGTTTAATGATATTTCTAGCGGTAAGTTTAGGATTTATTGCCGAAAATATTAGAGAGCATCTTTCCGAACAAAATAAAAAGAAAGAATTAATTGAAATGGTATCATTGGACAAGGAGTTAGGAGAAAAGCAATTTTTTGAATTATAATATTTTTTCTAATCTCTATTTATTTTTACTACGATAATGTCTGCGCCACATTATTATTATGATGGCCAATATGCCAAATAGAATTGGTAATGTCATTTCCTTTTTATTGTAATGTACTCATTTACACTATTTCAAACAATTCAATTAATTAAAGGCAACGCATTCCTGCATATTTTGTATATGTAATTGAAGTAATTGATATAGTCTAAGAAAATAATGAAAAATTGTGTATGAAAAGTATATCAATGTCAATTAATCCACTTACTTTAAGAAAGTAATTAATCTAGCCTGTTGTTATTCTAACGCAACAATTTTATTACGATTCTAGTAATTCCTAAAAGTAACCACCTAATTATTCATTGAAATAGATTATAAACTATTTCTAAAACAACATCATGAAAATATTCTTTTTATCACTAATTATCATTACAACAATCTTTTCTTGTTCTCCAACTCCTGAAGCAAAAGTTATTACTGATAAAGTAGATGTACACCAATCTGGTATAATCTATGACAGTTCAGCAAATCTTGATGCGATTATAGCTTTAAATAAGGATTTGGAAAATCTCGATTCAATTAGTTACAAAACTAAATATGCTGACACTGTTATTTTTTGGAATAATGATAAACAAACCCACTTATCTGAAAATGTTAGTTTTATTAAAACTTGTTTAAAAAATAAAGTTCAAGTTAAAGTTGAAAAAAATGGCCGATGGGGAAGTCGATTTAATCATAAAAATGGAACAACTGATGATTTTGTTTATCAATCAATAGATATACATTTTACAAGAGGTTCTAAATCTGTAGATGTAGAATTTTTTCAAGCTGACCAATTCAAAGATGGTAAAATTGTAAGAGAGTATAATTATTATGATCCAACAAATTTTAATACTTTACTAAAATAGGATTTTTCTTATGACATATAATAAAAGGGATCTTAGCTATAATAGTCCCTTTTAGGAAAGATAATTAGTATCAATGCAAATATTATAAAATGATGGATGTATATGATCTACACCTTGCACTAACTATAAACAAATAGAATTATTCAATTAAAGTAAATCATCAATTATGAAAAAAATATTATTTTATTTTATTGTATCAGTATCCTTTTTTTCATGTAAAACAAAAGAAACAAAATCTGCATTTGATTTAGTTAATGCAAAAAAGGAAATTGAAGCAGCCGAAAAAAACATATGTGAGTTAATGGCTAAAGGGGACTCAATTGGAAGCGCAAATTGTTATAGTAAAGATGCAAAAATGATGTTTAACAATCACCCTGCAATTTCAGGAAAAAGTAATATCACATCTGTCTTTTCAAAATGGGCTAAATGTTATCTACATGAAAAGACTTTAGAGGTTTGGGGTGATGAAAATTTCATAACTGAAGAAGGAGAATTTGAAACCCAAACGATAGATGGAAAAATACTTGATAAAGGTAAAGCATTAGTTATTTGGAAAAAAGAAGATGGTGTATGGAAATTGCATAGAGACATGCCTAGTTCAGATCTTCCAGTTGTAACAAAATAAGTATTCAAGTAGTGTAGCCTAAAACACCTTTCTATTTTAAATAATTTTTAAAAAATTAAAAAAATACATTTTTTCTCCTTCTATTATTTTTTATATTTAATCTTAATGCACAGAATATAAAGCCATATACCATTGTATGTTCAGAAACCTATGTAATTTATTCAAAAATTAATCAAAGGTTATATAATCCTGCGGTATCTCTACCTAATAATTATCTTAAAGAAAATATATACCCTGTTTATTATATATCAGACGGTTATTACTCATTTCCAATAATAGCGGAATCAAATAAACTCAGGGGTAATCATTGGGTATTAGATGGTAAGATTGAGTATGTAATTATTGTTTCCATTACTGGAAATGAAAAAAACAATAATGTTTGGCTATATCAAAGGTGGCCTGGTTATACTTTTGATACATTGGTGAAATTTGATACCATTTTTACTCCTGCCTGGGAATCACCAAAACCACTAATTTCTGGAAAAGGGAATTCTTTTTTAGCAGTGATTCGAAAAGAGATTATTAATGTCAACAAAAGTAGTTACCCTACCAACTAAATTGTCATCGAAAGTATAGTAGGGAAAGCCAATTAAGGGATTTTTATTATCTTCTCTTTTTTCTTCTCAATAAATTTCTTGTTCAACCAATTGGTAAGACATGCACTTCCGCCGCCTAAAATTGCTCCCACTAAAACATCAGAAGGGTAGTGTTGCCCTAAATACATTCTACTATAGCCAACTGCTGATGCCCATGTAAATGCTGGTAATGCTACATACCATTTTGGATAGGCTAAATAAATGGATGTAGCTGTTGTAAAAGCCAATGCAGTATGGGCTGAGGGCATTGATTTTCCTGTTTCATCTTTTTGATTAGGGAATACATCCAAAGGATATTTCACAAAAGGGCGATCTCTATTGATTGTAACTTTCATTACTTCAGTGATAGCCGCAGTGATTACTATAGATTCTGCCAGTTTAAAAGAATTCTTTTTTAGATTTTGATCGTGGTTGATCAACGAAGCTGCGAACATGCCAATAGGTGCAGCTACACAGAGCGGTTCAGACGTCGAAGAAATGTTTTTCCAGGTGCTGCTATTCGGGTTCGAAGGATTGATTTGTTTAAGCAAATTAATATCCCAATTCTGCGCATTAAGTTGATTGCAAAAAACGATACTAGAAACTAGAAGTATTGAGAAACCGATTGACTTTATAAATGAATTCATCTAGTTTATTTTTTGAATTTTGAATTTTTACTTTTTAATTTAAATTAGCTAAGCTCTCTTCGATAGTCTTGATCCTAGCCACTGCATCAGCCTGTTTTTTTCTTTCAAATTCTACCACATCTGGTTTTGCATTTTGTACAAAACGTTCGTTCGATAATTTGATGGTTACGCTTTGCAGAAATTTTGTTTGATATTCTAAATCCTTCAACAATTCTGCTCTTAGTGTGGTTGCATCTAATACTTTTTCTGTCTCAATAAAGAATTTATCTTTTTCTATCGCAACTACAATACTATTGGCAATGGGTTCTGTTGTAAACTTTGTTTCCTCTGCGTTTACTTGCTTCGCCAATATTTTTTCAATAGCTTGATAACTACTAATGTTTTCAGCTTGTATATGCAGTTTAATGGTTTCTTTTGGCTTTAATTGATTCTTATTTCTCGCATCCCTTAAAGCCGATATTACATTCTTTAATAATTCTCCAGCAGCAGTAATTTCGGCGTTAACAGATTGGATAGGTTGGTTTTGTTTTACACAGAGATCATCTTTTTGCTCATTTAGTAAATGATAGATTTCTTCCGTGATAAATGGAACAAATGGATGCAATAATTGCATTAATTCCTCAAAATATACAACTGTTCTTTTGTAAACTGCAGTATCCATGGGTTGTTCAAAACCCGGCTTGATCCACTCTAAATACCAACTGCAGAAGTCATCCCATACTAACGAATAAATGATTTTCAAAGCTTCACTTAAACGGAATTGTAGCATTAAAGTTTCTACTTCTGCTTTTACAGTATTGAGTCTATTTTCAAACCAATTAATGGCGAAATCATTTTTCAAATCTGTTCCTAAATCTGCCTGACGGGCATCCCACATTTTCAATAACTTCAAAGCATTCCATAATTTGTTATTGAAATTTCTTCCTTGTTCTAATGATGATTCATCAAATAATAAATCATTACCTGCTGGGGATGCAATCATGATACCAAATCTTACTGCATCAGCACCATATTGATCGATCAGTCCAAGCAGATCTGGGGAGTTGCCTAAACTCTTACTCATTTTTCTTCCTTGCTTGTCCCTTACAATCCCTGTAAAATAAACATCGCTGAAAGGTTTCTCTCCACGATATTCATATCCTGCCATAATCATTCGTGCTACCCAGAAGAAAATGATTTCAGGTGCAGTTACTAATGTATTAGTAGGATAATAATATTTCACTTCTGCATTGTCTGGATTCGATAAGCCTTTGAAAACTTCAAAAGGCCATAGCCAACTTGAGAACCAAGTATCTAAGCAATCTTCATCTTGCTTAATATCTTCCAGAGTAACTTTTGAATTTTGAATTTTTCAAAAGCTTCATCCAATGAATGCGCAACTACAAAAGATCCATCTTCTAAATAATAAGCTGGAATCCTATGTCCCCACCAAAGTTGGCGACTAATACACCAATCTTTGATATTTTCCATCCAATGACGGTAGAGGTTCTTGAATTTTGTGGGATGAAAATTAATTTCATCATCCATCACAGCTTTCAAAGCCGGTTCTGAAATGGCTTTCATACTTACCCACCATTGTAAACTCAATCTAGATTCAACTACAGCATCAGTTCTTTCACTATATCCTACCTGGTTAGTATAATCTTCAATCTTAACCAAATTACCTGCTGCTTCTAATGCAGGAATGATATTCTTGCGAACATCGAATCTATCTTCGCCAATAAATATTTGTGCGGCTTCACTCATCGTACCATCATCATTCATGGTATCGATAATTTCGAGTTGGTATTTTTGTCCTAATTGATAATCGTTAATATCGTGAGCTGGCGTAACTTTTAACGCACCTGTTCCAAAATCTATTTCTACATATTCATCCGGGATGATGGGAATTCTTCTGTTTATTAAAGGAACAAAAGCAAATTTACCATGCAAGTGCTTAAAGCGGTCATCATTTGGATTTACACAAATAGCTGTGTCGCCCATAATGGTTTCTGGTCTTACCGTTGCAATAGTAATAAATTCATGATGCGATTCAGAGCCAGTATCAATTCTGTATCGGATATAATATAACTTGCTCTGAACCTCTTTATAAATAACTTCTTCATCACTCAAGGCAGTCTTAGCTCGTACATCCCAGTTAATCATGCGCTTGCCCCGATAGATATGTCCCTTTGCAAATAGGTCGTTAAAAACCTTAATGACAGATTGATAATAATCTGGGTCCATTGTAAAAGAGGTGCGGTCCCAATCCAAGCTGCAACCCAATTTGCGTAATTGCTGTAAAATGATCCCACCATATTTCTCTTTCCATTCCCAGGCATAACTTAGAAACTCATCCCTTGTTAAAGAAGATTTAGCAATTCCCCTTTCACGGAGCATGGCTACAACTTTAGCTTCAGTGGCAATGGAAGCATGATCAGTACCGGGAACCCAACAAGCATTTTTGCCCATCATTCTAGCCCTGCGTACCAAAATATCCTGAATAGAATTGTTAAGGCAATGACCCATATGTAATACTCCAGTAACATTTGGTGGAGGAATCACTACCGTATAAGGTTCCCGATCATCAGGTTTACTATTGAAATAACCCTTTTCAATCCAATGGGCATTCCATTTTATTTCAACATCGGTAGGGATATAATTCTTACTCAGTTCCATGCTTACAGCTATAATTTAAGTGTGCAAAGGTAAGGAAAAGGGGGGTGGCTTAAAAGGGAAAGTCAATTTGGTTAAGAATTTACCAAACCATACTATTTTTTTGTAACTCGATTGTAGAAAAATCCATTTGAGATTGGTTGTCCTCATCAGAGTCTTCTTTTGTTGGAACCGATGTTGTAGATTTTCCAGCAATACCAACAGCTGATCTACAGTTTTTTTCTGTGCTATTCACCCCTTTACAAATGGTATCGATAGCATCTTTGCGATTATTTACACATCCCATTAAGCTTACGATACAAAGAATAAAAACTAAGGGTTTCATATTGTTTGGTTGACTATTCAAATTTAGTAACTAGGTTTAATTTTATAGGTTAAGAGATGTTAATTATAGCTAACGTACCAATAAATAAATTGTTACATCCCTCGCATATATAAATTTGTAGTTGAAAGGATCGTTTTATTACAACCGTTTAACTAATTTTCTTAGTTTTAAACCTAGAATGCTTTTTAAAGGGGATATTTTTCAGAAATAATAGACTTATAATCATTAATAGAAAGGACTAAATGCGTTTTGCGGTAGTAGATATAGAAACAACAGGAGGATTTCCAGAACAACATGGTATTACAGAAATTGCCATTGTTTTAATGGATGGAAATGAAATTGAAGGGAAGTACTCAACACTTGTAAACCCTCATCAACTAATCCCGCCTTTTATTGCTAACATGACTGGAATCTCCGATGCGATGGTTGCTCAAGCGCCTTCCTTTGAGTTAGTTGCTGAAAAAATTAATGAGTTATTGCAGGGTAGAATTTTTGTTGCACACAATGTAAATTTTGATTTTTCCTTTGTGAAATATCATTTGCAGCAGGCTGGGTATCATTTGCAAACACCTAAACTTTGTACTATTCGAATGAGTAGAAAAGTCTTTCCGGGTTTTCGAAAATATGGTTTAGGGCATTTAACAAGAGAACTTGGTATTAGAATTGAAGATAGACATAGGGCAGGAGGAGACGCATTAGCAACGGCTCAAGTATTGCAGTTAATTTTAGAAAAAGACGGAATGCATGTAATTAAAGACATGCTTAAGAAAGAAAATAGGATGCAGATACTGCCTCCTAACTTACCAGAACAACATGTAAAAGATTTGCCTAAAGATCCTGGCGTTTATTACTTTAAGGATGTTAAAGGCAAAGTAATTTATGTAGGAAAGGCAAAGTGTTTACAAAAAAGAGTAGTTAGTCATTTTACAGGGTTAGATATCAGCAAAAAAAGACAAGATTTTCTTAGAGGTATTTATTCGATAAGTTTTCAGGTTTGTCCTACAGAATTTGCTGCTTCACTTTTAGAAAGTGTAGAGATTAAACGGTTATGGCCGATACATAATAAAAGTCAAAAAAGATACGAACAACTATGGGGAATTTATCACTTTGAAGATAGTAGGGGATATTTTCGTTTGGCAATCGATAAAAAAGTAAAACATACGCAACCTATCGCAAGCTTTTCAATGCTCGCTGATGCACATAGAATGTTATGGAAATTAGTGCGCGATTTTCAGTTACATCCTGTTCTCTGTTTTCTTGATCAATCTGATGTAGATGAATATCCTGATACTGATGAATATAATTTGTCTGTGATGTCTGCTATTCATTGGATTAAATCAAAGAAGGAAACTTATTTAATCAGAGAAAAAAATAATTGTGTATTAATAGAAGATGGCAGATTTTACGGAATGGGTTCGATCGATAATCATTTAAAAATTACAGAATTAAATGTGATCAAACCTTTGTTAACCGAATACCCCGAGAATGAAGTAATTAAATCGATGATACGTAATTTTGTGGAAAGATATCCTGCTAAAGTAACTAAAATTGCCTAATATTTTTCTTTCTATTTCTTTTTTCAATTGTTGATATCTTCTATTTTTTCTTTTCTTTCAAGCCCATACATTCGCATCCCTTAAAGCTTTTTATCTACTGGTTAATTAAATTATTATGATTGATTTTGCTCCTTTAATCGCTTCCAAATTAAGTATTCGTATCAATCAGGTTGAGGCTGTTCTTGAACTTTTTAGTGAAGCTGCTACCATCCCATTTATTGCTCGATATAGAAAAGATAAAACCGGAGGATTGGATGAAGTACAAATTCAAAATATCCAGGATGAATCAAAATTATATAAAGAATTTTTTGAAAGAAAAACGTTTATTGAAAAAACGATTGCTGAACAGGATAAGATGACGGATATTATTCAGAAAAAATTGAATGCTGCAACTACTTTATCAGAACTGGAAGATATTTATTTGCCCTATAAACCCAAAAGAAAAACAAAAGCTCAAACTGCCAGAGAAAATGGTTTGGAACCATTAGCCTTATTATTATTAGAACAAACCAACATTAGCGTGGGTTTAACCGCTGAGAAATTCATTAGCGAAAAAGTATTAACCATTGAAGATGCTTTGCAGGGTGCCAGAGATATCATTGCAGAAATGATAAACGAAGATGCACATGTGCGAGCTAAAATGCGCAAACTGTTTGAAGATTCCGCCTTATTACAAAGTAAAGTATTATCTGGAAAGGAAGCTGAAGGTATTAAGTACAAAGACTATTTTGATTTTTCAGAACCTATTCATAAGATTCCTTCCCATCGAATTCTGGCGGTATTAAGAGGATTTTTAGAAGGGTTTCTCCGCATGAGCATTTTGCCGTTGGAAGATGATGCTTTAGTGATGATTGAAATAATCTACGTTAAAGGAATGACTGAGTCTGGCGACCAACTAAAAAAAGCAATCAAAGATGCTTATCGACGATTATTGCAACCTAGTCTTGAGTCTGAATTCAGATCTGCCTTAAAACAAAAAGCTGATGAAGAGGCAATAGCAGTATTTGCTGAAAATCTTCGTCAATTGTTATTAAGTTCACCACTGGGTAGTAAAAAAATATTAGCAATAGATCCAGGTTATAGAACTGGATGCAAAGTGGTTTGTTTAGATGAAAAAGGGGAGTTGCTAAAAACTGAACTTATCTACATCCACGAAGCAAATCGATTATATGATGGTGAGTATAAAATAAAAGAACTCGTAAAAAAATATCAAATTGAAGTGTTTGCAATTGGAGATGGAACTGCTGGTAGAGAGACAGAACACTTCATTAAAAAAATGCAATTAGGGCTCCCTATATTTCTTGTTAATGAAGATGGTGCATCAATCTATTCTGCTTCAGAAATTGCAAGAGAAGAATTCCCTGATCAGGATATAACGGTAAGAGGTGCCGTAAGTATCGGAAGACGCTTAATGGATCCTTTGGCGGAATTAGTTAAAATAGATCCCAAAAGTATTGGCGTAGGTCAATATCAACATGATGTAAATCAGTTTAGGCTCAAAGAAAAACTAGATCAAACTGTTGTTAGTTGTGTAAATAGTGTTGGCGTAAATTTAAATACTGCAAGTAAACATTTATTGAGTTATGTAAGTGGGATAGGATCTGGATTAGCTGAAAACATTATTCGATATCGTTCAGAGATAGGAAAGTTTACCGACAGAAGTCAATTATTAAAAGTAACTCGTCTGGGTGGGAAAGCCTTTGAACAATGTGCTGGATTTTTGAGAATACAGTATGGTGAAAATCCATTAGACCAAAGTTCGGTTCATCCGGAAGCGTATCCGGTTATTGAAAAGATGGCGAAAGACTTAGGTATTGAAATTAAATCTTTGATTGCTAATGAATCTGTTTTAAACAAAATAGATCCTCAGAAATATGTTTCGGAGCAATTGGGTTTGCTAACTATTAAAGATGTTTTGAATGAATTAAAAAAACCAGGATTAGATCCAAGGTCTGAATTAGAGGAATTCGAATATGCAGGTATTTATAAAATTGAAGATGTACAATTAGGAATGATTGTTCCCGGAGTTGTTACAAATATTACCCGTTTTGGTGCATTTGTAGATATTGGAGTAAAGCAAGATGGATTGGTACATGTTAGTGAAATAGCACATCAATATATAACCAATCCCAACGAAGTACTAAAATTGAATGATAAAGTTCAGGTGAAAGTTATGGAAGTTGATATTGCCAGAAAGCGCATTGCACTCTCTATCAAACAAACGCAAGAGGCACCTTCAAGGGAGCAAAAAAATAACCGGTCAAATCCTCCAAAAATTGCTAATCCTGCACCAAAGATGGAACCCGGATTAGCTGAATTAAGCGTTAATGATGCTTTAGCTTTATTGAAGAAAAAGTTTGTAAAATAATTTATCGATTATAAAACCTCCAATTGGTTTTAAAGTCTTTATTGAGATCTTGTTTTAGTAAAATAGCTCTAACCATTTCAACAGGCATATTATTTTCTTTTAGAATAGCATCATGAAATTGTTTGTAGGTCATTTTTTTACTATCAACCAATTCTTTCTTTAATTCATAGAATTGAAATGCACCTGTCATATATGCCAATTGATATAAAGGACCATACCCCCCTGTAAATGATCTTCTCACTTCACCTTCTGCATTAGCTCTTTCATGTCCAACTCGATCAACCAGAAAGTCGATACTTTGTTGTGGTGTCCAATTTCCTAAATGATAATTTAGAGAAAATATAATTCTTGCGCATCGATGCATTCGCCAGAAAAGCATTCCCACCCTATCTTCAGGAGATCTTGGAAAATTCATATCCCATAAAATAAATTCCCAGTATAAAGACCATCCTTCCGTCCAGAATGGAGTAAAATAATTTCGATAAGGCTTGTATCTATCATTCATAAAACCTTGAAGATGATGCCCTGCAATCAATTCATGGTGAACTGTAGCTCTTGAAAAATGTGGGTTGTTCCCTCGCATACTCATCAACTTTGCATCTTCATCCATTGTATTAGTGGGATAAGAAATCATAAGTTGTTCACCGCCAAGAAAGAAGGGGCTAATTAATTGTTGCTTTGGCGATAACATAACCATTCGCCAGGTTTCTTCTGCAATCGGCGGGATGGTTACTAATTCGTGTTTTTTTATGAAGTCGATGGATTGATTATACAAATCCATAATCATCTCGGGTTGTTTTCCCACAGGCACATAACTATTTTTGACTTTCTCTAAAGCAGCTTTCCAATCAGTTCCGAATCCCATTTCTTTTGATGCTTTCAACATTTCTGCATCACACCAGGCAAATTCTTTATTGGCAATATCAATCAATTCTTCGGGAGTATAATTAATCATTTCAAATTGCAATTGTCGAATCAGTTCTTCTCTACCAATTGGATTCCCAACGATACCACTTGCATCAGGTTTTTGAAAACTTTCCTTTTTGCCTTTACTTTTTAAGAGCACTGCATAGGCACTTAAAGAAGAATCTATATTTTTGTAAGGTTGTTGAATCCACCATGTAAATTCAGGATCATAGCCGTTATAGAATTCAAAAACCGATTTTAATGCATCTTTTAACCCAATCGCAGTAGATTCAGCGCGAATAGCCAGTTTCATATCAATAGAAGCTTCATTATTTATTTTATTGCTTAAACTGTTGATTTGCTTTTGCCAATCAAATAGTTGTTTCGACAAATTAATGCTGTTTAATGTGGTACCTCTTCTCCGAGTTTTTTCCAATTCATAAATTGCATTTGCGAAAGGAAAATAATGACTAATTTTTTGAAATTCTTTCTCTTCATCATCTAAAAGAAATAATTCGTTATTAATTTCACGCTTCAGTAAAATATAATCAACTTTTGAGTCGGTTTTCATTTTATCGAAATTCATTGCTTCTAATTGAGTTAAATAATCTTTATTAAAAGTGATAAATCGAGATCTTCGTTCAGGTGAGTTAACTATTGTATAAAACCTAATTAGGCTACCTTTATCAGCTTGATATTGCTGCATGAGCGGTTGTACATCGCTTGTCTGATAATAACTATCTGTAGATTTACCTGACTGGGCATTTAAAGCAATAATTGAAATAATGAATAGTGAGTTTATTAGAATTATTGCTTTTCGCTTCATAAAAGTTAATTTGTATGAATATACAAAAATATCAAACCCATAATTGCTTAATTTAATTCAAAATATCTCATGAAAAATTCGGTTCTATTTTTATTGTTATTTGTTTGTATTAATTCTTATGCTCAAGAAAAATCGAATCCTCTTGTTAAAAAATTCGGAACTGTTTTTAGTGTCCCATTTGCTTCAGAAAAGCCTAATCCAGATTTTAAATACAAAATATTAGTTGAAGTAAATTCTATGGGCGAAAAGCCTGATCTATTAAATGAGAATTTAGAAGCTGCAGCAAAAGTTCTGAACTTACACATTTTAGGAGGAGTTCCTGAAAAAAACGTAGAAGTGGTATTAGTAGTGCATGGACCTGCTGCATTAAATTTGATGAACAATGAAGCCTATCAGCAAAAGTTTGCTGTTGACAATCCAAATTTGCCTTTGATTGCAGCCTTAGGAGATGCAGGGGTTAAAATATTCATTTGTGGACAAACTATGGCCAAGAGGTCAATATCCCCCAATCAATTAGCACCTGAGGTAACTGTGGCATTATCGGCAATTACAACTATAACTAATTATGCAATTAAAGGATTTACTAACTTGAAATATTAGTAATTGTCATCAAAAATATCTTAAATTTATAATGTGTTTGAATTATAGGTTGTAACTCGTTATGTTTAACTAATGTAAATATGGTGGAACAGCTTCTAAATAATGAGGTATTTAAAAAAGGGGAGCAAATTAAAAATTCTTCTGAATTTGAAAATCTGATTGAGTTAACAAATCATCTTTTTGAAGCTCCATTTATCTCTTTATGCAGTTTTGATAATGAGAAATTTAATTTTCATTTTATACAAGGATTTGATTTTAATATACTTCCTGATTTAAATCCATTCGCTAATTATTGTGTAAGAAAAAAGAAGCCATTAATTATATCGGATTTTAAAAAGGTTAATAATTTTGATGCTAACAAATACCAAGCACCTTATACACAATTTCTTTTTTATGCAGGTATTCCACTTCTAAATGAGTTAGGAGAAGTTATCGGTTTATTTGAAATCGCCGATTTTGTATCCAGAGAATTTTCAGATAAGCAATTGGATCAATTAACGCTTATTGCTAAACAAATTCAAATTACAATAATAAAAGAAAGGAAGTTATCTTCTTGGGAAAATGAATATGAAGCAAAGGATCTAAGAAAGAATATCCTATTGCAAGAGTTAGATGATGGTTGGTGGGATAAGGATCTTATTAAAGAAGAGACTTATTATTCACCAAAATGGTGGGGTATGCTTGGGATGGAGCCTGATTTATCTCAAAAGGGTTTTGATTATTGGAAAATTTTCGTGCATCCTGAAGATAGTTTGAAACTGGAAGAACAAATGTCGAATCCAAAATTAGATAGTGATAATGGATTTGAAATTGAATTAAGATTAAAACATACCAAGGGACATTACGTACCTGTATTAATTAGAGGACATTTTTTAAGGAATCATGAGGGTAAAATCATTAGAATCTTTGGGTCTAATTTTGATTTGACTCGTATCAAAAAAGCTGAAGAGGAAGTTAAGCAGAGCGAATTTAACCTCTTAACTATTTTTAATCATGCGCCTACTGCTATGTTATTCGCTAGGCCCGAAGATGGACTTATTGTTAAGGTAAATAAAGAGCTTCAGAATTTAGCAGAAGCAGATGCAGTTGATCTAATTGGAATGTATACTACTGAATTTTATGCGTATCATTTTGAAAGAGATTTATTCTTTTCGATGATGCTTGAAAAAGGTAGTGTTAAAAATTTAGAATTAAGGATCAAGAAAAATGATGGAAGTATTGCAAATTGTTTAGTTTCTTCTGAGAAAATTATTTGGAAAGGTGAGGAAATGTTACTGTCAAGTTTTATCGATATTTCAGATAGGAAAAAATCGGAATCTCTTTTAATACAAAACGAAGAGCGGTTTCGTTCATTGTACAACCGCACACCCGTAATGCTTCACTCTTTAAATCAAAATGGGGATTTTGTAAGTGTAAGTGATTATTGGTTAGCCAAACTAGGTTATCAAAGAATGCAAATTATTGGTAAAAACATCAGTGATTTTTTTACCCAAGCATCATTTAATGATTCCGTTAAAATAAGAATACCTGAATTAAATAAACGGGGTTATGATTTTGATATTCCCTATCAAGTTATCAAGCGTAATGGAGAAGTAATGGATGTACTTGTGTCAACCATTATTGAAAAATCGTCAGACCAAAATGAAATTAGATACTTGGCTGTGATGCAAGATATTACAGAACGAAAGAAAATCGATGAAGCACTTCAGCAATCTGAAGACAACTTAAGAACTATTTTTGAAAATACTAATATTGGCTATGCTTTATTAGATGCAGATTTATTTATTGTTTCATTTAATACAATGATGCAAAAATTTGCTCAAAATGATTTACATAAAACCTTATACCTGCATACTTTTTCAGTTTTATATTTTTCGGAAGCACGACAGCCCAGTATAACTCATGCATTGGAATCTGTTCTTAATGGAGAAACTATTAGTTATGAAATTAACTATATACAAGATGATGGTTCTGATAAATGGTATAAGATGAATATGTTCCCTGTATTCAATAAAAAATCTATTGCATCAGGTATTGTTATGGCAATTGAAGATATTAACGAGTTGAAACTGAAGGAAATTCATTTAAGTAAAGTAGTAAAAGAAATTACTGACTATAAATTGGCCTTAGATGAATCGTCGATAGTGATGATTATGGATGAAAAAGGGTTGATCACTTATGCAAATGAAAATTGTATAAAAGCTACAGAGTATTCTTTGGACGAAATGTTAGGTAAAAGTTTAAAAATATTTGATTCTAATTACCATAAGAATGAATTCTTTACAGATTTGTGGAATACTATTCAAAATGGTAGTATATGGAAAGGTGAAATAAGAAACAAAAACAAAGGAGGAAACTTTTTCTGGGTAGATTGTACAATTGTACCTTTTGTTGATATCAATAAAAAATTGTATCAATATATTGCAATACAAAGGGATATTACTCAAACAAAAAATGCGGAATTTGAATTAAACAAATCGTTTAGTTTAGTAAATGAACAAAACAAACGGTTACTCAATTTCTCCTATATCGTTTCTCATAACCTTCGTTCTCATACCAGTAATATTATCTCGATTTTGAATTTCCTTGAGAAAGAAGACACAATTGCTGAAAAAGGTGAGTTGTTGCAACATTTAAAACGAGTGTCTCTTTCATTAAATGATACTTTATATAATTTAAATGAGGTAGTTTCAATTCGGAACAATTTAAATATGGTGATAGAGCCTCTTAATTTAAGGGAATATATTCTGCAAGCTTTAGGAGTTCTGAGCGAACAAATTATATTGAAAAATGTAATCATAGTAAACGATGTTCCAGAAAACACTTTAGTTAATTATAACCCTGCTTATTTAGAAAGTGTAGTTTTGAATTTCCTTTCTAATGCTATAAAATATAGTTCTCCAGAAAGACAACCCAAAATTGAGCTCTCAGTTCTTCACGAAATGGATCAAATGATATTTCAAGTAAGCGATAATGGCATTGGCATTGATATGAAAAAGAACGGTGATAAATTATTTGGGATGTATAAAACATTTAATAATAATGTGGATGCTCGAGGCATTGGTTTATTTATTACTAAAAACCAGATTGATGCAATGGGTGGAAAGGTTGAAGTTCATAGTGAACTTGGCAAAGGGACAAGTTTTAAAATATCTTTTGCAAAATAGCTTAAAAAAAAATACCGTCCTGAAAACTTAGGACGGTATTTTTTTTTAAGTAATTAACTAAAAATCAAATTTAATTCCTTGAGCTAAGGGGAGTTTATCGCTCCAGTTAATGGTATTGGTTTGTCTACGCATATATGCTTTCCATGCATCACTTCCACTTTCTCTTCCTCCACCAGTTTCTTTCTCGCCTCCAAATGCCCCACCAATTTCTGCACCACTAGTTCCAATATTTACATTTGCTATTCCGCAGTCGCTACCTGTTTGTGAAAGAAATTTTTCTGCTTCACGCATATTTAATGTCATAATTGCGGATGATAAACCCTGTGGTACTCCATTCTGGATAGCTATGGCCTCATCTAAAGTACTATATTTCATCAAATACAAAATTGGGGCAAATGTTTCATGTTGTACAATCGCAAAATTATTTTTTGCTTCTGCAATACATGGTTTTACATAACATCCACTTTCAAATCCCGCACCTGAAAGAACCCCACCTTCCACTATAAAATTACAACCTTGCTTTTTGCCTTCTTCTATGGCCCGAACATACATATTTGCAGCATCTTTATCAATTAAAGGTCCCATATGGTTATCAGAATCTAATGGGTCACCAATTTTTATTTGATGATAAGCTTTAAGTAATTTTTCTTTAAACTGATCATATACTTTTTCATGAATGATTAATCTTCTTGTACTTGTACACCTTTGTCCAGCTGTGCCAACAGCTCCAAAAACTGCCCCAATCAATGACATATCCAGATCTGCATGTTCAGAAATGATAATTGCATTATTACCGCCTAATTCTAAGATACTCTTTCCTAATCTTGCACCAACAGCTGCGCTTACTGCCTTACCCATTCTGGTACTTCCAGTAGCCGAGATCAAAGAGATTTTTTCATCCTTACTCATCCATTCCCCCAATTCTCTACCACCTTGTATCAGGCAATTGACTCCTTCCGGTACATTATTAAGAGCAAATACTTCTTTAACAATTTCAAATATTGCTATTCCACAAAGTGGAGTCTTTTCACTTGGTTTCCATACAGTTGTATTTCCACAAACCCATGCCAGAGCTGCATTCCAACTCCAAACAGCAACAGGGAAATTAAAAGCAGAAATGATTCCAACAATACCCAAAGGATGCCATTGTTCATACATTCTGTGTGAAGGTCTTTCACTATGCATGGTTAAACCATATAATTGTCTGGATAGCCCAACAGCAAAATCGCAGATATCAATCATTTCCTGAACTTCACCTAAGCCTTCCTGCAAACTTTTCCCCATTTCATAACTCACTAATTTGCCTAAAGATGCCTTGTTCTTTCTTAAAGCGTCACCAACCTGTCTAACAATTTCACCCCTTTTCGGAGCAGGCCAATTGCGCCATTCTTTAAAAGCTTGTTCTGATGTTAAAATAAGGTTTTCGTATGCATTATTATCAGTAGTGCTTACAGCAGCAATTAATTGGCCATTAACAGGAGAAAATGATTCAATGACTTCTCCATTGCTTTCAATCCATTTTGTGCCAGTAGATACACCTTTGTTTTGAGGGAGTATTCCAAGTTCCTTTAAAAAGTCCATACAAATAATTTTGCCAAAGGTAGGGGATTGGCTGACTTCTAAAAATGATAACTAAACCTCAACAATAACTTATTTATTCTGAGATAGCTCCAAAAGTTGATCATAAACAAAACTATAGCTACTTCCAATGGGGATTTCTTTTCCTGCAACCAATAATTTCGTCTTACTGAATTTTTCAATCTTATTGATGGGTACTATAAATGATCGGTGAACCCTTGCGAAATCTCGAACTGGTAACCTTTCTTGAATACTTTTTAAAGTCATTAATGTTAAAACCGGGTTGGGCTTGATATACAATTTAATATAATCGTCTAAAGCTTCAATAAGTTCGATGTCTTTTAAATTGATCTTCATGATTTCGTAATTCACTTTTACGAAAATTGAATTTAGCTGTAACTCCTGTGAACTTAAAAATTCCAAGTATTCTTTTGATTTATATACAGCTTTTAGAAAACGATCATATTCAAAAGGTTTTAATAAATAATCAACAGCATCTACATTGAATCCTTCCACTGCAAAATCTTTATACGCAGTAGTAAAAATTACTAATGGTTTTACAGAAAGACTTTTATAAAATTGAAGTCCATTCACATCAGGCATTTGGATATCTAAGAATAACAGATCTACTTTGTTTTGTGAAAGCCAAACTCTTGCTTCATCAGTATTTGTAAAAACTTTGTCTAATTGAAGAAAAGAAATTTTCCCGCAATATTCATTAATTAGTTGAAGTGCTAAAGGCTCGTCGTCAATTGCTATACAGTGAATCATAATAATTGAATCTCTAAATGAACATAATAATTGTTATCCTTAAGAGTATGAGTAAGTAAATGTTTATAGGGATACATTAACTCCAATCTTCTCTTTACATTGTTAATGCCAATGCCAGTATTTTCAAGCATATTATTTTCTGATGGAATAACAAAATTACTCACATCAAAAACTATTTTATTTTCGAAGGCTTCGAGTTTTATCTCAATGGTAGAAGCAAGTTTAGTACTAATTCCATATTTAAAGGCATTTTCAACAAAGGGTATGAAAATTAAGGGTGCTACAAGTTTATTCTCAATACTTCCAATGGCATGAAAATTAATGATGGTTTTATCTGTTAATCTTACTTGTTGTAATTCTATAAAATTATTAATAAAATCAACTTCATTTTGAAGAGCCACCAAATCTTGTGTTGTTTCTGTTAGAATATACCTCATTATTGATGAGAGCTTCATTACAGCTGGAGCAGTTTTTTCGCTTCTAATTATAGCCAATGAATATATATTATTCAAAGTGTTAAAGAAGAAGTGTGGATTGATTTGAGATTTCAAAAAAGATAATTCAGTATTTACTCTTTGGCTCTCTGTTTCTTTTCTTGTTTCTTCAGTTTTTAGCCATCGCTGAATGACTGAAATACAAGTTCCTACTGTAAACACAAGAAAGAAGATAGCAATATTATAAGTATCCACAAGCCCCCTTCTCCTAATTCTTGGTCTATTAGGGCCATTTTCATTGTTATGATTAATAATGGGATGTATTTCAGGACTGGCTATAAGACCTGCAATATATTTTGGGAGAAATAGAAAAATTAATAAGGAAGTAATAATGGAAAAAATATAGAGGCCCCATTTTTCGTTCATCAGAAATTTGGGAATTAAAAATTGTGTATTAAAATAGTAAAAAATTACTAAATAAACATTATTACAAATAATAGTAGCTATTAAGTGATCACTCATTGTAAACTGAGAATCGAGAAGTCTAGGGAAAAAAACTAAATAGGGTAGCGCAAAAAAACATGCCCAAGCAGCAAAATGAGCAATAATGGATACTATTCTTTTATTTTGATTTAGCAAGAGGTTAATGTTGTTTTACAAATGAACTACTTACTCAAATATATTCAAGGTTTAAGGTCTTTAGAGGGAATATGGGTGAAATATTAGCTGTTATCGGTGAATCAAGTTTTATAAAGCATTATGCTTTTGAACTTAACTCACTATACAAATGCTGAATCAAACCATCTGCTAAGCCTATTTTTGGCACATATATTTCTTCTGAATCAGACCAGCGCATAATATTAATATAGATCTGAAGGGCAGGCACAATTACATCGGCTCTGTCTGGACGTAGTTTATATACATTTATCCGATCTTCTAATGAAAAACTAGAAATCTCTTTATAGTAATCCTTTAATAGTTCAATACTTAGCGGTTTTCCATCTTTCTTTTTACTCAAAGAAAAAACCTTGTTTATATTTCCACCTGTACCAATTGCTACTATTTTTTTAAATCCTTTGGTTTTTATTTTTATGAAGTCTTTTAACTCGTTCCATTTAGCATCACTAACCATGTCTTTTAACATTCTGATTGTTCCAATGTTAAAGGATTGTTTGAAAATTAATTTACCCTCTGCAAAGAAAGTGAGTTCCGTACTACCACCTCCTACGTCAATGTACAAATAACTATGATCAGTGTCCATCGTTTCTGCTACGTGGTTCTCATATATCAATGATGCTTCAAAATCGCCTGTAATTACTTCAATATTCAGGCCTGTTTCCATCTTGACTTTTCGAATGATATCATTACTATTACTAGCATCACGCATGGCGGAGGTTGCACAAGCAATAGTATTTGTAACGCCATAGGCATTAATTAAATGAGTATAAGCTTTCATAGTTTGGAGAATCATACCTCTTTTCTCCTTAGATATTTCCTTCTTTTCAAATACATCAAATCCTAACCTTAAGGGTACTCTTACCAAATTAAGTTTGTTGAAAATGGGGTTGCCATATTTGTCGGTTATGACATCAACTATCAATAGCCTGGCTGCGTTACTTCCGATATCAATGGCTGCTAACCTCACTTGTTGCTGTATTTTTCTTGATCAGATAATTATAAGTCTCAATTTGAGATCTTATTTTCTTTTTGCCGTCGGAAGGTACATAGTTGTTAGTTAATTCGTTGTTGAGTATTCTTGCTTTTACATTATCTCTTAATTGTATGTGGATAATATCTTTTATCTCCTGTTGTAAAAGGGGGTCTGTAATTGGAATTGCCGCTTCTACTCGGTGATCTAAATTTCTAACCATCCAATCTGCACTAGATATAAATACTTTTTCATTTCCTCCATTATGAAAAATGATTACTCTGGCATGTTCCAAATATTCGTCAACAATACTTATTGCTGTTGCTTGTTTTTTAAATTTCTTATTTTCTAACTTTGCACAAAAAATACCTCTTACCACCATTTTAATTTCTACTCCTGCTATTGCCGCTTCATAAAGTTTATTAATTAAAAGATCATCACTAAGTGAGTTTACTTTTAAAATAATTTGGGATGGTTTACGAGATTTAGCCGCCTTGATTTCACGATTAATCAATGCAATAATTTCTTTACGCATATTATTAGGGCAAACCATCAAAGTTTTGCATGCTTGTAATGGGGTCGTTCCAATTTTCCAATTTTCAAGATACCGGAAGATGCGATTAATATCTGCCATTACATTTCTGTTGCTTGTCATTAAACAGTGGTCGCTGTATACTTTCGATGTACTTTCATTTAAATTTCCAGTACTTACAAATCCATATTGGATAGTAGTATTACCTTTTCTCTTTTTAATGATACAAAGCTTCGCATGGATTTTTATTTTAGGTACCCCTAACAATACTTTAATTCCTTCTTCTTCCAATATTTTTTTCCATTCTAAATTTGCCTCTTCATCAAATCTTGCTTTTAGTTCTAACATAACTACCACTTCTTTCCCGTTTCTAGCTGCGTTAATTAAAGCATTAATGATTTTAGAATTTGAAGCTAAACGATAAGCAGTAATTTTTATAGAATTCACATCAGGGTCCATCGCTGCTTCTCTTAGTAGATCAATCAAAGCATTAAAAGAATGATAGGGAAAATTTAGTAATACATCTTTTTTTAAAATCACATCAGTAACACGCATGGTGCTTTTTAATTCAGAATGTGTGAAAGAAGGCCTTCTAGAGGATTTTTCTTTAATCACATCCGGGAAATCCATAAAATGTCTGAAATTGTGGATTCGCCCCCCGGGTATAATATTACTTTTTCTGTTTAAATTCAATCTTCGAATTAAATACTCCAATAAGCCGGCATCCATTTCTTTATCATACACAAAACGAACAGGTTTTCCCTTTCTTCTATTTTTTAATCCTTTTTCAATTTTTTCTACAAATGTGGTACTCACATCACTATCTAAATCAATCTCTGCATCTTTTGTAACCTTGAAAATATGTGATTCAAAATGATCGAATCCGAAATATGAAAAAATCTGGGGAAGGTTAAAACGAATGATATCTTCTAATAAAATAATTTGTGTATCACCCACTTTGGAAGGTAATATCACAAAGCGTCCATTAGCTTTTGCGGGAATCTCAATGAGCGCATATTTTTGTCGATAAGCTGAACTTACTTTCGACATTACGATACCTAAATAAATACTTTTGTCTCTGAGATAAGGAAGTAATGGTAAACTCTCTATCATTAAAGGAATAATATTAGAGCGTACTTCTTCTTCAAAATATTTAAGAACAAACTTTTGTTGATCCTTATTTAGGTGTTTTTCGTCAACTAAAGAAATTTTCTGTTTTTTTAGTTCTTTTAATATTCCTTCCCAAATTCTATTAAATTCATTTTGTTGTTGTAAAACAATTGTTTGAATATCATCCAGAATTGTCTGAGGTGCAATTTCCAAATGCATATTGAGTTTTTTTCGAGACTCAGCTAATTCAATCATCCTCTTTAATGTGGCTACCCGAACTCTAAAAAATTCATCACTATTATTAGAAAAGATACCTAGAAATCTAATTCTTGCACTTAATGGAACGCTGGGATCGTTGGCTTCTTGTAATACTCTTGCATTAAAACTTAACCAACTAATATCTCTTTGTATAAATTGTCTTTTAGCCATATTTAAAAAGTCTAATAACCAAAAATATAGAAGAGATTAACTTTTTTGTGTTAAGTTTTTGATTGGAGCAATTATGAATAGGAAGATTTGATTTGTTGAATAATACCTGTTGTGGAGAATCCTTCAATTAATGGATTCACAATAACTTTCCCACCACTTGCAATTACCTCCTTAGAACCTACAATTTGATCAATAGTGTAATCTCCTCCTTTAACTAATACATCGGGAAGTATTGAATTAATGAGTTCTAGGGGCGTGTCTTCTTCAAAAATCACTACAGCATCAACTATAGCTAAACTTGCTAATAATAATGCCCTACTTTGTTCATGATTGATGGGGCGGTCATTCCCTTTTAATCTTTTTACACTTGCGTCACTATTAACTCCAATAATTAAATAATCGGCTTCTTTGGCCGCCTGAGAAAGAGAAAATATATGTCCCTCATGTAAAATATCGAAACAACCATTTGTGAAAGCGATAGTTTTTCCTGTTGCCCTCCAAGAAGCGATTTTAAAACTAAGAGACTTTAATGTCTCGATTTTTTGAGGGATACTATCAATTGCTCGCATGCAATATTTTTTTATTATAAATAGGTAATAAAATAACACAAATGGTTCCCACGATTAATACAATCATAAATTGAGCAAACCATTGTAAAGTTCCATTTGCAAAACCCAACTCAAAAGGAATGTCACTCTTCTCTAATACTTTTGCCATGAAGAATGCATAGGCTCCGATACCACCCGGAGTAATAATCATACCAATACTGGCAAATGCTAAAGCCGTAATTGCATCTTGTAATCCTAAATGGGCTGTTCCCTGTGTGGCGTATAAACCTACCCAAGTCCCCAATATATATAGAGACCAAATTGCAATACTGTAAAAAAAGAACAAACCTTTATTTTGAAGTTTATTTACACTACTCAATCCTTCCCAAATACCTCGAAGGATTTTTTTGAATAGGATTACAATATTAAGATGCGCAAATTGTCGGAACCAGATTTTTAATGAAATAAGAATAATTATAATAATCCCAAAAAATATCAGAAGCTTATTTGCAGAATAATGGCCCGATTTGTTTTGTAAAAGTTCCTTGAGCAATTGTTTGCCATACTCCCCAACCACATCAAATTGCAATATAAATGCTAACAAAAAAACTAAAACCAAAGACATTACATCAAAAGCTCGCTCAGCCACAATGGTTCCCACTAGTTTTTCAGTGGGTACTTTTTCGTACTTGGCCAATATGGTGCATTTGAGCACTTCTCCCAAACGAGGTACCGCAAGATTGGCCAAATAACCAATCATCACCGCAAAAAAAGTATTGGGAATAGAAGGCGTATAACCCATTGGACTCATCAAAATGCGCCATCTTAATGCCCTGCAGATATGACTAAGCGTCAATATTAGAAATACAGGTGCTATTAATCCATATCGAGCAGTTCTAAGAGAATTTTTAAACTCTCCCCACTTGTCAGAAGGTATCTGATGCAAACTCCACCAAACCAGAAATACGCCAATTCCTAAGAAAAATAGATATTTTATGAAAGCAATTAGCCTTTTTTTCATGTAGCATTCGTTCCATGGCAAGTTACGCAAGCAATTTTAATATTCAGTTTTTTCCCCACTTTAGGTCTATTATTTGCAATAATTTAAGATCAAATGTATCAAATAGTGTTGCAAAAACTTAGGGAACCACTCCACTAATTCAAATCAGCTTGCGTTTCTATCTATTTTTAGTACCTTCGCGGATTATTTTCAAGTTTGCTAAAATGGCGTGATAATGTCAACAAAGAAAAGAATTTTATTCATAGCCACGGAGATGTCTCCTTATCTGGAACTAACTGAGTTCGCAGAAGTGATTAACAAATTGGCTATTAAAAGTAATGATACTGGACTAGAAGTAAGGTGTATCATGCCGAGATTTGGTGTAATTAATGAGCGAAGACATCGTTTACACGAAGTTGTTCGTCTTTCAGGAATCAACGTTTCTGTTGATAATGACGATTACCCTCTTCAAATTAAAGTGGCCTCTTTGCCTAATGCTCGCTTACAAGTTTATTTTCTCGAAAATGAAGATTTTTTTAAACGCAAACAGATTTTTCACGATGATGCCGAAACTTGGTTTGACGATAATGCGTTAAGAACCATTTTCTTTTGCAAAGGAGCATTGGAGACTGTCAAAAAATTCGGATGGCCTCCAGATATTATTCATTGTAGTGGATGGATGACTGGTTTAATTCCAGCTTACATAAAAACTGCCTATAAAAAAGAGCCGGTTTTTGGTAATAGTAAAGTGATATTCACTGTTGGTCAAAATACCTTTACAGAAGATTTTGGACAAGAGTTTATCAAAAAAGCCCTTATTAATGTTAATATCAAAGAAAAGGATTTAGAGAGCTTTAAAGAAAATAATAATACGGCCATGTTCAGAGGCGGAGCCACATATGCCGATGCCATTACTTTTGGATCTGATATTATAGAAAAGAAATTAATGGATGAATTTTCTAAAGTAAAAGGCAAAAAAACTGTTCCATTTAAAGGATGGGATTCAGATTTAACAGAATATCTCGAGTTGTATAATGATGTTTCTGGGAAGTAATTTTTTCAGATAGTTAAGTCATTAAGATCTGACTTTTACAGATGAATATTAATTTACGAACTAGCTATGCCTTTTATTTTTTGAATGCTAATTCAAAAAAGCAAAACTTTTAAAATTTATTTGTATCATTAAATTATAAAAAACACCTATGCCTTATTTGTTTACTTCCGAGAGTGTATCTGAGGGCCATCCTGATAAAGTAGCCGATCAGATATCTGATGCATTGATTGATAATTTTTTGGCTTTCGATAAAGAATCGAAAGTGGCTTGTGAAACTTTAGTTACTACTGGTCAGGTAATATTGGCTGGTGAAGTAAAGTCTAAAGCTTATTTGGATGTGCAGGAAATTGCACGTGGTGTGATTCGCAAAATCGGTTATACTAAGAGCGAGTACATGTTCGAAGCTAATAGTTGTGGTATCTTATCTGCTATCCACGAACAGAGTGCTGATATCAATCAGGGTGTAGACAAGAAGAAAAAAGAAGATCAAGGAGCAGGTGACCAGGGTATGATGTTTGGCTATGCTACCAACGAAACCGAAGATTATATGCCATTGGCTTTGGATCTGGCTCATAAGATCTTAATTGAACTGGCTGCTCTTCGCCGCGAGAATAAAGCGATCCAGTACTTACGTCCGGATGCAAAGAGTCAGGTTACTTTAGAATACGATGATAATAACAAACCTGTTAGAATCGATGCCATCGTAGTTTCTACCCAACACGATGACTTTGATCAGGAAGCAAAAATGCTGGCTAAGATCAAAGACGATATCATCAATATCCTGATCCCAAGAGTTAAAAAGAAATACAAAAAATACGCGAAATTATTTAACGCGGATATCAAATACCATATCAACCCAACTGGTAAGTTTGTAATTGGTGGTCCACATGGCGACACTGGTTTAACAGGCCGCAAGATCATCGTAGATACCTATGGTGGAAAAGGTGCACACGGTGGTGGCGCATTCAGCGGTAAAGATCCAAGTAAGGTAGACCGTTCTGCTGCTTATGCAACCAGACATATCGCTAAGAACTTAGTAGCTGCAGGTGTGGCTGATGAGGTATTAGTGCAAGTGTCTTATGCCATTGGGGTTGCAAAACCAACGAGCATCAATGTAAACACTTATGGAACTGCAAAAGTTGAAATGACCGACGGCCAGATCGGAAAGATCGTACAAAGCATCTTCGATATGCGTCCTTACTTCATTGAGCAAAGATTGAAGTTGAGAACACCGATGTATAGCGAAACTGCTGCTTACGGGCATATGGGCCGCAAGAACGAAGTGGTGGTGAAGACCTTCAAAGATCCTTCTGGTAAAGAGAAATCTATGAAAGTAGAACTGTTTACCTGGGAGAAATTGGATTATGTAAGAAAAGTAAAAACTGCTTTTGGAATTTAGTAGTTTTCTGAAAAATAAAAAAAACCTTCGCAAGTTGAGCGGAGGTTTTTTATTTTTAGGGGGAGTTACCTTACTTAATATTCAATAAAGATGAGACAGAAATTAATTGTTGCTGCTTTTGCTTGCATTTTAATGATTGCGGCTCTTCAATGGCAAGGGGCAAGTCTTAAAAGAAATAGTAGTCCAGGAGGAATTGTTGAGTTAGAAATGGCAACTCAGCCTAGACAAGTTGCATTTTTAATGGAAGTTTGGGATATGTCTGTAGCCAAAATGAATATCTGGCTTGATTTTTTATTCATCGTATCATATGTAGCATTTCTTGCACTTGCCTGTGAAGCAGTTTCAACGAAATGGAAAAATCAAAATTTAAAAATGATCGGTTTAACATTAGCAAGAGTGGCTGTTGTTGCAGGTGTTTTAGATATTGGTGAAAATTTATTGATGTTGCAAACAATAGCAGGTAATTTTACAGTAGTTTCTTTACAGATGACGCATTATTTTGCTACCATTAAATTTACTTTAGCTACTATAGTACTCATTTATTTGTTGATATCAATACCTGTTAGTTTAAGAAATAATCAATCATGAATCCTGAATCGAATCCCTGGAAAATTTTAGCTTCAAATCAGGCATATGATAATCCTTGGATAAAATTAACCGAGTATGAAGTAATTAACCCAAGCGGCGGTAAAGGAATTTATGGGAAAGTTCATTTTAAAAACACTGCTATAGGTGTTATGGTTTTAGATGAATCGATGAATACATGGTTAGTTGGACAATTTCGATTTACAGTAGATCAATATAGTTGGGAGATTCCGGAAGGTGGCGGCTTAATTGGAATTGATCCTTTAATAGGCGCTAAAAGAGAATTGCTGGAGGAAACGGGTTTGATAGCAGACCATTGGGAACCATTATTATCCATGCATCTATCGAATTCTGTGAGTGATGAACTTGCCATAATTTTTTTAGCTAGAGGGATAACTCAAAAAACGGCAGAACCGGAAGAAACTGAACAATTGCAAATTCAAAAACTTCCCTTTGAAAAAGTATATGAAATGGTAGAAGCTGGAAAAATTACCGATTCAATGTCAGTGGCAGCTATCTATAAGATTAAATTAATGTTAGTTCAAGGGAAACTTAAATAAAAAAACTATGCCTCCAAAACAAGATAAATTAATTATTGGTCGTCAGCCATTAATCGAAGCAATTAATTCAGGAAAAGCAATTGATAAAATATTTTTTCAAAAAAACGTGGAGGGAGATAGTATTGGTGCTATCCGTCATTTAGCAAAAGAAAAAAATATTCCTATTCAAGTAGTCCCAATTGAAAAGCTAAATAGCTTGAGCAGGGCAAACCACCAAGGAGTGATGGCTTTTGTAGCATCTGTTATTTATATGGATTTACAACAAGTAATTGATCATGTAGTTTCAGAAGGGAATGTTCCTTTGTTAGTAATGTTGGATGGTGTAACAGATGTAAGAAATATTGGAGCAATTGCAAGATCTGCTGTATGTACGGGTGCACATGCTATTATTATTCCTGATAAAGGCGTTGGAGCGCTTAATGAAGAAGCTATGAAAAGCAGTGCTGGTGCATTAGAGTTAATTCATGTTTGCAGAGTTAATAGTTTACTTAAAGCCGTTGATACTTTACACCTAAATGGAATACAGGTTTTTACCAGTGAAATGCGTGCAGAAAAAAATGTAGCAGATTTGGAATTAGCCGGACCTTGTTGCTTAATTATGGGAGATGAAGGTAAGGGTGTACAACCCTATATTGCAAAAGCTGCGGATCAGTTTTTTAAAATCCCAATGGCGGGCAAATTTGATTCTTATAATGTTTCTGTTGCAACAGGAATTATTTTATACGAAGCGATGAAACAAAGAATGAAATAACATTATTATGAAGTTTCATTTTGAATTCGATATTAAAAAATTAGAACAGCCTATACAATTACAAAACAAATTGTTTTTGATGGGCTCATGCTTTACTGAAAATATTGGTGAAAAACTTCGTAAACATAAGTTTCAAATTCTAGAAAATCCACATGGAATATTATTTAATCCAGTAAGTGTAGTTAATGCAATTACGGATTATATCTCTAATAAAAAATATACTACCTCTGATTTGTTTCAGTTAAATGAGGTATGGCATAGTTGGAATCATCATAGTAGATTTTCAGGATTAACTGCTGAAGATAGTATCACAAAAATCAATCAGTCAATATCAATTGCTCATTTATATCTTAAAGAATCAGATTTCTTAATCATTACTCTTGGATCAGCTTGGTTGTATACACTAACCGAAAATGCACCCAATGCCCAATTGCATGCTGTTGCTTCCAATAATCATAAAGCACCTAGTGAATGGTTTCAGAAAAGATTGATGACAGCAGCAGAAATAGTGTCCATTTTTGATGAGCTCATTCGAAAATTAAACTCATTCAACCCCAAACTTCAAATTTTATTGACGATTAGTCCTGTCAGACATTTGAGAGAAGGGCTAGTAGAAAACAATCGAAGTAAAGCAGTCTTAATTCAAGCCGTCCATCAATTAGTAGAAATAAACGTGCATGTAAATTATTTTCCAGCTTATGAATTGGTGATTGATGATTTGCGCGATTATAGATTTTATGCAGAAGATTTGGTTCATCCGAATTATCAAGCTACTCAATATGTTTGGGAAAAATTAGTAGAATCATGCATGAATGAAACTACAAAAACAGTCATGAAAGAAATTGCTGAAATCAATCTTGCCTTTCAACATAAACCTTTTAACCCAAGGTCTGAAAACCATCTTCAGTTTTTATCTCGCTATTATTCCAAAACAAACAATCTCAAAGAAAAGTATCCCTTTCTTGATCTAACCCTGGAACTTGACTATTTTGAAAAAGGAGTGAAAGGATAATAATTAATGAATTCGATCTCCACGAATTGCCATTTCATCCATTATCCCTGCCTCATATTCTAACCATTCTTTCCATCTTAATCGTACTAATTTTTTGTCGGTATAATGATCAGCCAGATTAATAAATAAGGTATAATGTCCTGCTTCGCTTTCCATGAATTTTCTATAAAAGTTTCTCAAATAGGCATCATCTAAACCTTCACTCAACCTTTTAAAACGTTCACAACTTCTCGCTTCTACCAACGCCATTGTAAGCATCTGATCTAGAAAACGATCTTCGATTCTTCCTCCCTTTCGTTGAAATTCGATTAGTTTATTTACATATTCGTCCTTTCTCTGCCTTCCTAATTCAAGTCCTCTTTTTTTCAATTCTTGTAATACCATTCGAAAATGTCCCCATTCTTCTGTAACAATTGGAGCAAGCGATTCCACCATTAAACTATAGTCGGAATATCGCTGTATATAGGAAATACAGGTTGTAGCTGCTTTCTGTTCGCAATAAGCGTGGTCGGTTAAAATGGCTTCAATCGATATTTCAGCCAGATTTACCCAACGGGGATCGGTTGGAAGTTGAAGTCCTAATATATTTTTGGTATGTATGGAAAGTTCCATGTTCAGTTTTTGTAAGTTCAAAATAATGTGCAAATATCCAATTGTTCTGTCTATTTATAGCCGAGAACTTAATAGTATCTTTGCTTATGCAATTGAATGACAATAAGATATCTGAGTTATTGAAAAATGTTTCAATAAACACTTTAAATGAAATGCAAAAGGATGCTTACCCTGGATTTCTGAGGCATCGAGATACGTTGCTACTTTCTCCAACTGGATCTGGAAAAACAATTGCGTTTCTTTTAGCGGTTTTGGAATTAATGCAGGAAGAAAATAATAAAGTGCAGTGTCTGATATTGGTGCCACCAAGAGAGTTAGCTATTCAAATAGAACAAGTGTGGAAAAAATTGGCTACTGGCTTTAAAGTAAGCTGTTGTTATGGTGGCCATGATATGCAAACTGAAATTCAAAACCTGGTAGAAGCCCCATCACTTTTAATTGGAACCCCTGGTAGAATAGCTGATCATATTAGAAGAGAAACATTTTTGGTTGATGGGATAAGAACCCTGGTTTTAGATGAATTTGATAAATCTTTAGCCTTAGGTTTTGAAGAAGAAATGAGTTTTGTAATTGGTGCTATACCTAAAATTACCAAACGAATCTTGGTATCAGCAACTGCTGCCATTCAGGTGCCTGAATTTGCTGGGGTACAAAATTTATTTGTTATTGATCATTTAGTCAGTGACGAAGAAAATGATCAATTGAGTTTGCAATTGGTTCTGTCAGACAGTAAGGATAAGGTAGATCGTTTATCACAGTTGTTATGTTTTATAGGGGCTGAATCAACCATCATTTTTTGTAATCACCGAGATGCTGTGGAAAGGACTTCTATTTTATTAAAAGAAAAAGGAATTCAAAATGCTTCATTTCATGGGGGAATGGAGCAAATGCAAAGAGAACAAACTTTAATTCAATTTAGAAATGGATCAGTGTTGTTTTTGGTAGCTACAGACCTTGCTGCGAGAGGTTTGGATATTCCAGAAATTAAACACATCATACATTATCACCTGCCCTCTACATTTGCTGAATTCACACACAGAAATGGGAGAACAGCACGTATGAATGCAATTGGAACGGCTTATCTTTTAATGAATCGAGAAGAGCCAATGCCAAATTATATTAGAAAAGATTTGGAACCTTTAGATATTCCGGTTAGTCAGAAGCCTCCAAAACCGGCCTTATACACTACTATTTATATTAATGGTGGGAAAAAAGACAAATTAAATAAAGTAGATATTGTTGGCTTCTTATCACAAAAAGGAAAGTTGCTAAAAGACGATATTGGTTTAATTGTTGTAAAAGATTTTAATTCCTTTGTGGCTGTTAAAAAAAATAAGGTGAATGCTATGTTAGACCAGGTAAAGGATGAAAAAATTAAGGGAACAAAATACAAAATTGTAATAGCGAAATAGTACTTTTAAATACAATTCATTCAAATGCGAATAGTCCCTTTTTTAATTTCTACAGCTGCAACTGCTGGGTTAGTTTTTGTATTAAATTCTTCATGGCCAACTGGAAAAACAAAAACTCCCAGATTAGGATATTTTTTATCTCCACAACAAGGATTTTGGCAGAATGAAGAAGCTTCAAATACTTCTTTTTCAGGGAATGTAAAATTAGAAGGGTTAAAAAGTAAAGTGGATGTTTTCATGGATGAGCGTCTCGTTCCGCATATTTATGCTCAAACTGATTTGGATGCCTATTATGTACAAGGGTTTATTCATGCTAAGTTCAGACTTTGGCAAATGGAATTTCAAACTTATGTAGCAGCAGGTAGATTAAGTGAAATTGCTGGTCCTGAAAGACTTAATATTGATCTTTTTTTTAGAAGATTAGGGATGGTATATGGTGCAGAACAAACCATGCAGCGAATGGAGAAGGATCATGAAATGCAAGCCACAGTTGATGCCTATACGGAAGGTGTTAACGCCTATATCAAATCATTGAAGCCCGAAGAAATCCCTTTTGAATACAAATTGATGGATTATAAACCAGAAGCTTGGACACCTTTAAAAACTTATTTGTTTTTGATGTATATGTCGTACGACTTAACTGGAAGTGGAGCAAAACAGGATTTGACAATGTCTAATGCCAAAAATTATTTGGGGTACGAAGCATTTGAACAGCTTTTCCCAAATGTGCAGGATTCATTGGATCCAATTATACCTAAAGGAACTGCTTTTGCAAAACCGTCGATTGTTCCAATCGCACCCAAAGATGTTGATTCTCCTTATTTAAATAAATCCGCCTATTCAAGTTCTGCCGAAAGCCCTTTAACACCAAATAGAAATAATGGAAGTAATAATTGGGCAGTATCTGGTAAAAAAACTGCTTCTGGAAGACCTATTCTTTGTAATGATCCCCATCTTGGATTGAATCTTCCTTCACTTTGGTACGAAGTACAAATTAATACACCCACTCATAATACCTATGGTGCCAGCTTTCCTGGTGCACCTGCAGTAATTATTGGGTTTAATGATAGTATTGCTTGGGGAGTAACTAATGCTGGTAGAGATGTATTAGATTATTATGAAGTTCAATTCAAAGATACTTCCATGCAAGAGTATTGGTATAATGGAGAATGGAAGAAAGCTGAATTGAGATTAGAAACCATCAAAGTAAAAGGTAAGCCTGATGTAAATGAATACATTGCTATGACTACAATGGGGCCAGTAATGTATGATCGTCATTATAAAAGTGATAGTATTCACCCACAGTACCTTGCTGTTAAATGGACTGCTACTAAAGCGGGAACCGGGTTAAAGACTTTTTATAAATTAAATAGGGCTAAAAATTTCGATGATTATCAGAAAGCAATTGCAGAATGGAGTTGCCCTGGTCAGAATTTTGCTTTCGCTTCTAAGAGTGGAGATATTGCAATAAAGCAACAAGGAAGTTTTGTAGCAAGATGGAAAAGGCAGGGAGACTTTATTATGCCTGGCATAGATAGTACTTATCAATGGCAAGGGATGATTCCTGAATCAGAAAATCCAATGATAAAAAACCCTGAAAGAGGATGGGTGAGTAGTGCGAACCAAAAAGCTACCGATTCAACTTATCCATATTATTTGGGTACGTCTAATAATTTTCCAGTTTATAGAGGAGTGATGATTAATAAAAGATTGTCTGTTATGAATGGTATTACTCCTATGGACATGCAATATTTACAAAATGAAAATTTTGATGTGTTTGCAGAAATGGCCAGACCGGTACTATTGAAAAATATTGATGTTTCTAAACTAACAACTACTGAAAAAAAATATGTTGACATCATGCGAGATTGGAATTTTCGAAATGAAGTAACAGCTCAGGGGGCAACAGTTTTTAATGCCATTTGGGATAGCCTTGAAGAGGTAGTTTGGAAAGATGATTTTAAAAATGCAAAAAGTCCAATGCCCTGGCCTGATGGATCAACATTATTGGATAATCTATTAAAAAATAATAATTATCGGTTTGCTGATAATATAAATACTCCTGACAAAATAGAGACCATTGAAGACGATGTGATGGAAGCTGTAAAAAAAGCTTCTGTGTTTTTAGCGCAATTGGAAAAAGACAAGAAGTTAGATTGGGGTATTGTAAAAGATACCAGAGTAAATCATTTATTACAATTGCCTGCTTTAAGTAGATTACATCTTCCCATTGGAGGTGGAAAGAACTGTGTGAATGCAACAACCTCTGCTCATGGACCAAGTTGGCGGATGATAGTTCATATGACTGATGAAACTGAAGCCTATGGCGTGTATCCAGGGGGGCAAAGCGGTAATCCAGGTTCTAAATTCTATGATAATTTTATAGATAGTTGGGTAGCAGGAAAATATTATAAACTATTATTCTTGTCCAAAGAAAATGCCAATAAAAATGAAAAAATAAAATGGCATATGACATTCACTAATGGATAAATATATTTTATGAAATTTATTACGGCAATTTTTTTAACTGCATTTCTTGCATTTGCAATAGGTTTATTTACTGGATTACCTTGGTGGTCTTTTGTAATCACTTCCTTTCTAGTTGCGATGGGTATTCATCAAAAATCAGGGAAAGCATTCTTGACTGGATTTTTAGGGCTATTTATATTATGGACATTTCTGGCAATAATTAAAGACTTTTCCAATGAACATATTCTTTCAATCAAAGTGGCCAAAATTTTGCCTCTCGGGGGCTCTTATTTGGTTTTAATTTTTGTGACAGGATTGATTGGGGGCCTGGTAAGTGGTTTAGCAGCAATTTCAGGTTCAACTGCCAGAAAGAATAGAGCAAATTTATAAACTATAGTTAAATACTTTTCATAAGGATGAATGGTTTGTTAATGGTAGAATTAAGCCGTTAATTTAGTTTTAAATTCTTCTATGCGTAAGCTTTTAGCAATTCTTTTAATTCTGCAGGTTCTTCAAGCTAAATCTTCAACAGTGTCTGGATGGGTGAAAGATAAAACGGGAAATGTGATTCCTTTTGCATCTGTATTAATAAAGGGTACAACAAAGGGTACAACTGCTAATGCTAAAGGATCCTTTACTTTAGAAATGTCGCCTGGAACTTATTCTTTAGTTGCTCAACACGTTGGTCACAAATCATTAGAACAACAAATTAAAATCTCTTTTTCTTCCATAGAATTAAATTTCGAATTGGAAGAACAACTATATAATTTGAAAGAGGTTGTGGTAAAATCAGGTGGGGAAGATCCGGCTTATGCTATTATTAGGAAAGCCATTTCAATGAGAGAAGAACATTTGAAAGAAATTAAAAAATTTGAATGCGAAGTCTATTTAAAGGGACAATTGCAATTAAGAAATTATCCAAAGAAATTTTTAGGTAAGTCAGTTGATTTTGAAGACGGTGATACGAGTAAAAAGAAAATAATATTTCTTTCGGAATCGATTGTTAAATATGCTGTAGAAGAACCAGATTTAAAAAAAATCGATGTAATCTCTTCTAAGGTAGGAGGACAAAGCGATGGTTTTGGATTTGCGAATCCTCAGATTATTTCATTGTATGAGAATAATGTTTCATTAGGTAGAGGTTTAAATCCTCGTGGTTTTGTATCTCCTATTTCTAGTAATGCACTCAATTTTTATAAATACAAATTTGAAGGAACATTCTTTGAAAACGGTAAAGAGATCAGTAGAATTAAAATAATTCCCAAAAGAAAATATGAACCAGTATTTGCTGGGTATATTAATATTGTTGAAGATGAATGGCGGATTCAAAGTGTACAAGTTAAGTTGCTCAAAGAACAGGCAATGCAATTGATAGACACCTTAGTACTTGAACAATTATACGTGCCGGTAACAGGAAATGTTTGGGTTATTAAAAGCCAAGTTCTTTATCCCTCAGGTAAAATTTTCGGCTTTGATTTTTATGGTAATTTCTTGCAGGTATATGATAAGTTTAATTTAAATCCAATATTTAAAAAGAAATTTTTCGATCATACTATTCTGAAATTTGAAGATAGTGCTAATAAAAAAACGATGTCATATTGGGATAGCATACGACCTATTCCGTTGGTATTGGAAGAAAAGAAGACCTATCGAAAGTTAGATAGTTTAGAAGAACAAAGAAAAAGTCCTCATTATCTTGACTCGTTGGATAAAAAGAGAAATAAATTTACTCTTTCAGGCTTTTTGTTTACCGGCAATTCAATCAATATTCAAAAGAAAAAAGAGTTTTATGGATTGCCGCCCATGCTCACCAGTTTTTTCTATAATACGGTGGAAGGAGGTGTGATTGATTATGCGCCCTATTTCACGAAAAATTATAAGGGTAGAAAATCATTCACCTTTACACCGGATGTACGCTATGGATTTGCAAATCAACATTTCAACCCAAGCCTATCTGTTAATTATAACTTTGGAAAAAAGTATTTAAAGACGTTCAATATATCAGGAGGTTCAAAAGTATTTCAGTTTAATAACGAATCTCCCATTCTACCTATACTGAATACATTGACCACCTTGGGTCAAGAATATAATTATATGAAGATCTATGAAGCAGATTTTTTTAAGATATCATACAATGCTGGAATAGGTTACGGTTTAAATGTAGGAGCAGAATTTCAGTTTCAAAACAGAAAGCCTTTAGAAAATTTAGCTGACATAACACACTGGAGAGATTTTCCTAATAGAAATTTTACTCCAAATTATCCAACCGAAATTTCGCAATCAAATATGATAGCGAATAAGGCAAGTATAATAACTATTAATTTAAGTTGGAAACCAGGTTCCAATTATATAGAATTTCCTGATCAAAAAATTAATATCGGTTCAAAATATCCTACTTTCCGAGCTTCCATAACTCAAGGAATTAATGGGTTATTTGGTAGCGATGTTTCTTATACAAAATGGCATCTGGGTATAACAGATAATTTGAATTTAAAATTAGGTGGCAGGCTCAATTATGCTTTGGGAATAGGAGGCTTTATAAATGCCGACAAATTATTTACCCCGGATTATGAGCACGTTCAGGGAAACCAAATTATATTAGCAACACCTTATTTAAGTAGCTTTCAATTGCCTGCTTATTATCAATTTAGTAATACATCCAAACTCAACGCAAGTGCCCATTTGGAGTATCATTTAAATGGATTAATTACCAATAAAATTCCAGGATTTCGAAGCCTTAATCTTTTTTTTGTAACAGGAGGATCTGCTTTATTTATTCAACCTAACACTACATATTTTGAAGCCTATTTTGGGATTGAAAATATCTTCAAAATATTTCGATTTGATTATGTTCAGGGATTTGAACAAAATGGGGATAGGCCAAGTGGATTCAGGATTTCTATGCCATTATTAAGAGTAGGGAGCAATAGCAGATAACTGTATTTTATTTAATTCATATCTTTGTTGCGAAATTTTGGCTACCCTGCAAGTAGCTCCAAACATTAATCATGGAACATTCTGAGAAGGATGTCTGAAATTTAGTAACATGCCCGTATTACACAATCGTGTTTCCAATGAAGAATTGAAACAACTCTTGTTGAAGGAAGAATTTCCTCGGACAACTATCAGTTTCTATGCCTATTTTCCAATAACAAATCCCTTTGAATTTAGAGATTTTTTATATAAACAATTGAATACTTTAAAAGTATTTGGAAGGATTTATATAGCAAAAGAAGGCATCAATGCTCAAATGAGTGTACCTAGTGAACACATTGAATCTTTTAAAACTTTCTTGTATTCAATAGATTATTTAAACGATTTACGTTTAAATATTGCGGTAGATGATGATGGCAAGAGTTTTTGGGTGTTGAAAATAAAAGTTCGAGACAAAATTGTTGCTGATGGAATTGATGACCCAACATTCAGCATGGAAAATAAAGGGAAATACGTTAATGCGGAGCAAATGAACGCATTATTAAATCAAAATGATACGATAGTAATTGATATGCGTAATCATTACGAATATGAAGTGGGACATTTTGATAAGGCTATAGAAATACCTTCAGATACATTCAGGGAACAATTGCCCATGGCTGTTGATATGATGAAAGGGAATGAAGATAAAAATATCATTATGTATTGCACTGGTGGTATTAGATGCGAAAAAGCGAGCGCTTTTATGTTGCATAAGGGGTTTAAAAATGTGTTCCATTTGGAAGGTGGTGTAATTAATTATGCTCGCCAATCAAAAGAATTGGATTTAGAACCTAAGTTTATCGGTAAGAACTTTGTTTTTGATAAACGACTAGGGGAGCGAATTACAGAACATGTGATTGCTAAATGCCACCAATGTTCACAGCCTTGTGACGTTCATACAAATTGTTTAAATGATGGTTGCCATCTATTATTTATACAATGTCTTGATTGTGCTGAGAAATTTGATGGATGTTGTTCTCAGGAATGTAAAGATACTATTCATCTCCCCCTGGAACGTCAAAAAGAATTAAGGCAGGGGTTTGTTAACGGACAAAAAATATTTAATAAAAGTAAGCAGCGGTTGAGGCCGAGGCTTGATGAAATGAATGGTTTGTAAACACTCATCATTTTTGTGTGTAGGTTTCCTGCTTTTGTTTTATTTTGCCAACTAACTAGTGAAAAAGTCTATAAGTTTCATATTATTATTTTGTCTTTTGATATACGTTGGCGGGTATCATTTAATATATATGATATATCTGCAAAGTCTTAAAACAGAGATGAAAGCATATATCAAGGAAACTCAATCCACAAAATTTGGATCTAAATATATTTTTGCTATCAACAATGGCAAAATAAATGATTCTGCTTTCAGATGGGAAGAAGAGGGAGAAGAATTTCGATATCATCAAGATTTATATGATGTAATCAGTATCAAAAAAACGCATGATGTAATTGAAATTATTTGTTTAAAAGATGATAATGAGAATCAGCTTGAATCTCAAATGAATCAAATCCATAAACTAAATAAATCAAATTCCTCAAAAACAGCTGAAAACTATTTTAAGTTTTTCTCTCCGTTTTATTTTCAAAAGCAAAATATTAATGAAACAACTTTTGAGGAGAGGTTTAATTCACCATATCAATTTTCTTCGGAATTAGTATATCATTTTTTTGATATTAACTCACCACCGCCTCGATGTTGAAAATAAATACCAATTGGGCTATCTAAAAAGATCGCTGCAAAATTGATTATTTCAACATTAAAATATTTAAATGAATCGACTAATCTTAGGATTATTATTAGTATGTTTTTTTGTAACTAGTAATGCTCAAAATGAATTAAAGGGTGTAGTTAAAGATAATAAATCCGGTCTCCCCTTAGCTGCAGTTTCAATATACCTGCCCGACTTCAAAAAAAATGTGAGTACAAATAATGAAGGCATTTATAGTATTAAAAATATTCCTTCAGGTGATTTTTTAATTCAGTTAACCTTGGTAGGATATGGTAAAAAGGTCGAAGAAGTAAAAATAAAAGGAGCAACAATAAAAGATTTCTCCTTAGAGGCTAATACAAATGCTTTAAAAGAAGTAGTAGTAACTGGGGTTATTGCTGCAATTGATAATCAACAAACCCCCTATGTCATTTCAACTGTTGATAATACTGAACTTTTACAAACAAGTGCAACAAATGCAATAGACGCAATTTCAAAAGTTGCTGGAGTTTCGGCAATGACAAACGGACAATCGATATCTAAGCCAGTTATCAGAGGGCTTGGGTACAATCGAGTGCTTACCATAAATGATGGCGTTAAGCAAATGGGACAGGTTTGGTTTGATGAATTTGGTATTGAGGTAGATCCTAATTCTGTTAATAGGTATGAAATTTTAAAAGGACCCGGTTCTTTGGCTTATGGCTCAGATGCCATTGCTGGCGTAATTAATATGATTCCGGAACAACCTCTTCCAGAAGGTATAACAAAAGGAGACATTCTTTTGAACTATCAAACTAATAATGGGCTTATCAATAATATGTTGCATTTGGCTGGGACAAAAAATGGTATTTCCTGGAGTGCTAGAGTAGATAATACGATGGCCCATGCCTATCAAAATCCTTTTGATGGTTATGTATTGAATTCGCAATTCAGAAATTTTAATACTGATGGAACAATAGGCTTACATAAAAAATGGGGCTATACTCAAATTCATGCCAGTTATTTTGATATGCATAATGGGATTGTTGATGGAACGCGAGATTCAGCATCCGGAGCTATGGAAAGAATGGTTTCATATCCTGGCTTAAATGGCGGTGATCCAACTTATGTATTACCCACAAATCAAGAACAGAAATCGTATGATGCCTTTGTGATCAATCAAAGAATACAACATACAAAATTGGTTTGGGATAATGCAATTGCTGTGGGAGAGGGAAGAATTCAAGCGGTTTTTTCTTGGCAAAAAAATCAACACGAAGAATCTAATGATCCTACTATTCCAAATACATCCAATATTTATTACAATTCAACAGGTGCAACTTTTGATGTAAAATATATCTCACCTCAAAAAGCTGGATTTAATTTTGCTACTGGTACTAATGGAATGTATCAATCATCTCAAAGTTTGGGAACATTAATGTTGATTCCGAATTACCATTTTTTTGAGATTGGGGGGTATTTTATAGCTAATCAAAAAATTGGCAAATTAAATTTGAGTGGAGGTATCCGATATGATACCCGAAGTTTTAGTGGAATAGATCATTGGGTTGATTCTACAAATCAAGAACCAGTTTTACCAACTGACCCAAATGCACTTCACGAATTCCAAGGGTTCACTTCAAAATTTAGCGGATTGTCTTTTAGTTTTGGAGGCACTTATCATTTATCAAACAATTCGTATATCAAAGCAAATATTTCTCGTGGATGGAGAGCACCAAATGTGTCTGAGTGTGCAGCAAATGGAGTTCATGATGGTACAGTAGTTTATGAAATCGGAGATAACACTATAAAACCAGAAACGAGTTTAGAAGAAGATGTAACTTTTGGAATAAGTTCTAAAGATGTTGGTATTGAACTAAATCTATTTAATAATAATATTGATAAGTTTATATATGCCCAAGGCTTGCAAAGCGTTTTCGGCGGTGATAGTATTAATAATTCCTTGAACTCAGCAGGACTTGGTGAGGCGCCAGTTTATAAGTTCACTCAAGGCTCCGCACATTTATACGGGGGAGAACTTACTTTAAATATTCATCCAACTACTTTGCCTTGGGTTGAATTTAATTCAACATTAAGTATGGTAGATGGTGGCTTATCAAATGTTTCTATTAATGAAAAGTATTTGCCTTTTGTGCCGCCAACAAGAATAACGGCAGACTTCAAATTTCCAATTAAACAGATTGGAAAATCTATTAAGGATGCCTATTTTAAAATAGGACTTTTAAGCTGTTTTGATCAAAATCATATCTATAAACAATATTCAATTTATAACGGACTAAATACTGCATTAACTCCTTTTGAATACGCAGCAAGCAACTCAGCAACAAAAGGATATACCTTGTTTAATGCAAGTTTTGGTGGTGATATTGTAGTGAAGGGTAAGTTGGTTTGTAAACTATTCGTGATTTGTAATAATCTATTTAATACAGGCTACATGGATTATATGAGTAGGTTTAAGTATTTGCCGGTAAACTATACTTCAAATAGAGTAGGGGTATTTAATATGGGAAGAAATGTGAGTGTGAAATTGTTAATTCCAATTAATTTTTAACTTTTTAAAATAGCCTGATCAAAGTAATAAACAATTTTGATCAGGCTATTTCAAATTAAATGATAAGGAGCTTTTTTAAGCTTTCAATTATTTGTGATTCTACTTTTTCTTCTGAAATAATTTCTGGAACAAATTTTTTCCCACTAACTTTTTCAAAAAGCTCAATATATCTTTTGCTAATAGTATCAATCCATTCTTCGGACATTTCTGGTACAACTTGCCCTTCCTTACCCATAAAATTGTTAGCAATCAACCATTCTCTCACAAATTCTTTGCTTAATTGTTTTTGTTTTTCACCTGAAAACTGTCTTGATTCAAAACTTTCTGAATAAAAATATCTGGATGAGTCTGGGGTATGCACTTCGTCCATTAAAAAAATGGTATCTCCAATTTTGCCAAATTCGTATTTGGTATCAGCAAGAATTAGGCCTTGCTTAAGTGCAATTTCTTTTCCTCTTTGAAAAAGAGCCAATGCATATTTTTCTAAAACAGCCCAATCAGCCTCTGATGCTAATCCTTGTGCAATAATTTCTTCTTTGGAAATATCTTCATCATGCCCAGCATCTGCTTTTGTAGAAGGTGTTATTATTGGATTAGGGAAAAAATCATTTTCTTTTAATCCATCAGCCAAATTAACGCCGCAAAGTTTTCTAGACCCTGATTGATAAGTTCTCCAGGCATGGCCAACCAAATTTCCTCTTACAACCATCTCTATTTTGAAGGGGACACATTTTTTTCCAATTGAAACATTCGGTGAAGGCACATCAATCAACCAGTTTGGGCAGATATCTTTTGTTGCATCGAGCATAATTGCTGCAATTTGATTTAAAACTTGACCTTTAAAAGGAATTGGTTTTGGTAAAATCACATCAAATGCGGAGATCCTGTCACTGGCCAACATAACCAGCCAATCTTGATGAATGGTATAAACATCTCTTACTTTACCATGATATATGGCTGTTTGTGAAGGGAATTGATAATTGCGCATGAACAAAAATAGAAAGGCTAATCTTATAAATTGCTACTATTAATTTGTTTTTCTCAACAGATCTAATTGATTTGTGGACAAATTAAATTTTTGCATAAATATAACAATTGCTACTTTTAACAAAACGTTCTAATTAAACTTGCTATTATGAGAAGATTCTACACGAGTTGTGTGTTAGTGTTGATAGCTTTTGGCTTGTCTTTCAATGCCACTGCTCAACAATCTACAAATGTTTCTGGTAGTGTTAAAAATTCCAAATCGAAAGAAGCGGTTTCTGCCGTTTCAATTACTGTTAAAGGAAGTTCTACTGGTACTTTCACTGACGATAAAGGAAATTTTAAATTTACTACTGTTCAAAAAACTCCATTTACTGTAATTATTTCTTCAGTTGGATATTCTAATAAGGAAGTAATTGTTAAAAACGACAATCAAGTAATTGATGTAGAGTTAGATGCTGCCTTCACTTTAGGTGATGAAGTAGTTGTAGCTGCTTCAAGAGTTCCTGAAAGAATTTTGGAGTCCCCTGTTTCTATTGAGAGAATTGGCGCTAAAGCTATTTTAAACTCTCCTGCCTCTAACTACTATGATATGATTACCAATCTTAAGGGTGTCGATATCGTTACAGCTAGTTTAACTTTTAAAAGCGTAGGAACACGTGGATTTAATAGTTCTGGAAATACTAGATTAAATCAAATCGTGGATGGTATGGACAACCAAGCGCCAGGATTGAATTTTTCTGTAGGAAATATCATCGGATTAACTGAACTCGATGTAGATAATATTGAATTATTACCAGGAGCATCTTCTGCACTTTATGGTCCAGGAGGTATGAATGGTACCATATTAATCAATAGCAAAAATCCATTCAAATATCAGGGGCTTAGCTTCCAGATTAAACAAGGGGTAACTAACGTTGATAATAAACAACGCGCTCAGTCGCCCTTTTACGATTGGTCCGTTCGTTGGGCTAATAAGATATCAGATAAATTTGCCTATAAAATTGGAGCAGAATATACTCAGGCTACTGATTGGTTAGCAAACTCTTCAGATAACTACGATCGTAATGGAACGCCTCAAAATCCTAATGGTGTAGTTAAGCCTGGATTTAGATCATCTGACCCTAACTACGATGGAGTAAACATTTATGGCGATGAAACGAATGCGAATTTAAGTGGTGTAGCAAATAGTGTTTTGAAACTAATGCCAGCAGGTATTGTTCCAGCTTCTAATGCTTTTTTAGCAGCGAATCCTGGTGCTAGACTTTCGAATTACAATAGCTTTTTAACTGCTATTGGAGCAGGAGCATTGGTTGCAGGTGGATATTCACCCATATTATATGGAGCATCACCATCACGTAACTTTTACAATAATCAATCTGTGAGTCGTACTGGATATGGTGAACAAGATGTGATTGATCCAATTACCAGTAATTTTAAATTATCTGGTGGACTGTATTATAAACTGTCCGACAAATTAGAAGCATCTGTAACAGCTAATTGGGGAACAGGTACAACCGTTTATACAGGTGCCGACCGCTATTCAATTAAAGATTTCAAGATGGGCCAATATAAACTTGAATTGAAATCAAAAAATTGGTATTTACGTGGTTATACTACAGCTGAAAATTCTGGAAACTCCTATGTAACCACAACAACTACACGATTATTTAATGAGGCATGGAAATCAAGTACTGCTTGGTATCCTGCTTATGCCGCTGCATATGTAACTGCTGCTGATGCAGGTTTACCGCATGATCAGGCACATGGTGCGGCTCGTGCTTATGCAGATCAAGGCCGACCAACTGGCTTCCAATTGTATAATCCATTATATCAAGCTATTGCTCAAACACCCATCTCTAAAGGTGGTGGTTTGTTCCTGGATAGAACAAAAGTATACACTGCTGAAGGTCAATATAATTTAACTGAAGCACTAGGATTAGCAAAATCTGGAACTGATCTTTTAGTAGGAGGAAGCTGGAGACAATATGTATTGAACTCTCAAGGAACTATTTTTGCTGATACCACTGGCCCTATCAAAATTGCTGAAACTGGCGCATATGCACAGTTATCTCAGCGCTTATTTGAAGACTTTTTAAAGATCACTGTTTCTGGACGCTATGATAAAAATGTGAATTTTGCGGGTCATTTTACCCCAAGAGCTTCAGCAGTAATTAAATTAGCTAAGGATCATAATCTACGCTTTTCTTATCAGTCGGCTTATCGTTTTCCAACTACTCAAAACCAATGGATTAACTTAAGTACTTCTCAAGGTCGATTAATGGGTGGTTTACCTCAGTTGAGAGATTATTACCATTTTTCTACCAATCCTGCTTATACATTGGCTAGTGTAACTAATTATGGTGCGGCTGTTGGTGCTGCTGCAGCAGTAGGAAATATTCCTGGAATTATTTCTGCAGCAAGTTTATTGAAATCTCAAGATTTTGGTGAATTCAAACCTGAATCAAGTACTTCATTTGAAGTAGGTTATAAAGGCTTATTCGCAAAGAGAATTTTAATTGATGTCTATGCTTATTGGGCTAAATACAAAGACTTCTTAGGGGGAGTAACAGTTATCCAATCAAACAATGGATCTGCAGCAGGTTTAATTGGTTATAATCCAGATTTCACTCCGGGTAATGCATCTGCAACTAGAAATATTTATAGTGTATCTGTTAATCAAACAACAGATGTTAATACAAACGGATGGGGAGCATCTATTGAGTATTTATTACCTAAGAATTTCTCTGTGAGTGGTAATGTTTATTCTGATATGATTGGAGCTACTCCTGTTGGTTTTGTTACCTATTTTAATACTCCAAAGTATAGAGTAAATGCAGCTTTCAATAATTCTGGTTTTGGACCTAAGAATTTACTTGGATTCAGCATCGTTTACAGATGGTTAGATGGATTCCATTATGATGGCACTTTTGCAGCTGGTGAAGTAGCTTCATATCAAACATTGGATGCAATGGTGAGCTTGAAATTCCCTAAAACCAAATCAATGCTAAAAGTTGGTGGTACTAATATTTTTAATAGATATTATTATACTGGTTATGGTAACCCACAAATTGGTGGTCTATATTATGTAAGTTTTGGATGGAACGTATTTTAATAGATAGGGTTTAAACCATGAAAAATCCTCTCCGACTGGTCGGAGAGGATTTTTTGTTGGTAAAAGACCCAAGTCTTTTGGTTTTATAGGTGATAATCTTATATTTTTGCTCCTCATTTAATTCAAAGTACTTATGCGTTCAATTGCTTTCAGAGAGGCTTTAAGAGAAGCCATGCAAGAAGAGATGAGAAGAGACGAGAGGGTCTTTTTAATGGGTGAAGAGGTTGCCGAATACAATGGCGCTTATAAAGTAAGTCAGGGAATGCTGGCTGAATTTGGCGAAAAAAGGGTAATAGATACCCCAATTGCTGAGTTGGGTTTTGCTGCTGTAGCTGTAGGTGCTGCTCAAAACGGACTAAGACCAATTGTTGAATTTATGACTTGGAATTTTGCAGTTCTTCCAATGGATCAGATCCTAAATACAGCATCAAAAATGTTGGCAATGAGTGGTGGACAGATTGGATGCCCAATTGTTTTCAGAGGACCCGGGGGTAGTGCTGGTCAATTAGGAGCCCAACATAGTACTGCTTTTGAAAGCTATTATGCCAATATTCCAGGCTTGAAAGTGGTTTCACCTTCTAATGGCTATGATGCAAAAGGGTTAATGAAACAAGCCATTCGCTACGAAGAAGATCCTGTAATGTTTATGGAAAGTGAAGTGATGTATGGTGATAAATGTGAAGTGCCAGAAGAAGAATATTATATTCCTTTGGGAAAGGCTGATGTGAAAAGACAAGGAAGAGACGTAACGATTGTTTCTTATAATAAGATGATGAAAGTGGCGTTAGGTGCAGCTATTGAATTGGAAAAAGAAGGCATTAGTGCAGAAGTAATCGATCTTAGAACTATTCGACCGCTTGACTGGGAAACGATCGTAGAAAGCGTTAAAAAAACAAATCGTTTAGTGATTGTGGAAGAGCAATGGCCTTTTGCTTCTATATCATCAGAAATAACTTATCGCATTCAAAAGGAAGCATTTGATTATTTAGATGCCCCAATACGCAGAATAACAAGTGCTGATGCTCCGATGCACTATGCACCTAATTTAGCAGCTTTGGCAATTCCAGATATTGATAGAACTGTGCGATTAGTGAAAGAAGTGATTAATCAAAAGAAATAAAATTCTTTTAATATTATTTTTCATTGAATCCCGAAACATCTTGTAAAAGAAGTTTCGGGGTTCTTATTTTTATAAAGTGAAGTATCTTTTAATTTTCTTTTTAATGATGACTTTTATTCAGATAAAAGCTCAAAAAAACCTCTATCAATCTAACGATCAAGACAGCTTAGCGCCTGTATTGGTGCAAGCGTTCAGTCAGACAATCAAATGGAAAGAAGCTGGCGCCGCAATAGCACTTTTAAATTATTCAGATCTTAACTCTTATGGCCCCACGTCAATAGTGCCTGCTTTTAATAAAATCAGTGGGGTTAGAATGGAAGAAAGATCACCGGGTAGTTATAGGATATCAATTAGAGGAAGTTTATTGAGATCGCCTTTTGGAGTAAGAAATACTAAAATCTATTGGAATGAATTTCCATTATCAGATGCCACTGGAAATACCTATTTAAATTTGCTGGATCTAAGTCAAATTGAAGCTGCTGAAATTGTGAAGGGGCCAGCAAGTAGTATTTACGGAGCCGGAACTGGGGGTGTTGTTCTTTTAAAATCATTCTTACCATTCTCAGATTCAACTCAACAACATTTTAAAGTTGGCATAGAACAAGGGTCCTATGGCCTGAAGAAAGAACAGTTATCCTGGAAAACACACACCAAACATTTTAGCAGCGAATTAAGTCAATCCTATTTGTATTCTGAGGGTTATCGAGACCAATCAGCTATGCGAAAATTTAATTTAATGTATCAGGCATCTTTAGAACTCTCAGAACACCAGATAGACTTCCTGGGGTGGATGACTGATCTATATTATCAAACACCGGGCGGTATTAATTTAGCTCAAATGCTAGCCAATCCTAAGCTCTCAAGACAGGCAACTTCTACATTCCCCAGTGCAATGCAACAAAAGACAGCTATTTATAATAAAACCATTTTTGCTGGATTAAAAGATCAATGGAAATTGGGGACTAATACAATGTTGCATTCCTTTGTCTCTTTAAACAATACCAGGTTTGAAAATCCTTTTATTACCAATTATGAATTCAGAAATGAAACAAATGCAAGCTTAGGAACTAAATTAATTGTAAAATCAAAGGAACTTGCCTTGCAATGGGTTAGTGGTTTTGAATGGCTTTATAATCATTCTGTGATTACAGACTATGGGAATAAAAAAGGAATGCCCGATACACTTCAATTCAATGATCAGGCATTTGCAAATCAGTGGAGTGTTTACACCCAATTGCAAAAAATATATAGGGATAAACTACATATTAATGCAGGAATAAGTTTGAATCAACAGTTGTATCAATATAAACGTGTATCAAACCCTTTGCCAATTGTACAATATAAGAATACCCATATTGTACCTGCTCCTCGTTTATCCGTACTGTATGATTTGAATTCTTCCATCGCCGCCTATGGTTTAGCTGCGTATGGTTTTTCTCCTGCATCTTTAGCAGAATTGCGGCCTTCAGATGGTAATTATTATGGAGAGTTAGAACCAGAAAAAGGATGGAATTTAGAAATAGGCTTAAAGGGTTTTTTATTTCAACATATTATTCAGTTTGATTTAGCGTACTATCATTTTCAATTGAAAGATGCAATAGTTAGCAGAAATAATGCTGCAGGGGCACAATATTTTATCAATGCAGGTTCAACATTGCAACAAGGTCTTGAAGCTACGATCAAAGTAACAGTGATAAAAAATCGAAATGGGATTCTCTCTAATATGATAATCTGGGGTTCACAAAGTTTTCAACCCTATCATTTTAAAAGTTACCAACAGGGTAATATTAACTATGCAGGTAACATGATTACAGGAGTGCCAAGAAATATTTTGGTTGCGGGAATTGATTTTGTTTTTCTGAAAAAACTAACTCTGAATTCTTCTATAAATTGTGTATCTCGTATTCCATTAACTGATGCAAATGATGCTTTTGCAAATGCTTATCAATTGCTTCAATTAAAACTAGAATTCCCTGTCAATTTTAAAAAATGTCAAACTCGCTTTTTTGCTGGAGTAGATAATGGGCTAAACCAAAATTATAGTTTGGGTAACGATATAAATGCTGCTGCGAAAAGATTTTATAATCCTGCAGCTGCAAGGAACTTTTATGCAGGAATTCATTTATCATTTGATAAATAAGCAATGATTATCTTAGTACAACAGAATTAAACAAATCTATGGCTCAAATTCTTATTATTGATGATGAACGTTCTATTAGGAATGTGTTGAAAGATATATTAACCAATGAAGGGTTTAAAGTAGAAGAAGCAGCCGATGGCGAGGAAGGATTAAAGAAGTTTAATGCTAATTCCTATGATTTGGTTTTGTGTGATATAAAGATGCCCAAATTGGATGGACTAGAATTTTTGGATAATATTATTCAGGCAAATTCAGAAGTTCCGGTAATTATGATTAGTGGTCACGGCAATATTGAAACAGCTGTGGATGCTGTAAAAAAGGGTGCTTACGATTATATTTCAAAGCCGCCAGATTTAAATCGATTACTAATAACTATTAGAAATGCCCTAGATAAAAATAACCTTGTTAAAGAAGCTAAAGTACTGAAGAGAAAAGTTTCTAGGGTGCAAGAAATCATAGGGAATAGCGATGCGATTAATAAAATAAAAGAAACGATTGAAAAAGTAGCCACCACTGATGCCAGGGTTTTGGTGACTGGTGAGAATGGCACAGGAAAGGAATTAGTAGCAAGGTGGTTACATGAGAAAAGCAATAGGTCAAATGGTCCTATAATCGAAGTCAACTGTGCCGCAATACCATCAGAATTAATTGAAAGCGAATTGTTTGGTCATGAGAAAGGCTCTTTCACCTCGGCTATTAAACAAAGGATTGGAAAATTTGAACAGGCAAATGGGGGCACTTTATTTCTTGATGAAATTGGCGATATGAGTTTATCCGCACAGGCAAAAGTGTTGAGAGCTTTGCAGGAATCAAAGATTACCAGAGTAGGGGGGGATAAAGAAATCACAGTTGATGTTCGAGTGATAGCTGCAACTAATAAAGATCTTTTAAAAGAAGTAGAATTAAAGAACTTTAGGTTGGATCTTTATCATCGAATAGGGGTTATTTTAATTCAAGTGCCTTCACTTAATCAGCGTCTAGAAGATATCCCATTATTAGTCGACAAATTTCTAATAGATATTGCACAGGAATATGGCCAAGCTACTAAAACGATAGATAAAAAAGCAATGGAAGCATTACAATTGCATAACTGGACAGGCAATATAAGAGAACTAAGAAATGTGGTTGAAAGATTAATTATACTTTCAGGAAAAACTATTACTGTATCTGATATCTCTAGTTTTGTAATTCCGGGTTCTTAAAATTTATTGGAAATAGAATCATTTCTTCCATCGATTTTAAACATATTAAATTTGGTGAGTTTAAACTAAGATTTTTTGTATATGGGCCAGAAGCAATGATTTTTATTGTTGGGAAAAGAATTTGTAATTCTTCTACAAATTCATTTAACGTTTTCCCTGTTAAATTGGTGATGAGGTGAAAGTATAAATGTGTTACACCTCTTTGTTCAACACATAATGATATATCTGAAATAGAAGTATTAGTGCCAAGATAAATTACTCGTCTTCCATTTTTCTTGAAAAGCCAATGAGCAAATAATAATGGAATTTCGTGAAACTCACCATAAGGTGTAAATAATAAAGTTAATTCTTTTGAACCAGAGGTTGTATTTGGCAATTCTTCAATGGCTCTAATGATTCTTGATTTTATCAGATTAGTTGCAAAATGTTCTTGAGCAGGAATCAAATGATTAGTTAACCATAGCAGTCCCATTCTTTTTAATAAATGATAGGCAATTTCTGAAATGGCAATTTCAAATCCCAGCTTTGTAATAGCATTATTTAAAATACTGTCGAAATTAGTAGCATCATAATCAATCGTTACTCTAATTAATTGTAAAATGTATGCTTCAGTAGGTATAGATTTTTTATGATCTATGTTGGCAAAAGTGTTAATTGCTTCTGCACTTAATTTAGCAATTTGAGAAATTTTAAAATCAGATTCGTATAAATAAGTGATTCGAAGTATTGTTTTTAAGTCCTCATTATCAAAATATCGGTGTTTACTATCTTTTCTTTTTGAAATAATGAGATTATATCTTTTTTCCCAAACACGAAGTGTATGAGCTTTAATACCAGTTAGATTCTCTATATCTTTAATGCTAAAATAATCCATTCTTTTAAAAAGTAGGGGTTTAATGTTTTGATTTAATTAGCATATTATGTTAAACGCTAGCTAATTTAGGGAAACTTTTCATTTAGTTTACATTATGTGTAATTGAAAAGGATATTTTTGTTATAATAATTGAATATTATGGGTTTATTATTGTTTTTTGTAGGGTTAATAGGTTGGCATATTGGTATGTATGGGATGTTTCAGAAAGCTGGAATAACCCCTTGGAAGGCATTAGTGCCTTTTTATAATACATGGCTAATTGTAGAAAAAACAGAACTGAAAAAGTATTGGTTCTGGTTACAGTTAATTCCTGTTGCTGGTCAATTCATTACTATTTGGATTACCATCATTTTTGTGATGCAATTCAAAAGGGTGAATATGATGCATCATACGGCAACTGTTCTGATCCCTTTTATCTATTTCCCCTATCTGGGTTTTTCAAAAAATGAAAAGTTTTATGGCCCTTCAGTCATGAAATTATATCATAAACCTGCATCCAGGGAATGGATCGACGCCGGTGTTTTTGCAATCGTTGCAGCCACTATTATTAGGACATTTGTTTTTGAAGCTTATGTAATTCCATCTGGAAGTATGGAAAAAACGCTGTTGGTAAACGATTTTCTTTTTGTAAATAAAATGAGCTATGGGGCTAGAATTCCACAAACACCCATGTCTTTTCCATTTGTTCATAATACCATGCCAGGATCTATTACAACACCCTCTTACTTAACATGGATTCAGATCCCTTATAAAAGGTTGCCAGCATTTACGCCTGTAAAAAGAAATGATGTAGTTGTTTTTAATGTTCCTGCTGGCGATACCATTATCAACCTACCTGAATATGGAAGTAAAATGCTTTATTATGATGTGTTGCGTACCCAATTTAAAGGCGATAGAGAAGCATTGATGAATCAGTTCCCAGTAATTGTACATCCAATGGATAAGACAGATAATTATATTAAGAGATGTGTGGCAGAAGGCGGTGATATGTTACAAATTAAAAATGCGGAACTTTATATTAATGGACAAAAAGCATATTTGCCCAATGCATCTCAAACAGAATATCTTGTTGAAACTAATGGTATCAATTTTACTGAAGATTTTTTAATGACTTCGCTTGGAATTAATGTGCAGGATACAGAGGGGCAAATTCAACCAATAGAAAATAAGTCTAATCTTTTTAAGATTAATATGACTCCTCAAGAATTTGAATTGATTAAAAAACAACCGAATGTAAAATCTGCAAACCTTTATGTAGATAATTATGTAGGTGGTTATTTTCCATTTGATGATGCTAATTTTCCGTTTAGCTTGGATAATTTCGGGCCAATTAAAATTCCTAAAAAAGGAGAGACAATTTCATTGACGCCTCAAAATATTGCTCTTTACAGAAGATTAATATCTGTTTATGAACACAATGTTTTAGATGAACAAAATGGTAAAATTGTTATTAATGGTAAGGAAACAAATTCATATACTCCTATCTATAATTATTATTGGATGATGGGAGATAATAGACATCGAAGTCAGGATAGCCGCTTCTGGGGATTTGTACCAGAAACAAATATAGTGGGTAAGGCATCCATGATTTGGTTTAGCTACGAAAAAGGACCTCGTTGGAGCCGCTTGTTCAATTCTATTAAATAGCTTATCTTCAAATTTCATTGAGGTCCTCATAGTTCTTTGCTATGGGGACTTTTTTGTCTAATTTATTTTTTATGCAAAAACAGCTTATTCAGGTTTATTTCGATGAATATCAGGGTATCAATACTCTAAAAACGCAAGACGCCTTTTTATTGCAAGCAGCTAGAGAAGCAATTACATTATCCTATGCTCCTTATTCTAAATTCCAGGTGGGAGCCGCTGCCAGACTTATCAATGGCGTTATCTTAAAAGGAAGCAATCAAGAAAATGCAAGTTTTCCGGCAGGATTATGTGCAGAAAGGGTTCTATTATCCATTTGTTCATCGCTCTATCCGGGCATTCCAATAATTGATTTGGCAGTTAGTTATCATAATCAATTAGGTGAAAGCAATAAACCAATTAGTCCTTGTGGAATATGCCGACAAAGTTTAACAGAATATGAAAATATAGTTAACCATAGTATTCGGTTGATTTTAGGAGGAATGACAGGGAAAGTTTTTATCATTGAAAAGGCAACTGATTTGTTGCCACTTGGATTTTCTTTTACAGATATGAAATAAATATTCAAAAATATGGGGCTATTGAATTTCTTAATGAGACTATATATGAATTAGGATTTTACAATTAATTTTAAAGTATGGTTATTCATGTTCAAAAAAGAAGACTTTTTCTAACTTATTTGAAGCTTGGATATCTTTTGCATTTAATGTCAATTTTGGAATTAGTGCTTATCATAAGTTGTTTTCTTCATTATGATTTATTCCATTGGGTTCAAAATGAGTATACTTTTTTAAGAGCAATTTTAGTATTTGTTTTTATTTCAGCTCCCATCTTTCCTCAGTGCGATGCTCGATCAAGATTCCAAAATTATAAACAAGTAAAAGATCATTTATTCATCTATGGTTTTCAGCCAAGAATTATAAAACCATTTTCTTTTTCAAGATGTCAAAGAGACGCGGTTTTAGCTGCTGCTGAAGAATTAGGAATGAAAAAGGAATGCAAACAATATTTTTTTGAACAGGGGCACCGCTGGTATCACCTTTTACCAGAATTTCTTTATCACAAACCTGGATATTTATTTCGAAAAGCATTTTGGCTCAATACTTTTTTTGCAAAACACTATCAATCTAAAGTAGATTTTTCCGTTCATGTAAAAGCCAATAAGTATAATTTATTAAATGAAAATCAGTTTAATTTAATGCAGGATTTATTATCTAATTAAAACAGTAGTGCCTTTTAAATGAAAGATCTTGCCAGTATCTTTATGGGTGTAATCCAGCGTCCAAATATAGGTTCCACTTGGTTGTAATTCTCCATTTAATCTACCATCCCATTTTTCATGCCAATCGCTGCTTTCATAAATTATCTGCCCATAACGGTTGTAAACTTTAAAGCTTAGGTTTCTTGCTTTAAATGCATTTAGCGGGTAGAGATAATCATTTAGTCCATCTCCGTTTGGTGTAAATCCTGTGGGTATATCAATATAACAGTTAGGAAGAACAAATACATTTTTGAAACTAGTATCTGAACAGTTAAATACATTTTGCACTACTTCCACAACTAGGTATTGGTTTTGATTGCCATTTGCAGGGAAATAGATGCCCACAGGTTGTTTTAAGTTACTAGTTAAGCTATTTCCAAAACTCCATTTCCAACTTATAATATTAGAACTGCTATTATCAACAACCATTAAACTATCATTCAAACAAAGTGTATCCGAAATAGTAAAACCAGCCTTCACGGTATGGTCAGGTAAATTTAAATCAACAACACTGCTATCATTACAAAATCCATTTGTTACAGATAAAACAGTATGCAATTTTCCAAACTTGTTTAATTTTAAAATAGGATTTTGTAAAGCACTATTGGTACCATTGTTTAATGTCCAATTCCACTGATTGGCTCCATTATTGGCATCATGGAATAAATTTAAGGTATCGTATTTGCATCCAACATCAATTTGGTAAGTGAAATCTGCAGTAGTAACATTTTTTATCGAAAAATTAATTATGGAACCTATTGGTGTTGGTTGACCACATTCGTTAATGATAATATTCCCATTAGTTCCATTTTGTAAATGCAATTGATAATTACCATTAGTTTTAATTGGACTGCTAAGGATAATTTGAATAATATCCGATAATCCACTACTGCAAACTCCTTGCGCTGATTTGATATTGACTGGAGAAGGACCAGTAATAAAAAAGTTGGATCCATCTTTTGATATAGAGCTACACTTCATTGGTCTACTGAAAACTAATTGTAAGGTATCTTGAATACACACAATTGGTCTAATACTGTCCATAGGAGTTGGGAGTGCAGTAGTGAAAATTAAACTCTCTGTTAATCCAACCGCAAGCTGATTTCCACAGTTATCCAATAAGGTGTTATGGTCTGTTCCAATTTTTGAAGTTACCGTATATGTTCCTGGTGTAAGAAGGTTTTGCAAAGTTAATTCAAGTGTATCTGTATCAAAAGAAACAGCACATCCACGACCAGTAGTTAATGCAATAGAATTTGGGGTAGTTCCAGAAACATTGAAATCAGTACCATCAGAACTGATGCTATTGCAGAGCACTTTTTTGTTAAGCATTAACAAAATTTGAGTACCGTCGCAAACTGCGTGACCCTTTGAAATTGTTGGGGTAACTGGATCAATAATACTAGCTGATCCACCTTGAAAAGACAGGTTATATCCAACTTGGGATGGAGAAAAATTGCTAACAAGCAAAATATAATTGTGTCCTGCAATTAAGTCTGGCATGGTACTAAATGTTGGATTACCATTAATTGCAGGGGATGCACATTCAAACCATTTTACTCCAGAACTTCCTGCTCCTGTTGGTCCATACATGCCTGACCAGTTAGCAGAAATAATTAAATTACTGTTCGTATAAACTTCCATTGGGTCATGCCCAGTAATATCAAACAGTTCCCAATCATAATCATCATTAGAATTAATTGGGGTAATAGTAAAAGCAAATTTACCGGAAGCATAACAGGTGAATTTGTACCAAAATGGATTAATATCCGAGTAACCAGCCTTGTCGGTACAAGGTGTTGGTACACTTCTGCCTCCACAAAAAGGAACTATTTTTTGGTCAAAGTTGGTAGTCCCGCAAACAGGGAATGCAGTAGTTGGATTCTGTCCAAGTGTAGTGCATATTTGCCCCTCACCAGTTAAATAAATAGTTAGTGTAAAAATTAAAGCAACTATATGTCGATATTGGAATTTCACCTATCAAATTTATTGTATCAATGCTGAATTGATACAAATTCGTGATAATCTTATCATAAAAATGACAAATAATTAAGTTCTGATATTATTTTAATTGTAATCAATTGAAAAACACGTAAATATGTTATTAACTCCTATTTATTAAGTACATTAATTTAGGTTTGGCATGGTGTTTGGCTTATCATTGAAAGTAATTATTACCAATCTATATTTCGAATTAAAGGAGTTAAAGTAAATTACCTTTGAATTAGATCAGCAAGACAGCTAAATCTCAATTAGGAGCATGAAAAAAATTATTGCCATTATATTGATGATAATCTGTCATGGGCAGATTCATGCACAAATTGATACTATAATCAACCCTATAAAAGCGGATACTCTTTTTCAAGTTAGGGATAGCCTTGCGCCTTTAAAAGATTCTTTTAAACTCGATTCTTCTATTAAATTAGAGCCTTTGGGCGGTTTTAAGTTAAAACCTAATGCAAAAGTAATTACCGGAATCGCCAGTTTTTACTCAAAAAATCTGGATGGTACAAAGACTGCAACAGGAGAGTATTATAGAAATGCAAAGCTTACAGCTGCTAGTAATAATTACAAATTGAATACTTGGGTAAAAGTTACTAATATCAGTAATGATAAATTTGTAATTGTACGGATTAATGATCGAATGCATCCGAGAATGGCAAAAAGGGGAAGGGTGGTAGATTTAAGCAGAGCAGCTGCAAAAGAGCTAGATTTCATGAAAAAAGGTCTCACTAAAGTCCGAGTTGAACCCATTGACATCATAAGTGTTGATTAATGGTGTAGAATTTGGCAGTTTATATTATTTTAAAAAATGAAATCTTGACTGTATTTTTGTTGGACCAATAAAACTGTTTATGAAGAAAATTTTATTTTTTACTGTAGTAATGGGTCTATCTGCAATTAGTTTTGCTCAGACTACTAGTTATAAAAAAATGCCCTCTTTAGGAATTAATTTCTTTTTACAAGACTTTAAAACCCCTTCATTAATTAATAGTAGTTCATTAAGTAGCGCTTTAAATGGTGGATGGGCAAAATTGAGTGATATGAATGCTGGTATAAGCCTTCAATATATGAATGGGCTTACTGATCATGTAGATTTCACCACCTCATTTGGTGCATCAGGGTTAAGTTATCCATTTAGAGCATCATCTGGTATCTCATCACCAAGTAATAGCAAATTATTATTAGAGTGGGATGCAGGTGTGAATATCAAGCTGTTGACAGATAAATACTTCTTAGTTCCCTATTTAAATACTGGATTAGGTGCTTCTATGTATGGAGCCACTTATTTCGCTGCTTTTATACCTATTGGAGCTGGTTTGCAAATGAATCTTGGAGAAGGTGCTTTCATTCATACTCAAATGAATTATCGTAGTCAGGTCTCTCCTTTGTCTACCAACCATATAAATTATTCAATTGGATTTTCTATTCCTGTAAAAGAGAATAAACCACCGGTTGTTGTGGCGCCTCCTCCTCCGCCTCCGCCAGCCCCTCTGGATACAGATGGAGACGGTATCATTGATACAAATGACAAATGTCCTACGGTTCCAGGTGTAGCTAAATACCAAGGATGCCCAGTACCTGATACTGATGGTGATGGAATCAATGATGATAACGACAAATGTCCAACTGTAAAAGGTCTTGCAAAATATGAGGGATGTCCAATTCCAGATACTGATAAAGATGGTATCAATGATGAGGAAGATAAATGTCCTACCGTTCCTGGTCTTGCACGTTATCAAGGATGTCCAATTCCTGATACAGATGGTGATGGAGTTAATGATGAAGAAGATAAATGCCCGCACGTTAAAGGAACAGCTGCATTATTTGGTTGTCCTTCATTGAATTTCAAAGCTGCCGATATTAATTTTGATAACTCTAGTACCGAACTAACAAAAGTTTCAAAAACTGAATTAGATAAAGGTGTGAAGGTATTGACTGAGAATCCAGAATTGAAATTATATGTGGAAGGTCACACTTCAAGCACGGGTACTGCAAAATTGAATGATAAACTATCATTAGATCGTGCTAACATCGTTAAGGCTTATTTAGTTAAAAAAGGAATTGCTCCAAATAGATTAACCGCTACAGGTTTTGGTAGCAGCAAACCAATTGCTGATAACAAAACTAAAGAAGGACAAAAATTAAATAGAAGAGTAGAATTTAAAGTTCAGGAGAATTAATCTGAATGCATCATAGTAAAAGGCCCGATTGCAAATAATGTAATCGGGTTTTTTTTGTGAGGTTATAAAATATTCACTTCTCTTTCGAGGCTAATATTAAATTCTTTGAAAATGGAATCGATAATTTTTTCAGATAAAGCATAGATATCCCAACCGGTTGCATTACCGAAATTAATTAACACTAATGCTTGCATAGAATGACAGCCGGCGTCACCTTCTCGATATCCCTTCCAGCCAGCTTTTTCTATCAACCATCCTGCTGCTATTTTTATGGTTCCATCTATATTTAGATAACCAGGTAGGTCAGGATATTTCAACAAAATTTTATTGAATTGATCTTTTGCAATACTGGGATTTTTAAAGAAGCTTCCCGCATTGCCTATCAACTTTGGATCGGGTAATTTACTTGATCGAATGTTAATAATTGCATTGGATATTGCTCGAATATTAAGTTCTTGAACGCCCATTTTTTTAAGCTCAGTTTCAATAGCTCCATAACTCGTTTTTAAGATCGGTATTTTATTTAATTTAAAATTTACACTCGTGATTACAAATTGATTTTTCCATTTACTTTTAAATGCGCTATTTCGGTAGTCGAATGTACAATCGGCATTTGTAAAATTTTGCCATGATTTATCTGCAATATGAAAGGCTTCTACTGATTCAATTAGGTCTTTTACTTCTACTCCATATGCTCCGATATTTTGAATAGGGGAGGCACCTACTGTACCTGGAATCAAGCTTAAATTTTCTATACCCGCCCATCCATTATTGATACAATACAAAACAAATTGATGCCAATTTTCACCAGCAGCTGCCTTTACATAGAAGTAATTCTCATCTTCTTTATATAATTGGATTCCTTTGATTTCGTTTTTCAAAACAACGGTATCTAACAACTGTTGTATAAATAAGATATTACTTCCACCACCTAAAATAAAATGTGATTCAAGTATTCGATTCTGATAGTTATCTACAATTTCAGAAAGTGCATCATTACTACTGAAGATATAAAAGTCTCTTGCGATGGTTTCAATACCAAAGCTGTTATATTTTTTAAGCGATATGTTATTTTGTAAGCGCATCTACATGAAAATAAATAAAAAGATTTAGTTGGGGTCCACATCTGTAATAATATGAACAGATCGATATCTTTTATGTGTTTGCAAGATCAATGACTGTTGCTGTATAGCTATTTTACTTTGATGAATGAGCCGATTGTCTTTTGGTAATTTCAAAAGAATCTCCCAGATATATTGGTTCCTTACCCGGTCAACAACAGGTTGTGAAGGCCCCATCATATAGTTTCCAAATTGCTCTTTTATCCCATTTGAAAATACATTGGCAGCTTCCTCTGCAATATGCTTTTCCTTGTGTTTGAAATTGATTCTAATTAGTCTAGTAAAGGGAGGGTACCCAAATTGTTTTCTGTTATCTATTTCAAATTTGTAAAGTTGAAAATAGTTGTGAGCTTTTACGAATTGTAAAATTGGATGTTTCAAATTACTGACTTGTACAATTACTTTGCCATCAGCATTTTTCCTGCCTGCCCTACCGCTTACTTGTTCCATCAATTGGAAAGCCCTTTCATTCACTCTGAAATCAGTAAAGTTTAATATACCATCTGCATCTACTATTCCCACCAAATTCACATGTTCAAAATCAAGCCCCTTTACTACCATTTGAGTGCCTACCAATATATCAATACGTTGTTGTTCAAATTGTTTTATTAAAGCATCATGAGCGTTTTTCCCTTTAACACTATCGTAATCCATGCGTGCAACTTTGGCATCTGGAAAAAATTCTAATACTTGTTCTTCTATTTTTTCTGTTCCAAAATTTTTCTGAATAAAATGATGACTGCCACAAGCAGCACAACTTGAAACTACAGGGTAAGTGCTACCACAATAATGACAGGAAAGTTTGTGTTTTGATTTGTGGTAAGTAAGTGTTACATCGCAATGTTCACAATGCGGGATCCATCCACATGTATTACAAATTAAATAGGGAGAATAACCTCTGCGGTTTTGAAAAAGTATAATTTGTTTATTTTCTTGTAATGTTTTCTCCATGCTTTTAAGCAAGGCTTCTGTAAATACTGTAATCCCATTTGGTGTTTCTATTCGGTTTTTAAAATCGGCTAATTCCATTTTAGGTAATTCTGCATCACCGAATCTCTCCGATAAATTAACGAGTGAATATTTTTCTTGCAGGCAATTATAGTATGATTCAATGCTGGGTGTTGCACTTCCCAATAATACTTTGGCTTGAAATAATCCAGCATAATAAATGGCACTATCCCGTGCATGATACCTGGGAGCAGGATCATGTTGTTTATACGATCCATCATGCTCTTCATCCGCGATAATTAATCCCAAATTGCAAAAGGGTAATAGAAGCGAAGACCGAGCACCTAATACAGCTTTCATTTCACCATTTTTTACCTTGTTCCAAATCTCCACTCTTTCGTTAGCATTGAATTTAGAATGGTAAATACCAATTTTATTGCCAAAATACAATTGCAGCCTTCGAATGATTTGCGAAGTGAGTGCAATTTCTGGAAGTAAATAAAGAACTTGTTTGCCAAGCTTGATATATTCTTCTATTAATTGAATATAAATTTGAGTTTTTCCACTAGCAGTTACACCATGCAATAGACATACCTGTTTGGTTTGAAAAGCTTCTTTTATCTGTGTTAATGCAATAGTTTGTGCGTTAGAAAGTTGGATATTAATATCAATATCTTGTGAGTATAGTGCAATTCTTGAAACAGCTCTTTTTTGAGCAATGAGAATCCCTTTATCGATTAATCCCTTTAATTGTGCAGCAGATGCATTAGACTTTTTTAATAGTGAGGGTTGAATAACTTCACCTTCTGTTTTGATAAGGTGCAAATATGATAGTAATAATTCCATTTGCTTAGGAGCCTTCCCCCAATTATTTAAAAGTTCAGCAAGTTTTTCATCACTAGTATAATCAGGATGCATTAAAATATAGGTTTGTTTTTTTTCCTGATATTTTTCTACTAATTCTTCCCATACATAGCAAATCTTTCTGTCAATTAATTTCTTTATAATTGGGTAAACATGTGAGCTGTCGAGTAATTGTTGTACTTCACTTAATCTTAATTCTTTCTTTAATTCTAAAGCTTCTGCAACGATAAATTCTTCGTCATTTAAATCGTTATAAGATTCATCCAGCTCTTCATTCCAAATTAAAATACTTTCGCTTGATAATTTTAAATTTGCAGGAACTGCGGCTTGCATTACTTCACCTTCACTGCATAAATAATATTTGGCTATCCAATCCCAAAGTGCCAGTTGTTGAGGGTTTATAAGAGGTTCTTCATCAAGTATATTTAGTAGCGGTTTTGGTGAAAATCCAATTGGAGCCACAGAAAAAATTCTTTTAACAATTCCTGCATATTTTTTATGCTTGCCAAGAATTACTTCCACCCTTATTCCTGGTTTGATATTAGTTTGCATTTCAAATGGCACAGACCAGGTATAATTCTTAGGTAATGCTAATGGAATGATTACTTCAGCAAACAAAGTTGCCTCATTGTTTGAAAAAGCAGAGAGTATTGTAGAAGAAGAATTTATTGCCATGAAAATTAGAGGACTAAGTTAAGACGCTTTCAACAATCAAACAGAATAACTGCGATACCTTCTTAATCCAGTATCCATTATTTGATACACCTGATCCCTCAAGAAAGGGATGTCTGTCATCCCTAACCCCGAAACAGAAACCTCTTCAAGATAAACAATTCTATTTTTTCCAGGAGTTAGGGAAAAAATAGAATTAAAATGTAATCTTTCTAATGTATCTAATAATAAGATGGGTTTTATAGGTGTTTGGGTTTCAATCGCAATTCTAAAAGCCCCATCATAAAATGATTTGAGTGGATTGATCGTTTCGTTAAAAGTACCCTCTGGAAAAATGAAAATGGAAATATTGTTTTTGATTGCTGCTTTAAGAGCCCTCACACTTTTTGCCCTAGTTTCTGAATTACTCCGGTCTACAAGAATCACAGCAGATTTATAAATCAATCCAAATATGGGAATTTTCACCATTTCATATTTTCCAAGAACCCGAATAGGTTGATGAGCCAATAATACAATGGGAGGTATGTCGATATAGGAAGAATGATTCCCCACAAAAATATATTGTTGATTAGTATTGTGAGTTGATTCATATATTTCTTGATGCCTGATACCAATAAAGAGATACCAAATCCAAGCCCAATATTTACAAATTCGATAAATAATATTCCCCCCTTTGATTTTACCAAAGGCTAGAGCAATCATTACAAATGGGAAAGCAATGAGTGTGAGAATAACAAACAATAAAAAAGCATAAAGACAATATAAAAACTGTAGAGGCTTCCAGATCCATTTCATCTTTCTAACTTAAGTAGAATAAGGGATATTTCTTTAATTTTTTGCATAAACATAAAAAAAGCAACCCGAGGGCTGCTTGTAAAATATGGCTAAGCTTATATTTTAGATAGTAGTTTTTGCTTCATTTTTCCAAAGTAACAAAATGATGGATATAACACAAGCAGTAACTCCAATAATCAATAACGGACTTTCGCTAGTGGTGTTATTGGCAATTTGTGCAGCTATTAAAATCATTGTCTAATTTTTATTAATGATAAATCTGGTACAAATTGAGCATAAATTTTTTAAATAAACAACTTTTTGGAGCTAACTTATATGTCGATTACATATTATGAAAAAAATAAATAAATTAAGTTTTTAGTAATCGAAATCAAAAATCAGAGGAAAACGATAAAAATTAGTAGTATTTAATTTAAGGGTTATTTTAATTTCAATTGTTACCCTGATAAAATCATTTTTTTGTGATAGAAAATAAATGAAAAAAGTGAAATTATTTTTTAAAAAATGACTAAAAAAGCTATTTAAATAGGATTTTTCTGTTTTCTGTACTTTTTATTTGAGTTTGCAAAAGCAAAAAGGACCATAAAAAATGGTCCTTTTGTTTCAGGTTTTAATTGTGGAGTGGTTTTCTTAGGAATGATAACTTATATAGAAAATTAGAATTTATAGATAGCAGCAAGTATGAATCCGCTAGTTGTTTGAGTAGCAGATCCGTCGCCTTTTAAATAAATGGCATTACTTCCATTGTCAACACGGATTTCAGGAATGATTGTCAAATTATCAATTTTAATATTTGCTGATAGGGTAGTAGCGAATACACTAGAACCTATACCTGCAGAAGTAACTGATTTTTTATCATCAAAATATTCACCTCTTAATGTTAATCCGAATTTACTAGAAGGATCATAATTTAAATAAAGTGCGTTGCTTGACCAGCTGCTACTTGCGCCATTAGTTTTAACACTCTCAACTGTTCCGTCATAATTGATACCGAATTGGCTACTGATCACACCATTCAATACTAAATCAAATTGGTTATAACCACTATTTGCACCAGTACTACCTCCTTGAAAGTTTAAAAATGCCTTCAACTTGTCGTCTTTAGTTCCGGTACTAAATTGCGCAATAGCTACCTTATTACCTGATGTGGTAGTGGTGAAATCTGTTGGATTAGCTACTCCAATCATGAAAGCAGATTTTCCGCCCAATGACACATCAGCTTTTAAACCAGTATGAAAGAATGGTCCGTAAGAGAATCCATAAGACATGCTATAGTTTCTATTAGCGTAAGCATCCAATAATTCAAAACCAACGTGAGTAGCCCATTTACCCATTGTCAATTTTACTTTATCACTCAAAGCATAGCTAACATACAATTGTTTGATAGCGGTCATTGCTCCAGCATCGTTGTAAGAAAATTCATTAGCTCTTCTACCAAAACCAAGGTCAGCAGTAGCAGAAATTTTGCCGATAGTATGATCCCATCTAACAGAAGCCATGCCTAATTCGAAAGAATTCTGTGAATTAGTAAAACTTGTTAAGTTGTTTGTTTTGCCAATTGGAGCATTGAAGTTGGTTCTGTAGTAAGCATCTACTGATGCAGTAAAAGTGTTTGTAGCAATTGGTGCTGCTGCTTTCTTTGTAGTGTCTGATTGAGCATTCACAGAAATAAAGCTTAGAAATACGAGGGTTACTGCTAAAATTTTCTTTAACATTTCGATTGGTTTTATGATTAAAAAATAGGTACATCCCATAAACTTGGTCAGAAGTTTATTACATGTCAGTGCATTAATATTTTTTAAGAAGCAATCGAAGATGTCTACTGTATATTAGATCAATCATAGATGTAATTTACAGCAATAGCGGCAAGCATTATATGTTATAATCTCCATTTAAAAACCTGAATCGGAGATTTGCAATCTATCCTAAATCGGGTCTACGCCCGTATTTTTCGTTATGTTGAGTAGCATCTAGTCCTAATGCTTCATCTTCCACACTAACCCGCATCGGCAATACTAAATTGATAAATTTAAAAATCAACAGTGATACAATAAAACTGTATGATACTACTATGGATAAAGCTTTTAATTGTATTAAGAAAAAGCTCATATTGCCATACCATAGTCCGTCATTTCCACCTGCATTAACCGTTTTTGTTGCAAAAAATCCTGTCATTAACATCCCTACCATTCCACCTAAACCATGACAAGGAAAAACATCTAAACGATCATCTACATTTGATTTTTCTTTATAGTGAACTGCCATATTTGAAATAATTGCAGCTATAAAACCTATAAAAATACTTTGCGGAATTGCTACATACCCTGAAGCTGGTGTGATGGCAACTAAGCCAACTACTGCTCCGATACAAAAACCAAGAACAGATGGCTTTTTCCCTCTCAATACATCAAAGAACATCCAACTTAAACCTGCAGCAGCGGCTGCTGTATTAGTGGTTGCAAAAGCAGAAACAGCTAAAGCATTTGCGGCACCTGCTGAACCAGCATTAAAACCAAACCATCCAAACCATAATAATCCTGTTCCAATAAGCACATAGGGAATGTTTGCTGGTGGAATATTTCTTTGCTCGATATGTGATTGTCTGCGTTTTAAAACTAAGGCTCCAGCCAAAGCAGCACAACCGGCAGAAATATGAACAACCGTACCCCCAGCAAAATCAAGCGCTCCCATTTTATATAAAAAACCATCCGGATGCCATGTCCAATGCGCAATTGGTGCGTATACCAGTAAACTGAATAATAATATAAATAAGGTATACGACGTAAAACGAATTCTTTCCGCAACAGCTCCAACCACTAATCCCGGAGTGATAATAGCAAACATCAACTGAAATAATGCAAATAAGGAAAGTGGGATAGTAGGTGTTAAACTCCATGGGGCACCACTGGCAACTCCTTTAAACATAAAATGTGTTGCTGGATTACCAATAAATCCTCCAATACTTTCTCCAAAACACAAACTATATCCAACAACCACCCAAAATACGGTAACAACTCCAGTGGCCACTATGCTTTTCATCATGGTGGAGAGAATATTTTTACGATGCACCATACCTCCGTAAAAGAAGGCCAAAGCTGGCGTCATTAAAAATACTAGGGCAGTTGCTACTAGCATCCAGGTAATATCTGCTGAGCTATATTTCCCATTATCCACAAATGCTGGAAATGTTGGAACGAATATCGCTGCTACTGCAATAATTAAAAGAACTACAAATGGTAAAGTATTCTGAACCTTCAAATCTTTCATCTCTGTACCTTATTAGGTATATTTATTTTTCTTATACAATCTTTCTATTGCTAATGTAGGAATAAATTTCATTTAATTACAAATAAAAGTCGCATTTAATTTATTTTAATGTATATAAAACTGGATTTTGTTAATAAATTTTCTAAAAATTAGTTTTATCTTTTAGATGAAACGTATATAAAAAAGAAACCCATTTGAATTTTTCAAATGGGTTTCTTTTTTATTCTTGATAAAAATTAGTTATTTACAATATAGCTGCTATCTTTTGTTTCTAATAAAGAATGCCCCATCAGGTATTCATCTACTTTTCTAGCACATTCCCTTCCTTCACTGATAGCCCAAACTACTAGAGATTGGCCTCTGCGCATATCTCCAGCCGTGAATATCTTATTGATATTAGTCTGAAATGCCTGTTCGGTTGCTTTTACATTACCTCTTTCGTCCAATTCAACGCCTAATTGCTTAATGAGTCCTTCATGTTGTGGATGTACAAATCCCATAGCTAATAAGGCTAATTCACAAGGAATTTCTCTTTCTGATCCTGCTTTTTCAACGAATTTGGCTGGACGACCATCTGCTGATATTGTCCATTCTAAATCCACAATATTAAGTCCCTTCAAATTGCCATTTTCATCACCTATAAAAGATTTTGTGGCAATCGCCCAATACCTATCGGCACCTTCCTCATGTGAAGAAGTTACTTTTAAGGTCATTGGATATGTTGGCCAAGGCATATTTTCAGATCTGGCTTCAGGAGGTTTTGGAAGCAATTCAAATTGGGTAACTGTTTTGGCTTCATGCCTATTGGAAGTTCCCACACAATCGCTTCCTGTATCACCACCACCTATTACAACTACATTTTTATGAGTAGCAAAAAGGTCTTCAGCTTCTACGGCTAAATTAGACACACGTTTATTCTGTTGTTTTAAAAATTCCATTGCAAAATATACACCCTTCAATTCTCTTCCTGGAATAGGGAGATTTCGGGGTACAGTAGATCCACCTGCTAATACAATAGCATGGTATTCTCTAAGTAAGTCATTGATGCTAATATTAACCCCAACATTGGAATTACATTTAAAGGTTACCCCTTCTTGTTCCATGACTAATATTCTGCGATCGATGACCCATTTTTCTAACTTAAAATCTGGAATACCATATCGTAGTAGTCCGCCTGGAGCATCATCTCTTTCAAATACAGTTACCTGATGTCCGGCATAATTTAACTGAGCTGCAGCTGCTAGTCCGGATGGTCCTGATCCTACTACCGCGATTTTCTTGCCTGTTCTGATGTTTGGTTTGCGTGCTTTAACAAAACCTTTATCAAAAGCAATTTCGATAATATGCTTTTCAATTTCTTCAATGGTTACCGGAGGTTGATTAATGCCAAGTACGCATGCACTTTCGCAAGGAGCTGGACAAATCCGTCCTGTAAACTCCGGGAAATTATTGGTAGAAGTTAATATGTCGTATGCCTCTTCCCAGCTCTTATTATAAATAGCGTCATTAAATTCAGGAATTACATTTCCTAAAGGGCATCCACTATGGCAAAATGGAACGCCACAATTCATGCAACGGCCAGATTGTTGATTTAGTTTTTCTTCAGGAAGACGTTCTATAAATTCATTATAGTCCTTAATACGTTCTCCTACCGGGCGTTTTCCCGGTAATTCTCTGGTAAATTCTATAAAACCTGTTGGTTTACCCATATTGAATGGTTTAGTAGATTAGTTTCTAAATGTAGGACTAGCCCGCGATTTTTTCTTTTTTGTTAGACAATGCTTTCTTGTAATCTTTCGGAAATACTTTGATGAAGTTTTTCAATTGTGATTCAAAATCGCCCAACACAAATTTCGCTACACTGCTTGCTGTATAAGCATAATGCTTAGAAATTAAGTCGTTTAAAACGACGGAATCTTCATGGTCAACTGGATCTAAATCTATCATTTCCATATTACAGCGACTAGCGAAAGAGCCGTCAAGGTCATATACATAAGCGATTCCTCCACTCATGCCTGCAGCGAAGTTTCGGCCTGTATTGCCAAGAATAACAGCAATTCCTCCAGTCATATATTCGCATCCATGATCACCCACGCCTTCTACCACAACTTTTGCACCTGAATTTCTTACACAAAATCGTTCGCCAGCTTTTCCCCTGATATAAGCTTCTCCATCAGTTGCACCATAAAAAGCAACATTCCCAATAAGAATATTGTCTTCCGGTACAAATGTGGCTGTTCTGTCGGGGTATACAATTAGTTTGGCTCCACTTAGTCCTTTGCCAAAATAATCGTTTGCATCACCTTCTAATTCGTGCGTAAGTCCTTTTGTATTGAAAGCACCAAAACTTTGACCAGCAGTTCCTCTATAATTAAAGTGAATGGTATCATCAGGAAGGCCTTCTGCTTTGTACTTTTTAGTTATCTCGTTTGAAACGATAGTGCCAACAGTTCGATCGGTATTCTTAATTTCGAAATTACCCTGAACTCGTTCTTTGGTATCGATAGATTTTTGTGCAATTTTTAAAAGCTGCCAATCTAATACCTCACTAAGACCATGATCTTGTTCCTCTGTTTTATATAATCCAGTACTTGCATCAGCAGGTTCTTTGTATAAAATGGGTGACAAGTCCAGTTTGCTATATTTCCAATGTGTAATATCATCTCTCATCTCTAGGTCTTGCACTTGTCCAATCATTTCATTGACTGTTTTATAACCTAGCTCTGCCATAATTTCTCTTAATTCCTGAGTCATGAATTTGAAGAAATTAACCACATGGTTTGGGTCGCCTTTAAAGCGTTTGCGCAATTCAGGATCCTGAGTAGCAACTCCAACAGGACAGGTATTTAAATGACACTTACGCATCATAATACAGCCTTCTACAATTAGTGCGGCTGTTGCAACACCCCATTCTTCAGCACCTAATAATGCTGCAATAGCAATATCACGACCTGTCTTCATTTGTCCATCAGCCTGTACTACTACACGACTTCGTAACTTGTTCTTTACCAGTGTTTGATGAGCTTCTGCTAAACCTAATTCCCAAGGTAATCCTGCATGTTTAATTGAGCTAATAGGGGAAGCTCCTGTACCTCCATCGAATCCAGCGATCAAGACCACATCTGCTTTAGCTTTAGTAACCCCAGCAGCAATGGTTCCTACTCCGGCTTTTGAAACGAGTTTCACATTGATACGGGCAGTTCTGTTTGCATTCTTTAGATCAAATATTAGTTGAGCAAGATCTTCAATAGAATAAATATCGTGGTGTGGGGGTGGCGATATCAAACCAACTCCTGGTGTACTATGGCGTGTTCTGCCAATCCAGTCGTCCACTTTATGTCCTGGCAATTGACCACCCTCACCCGGTTTTGCACCCTGAGCCATTTTAATTTGTAATTCATCTGCTTCAGTTAGATATTGGCTTGTAACACCAAATCTGGCAGAAGCTACCTGTTTAATGGAAGAGCGCATAGAATCGCCATTCTCCATTAAATTAAAACGAATAGGGTCTTCACCGCCTTCACCTGTATTACTTTTCCCGCCTAAACGGTTCATCGCAATTGCAAGTGTTGTGTGAGCTTCCCATGAAATGGAACCAAAGCTCATAGCTCCAGTAGCAAATCTTTTATAGATTGATTCTGCTGGTTCAACTTCTTCAATTGAAATAGAATGGCGTGAAGGTTTGAATCGAAACTGACTACGAATGGTACAAGCTTTTACAGCTTGATCGTTCACCAATTTGGTATATTTCTTGAAGGTTTCGAAACTATTAGTTTTGGTAGATTCCTGTAATAAATGGATTGTCTGTGGATTGAAAAGATGGAATTCTCCTTTTCTTTTCCATTGATATAAACCGCCTACAGGCAAACGATCAACAGGAATTTCTTTTCTGCTAAATGCAAAGAAGTGTTTAGTCAGGGTTTCTTTGGCAATTTCATCCAAGCCCATTCCCTCGATACGCGAAGTAGCTCCAGTAAAATAGGCATCTACCACTTCTTTATTTAAGCCAATAATTTCAAATATTTGTGCACCTTGGTAGGATTGCAAAGTAGAAATTCCCATTTTAGAGAAGACTTTTAAAAGCCCGTCATTAACGGCTTTCACATAGTTTTTCTTTAGATAATCAGGTTCAATATCCGTAACAAGGCGGCCATTTATTTTCATATCACGAATAGAAGAAATCGCTAAATAAGGGTTGATCGCTGTAGCGCCAAATCCAATCAGGCAAGCAAAATGATGCACTTCCCAAACGTCTCCAGCTTCTACGATAATGCCCACTTGTCCGCGGTATCCTTTTCTAATTAAATGGTGGTGAACCGCAGCACAAGCCAATAATGATGGGATTGGAGCGTGATCAGAATCGATGGCTCTATCTGTTAATATAATTACTTCAAATCCATCTTCTACTGCATCCACAGCATAGCGGCATAAACGATCAAGTCCTTTTTTCAATGAACCAGGTTTGCCATCGGCTCTAAAATATGTTTGGAGTGTTTTAGCTTGAAAAACACCGGTATCAATACTTCTGATCTTTTCTAATTCATAGCTACTCAGCACTGGTTGTTGTAACGCAACAACGTGACAAGCTAATGGATCTTCTACCAAAAGATTGCCGGTACTTCCTGCAAAGGTTGCGAGAGACATCACCATTCTTTCTCTAATCGGATCGATTGGAGGATTAGTAACCTGAGCAAATAATTGCTTAAAATAATTACTCAAATGTTGTGGCTGATCGCTCAAAATAGCTAGTGGTGTATCTGTTCCCATTGATCCAATTGGTTCTTTACCATCAACTGCCATTGGAGATATAATATTATCCAGGTCTTCCGAAGAATAACCAAATCCTTTTTGATATTTAAAAATCTGATCAGATTCCAAATGGGTAAACATAACCCTAGGTTCAGGCAATTCTTCTAAACGGATCTTGTATTTATTTAACCAATCGGCATATGGTTTTTTGGAGCAGATATCAGCTTTCAATTCATCATCGCTAATAATACGACCTTGTTCCATATCTACCACAAACATCTTTCCGGGTTGCAGTCTGCCTTTCTCAATGATAGTAGCTGGATCGATTGGTAATACACCAGTTTCAGAAGCCATAATTACCCGGTCGTCGTTTGTAACGCAATACCGAGAAGGTCTTAATCCATTTCTATCGAGTGTGGCTCCGATGATTTTCCCATCAGTAAATGAAATAGAAGCTGGTCCGTCCCAAGGCTCCATCATACAAGCGTGAAATTCGTAGAAGGCTTTTTTAACAGCGTCCATATCCTCATTGCCATCCCATGCTTCTGGAATCAGCATCATCATTACATGTGGTAATGAACGGCCAGTTAAGGTGAGCAATTCGATCATATTATCGAGACTGGCAGAATCACTTTGTCCACTTGTAACGATTGGCAATAACATATCCATTTCTTCTTTACTAAAAAATGGAGAAGTGAATCCTTTTTCGCTAGTTCGCAACCAGTTCAGATTCCCTTGTAAAGTGTTGATTTCGCCATTGTGGGCAATATAACGGAAAGGCTGTGCCAATTTCCAGGAAGGGAAAGTATTGGTAGCGAAACGAGAGTGCACTAAACCAAAAGCAGAAACCACGCGCTTATCGCTTAGGTCTGGGAAATAGCCTCTTACTTGTAAGCTAGTTAACTGTCCTTTATATACAATTGTCTTATAAGAAAGAGAAGAAAGGTAAAATCCTACTTCATCTTTTATAACTGTATTTTGAATGGTATGTGTAGCATAATTGCGTAAAACAAACAATTTTCTTTCAAATGCTTCTGGGTCATTAATATGATCAGGGCAAGCGATGAAAACCTGTTCCATACAGGGTTCTACAGATAGTGCAGATGGTCCAATATCAGCTCTGTTAACGGGTACCTTTCTATATCCTAGGATTTCTAACCCCAGTTTTTCTGCAGCTCGATTAAAAATATCGCGGCATTCTTCTCTTACTCTAATTTCTTTTGAAAAGAATAAAAATCCAACACCATATTTTCCATACGCGGGTAAATGAATGCCCAAATTGATACATTCATCAAAGAAAAATTCATGTGGCATTTGAAGCATAATTCCTGCTCCATCTCCTGTATTGTTTTCGCAACCACAGGCACCACGGTGTTCCATATTTTCTAATACTGTAAGTGCATCAGAAATATGTTGGTGACTCTTATGTCCTTTAATATTAGCAACAAAACCAATACCGCAGGCGTCATGTTCAAACGAAGGATCGTATAATCCTTGATTGTTTTTTTTCTCAAGCATACTCAACCGAATTATTAATAATCAGGAAATAAATGGTGGGCAATCGATAGTGGCAATTTACATTAAAAATCGCAAATACAATCACGAAACTTGTAAACTAACGTCTAATAGTTGAAATTATCTAAACAATAGTCAAAATCGTTAGAAAATATCTAATCAACTTGTACGATATAGTAATGTTTTGGAAAATTTAGATGATTTATTGGCCCTTTTGGGAAAATTCCAAATACGGAACTGCCAGAGCCAGATAGTGATGCAAAGACGGCTCCATTAGCATAGAGTTGGTGTAGGATTTCAGCAATCTCTGGATAATGTTCTACAACAGGTTTTTCGAAATCATTGATAAGCATGCTTTTCCATTGTCCTATAGGGATTAGAATAGTTTCTTCAATCGAATAAAAAGCCCTAGAAGGGTTTACTTTGGAAAAAGCCCATGCGGTAGATATATGAATTCCAGGGTTTACAATTAAGAATTGGTATTGACTAAGATTAAGGTCAATCTCTGTTAAAACTTCTCCTCTACCTTTTGCTAAGCAGGGTTTATTCAGCAAGAAAAAAGGACAATCGCTGCCCAATTCTAATGCATAGTAAGCTAATTGTTCTTGGGAAATATCAAGTTGATATTTTTGTTTAATCAAGGAAAGTACAAATGCGCCGTCGGAACTTCCGCCCCCCAAACCAGCCCCCATTGGGATGTTTTTGTGTAAATGCATTTTAATAGAAGGTAGATTAGGGAAATCTTTTTTGAGCAATTCGAAAGCTTTTACACAAAGATTTGTATTGATATCCCCATCTATTTTTAAACCTGAAGATGTATACTCAATAAATTGATTTTGATCTTGGGATGGATGGGTAATTATTTCCAACACATCATTGATTTGAATAGGGTAGAAAATGGTTTCTAAATCATGATATCCGTCTGATCTTTTATTGATAATATTTAGACCTAGATTAATCTTACAATTCGGAAAAGTAACCATATTGGGTAGGAAGATTATTTTCTTTTATTGATCTCATCACGAATTGCAATTGCTCTGATATAATCTTCCTGCTCTAAGACTTCATTTAAAAGGATATGTAATTCCTCAATTCCTAGTGCACTAAGATTTTCTCTGTCGCTACTAATATCTTCTTGTGTTCCTACAGATTCATTTCTTTCTTTTTTAGTAGCATTGTCATCCATGAGGATGCCAGCATTTTCTAAAATATGTTCGTAGGTATAAATCGGGCAACCGAATCGAACAGCTAATGCGAGAGCATCACTGGTTCTGCTATCGATTTCTATTGTATCATTTTCTGTATAACATACGAGTTTCGAATAAAATATTCCTTCTTGAAGATCACTAATAATTACTTCTTGTAATTCAACTCCAAAACTATTCATGAAATTTTTCATTAAGTCGTGGGTGAGAGGCCTACTTGGTTGCATATGTTCCAAAGCAACTGCAATAGCCTGGGCTTCGAATCCCCCGATTACAATAGGTAGGCGACGTTGGCCCTTTATTTCTCCTAGCACAACCGCATAAGAATGGGTCTGTGTAATGCTATGGGAAAGTGCTACTATTTCCAGTTCGATTTTCTTCATAATGATTTACAAAAGTAAACCAATTTAAAACACGAAAAGCAACTAAGGCTTCTTAACTTTCAGCTTTCTATTTTGAACACTAAAAAATACTTATGCCAGTTATTGAATTAGCATCCATATTACCTAAGACTATTGTTGCAGGGTACGACGCAAAGTTTATTCATACAGCAGGAATGACTTTCTCATATCTTGATGTAAAAGCAGGAGCCTCTTTACCGGCTCACTCACATATTCATGAGCAAGTAAGCCATGTATTAGAAGGTACATTTCAATTAACGATTGAAGGTGAACCCATCGAATTTGGTCCGGGTACTGTAGTTGTTATTCCATCAAATGCCGTTCATTCTGGATTAGCCATTACTGATTGCAAAATATTGGATGTATTTAATCCAGTAAGAGAAGACTATCGTAAATTATAATAAAAAGTCATTTATGAATTTAGATTTATGTAATCGCACTGCATTGGTTTGTGGCGCTTCACAGGGATTAGGTGCAGCAGTTGCAAAAGAACTGGCTTTATTGGGTGCCAATATTATCTTATTAGCAAGGACTGAATCTAATCTTAATAAAACGATGAGTTTATTGGATAATTCAAAAGGACAATCTCATCAATATATAGTTGGCGATACTTTAAAACCAACTGAGCTTTTAGAAAAAATCACCCAATTTTTAGCAGCTGGGAATCATATTGATATCCTAGTGAATAATTCAGGTGGTCCGGCTGCCGGACCTTTGTTAGATACTCATTTTAAAGATATTGATAACGCTTTTCAGTCTCATTTCATAGTTAGTCATTTATTGACACAGGCAATTGTGCCAGGTATGAAACGGAAGAAATTTGGTAGGATTATAAATATCCTTTCTACTTCAATTAAACAACCCATTAATGGATTGGGTATTTCAAATTCTGTAAGAGCTGCTGTAGCTAATTGGGCAAAAACATTAGCAAACGAAATTGGATCTTACGGAATAACAGTAAATAATGTTTTGCCTGGCTATACGAATACCGATCGATTAAATTATTTATTCGCTAAGCAAGCAGATGCTGCAATGGTTTCACAGGAAGAAATTTTAAAAAGAACGATTGATTTAATTCCGGCGGGCAGATTAGGAGAGCCAGAAGAGTTTGGCGCTGCAGTTGCATTTCTTTGTTCTCCCGCAGCAGCTTATATTAATGGAATTAATCTTCCGGTGGATGGAGGGAAATTGGGGAGCTTATAAAAGTAAAAATTAAAAATTAAAAAGTAAAAAGTGAGGGGATAAGATTTAAAGAAAAAATATTATAATTAAAAAAAGTATTATATATTAGTTAAAACCCCTTTTATGAGAAAAGTAATATTGCTGATTTTATTAAGTTACTCGACAATAATTAGCTATTCACAAAATTTTAATTTAGATAGTTCTTTAAGAGTTATCAATTCACAAAAAGATAGTGTACTAAATGCTTCAAAATTTAAAAGAGATAGTACCTATCGAGCCAATCTTCAAAAGGATTCGGTGAAAACTAATAAAGAGTATGCAGAAATTATCAAGTGGGAAAAAATAAAAGCGATAGAAATTTTTCCTGCATTCAATGCGGGTGAAAATTCTGGAGTGGCACCTGTAAGAAGTACTGATGAAGTTCCTGATCCTAAATTGCAATACAAATTATTATTTGAATTAACAGCTAATAATCCTGATTCAACAATCAAAGAATTAAATTATGGATTAGTAGAAGTTGCAAGAATAATAAATCTTCATGTGGCTTCAGGTATTCCAACCAAAAACATTATTCCTGTTATTGTAGTTCATGCTGGTGCGCTACATGCTTTAAAAAATAACGAGTATTTTAATAAGAAATATAAAACAGACAACCCTAATATTAAATTGATTGATGAACTTGAAAAATTTGGCGCAAAATTTATTGCATGCGGACAAGCCATGACTTTCCTCGAAATTCAAAAAGAAGCTTTCCTGCCAGTTGTAAAAGTTTCACTAACTGCGAAAACGGTATTAACAGGTTATCAATTAAAAGGTTTTGTTTTAATGGGTGTGGATCGATGATTTTTTATTTTTAAACTTAATACATTAAGCAATCCCTTTTAATTTTTTAATTTCAGCTGTCATCTGTGGAACGATTTCAAAAAGATCTCCGACAATTCCATAATCTGCTGCTTTGAAAAATGGCGCTTCCGGATCCTTATTAATAACAACCATTATTTTACTTCTATTCACACCTGCTAGGTGTTGAATGGCTCCTGATATTCCTAAAGCAATGTATAAGTTCGGTGCTACTTGTACGCCTGTTTGACCAACGTGTTCATGATGTGGACGCCAATGTGCATCACCTACTGGTCTGCTACAAGCTGTTGCAGCACCCAATACTTTCGCTAGATCTAATAAGACACCCCAGTTTTCTGGTCCTTTTAAACCGCGGCCTCCACTTACTACTATGTCTGCTTCTGTTAATGGAATTTCACCTGTAATTTTATTAACGGCAGTAATTTTAATTTTAGAGCTATCTACAGTTAGATTCAATTGATTTACGGTAGCGGTTCCATTTGTTAATAAAGATGTTACGCTATTGGGATTTAGTGCGATTACTTTAATTGTGGTATGAATACTAATATTCGCAAATGCTTTACCTGAAAAAACAGTTTTGCGAATGATGAACCCATTATCAGTGTTTGGTAATCCAGCTGCACCAGCTACAAATCCAGCTTTTAACTTAGCAGCAACTCTTGATGCAACAGATTTGCCAGTATGTGTTTGTGAAAAAACAATTACTGTAGCACTTGTTAATGAAACAACGGCTTCAATAATTTTAGCATATAATTGTCCATCTACATGATTCAAGGTTTCGTTATTTACTTGATGCACTTTTGTAACTCCATATTTTCCTAATGCAGCTAAATCATCATGAACAGTACC
>CAIYLW010000046.1 GCA_903927185.1 uncultured Bacteroidota bacterium
TAATCTGATTCTTCAAGCAGAATACGATAAGCTGATTTTTCCTGATCAATATGGCAATACTGAATTGTTTTTACTTTCTCCTAAAATTGAATATAATTTCAACACAAAAACATCTTGGACTACCTTCTTGCAATACAATACACAAGAAAACAATTTTAATATCAATAGTAGATTCCAATATCGCTTTAAACCAATGAGCGATCTTTATGTAGTATTTACCGATAATTATTTTACCACCCCATTTTTGCTTAATAAGAGCAAAGCCATTGTATTTAAATTGAATTATTGGTTGAACCTTTAATTAGGGAAGTCAGCACCTTATTAACCTGATATTTCCTGCTGGAATTATTTAAATGATAAGGATGATAATTGTCATAGATTAATTAGAGAACTTGTTGTAGCTTATCTCTCAAATTGAACTTATGTCATTTATTGATTATTATGAAGTATTAGGAATCAATAAAAATGCCACTGAAGATGACATTAAGAAAGCCTATAGAAAGTTAGCAAGAAAATTACATCCTGATTTAAATCCCAATGATAAAAATGCCCATGCAAAGTTTCAAAAGATAAATGAGGCTAATGAAGTTTTAAGTGACCCCGTGAAGAGAAAAAAATACGATCAATACGGAGAACAGTGGGAACATGGAGAAGAATATGAACAAGCTCGAAAAGCACAGGGTAGGCCTAATAATGTAGGTGGGCAAAATTTTTCAGAGGATTTTGACGAATCGAATTTTTCAGATTTTTTTGCTTCTATGTTTGGTGGCGCTTCTGAAGGAAGTAGTAGGGCTCAGGTAAAATTTAGAGGGCAGGATTTTCATTCAGAATTAGCTATTACTTTAGAAGAAGCTTTTATTACTCATGCTAGAACGCTTAAAATACATGACAAAAACATCCGAATTACTATTCCTGCTGGTATAGAAAATGGACAAACAATTAAATTAAAAGGCTTTGGCGGAAAGGGTGTAAATGGAGGACCCGATGGCGATTTGTTTATAAAATTTTCCATTTCTAATTTGCCAAATGTGAAACGTTTGGGTAATGACTTATATACTTCTGTAGAACTTGATCTATATAATGCAATTCTAGGGGGCGAAAAACTTATTGAAACACTAAGTGGTAAAATTAAATTGATTGTAAAACCAGAAACCCAGAATGGTACTAAAATTCGATTAAAAGGAAAGGGCTTCCCTGTTTATAAAAAAGAAGGAGAGTTTGGCGATTTGTTTGTTACCTATCACATTCTTATCCCTACCAATTTAACAGAAAAGCAAATAGAATTATTTAAGGAACTTCAAAATATAGTACCATAAAAAAACAATATGGAAACAAAAGAATACATAACCATAGATTTTTTTTGTCGTCAGCATGGTATTGAAGTTTCAGTGATTAATACTTTACATGAGTATGGATTAATTGAAGTAATGCTCATGGAAGAAAAAGAATACTTGCCTTTAAGTGAGTTAGCTGAAGCTGAAAAATTGATTCGATTATATGGCGAGTTAGCAGTAAACCCAGAAGGAATAGATGTGATTATACATCTTTTAAAACGAATTAAAAGTATGCAGCTTCAAATTCAATTACTAGAAAATAGAATACGTTTGTATGAAGAAAATACCTAGTTAACCCAAATTCTTAAATCATGCATAACGATTATGAAATTTTATTTCGTTTTTTCTTAGCTGCTTTGTGGGGTGGGATAGTTGGAGCTGAAAGGCAGTATCGAAGTAAGTCGGCCGGGTTCAGAACAATGATTATGATTTCTATTGGAGCCTGTTTTTTTACAATTATGTCTAATTTAATTGGAGATCCTTCTAATCATGACCGTATTGCTTCAAATATTGTAACGGGAATTGGATTTTTAGGAGCGGGTGTTATTTTTCGTGGAGAAAATAGAATTAATGGCATAACAACTGCCGCAACAATATGGGCTGTAGCTGCTGTAGGAATGGGTATCGGCGCCGGTTATTATTTTGTATCAAGCTGTGCATCTATAATGGTATTTTTAATTTTGGCTGTATTGCCAATTTTGGAAGACTATATTGAGCTACTGAATGTGGCTAAAACATATTCTATTACAATTCCTTACTCTGAAAAAATACCAGCTTATTATGAGGGGAAACTCAAATCTTGTAAATTAAAATATAGGGTAATAAAACATGTGAAGGACGAAGATGTTTTAATACTTGTTTGGGAAACCCAAGGCCATGCAAAGTATCATGCTCTTTTTATTGCTAAGATGCTCCTCGATGAAGCGATTAAAAAATTTGAATATTATTGATAACGTATCATGATAACTGATTATAAGTTTAAAATTATCAAAAATATTAGAAGCAGATATTTATTTGCTCTAATACTTTTATCAGTTTTCACAGGTATTACATACCTATATTTTTTATATTCTAAAAATAGATTAGAGAAAGATGGATATATGATTAATGTAAGTGGTCGACAGCGATTTTTATCCAAACAAATAGTTTCGTTAGCACTACAATATATTACAACTAACAAGTACGATATAAGAAATGAATTGCAAAATGATATGGTGCAGAGTATAAATGAAATGGAAAAAACCCATAGATTATTAACGCACGATTCAATTAGCATTTCATCACAATATCATTCCCCTGTTGTTGATTCCATTTATTTCAAAGCCCCAATATTTTTAGATAATAAGGTGGATACATTTCTCCAGCATGCCATAATTTTAGGAGAAGTTCAAAACGATACAATAACACTAGAAAACCCACATTTAAAATATTTATTATTATCATCAAGCAATTTAATTGCAGGATTAAATAGAATAGTAGATCAATATCAGCGTGAGTACGAAGACGAAATAAGAGAAGATATCTATGGGATCTCTATTTTAACACTTGGAGCCTTTATCTCTTATTTTTTAATTGGCATATTAGTTTTCAGACCAATGAAAAATAAAATTTTAAATACTTTAATTGATTTAGAAAATACAGAAAAAGAAATTCGGCAAATCAATGAAATGCATGTTATTTCAATTATTGACGCTCAAGAAAAAGAAAGACAAAGAATTGCTTCAGGACTACACGATGGGTTGGTTCAAAATTTGACAAGTATTGCTTATAAATTTGATATAAGTGATTCCAGTTCCAATGAAGAAAATAATAAATTTAAAGAAGCTAAAGAGTTAATCAATAATGCAATCAATGAAACAAAAAATATAGCTTATAGCATATTGCCTCCTTTACTGAAGGAGTTTGGTTTGATTCCTGCCCTAAACTCCTTATGTGAACAAATGCAGGTTCAGGGTCAGTTTAAAGTAGACTTTCAAACATTCAGTTTTACTGAAAGATTAGATCGAAATATAGAACTTGCTTTATATAGAATTGTTCAGGAAGCCTTTAGTAATATAATAAAATACGCTAAAGCTAAAAAGGTAAAAATTCAATTGATTCGTCACCCTTATTCTATGGTTTTAATCATTGAAGACGATGGAATAGGATTTGATTCAACAAAAATTTCATTATCTAAAGGATTAGGCTTAATAAATATGCAGAATAGAGCCAATGCTTTTAAAGGTAGTTTTGTTATTAATTCTTCATCCAAAATGGGCTCTGAAATTATGGTAGAAATACCATTATAAACTAAATAAAAATAGCGCATGGGAAAAATTAAAATATTAATTACTGACGATCATTCTATAGTTCGTGAAGGCATTAGATCTATGCTCAAAGATATTGATGACTTTGTATTTGTTGGTGAAGCTGAAAATGGAAAAGAAGCAATTGAAAAAATTAATATCTTATTCCCAGATGTTATTATAATGGATATTTCAATGCCTGTTATGACAGGTATTGAGGCGATTAAAATTATTAAAAAGGAATATAATGACGTAAAAACACTCGTTCTTACTATCCATTCCGAAAAAGAATATATCGAACAAATTTATAAATCTGGAGCCACAGGATGTTTGTATAAAAATGCGGGTAAACACGAATTTGAATCTGCTATTCGATCAATCTTTAAAGGAAATAATTATTTCACAAGCGATATATCACATGCTTTATTAAAGGATCATTTTAATGTACCAGATAAAGAAAATCCCTTAACACAAAGAGAGTTGCAAATATTAAAATTAATTGTTGCAGAATTATCTAATCATGAAATAGCTGATACGCTTTTTATTAGTACTAGAACTGTTGAAACTCACAGAAAAAATATTATGCAGAAGTTGAATATTGATTCAACTATCGGACTAATTAAATACGCTGTTAAAAAGGGTTTAGTTTCTGATTAACAGTCTCATTTGACGAATTACTTCTATTGCTTCCATATTTTCTTCTCCGTATTTATTGGTATATATCAGTAGTGGTTGGTATAAAATTATACCTCAGCATTGGTATTGTATATCATTTCATTTAATAGCAATTTTAAATCGCAAATAATTGTTGGCATGCTGCAAGCAATTAGTTTTCTATCTAACGATTTAAATACAGCTGAGTATGAAAGAAGAAAATAAATCTGATCGAAGAAACTTTTTAAAATTAGGTTTAATTACAGGAGGTACAATAGCAGCAGGGGCTCTAGTATTTGAAAAAATAATATCTAAAAAAGATGCGGTAACAAATATTACTGATACAATAGTATGCGGCCCTGATGGGAAAGTTTATAAAGCCAACCCTTCTCATTTAAAAGAATTACTGGCACCTCCTGTTTCAAACGAAGAAGCACGTCTTGGAATTGTAGGCAAAAAGTTTGTGATGGTCATTGATGAGGCTAAATGTGATGGCTGTAAAAAATGCACAGAAGCTTGTCAGAAAATGCACTACACAGAATCAGATCGGGAATGGATTAAAGTCTTTAAAATGAAAGACTCCGAAACAACTTCCCCTTATTTTTTCCCAAAACCCTGTTTTCATTGCGATAATCCACCGTGTACAAAAGTTTGTCCAGTTAACGCAACTTTTAAACGACAGGATGGTATTGTATTAATTGATAACACCCGTTGTATTGGCTGTCGTTCTTGTATGGTTGCTTGCCCATATTCTACTCGTTTCTTTAATTGGAGTGAGCCAAGCGTTGAACAATCAATGGAAGTTTCAGGAATTCAATATTCACCTGAGCAAGGTATCCCAAGAAGAATGGGTACAGTAGAAAAATGTGATTTCTGCCCTGATATGATTCGTCAAGGGAAACTGCCTGCATGCGTTAGCGGTTGTCCTATGGATGCATTATACTTTGGTGATCAAAATGAAGATGCAGTTACCAATTCATCCGGGTTAACTGTAAAATTAAGCCACTTGCTGGAAGACAATGCTGGTTATAGACACCTAGAAGAATTAGGTACTGAGCCACGTGTATATTATTTACCTCCAAAAAACAGAAAATATCCCAAGCCAGATCTTAATCATACCGAAGATGAAAAAGATAAAGGAGTTAAACCAATGGATATGATTTAGTGGTTAAATAAAACTTTCAATTCTTTAAAAATGGAAAGAAAGTATTTCTATTCAACATCAAACATTTTACAATGGACATTGAGAACTATAATCTACAAAGGGAAATCGATACCATCAGAGAAGATTGCCTAAGACCTACAAGAAGGTGGGGTAGAAATACACAAATATGGATAGCAATTTTATTGATAATTATGTCTTGGGCTTTGTTCTGTTATATCCATCAACTGAGAAGTGGCTTGGGTGTTACCGCAATGAGAAATTATGTATCCTGGGGTTTATACATTTCTACTTTCGTTTTTTTTATTGGAATAAGTCACTCCGGAACTTTAGTATCTGCCATTTTACGTATCACTAAACAAGAATGGAGAAGACCTATTACTAGATCGGCCGAGTTATTGACTTTTGTCTCGCTATTGTTTGGAGGTATCATGCCAATTATTGATTTGGGTAGGCCCGATCGAATTGCTAACCTGGTAATTTTCGGAAGAGTACAATCTCCTCTAATGTGGGATATCATTTCAATCTGTACCTATTTCTGTGGAAGTACTATGTTTTTATTTCTCCCAATGATTCCTGATATGGCACTTTGCAGAGATAGATCAATCGTTACAACCACAAGATTTGAAAAGTTTAAAAAGTGGCTCTATACAAAATTGGCACTAGGTTGGACAGGAACAAAATCTCAATGGCATCGGTTAGAAAATACGATGAACATTATGACTATCGTAATTATACCGGTTGCGGTTTCAGTGCATACTGTTGTTAGTTACATTTTTGCTATGACATTGCGCCCTGGATGGAATAGCACCGTATTCGGTCCATACTTTGTTGCAGGCGCTCTTTATTCTGGATCTGCAGGAGTAATTCTTGGTATGGCAGCGTTTAGAAAACTATATCACTTAGAAAAATATATTACCCTAAAACATTTCGATTTAATGGGCAAACTTGTTTTAGCACTCACCCTTATTTATGCTTATTTAAATTTAAATGAGTATTGGATTCCTGCTTATAAAATGGCAACTGGTGAGGGACATTTATTGAAAGATTTATTCTTTGGGGATTATTCGAAAATATTTTGGACCCTGCAATTTGGTAGTGTGTTATTGCCCATTGCTATTATGTCTTTCCCTAAAGGACGTACTCCATTATTACTTAACATCACTTGTGTGATAATAGTCATTGGAGCTTGGATTAAAAGATACATCATTGTTGTTCCTACACTACTACATCCCTTCATGCCAATACAAGAAGTACCAAATGATTGGTCACATTATTTTCCAAATTGGGTCGAATTTTCTATCACTGGAGGATGCTTGGCGGGTATATTTCTTGTGATTACACTTTTCGCAAAAATGTTTCCAATGATGGCCGTTTGGGAAGTGGAAGAAGGAGTTCAAATAGAACATGATAAACTAGTAGCTATTGAAATTAGAAAGAAAAGAGAGGCAGAAGAAGAAGCAAAACTTGTAGCATATCAAGAAGCGACAAAAAATGCTATTCAATTATAAGTCATTAAAGTAAATTAAAATGAAAGTAAGACTCATCCATATTAAGAGCATACATAATAAAATTATTTGTTTACTACTAACCGCTATTTTATTTGCAAATATTTCGTTTTCACAAGATTCTGTATCAATTGAAAAAAGAGCCATTGCTATGCAGTTAGCGTTTTATAAAAAAGCGGACGTTACGAAAATTATTATAGCTACAGTTAAAGGGAAAAGTATTTCAAACAAATTTCTCCCCTTAAAATCTATGAAAGTAAATTTTTATGTGCAAAATAAAAATGATCAGATTTTACTGAATAGTGCTTTAACAGATGCAAGCGGTAAAGCTACATTGGATGTTCCTAAAATTATCCCTTTAGATGAGAATCTAAACTTTACCATATTTAGTAAAATAGAAAATGATAGTATATATCAAAATGCAGAAGAACATGTTCATTTTAAAGACGCCAATTTAAGTTTAATATTATTACCTAAAGATTCTACTCAAACAGTACAAGCAACAGTTACCGAAATCGATAAAAATGGAAATATAATTCCTGTAAAAGGGAAAGAAATTAAATTTTATGTAAAACGACTTTTTGGAATAATGCCCGCAGGCGAAGACTTCACAGGAACTACAGATGAAACTGGGGTAGCTATTTTTTCTTATCCAAAAGATATTAAAGGGGATGAGACTGGAAGTATTACACTCATTGGAAGGATTCAAGAAGATGAGTTTTATGGTAATATAGAAAGTAAGGCTATCGCTCCTTGGGGTATGGCACTTGCAATAGATAAAAATCCATTTCCCCGGGCATTATGGGAGCCTCAGGCCCCATTTCCATTGATCATTACAATTGCTGTTCTATTTGGAATTGTTTGGAGTTTCTATATCTATATAGTTTATCAGTTACGTCAAATAACTAAAGAGGGAATACCATCAGTAAAGTCAACCAATATATAATTTATAAAAAAGTATTACTCGTTAAAATTAGCCATATGAAAAAGTCTTTTATTGTCATTTCTTTAATGATCTTAGCAATTTTTAGTTTAACATATTGTACTAAAAATGACGGGATTTTAAATTTAAATCCACCAGAAGTGGCTTCGACTGGAGACACTTTATTTTCTGTTAAAGTAGCATCTGGGCCAACACTTGTTACAGCTGGTGCTACATGGAGTGGAGCTGATACTGTGTTTTGGAAAAATGCACCCAAGCTTACAGAAACTGTTACAGTACCAGAAGTAATTGGTGATGTGGTTTCTTTCAGTGGTTTTATCGGCAATTCTAATAAGATTACCATGCAGTCTGTTTATGATGCCAATAATGTGTACTTTTTAGTTCAATGGGATCAAGCGCAGCCTAATATGGAGAGTTCTCCTTGGTATTATAATACTATTACAAAACGTTGGGCGCAAGGTGGTGCTGCACCTACCTATGATGTAAATGGAATTCTTACCCTGCAAAGTTTTGTTTCCGATCAATTCGACGTGATTTTTAATATAAACAATTCTTGTGCCGGCTTTGTAACACAATCTTGTTATGGTGCTTGTCACCAAAATGTTAACTCATTAGTAATGGATCCAGTAACAGGTAATATCACTTCAAAAATTACAAATGTGATGCATACAAACGGTCCATCAGAAAAACTAGATTGCTGGAGAGCAAGAATGTATTTTGTAATGAATGCTAGTCAGGCTATTGATTATTATATCGATTGGAATGGTGGTGTGCCAACAGCAAATGCAGTTCACGGAAATCAATCAGTTTCTAATGGTGCAAATCCTCCCGTTTATTCATCAACTGCAGCAACGAACGGAACAGGAGGAACCAGTAACACACAAAGCTTAATAATAACCGGAACATCAACTAAAGCAAATGTTCCTTTATGGGTAAAACCTTCAGGAAGTTATTTGAATGCAGCTATGCTTCCAAGTGATACAACTGGAAGTGGGTCAGCTGTTAAAGTAATTGCTGTTGATACTACTGGGATACTTACTTTAAAAAATGGAGCTACACTCAATCCTAATACGGGCACTACGTATCAACAAGTAGGTACGGGCATCGGGAATAACGATCAGACTTCTTGGATACCAGGTAAAATTGTGGCACCTTATACAGGATTAATGGGCAATGTGGCTGCTAATGCACATTGGACTGGAAAAGGATGGCAGTTATTGCTTAAACGTGCACTTAAAACTCCTGATGTTTTACAACAGGATGTAGATTTTTCTTCTTTAGCTACTCAACAATTTGGTATCGCTTTAATGTTTCAGCCAATAGGATCAAAAAATGCAGCAGATAATCAACATGCTATTAAGCCAGGAATGACCTTAAAGTTTAAGCAATAAATATGCTCATCCGATGATTTTTAAAAGCGAATAATGATTTCAAAATATTAAATCATTAAAATAAAATAGATGTCAACAAGTAATAAGGTTTTATTAATTGGATTAATCGTGATTATAATAATAGTTGTGATGATTGGTTGCCAAAAAGACACAACTGTAACGATACCAATTGTTGCAAAAACCGTAACCAAAACCGTTAGCTTTTCAAAAGATATTATTCCAATATTAACAACCGACTGTGCGGTAAGTGGTTGTCATATTTCAGGGGGGCACGCGCCAAATTTAACTGAGTCAAGTGCCTATAATTCTTTGATAGGAGGTTCCTATATTAATAAAACAGAACCAGAGAATAGTGTTGTTTATAAACGATTGATTGGTAAGCTTACTCCTGCGATGCCATTAGGGAAAGATGCTAATCCATCTAATATAGAAGGACTTATGTTAGCTTGGATAACACAGGGAGCAAATAATAATTGATTGAACTGTTGGTAAAAATTTGATTAAAAAAATATTTAAAATAAGTAGATAATGAAAAAGTTAAAGAAGCATAACAAATCATTAATACATAGTTGGGTTTATCTTTTGATTTTTTTTGGTTGCCTACATGTAGCAATGGCTCAAGATTCTACTATAGTTGCTGAAAAGCCCCAAAAGGCAAAATTAAAGGCTGTAAGAAATACATTTGATGATAATATTTTGATAGATAACCAAACCTTGCAAGTACCTATCAGGAAAACATTTGAAGTGATGTTGCAGCATAGATTTGGGCCAGTTACAAGCGGTTATCAAAATTTTTATGGTTTGTTTTCCGGAGCTAATATGTCATTCCGTTTTTTTTATTCTCCTATCAATAATTTAAATCTTGGAATTGCATTTAATGAACAGAATCTTATTTGGGAAGGCAATCTAAAATATGCTTTGATAAAGCAATCTGTTACCGGTGGATGGCCTGTAAGTATTACTTTTTATGGAAATGCTGCAGTGGATACAAGAAAAAAAGAGGGAAATTTTCTGAAAGAAGCTGATCGATATTCTTTCTTTAATCAATTAATGGTGGGAAGAAAAATATCAGAAAAAATTTCCTTACAATTTTCTGGGAGCCTTTCTTATTTAAACAATGTTCCTGGCTATGTTGAATCAACTGGAAAAATTAGTCCATTAATGAACAATGCGCATCTGGCTTTTGAAGTTTTAACTAAGTATAAAATATCTGAAACCTTTAATTTAATTGTAAATTATGATCAGCCTATAACACAACACTTATATAACAATCCGCACCCTAGCCTAGCTTTAGGTATAGAAATAAATACCAAGGGTCATACATTTCAACTATTTGGAACCAACTTCGGAGGAACTCTTCCCCAGTATAATAACTTTTTTAATCAAAATGATTATACAAAAGGAATGTGGTTAGTAGGATTTAATCTAGCTCGCAGATGGCATTGGTAATTCATTTAAAAATTTAAATAATTCAATCGTTAACTAAAAAAAATAATATGAAAAAAACAATTTTATGTATTCTATCTGCATTTGTTTTTATAATAATCACAGAAGCTTTTCAAACTGCACAGCAACCTTGGGCAGTTCCGGAAAAAAATGCAAAAATGACAAATCCAGTTAAATCAGATGCAAAATCAATTGCTGCTGGTAAGGCTTTATACACTAAAAATTGTGTGGATTGTCATGGTAGAAAAGGGTTGGGTGATGGTTCAAAAGTTCCTGAATTAAAATCAACTCCCGCAGATATGACAAGCCAGGTATTTCAATCTCAAACAGATGGAACTTTATTTTATAAAATAGCAGAAGGAAGAAAAGATATGCCAAAGTTTAAGAAAGACTTGCCAGAAGATGAAGACCGTTGGAACCTCGTAATTTATATTCGAACTTTCGGAGCAAAAAAATAAATTCTGGGTTAATTATTTTGGAATCAATAAATGGAGGCATGAAACATTTTCATAAGCCTGATTGTTTAAATATTGTATCATGAAATTAAAATCAGGAAAACTAACTATTGCTAAATTGATAGTAACCTTGTTTGTTATATTTAGTTTTTCAGGGTCAATTAATGCGCAACATAAAGCGCCTTGGAATGCCCCCGAATCATTAAAAGAGAAAAAAAATCCATTTGCTTCTGATGAATCATCTTTAGCAAGAGGAAAAAAATCGTATATATCAGAATGTGCAAGATGTCATGGAAAAAAAGGGGAGGGTGATGGCTCTAGCGCATCTCGAATTGATCAAACTGTCGCTGATTTATCTACTGAAAAAATTCAAAATCAGTCGGATGGTGAATTATTTTGGAAAATTTCAGAAGGCAGAAAGCCGATGCCAATAAATAAGAACACTTTAACAGATGATCAGCGTTGGGATATTATAAATTATATAAGGACTTTTAAGAAAAAATAAATACAAAATCACTAAACTAAAAAAGTCTCCTAGGAGACTTTTTTAGTTTAGTGATTTCTATGTACCGAAACTTAGAATCATCTTCACACCATATTCCCTTTATTTATGGAAATGTTTTTTGCACCTGATCTGTAATATTTTTTTTATTAACTTCAAAGCCAATATTAAGAAAATGAAAAAGAAATTATTTACAACGATTGCTTTAACCATTACTCTTGGTTTATCTGCCCAAGTAAAAGGTGATCCCACTGCTACTGAATATTATACCCCCGTTCCTAACAAAGTAACTCCCGCAAAAGGATTGAGCAGCGCTCCCTCTGATGCAATAGTATTATTTAATGGAACCAATTTAGATGAGTGGGAACTAGTAAGCAATCCTGGAAGTGCTGATAAATGGGATTTGGTAGATGCTGTAGTACGTGTAAATAAAAAGCACGGAGATATTCAAACCATAAAGAAGTTCCTGGATTTTCAATTGCATATCGAATATTTAATTCCAGCTAATATAACTGGAAGCGGACAAGCTAGAGGAAATAGTGGAGTCTTCTTGGCTGCTTTACCAAATGGAGTTGGAAATGCTGGAGGATATGAATTACAAGTATTAGATAATTTTGAGAATAAAACTTATGTAAATGGCCAGGTTGGTAGTATCTATAAACAAACCCCGCCATTGGTGAATGCTGCATTACCTCCAGGCGAATGGCAAGCTTATGATGTTATATGGACTGCACCTCGTTTTAATGAGGATGGCAGTTTACTTTCACCAGCAAGAATTACCGTTTTACA
>CAIYLW010000047.1 GCA_903927185.1 uncultured Bacteroidota bacterium
AAGTGGTTCGAGATATACCCATCAGTTTGCACGCCTTGCGGTTACTTAGCTGTTCTTCTGTTACCAGAAAGGCAACAGCTTCTCGTTTCTCATCAGGCGTTAGAGCTTTTTTTCTAACAGGTTTTTGATCGCCCTGTTCTCAATACTTAGTTCAGCAAACATTTTCTTGAGTTCAGCATTCTCCCGTTCAAGGTCTTTGAGTTTTGTAACATCACTGGTTTCCATACCACCGTATTTGGCTTTCCAATTGTAAAACGTTGGTTCGCTAATACCTAATTCTCTGCTGATGTCTTTGACGGATATACCTGCTTCCTGTTTCTTCAGTGCAGTTACAATTTGGTGTTCTGTAAATCTTCCTTTTTTCATGACTATTAAAATTTAAAGTTAACAAGCATTTTTTGTTAACTCTAACTTTAACTGGCCGAACTTAGGGGAAGCTTACACAATTCCTGAAGTTAAAGACCCTGCACAATGGAGTCAGTTAACAACTGGCGCATGGTGTTATTATAATAACGATCCGGCAAATGGTCCGAAATATGGAAAATTATATAATTGGTATGCTGTTAATGACCCAAGAGGTTTATCGCCAAAGGAAACACATGTTTCAACCGAAAATGATTACATAAATCTTACAACTACATTAGGTGGTGATCTTGTTGCAGGTGGAAACATGAAGACTTTGGCATATTGGAATAGTCCCAATATTGGAGCTACAAATTCTAGTGGTTTCAATAGTGTTCCAGGAGGCGTAAGATATGAGAATGGTTATTTTGATTATATCGGTTACAGTTCCAACTATTGGACAGCTTCAAAAAATTTAATTTCAAATGCATATTTTATTAACAATGTAGCTGTCAACACAGTAATTTTTCATGGCAATTTTGGAAATTTTAATTGGGGTCTTAGTGTTAGATGTATTAAAGAGTGAATTCTTTTTTAATAGCAATTATTAATTCATTTCAATTCCGGGGGGAACATGAATACAAGACCACTCTCTTCATTTTGGGTGGTTTTTTTATAATATGAAAATCCTATTACACAATATGTTGAAAATTTATAATACCTTGATTAAGCATTTTTGTTCAAATGCAGAAGCAACAAACAAATAAGATGAAAAGTAAAAAGGTTATTTCCATACTAATGCTATTTATTTTAATTGCTAGCATTGTTTTTTTGTCTTGTCAACGTACTGCTTTTAATACTAATGTGCCATTAAATTTAGGTGATTCAATTCCAGCAATTGATGTTTCTCAAGTAACAACAAATATTTCAATTCAGGTATTTGATTCTAATAAAAAGCCATTAGTTTTAGCCTCAGTTATTTGTGGAAATACAAATGTTACAACTGATTCATTAGGCTATGCATTATTGCAAAATATTGCTGTTTCTCAAAACAATGCTGCAATAACAGTAAAAAAGGATGGATATTTTTCTTGTACAAGAACATTTATTGGAGAACAAGGGAAATGGAATTTTTTGAAAGTCATTTTAGATGAACATACATTAACGTCAACTATTCCTTCGGACAAAGGGGGATTGATAAGTATACCTTCCGGGGCATCTTTGAATATCCCAGCAAATGCGATGGTAATTAAGGAAACTAATACTGTTTACAATGGACAAGTGAGTGTGTTTGCCAATTGGTTAGATCCTACATCACAAAATTTAATGAGTGAAATACAAGGTGAATTAAGGGGTATTGATACAAAAGGTGTAGAAAGGGCAATACAAACTTTTGGGATGGTTAATGTTGAGCTTAAGGGAGCAAATAACGAAGATCTTCAACTTGGAACAAATCAACAATCAACTATTAGCTTTCCTATATCAGCAAGTTTACAAGGTGTTGCTCCTGCAACAATTCCACTGTGGTATTTTTCAGAAACTAATCACAGATGGATACAGCAAGGACAGGTTACAAAAAATGGATCAATTTACACAGGTACGGTTCAGCACTTTACTTGTTGGAATGTAGATTATCCGCAACCTTATAAGTTAGTAAAATGCAAGATAAAAATACTTACACCTGGTCATGAAGGATGTTTTAATAGAGAATTACTGATCCATGAATCAGGAGATAACTGGGGAGGACATGGATTTACTGACGAAGATG
>CAIYLW010000048.1 GCA_903927185.1 uncultured Bacteroidota bacterium
GTTATGTAGCCCAAAACAAATTCTGGCCTTCTGTGGCTCGGGTGAATGATACACATGGCGATAGAAATCTTATTTGTACCTGCGAACCTGTTTCGTCATACGAATAAAACTAAAAAGTCAATCTTTATAATAAAAACGTTTGTCTACTTTGGCAAACGTTTTTTTTTATAATATTATAGTGGCTATTGTTTTAGGCATTACATAGCCAATAAAATTAAATATCCTCCCCTAAATATGCAGTCAAATTCTAACACTTTACTTGAAATCAACCAAGTTGTGATTGACCAATTGCATGTTTGGATCAAATGTCCTCAATTAAAGAAAACGCAATTACGTTATTGCATCACCAATACAAATAAATATGCCATTCGCAAGGGCAGTTTTTTAGGAGAATCCATTCAATTAAATTTGTTTCTTATTCCTGATGGCAACTACTTTTTTAACTTGTTTAATGATCAGGGAACTGAATTCTCCATGCCTTTTGTAAAAAAAGCTTTGAAGTAATTTTCACTCATTTTAGACCAACACCATTAAGTTTCATCATTTATTTGAAACCCTAAAATACAAGGGGAAGAATCTAGGAAAACGTCGGTAAATCCAATGCACTTATCAACCTATCCCCTGAGCTATCCCAGAAGTAGATTACTCCTGCTAATTAGTATATTTTAAAATCAGACAGAAATTTTAAAGTAAAATATAGGCTAACAAAAAAGAAGGCATCTGATACAGCATCACTTAATTTCGCTAAATTCGTACAAAATCATGACGTTTATGTTTCGTTTAAGCGCTAGCCTTATATTCGTTTGCCTATTGGTCTTATCGGGTTGTACCGGTTCAAAATCGGCTTCATCCAAAGCATATATTAAAGAGCATGCTGCCCAAAATGATCCAAAAGATAACAACGCCTACACCCCACCTTCTAGTGTAGACAAAACGCAGTTTACTCCTTATTCCCGTGATTTGCAAATGAAGATGCAGGCATTTGCTATCGATTATAAAAAGGTGCAGATTTATTTAGATCAAAAATTAGTACTCGTAAAAAATTTAGATAGTACAAAAGCGGAAGTAGTTTCAGGTGTGGTTCGCTTTATTAATAGTTCTGTGACCGATGAAATTACCATTAATGCCTATACTCCTGGAGTGATAGATTCCATTGATCCCGAGGGTATTTGGATAAAATTTGAAAATGGTAACAAACTTCGTTTTGTACCTCAAACCGGGCCAGATGCAGAAGACGCTTTCGTGATTGCCGGAAACAACTGGGATGAAGGAACCTGTGAAGTTGCCTATGCCAATAAAATTTATCGGGCTAGCTGTTTCAAATGCCCGAGTATCGCATCCGTTCGACCTGTAATTAAATTAGCAGATGTAGATAATAAGAATAAGAAAACAAAGGTATTACAGGGTGTAAGAATTAATTAATAATGAATAAAAAAATAATAAAAAGCACTCCTAAAATCGGAGTGCTTTTTTTATGCGTTCAAACTACTCATCATTGACTCAGGATATCTGGTTCCAGATGCGGCATTCTTATTAAATAATTCATTGATGATTAACAATTCTTCTGTAGAAAAAACTAATTCAATAGATCCGATATTTTCTTTGAGATACTTACTTTTTTTTGTTCCTGGTATTGGAAAAATAAAATCTCCTTGTGCCACAACCCAAGCTAATGCTAATTGAGAAGCAGTACATTTTTTTTCAGTTGCTAAATTTTCTAAGTGTTTTACAAGTTCTAAATTTTTATTGAAATTTTCTCCCTGAAATCTTGGTGAGAATCTACGATAATCATCAGGAGCAAAATCATCAAAATGCTTTATCTGACCAGTTAAAAATCCCCTTCCCAACGGACTATACGGCACAAATGCAATCCCTAATTCTTTACAAGTGGCAAGTATTTCTTCCTCAGGTTCGCGACTCCATAAACTATACTCAGTTTGCAAGGCAGTAATTGGAAATACTGCATGCGCTTTTCGTAATGTACTAGCAGAAACTTCGCTCAATCCAATGGCCCTGACTTTTCCTTGCTCAACAAGTTTTCCCATGGCACCTACTGTTTCTTCAATAGGTGTTGCTGGATCTTTCCGATGTAAATAATATAAGTCGATATAATCGGTTTCTAATCTTTTCAAGCTTGCTTCACATGCCGACTGAACATACGCAGGGGTTCCATTGAGGCCTCTAATTGAAGGATTTTCAACTGATCGTACAATTCCAAATTTAGTAGCGAGGGTAATTTTATCTCGCTTTCCTTTTAATGCTTTAGATATTAATAGTTCATTTTTAAAAGGCCCATACATATCTGCAGTGTCCCAAAAATTAACTCCTAATTCCAAAGCTTCGGCTAGCAATAGTAAACTTTGTTGGTCGTCAGCTACTCCATAAAATTCACTCATCCCCATACAACCCAATCCTAGCTGAGAAGTAATGATCCCTTGTTTACCCATAGGCCTTTTTTCCATAACTTTTTATTTGATATAAAATTGATGATTTTATACAGAACTGAAGATTAATTTTTAGCCAAACTCTCATTAAAAAATGCAGTAACAAGAAACCAAAGCATTGAATGAACTATATTGAGGACCTATAAATTTGATATGATAAAAAAAATATTACTTAGCTTTTTATTAGTTTTCGTAGTTGTTGCTGGGATCGTTATTTTTAATACAACTCGCTTTAGCAAAGAGATTCCAAAAAAACCTTCTGCCGATTTACCCACTTTGCCCGACTCTGCTATAAGTCATATGCAGCAAGCCATTCGCATAAAAACAATTGGCTTTGGAAATGGCGCTCCAGTTGATACCGCTCAATATTTAGCTTTTTGGCAATTCGTTGAAAAAAATTATCCTTTAGTTCATCAAGCACTAACACATCAAACATTTAATGGTCTCAGTAGATTGTACAAATGGGAAGGCAAACATCCTGAACAAAAACCATATGTATTGATGGCACACTATGATGTTGTGCCCGTTGAAGCCAGCACAGAAAATCTTTGGACAGTTCCCGCATTTGGTGGTGTTTTGAAAAACGATACCATTTATGGAAGAGGTGCTGCTGATGATAAAGTTAGTTTAGTGAGTATTTTAGAAGCTATCGAAAAATTATTATCGCAACATTTCATACCGGAAAGAACTATTTATTTAAGTTTTGGCAATGATGAAGAAACTATTGGATTAGGTGCACAAGCAATTGCAAAATTCATGGAGGAAAATAAAATCCATCCAGAACTTATTTTAGATGAAGGAGGAGAAATTACTACAGAAAATTTCACTGAACTAAAACGACCAGTGGCATTAATTGCTGTTGCAGAAAAGGGTTATATGAGTTTTAATTTAACTGTTGAACAACACGGCGGACATAGTTCTACTCCTGCACCTGAAACTGCTATTGACATTCTAGCAAAAGGATTGGTTCATTTAAGAGAAAAGCAAATGCCTTACCAGTTCCAACCTGTGATTAAAGAATTATTAAACCGTATAGGACCAGGAATGCCCTTTTTAGAAAGAATGGCAATTGCTAACCTTTGGCTTTTTCAGAAAACACTGGTAAGCGAATTAGAAAAGGATCATAGTAGTAATGCATTATTACATACCACAATTGTTCCTACTATTGTACAAGCTGGAGTTAAAGACAATGTAATTCCGAGCTTGGCTACTGCTGTAGTAAATACCAGAATACTTCCAGGCACTTCAGTGGAAGAAGTGGAAGCATTTATGCATAACCAAATTAATGACGACAGAATAAAGATCACAAAAAATAGTCCTCCAGATAGAGTTGGTCCTGCTGCATCTTATGAAAGTGTTGCTTATAAAAAAGTAGAAGATGCCACTTATAAAGTAATGAAAGATGTTGTGCCTGTTCCATTTTTATCAGTAGGTGCAACTGATTCAAAATATCTGCAACATCTTGCTGATGGAACCATAAAATTTACACCTGCCATTGATGCAAAGGGTTTTCATGGAATAGATGAAAGAATCGGTGTTCAGGATTTAAAACGCTTAATATTCTTTTACCAGATAATTATTCAAGAGGCTGGTAAGTAATGTTAATTTGAAAAGTCGAAAATTAAAATTAAAAATTCAAAAATATGAGTGTATCAGATAAATTAGCGCAAATCAATGCAGATAAAGCAGCAGCAAATTTAAAGACTGGATTAGATTTCCTGGCATCAAATAAAACGAAAGAAGGTATTACTGAATTAGCTAGTGGATTGCAATATGAAATATTGGTAATGGGTGAAGGACCAAAACCTTTAGCTACTCATGAAGTTACTTGTCATTATCATGGAACCATGATTGATGGCTCTGTATTTGACAGTTCTGTTCAACGTGGCACCCCTGCTTCTTTTCCTTTAAATAGAGTGATTAGTGGCTGGACAGAAGGGTTACAATTAATGCCAACTGGCTCTAAATGGCGCTTTTTTATCCCTTCGCATCTAGCATACGGTGATCGTCAATTAACAGCTCAAATTGGTGCGAATAGTACATTGATTTTTGAGGTAGAATTAATTTCATTTCGATGATTTTATAGAACACGGATTTTTTTATCCGTGTAATCCGTTTTATCCGTGAAAATCTGTGTTCCACTCATCCTCGTTTAAACCATTTCACTCAACTCCAACCAACGAAGTTCTTTTAATTCGAGATCTTGTGTAATAGCAATCATTCGATCACTCAACTTTTGGAGTTCTTCGAAACCCAGATTACCGGTACTCATTTTATCTGCAATAGTTTGCTTTTCTAATTCCAAAACCGGCATCTCTTTTTCTAAAATTTCAAACTCTCTTTTTTCTTTAAACGAAGCTTTCTTTTTGGGTTGTTCTATTAAAGTTGAATTTGCCACAACAGCTTCCTCAGTAGTTTGCCCCCTGCTTTTATTTGATTCCAGTACTGCCCACTTGTTTTCTTTCTTCTCATTTTCTTTCAACCACAATCTGTACTGGGTATAGTTTCCTGGGAAATCCCGCACTTCTCCTTCCCCTTCAAAAACGAATAAGTGATCCACCAAACGATCCATAAAATAACGATCGTGTGAAACAATCATTACACAACCTTGATAGTCGCTCAAGAAGTTTTCTAATACAGCAAGCGTAGGAAGATCTAAATCATTAGTAGGTTCATCTAATATTAAAAAATTAGGATTGGTAAATAGAATGGTTAGTAATTGTAATCGCTTTCTTTCTCCACCACTCAATGCACTTAGATAAGTATATTGTTTATCAGGAGTAAATAAAAACAATTCTAAAAATTGCGCGGCACTTAAACTTCCGCCCTTTGCGAGGGGAAAATTTTCAGCAAATGTTTTTACATATTCAATCACGCGCATATCTTCCTTGATCACTAATCCTTGTTGAGAAAAGTTCCCGAAGATGATAGTTTCACCCACAACAATTTTACCACTATCCGCTGGTTCTAATTGTTGCAAAACATTCATGAATGTTGATTTACCAACACCATTTTTTCCAATGATACCAATGCGTTCGCCCTTACTGAAATTATAATCAAAGCCTTTTAAAATTGGCTTATCGTCATATGACTTGTATACTTTTTTCATCTCCACAATCTTCCCACCTAGTCTGCTCATTTTAACTTCTAGTTGCAATTGGGCATCCTCGATTTTTGTTTTGGCTTTGGCTTCTACTTCGTAAAAATTGTCTTGTCTGCTTTTACTTTTTGTTGTTCTGGCTTTAGGTTGCTTACGCATCCATTCTAATTCTTTTCTAAAAGTGTTCTTTGCTTTATCGATACTAGCCAACTCACTTTCAATTCTTGCTGCTTTCTTCTCTACATAATTTTCATAGTCGCCAGTGTATACGTACATATTTTCGCGCTCCAATTCCCAAATTTCTCCACAAACTGCATCCAGAAAATATCGATCGTGTGTAACCAATAATAAAGTAACATTCTCCTGATTCAAATACTGTTCCAACCACTCAATCATTTCCACATCCAGATGGTTGGTAGGCTCATCCATCATGAGTAAGGTATGTTGATGCTCAAACCCAATATCAATTAAAGTTTTTGCTAAAGCCACCCTTTTGCGCTGTCCCCCACTTAACTCACTTACTGGATTTTTTAAATGATGTACATTTAATTTATCGAGGATCTGTTTTACTTTGGATTCAAAATCCCATGCATTTAAGTCCTCCATTTCGCCAATTGCTTCAGCAATCATCATCCCATCTTCGCTTTCCATGGCATCCTCATATTTGCGAATAGCGGTAATTATCGGGTGTTGAAGGTGGAAGATATTTTCTAAGACAGTTTTGTCTTCTTCAAAATGTGGATCTTGCTCAAAAAGGGCTACCGTAACATCTTTATTAATCCAATGTTTTCCGGAATCCGCCGTTTCTTCCCCAGCTAAAATGCGCAATAATGTGGACTTTCCCACTCCGTTACGCGCTATCAAAGCTATTTTGTCGCCTTCATTAATATGAAATGAAATATTACGAAAAAGTGGGTTAATACCATAACTCTTTGTCAATCCCTCTACTGAAACATAATGCATATGGCAAAGATAAGGCTTAAAGCCCAAGGCGATGAACTCCGAACTTTGTACTTTTGTGTTTGTTATTTAAATATTATGAAGCAATTCAATGTGCCTTTAAGTTATAGAAGTCCACTCATTACTGCTGTAAAGCAATTTCGCAAACAGCAGGATAAACTTAAAAAAGATGATACACCTACCTTACTAGATTTAGGAAATTTGCAAATTTATTTGGCTCGTCATTTTGGATTTTGTTACGGAGTGGAACATGCTATTGAAATTGCTTTTAGCACCATCCATTCAAATCCTGGTAAAAGAATATTTCTTTTAAGTGAAATGATCCATAACCCACAAGTAAATACAGATTTATTGGCAATGGGTGTACAGTTTATGCAAGACACATATGGAAAACAGATTATACCATTTGATGAAATTCAATCGGATGACATAGTGATCATACCCGCATTTGGAACAACACTAGCCATTGAAGCTTTACTTGAATCAAAAGGAATTGAAACAGCCAAATACAATACTACCTGCCCATTTGTAGAGAAAGTATGGAATAGAAGTGAGCAAATTGCTGAGAAGGGTTATAGTATAGTTATTCACGGCAAACCTAAACACGAAGAAACAAGGGCTACTTTTTCGCATGCCTCTGCAGTTACACCTTCTATTGTGATCAATGATATGCGAGAAACTACGGAGTTGGCTAAATATATTACTGGTGAATATGAGGCAGCTGGATTTTATGAACAATTCAATGGTCGTTACTCAGAGGGCTTCGATATTAAAAAAGATCTAATCCGATTTGGCGTTGTTAATCAAACAACACAATTGGCTACAGATACACAAGCAATTTCAGATTATTTGAAATCAGTAATGATTACAAAATATCATTTAACTGCTCAAACTATTGATGCCCATTTTGCTGATACCCGAGATACACTTTGTTATGCTACAAACGATAATCAAACAGCAGTTACCGGTATGCTTCAAACAGATGCAGACTTAGCAATAATAATTGGAGGTTATAATAGCAGTAATACTTCTCATTTAGTTGAATTATGCGAAGAAAAAATTCCTTCCTATTTTATTGATACTCCTGAAAGAATCATCAGCAAAACAGAAATTATTAACTGTAATTGGAGAACCAAAGAGCAAAGTAAATTCCGTAATTTTTTACCAGAAAAAAAAATTGTAAAAATATTGATCACCAGTGGTGCCAGTTGCCCTGATGCTGTTGTTGAATCAGTGATTAAAAAACTAGCTACATTATACGGTCTAGAGGAAAGGGTAGAAAAATTAATAGCATCCTTTTTATAATCATGCTATTAATTGAAAAAATATTCGAATTAACTTTTATTCTAAGAGTTTTTTAACAACCAATCCTCCTACTTTTTTACCAGCTTCGGCACCAGTATTTACACTAAGTACATAGTGTATGCCACCATATACCCTGCTGATAGAGCATTCAGCAGCTGCTTCGTGCAATGATTTGAAATCTCGTTTCATTCCTATATAATGATAATCACTAGAATCAGTGAAGCTAAGATTATCTCTATATAATTTGGTCAATACTGTTGCAGCAGAAGCAGTGATAGTGCTATGTCCACTTGTATATTCCGGGAAAGGTGGGGTTTGTAAGAATGGCATCCAATTTTTATCAATAGATTCTTTAATAACAGTAACTGGCCTAACATAACTACTTCTATATTTTTCGTCCCAGCATGAGATAAAAGCATCATATAATGCAATAGATGTTACCGCGAAAGTTTGTGCAGCTTTTACTGGATCTGCTTTTTCTTGTTCTATAATTTGACTGGCAATTCCTATCCAGTGACCGCCCGGAGTAATCTTTTTATTTCCAAACATCATATGACCCGCGTGTTCAATCACGAATGGATTATCATCCCAATATCTGGCAATCGTTTTTTGTTCTTCTGTTAAGTTTTTATTGATATCATAAACCTCTTTCATCATTCCGTAAAATATAGAACCCGGTTTAGGGTCGTATTTAGGCGGCGTATTGGGCTTAAACTGAGATGCAGAATCAAGCACCATTGGCTGCATCGTATTCCAACACCACTCAACTCCATCAGCATAATCGGGCGGAGTTGGACGCCATTTTCCTGGCTCCTCACTACCTAAATATTTTGCTTTACCTCTTGACTTGAAGTAGCCATCATTTTTTGCTCTTTTCAAAACAACTGCAGCAATAGTATCTCCAAATGCAACAGACGCTTGATAAGTAGCTTCATCTAACTGTTGTTTGAAATTTTCATGGATCTTATTCTCATAAGCCGTTAATGAATCCACTGAAAATACTTTTACATTTCTGGTAACTTTAAAAAAAGCTTCCGTAGCAGCTAAATTAAAATCATATTTTTTGGTTGAATCGGGTTGAGGCATTTTTCCAAAGCCATTTAATTTTTCAGCAATAGAAGTTGTATTTGCCTTTGAAAAGCGTAATGCTTCATAGGCAGCAATCGAAGAATACACATATATTCTACTAGCTACCGGTGGAGTAAACACATCATAAATAATTACCTGAGTTAACTGGTCTTCATTATTGATTAACAATTTTACAGGGTCTAAGGGTTCAGACTTTTTTGAGGAACATGCTACTACTACTATGCAAATCACCAAAAAAATAGCTTTAGAAATCTTTGTCATTGATAAAGTTTGTGAGTATAGAAATCAAAAAAAGATAGTTAGCAGTTAATTAAAAACTGTTCAAAGATAAGAAAAACGAAAGACTCATTAAAACTGACTTTTATCAGTTTCTCCTTTCAAACTTTAACTAAGATTTCAAAAAAATAAAACGATTAATTTTTAATCATGCGAATAAAAAAACCACCACCTGGGGCAAGATGAATTTTCATTTCATCACCCTTTTTAACGGTCGTGTCATTTAAAATATAGTCCGCTGCATAGCGATCTGCATTAATGCCATCCTTACAAATTGTGGCTGAGTAGTTGCCCTTATCTAGAAAATCAAATTTTAAATTGATGTCTCTCGCATCCCAATCGGTCATACCTGCGATATACCAATTGTTATTTATTTGTCTGGCAGTTACAATAAATTCACCCACCTTTCCATCAATAACTTTTGTTTCATTCCATACTGTTGGTACGCTCCCCATTAACTCTGTAAATTTTGGCTCCATCCATGCCTGTGAAGGATTACCACCAAATATTTGCATTGGATTATCGAATACAACAAACATGGCTAATTGATGACTTCGTGTTCCTTGTGTCATCACATTTCCTTCGATATTTCTAAAGCTCTTTAGATTGGCATTATTGAAAACCAGGGGCTCATAATCAAAGGAGCCAGCCAACATGCGAGTATAAGGAAGAGTTACATCATGCTTTGGAGATACTTTTTCGCTCCAAACATTATATTCTGAGCCAAGAACTCCTTCTCGGGTTACATTGTTGGGAAAAGTTCGATTGAACCCTTTAGGAGGATAAGCACCATGAAACATGATCATAATGCGGTGATCTGCGCATGCCTTAGCTATACGATAATAAAAATTGACGGTTTTCTGATCGTCTCTATCAATAAAATCAGTCATTATAAAATCAACACCCCATTTATTAAATCTTTCTAGTGCGCTATCAAGCTGCCTATCTAATGCATTAGCCAGTGTCCACATACTAATCTTAATCCCCTTTTCTTTGGCATAAGCTGTCAAAGTATCCATATTAATATTTGGATTGATTTTAAACAAATCCATATTATCACTCCATCCAGCGTCCATCATAATACGATTAAATCCAAACCTTTTTGCAAAATCAATATAATATTTATACGAAGCAGTATTAATTCCAGACCTGAACGGCACATTAAAAAGATTCACATTAATTGTCCATTCATCTGTCCCTTTCCCTGGTTTAACCCATGAAGCATCCCCAATTCTTGAAGGAGAGCCTAATCTGTAAACAATATCATTGGATGGCAATTGGCGATCTTCATCATTAATAATTAAAACCCGCCAAGGGAAACTTCTGTTTCCTTTAGTTTTTGCTATATAGTCTGCCCTTTTAGTTACCAATGATTGAGGGTAATCTCCAACAGTCATTTTTTCCTCTAAGGGATATCCTGCAAAGAGGCCCTTTAATTCAAAAGAACCTGTACCAGTTAAAAACATTCCAGGATAATCTTCCAGATCAGATTCTGTAATCCCAATTTTTGGCCCTATTGCAGGGCTTACCAATACAGGGTTGTAGGCAACTTCACTGGTACCGATTTTATTCATTTCTCTTAATGGAAATTGTTCTTCATAACTCGTATGGAAAATATCTGCATCGTCTCTTTTATGAATTGCTGGAAAATAAACTGATGGTTTATTGGGGAAATTAAATGTTGCAATTTCATTTGTAATGATTATGGAATCGTTAAAATGTGTTAGCATTCTATATGCAACACCATCATCGTAAACTTTAAATTCTAGTTTATAAGGCATTTTAAAGTCAATAGACAATAAGGTATAATTGTCTTCAATTATTTTTCTTTTTTCAGGAACTGGGGAAATAATTGTTGAGTGATATTTTTTTTCAGTATGAGAAATAATTGCATTATTTATAGAGAAACTATTATTGTCTTTCAAAATCAAGTCTATCGAAGAAGGGTCAAGTATGATCTTACTATTTTCAGAGATACTATATTTTATATTTTGATTCATCCAGACTTTTACACATATTTTTCCTGAAGGGGAAAAAACAGATAAAGTATCTGAGGACCATCCACAAATAACTATTGCCATGAAATTAATGAGTAAAAAATATTTTTTCATTTCAACTATACATTAAATTATTTATTATTTCTAGCAATTCCTTTACAATAGTACTTCATTTTAATATTCAAAATTTTGAATAAATATTAAATGAATTAACAAATTAGATTTCAAACTACTAATTGTGATATTCCCACTAAATTAATCAGGCTTTTCGCACATAGCAAATGGCATCCCTCAGTTGATTATGGTATGAGAATTATTAAAATCTAAATTATCGCTATATTGAGGAGACAAAAAGCCTAGTTCACCGACTATTCAATATTTCAAAAGCTATTTTTAATGGTTGGTATGAAAAAAAAACTAAATTAAGCCCAATAAATAACAAAACAGAATGCTTGCACTAAGAAACCTTTCCGTTTTCGCAATTACTTTTATAGTATATGGGTCAATTAACGCACAGCTTTCTTCAAAAGACAGCTCTTTATTAAATACAAGTATCAGAAATGTGTTCTCCTATTACGACCTTAATATTGGTGAACAATCTGCAAAGTTTAATGGCAGTCAAAATAAAGGATATTCAACTGCAATTTTAGAAAAAAATCCTTACTACATATATTCTGATTTTGATAAAGGCTTTATAGTTTACGAACATATCCTTTATGACAACTTATCTTTAATTTATGATGAAGTAGCAGATATTGTAGTGCTGCAAGACAGTTCACATAAAATAGAATTGATTAGCGAAAAGCTGAATAGTTTTGGTATTCATGATGCCCAATTTAAATATCTGGCAAGAAATGAAACTACCTCTAGTGATCTGTTAAAAAATGGATTTTACCAAGTACTGGTTGATAACAAAACAAGTTTATTTAAGAAAGAAACTAAAAAAATTAGTGAACAAATCGTTGGAGATGAACTTAACTATCAAATTGAAACTTCCACTTATCACTACATATTAAAAGGGAATCAATATCATGAAATACAAAGCCAAAATGCAATCTTACGATTGTTGAAAGATAAAGAGAAAGAACTTAAGCGTTTTATAAAGACAAAGCATTTAAGCTACCGAAAAGACAAAGATAACATGCTCAAAGAAGTGGTAGAATACTATAACCTTTTAACTGTATAATGTGAGAATCTATTCTATAAGTTTATTATTGCTTTTTTCTTTTCTTTTTTTTAATACAAGCTATAGTCAAACCGACTCTTCAAAACTGATAAATATCAATTGCAACAAATGCACAATACAAGATTTGACAAATCAAATCGAAGCGCAAATACGCATACATATTTACTATGATTCAAGTATATTTTTCCAAAAGACATTCACTTATGTAGCAAAATCCGAACCATTAAATAAAGTATTAAACAAGCTATTTTCAGAAGAATTAATTTATTCAAACTTCGACAACGAGAATAATATATTTCTTACAAAAAACAAAACGATCAGTTTGATCTTACCTGAAAGATATTTTACTGAAAATCTTGCTGTTGTTACTGCTAGTAATAATTCAGTTGATGATGAAGATATATCTGATAGTAAAGAAGCATTAGTAGATAAAACTATTTATGAGATCGGAGATAAAAATATCAAAAACCAAAAATCAATTGTAGTGGGTGGTATTATTAAAGATACCAAAACCGGGCAACCCGTTGGAGGAGCAAACGTATATATCGAAAACCCTAGAATAGGCGCCACAACTGATCAATTTGGGGCGTTTACTATTTCATTACCGAGAGGTAAACATGTATTAAATATTCAAAGTATTGGAATGCGTGATATCAAACGTCAAATCGTTTTATATAGTGATGGGAAAATGAATGTTAACATGATTGAAAGTATTCAATCATTAAAAAGAGTGATCGTTTCTTCTAAGAAGCTGAGTAATATTCGAGGTTCTCAGATGGGTGTTCAGAAATTGGATATCAAAACAATTAAACAAATACCCATGCTGTTCGGCGAAGCCGATATTATAAGAGCAATAACCACTTTGCCCGGCGTTAAAACTGTGGGTGAAGCTAGTACTGGTTTTAATGTAAGGGGTGGGTCTGCTGATCAGAACTTAATCTTATTTAATGATGCAACGATGTATAATCCTTCACATTTTTTTGGATTGTTTTCTGCATTTAATCCAGAAATAGTTAACAGCGTTGAATTATATAAGAGTTCCATTCCTGCTAAATATGGTGGCAGGCTCTCATCCGTTCTAGATATCAATAGTAAAGAAGGAAATAAAAAAGAGTTCACAGGCTCTGCAGGTATAGGACCGTTAACTAGTAGATTGAATATCGAAGGTCCATTAGTAAAAGATAAATCTTCATTTGTTTTAGGTGGTCGCACTACTTATTCAAACTGGCTTTTCAAATATTTGCCTGATGATTATAAAAATAGTGCTGCTAATTTCTACGATATTAATTTGATCACTACACATGAATTAGATAAAAACAATTCAATCTATTTTACCGCCTATTTAAGTAATGATAAGTTTAACCTGAATAGCGATACAACTTATAGTTATGGCAATAAGAATGTTTCCTTAAAATGGAAGCACACTTATAACGCTAAACTCAACAGTGTGATGAGTGCCGGATTAGACCAATATAATTATGAAATTGGAAGTCAGAAGCTGCCGCTTAACGCTTATAAACTTGCATTTAATATTCAGCAAACGAATTTTAAAATGCATTTCAATTATTTCTATAATAACAAGCACAGTTTTGATTTTGGGATCAATTCTATCCTATATAAATTAAATCCAGGCAACTTTGATCCAAATGGAAGCCAGTCTCTCATAATCCCTGACCATATACAATCTGAACAGGGATTAGAGTCCGCAGCCTATTTTAGTGACCATTATACTGTAAATGCTAAACTGAAAATTGATGTTGGTCTTAGGATGTCAATGTTCAATTTAATGGGACCAGCTGATATCAATGTTTATCAAGCTGGTGTGCCAAGAACAGAAAACAGTATCATCAATACCACACATTATGATAATGGAAAAATTATAAAAACCTATGGAGGACCGGAAGTTCGTTTAGGTTTTAGATATGTATTTGACGAAACATTTTCTTTAAAAGGCGGATTTAATACACAGCGTCAATATATCCATTCATTATCAAATACTACTGCAATGGCCCCTACCGATATTTGGAAATTGAGCGATCCAAATATTAAACCGCAAATTGGTAGTCAGTTTTCTTTAGGATTATATAAAAATTTAAGATCCAATACCATTGAAACTTCTGTTGAGGTTTATTATAAAGACATAAAAAATTACCTCGACTATAAGAGTGGCGCAGTACTTGTAATGAACCACCATATTGAAACAGATGTAATTGGTACAAAAGGGAAAGCATATGGTGTTGAAATGCTATTGAAGAAAGTAACCGGAAAATTGAACGGTTGGATTAGTTATACCTGGTCTAGAATTCTTTTACAACAGAATGACCTTAGTGTTGGTGAACTAATCAATAATGGGAATCCATATCCTGCTAATTACGATAAACCAAATGATGTTACTGTTGTTGCCAACTATAAATTTAGCCACCGCGTTAGTATTACGCTAAATGGAAATTATAGTACTGGACGTCCTATAACCCTGCCAATTGGCCTTTTTAACTATGCAGGATCCATGCGCACACTTTATGCCGCTAGAAACGCCTATCGAATTCCCGATTACTTTAGAACAGATTTCGCAATGAATATCGAGGGTAACCATAAAGTAAAACAATTGTTTCATAATTCTTGGTCGCTCGGTGTTTACAATTTAACAGGAAGAAAAAATCCTTACTCTGTATATTATGTTTCAGAAAATGGACATGTAAATGGATATAAGCTTTCCATTTTTGGAAATGCCATTCCTTATATTAATTTAAATATCCGGTTCAAATAATATAAAATGAAAAAACTCATTACCTCTTTGTTCATTCTTCTTGCCTTTCTGGGATGCAAAGAAAAATATATATCTCCTGTTGTGCCACCTAATTTAGGATATCTTGTTGTAGAGGGTACTATTAATTCTGGAGCCGGTATCACTTCCGTAGTTCTAAAACGAACGGTTACACTGGATAGTAATGTTATAGTTTATGAAGCAGGTGCTATTGTTAGCGTAGATGGAGAAGATAATTCTAAAGCTTATCTAACAGAGGGTATTACGGGATATTATACCTCCGCAAATTTAAACCTTCAAAATTCAAAAAGATATCGGCTTAACATTGTAACCAGAGACGGAAAAATTTATCAATCTGATTATACAAATCCACAAAATACGCCTGCAATTGATAGCATCAGTTGGAAACAAGATCCTAATGGCGTTCAGTTGTTTGTAAATACGCATGATGCAACAGGTCTTACCAAATATTATCAATGGGACTATTCGGAAACATGGGAATATCATTCACCATTTATGCAATATTTAGAATACCAACAATTAAATACTTCCTCAGGTATAAAATACGATCTTGTTTTTTATGATCCAATAAGAATTACTTTCGATGCAGCAATATACAAATGCTGGCCAACCCAAAATTCAACTTCCATACTCCTGGGTTCTACCATTACGCTTTCTAATAATAAAATATTGCTCCCCCTAAATTATATTTCTGTAGGATCGGTTAAACTTGCAAATCTATATAGCATTAAAACCAGACAATATAGTTTAAGTGAGGGGAAGTATAATTACTTACAAAAAATTAAAAAGAATACAGAAGGTACTGGTTCTGTATTCGACGCTCAACCATCCGAACTCGTTGGAAATATTCATTGTACAACAAATGCATCTGAACCTGTTATTGGATATATCGATATCTGTCAGATTCAAGAAAATAGAATATTTATAGATAAAACACAATTGACCAACTGGAATTATGCCTCCCCTTGTATACAAGAAGAAGTACTCAACAATATTGATGCTATTTCAATGAAATATGGACAATTAACTCCAACAAATATTGCAAAGGAAACGCCATTTGGATCAATAATATCATACTATTTCGCAATGCCAAATTGTGTGGATTGTACATTTTACGGAACAAATATCAAACCAACATTTTGGCCATAATTAAGATTTAAACTATGCAGAATTTAAAAATATATTTTTCTTTGTTGGTAGTTTTTTTATTTGCTATTCAACCCTCTATTGTAAATGCGCAGGAGACTGATCTACTTGCCCAAAAGGTGGAGAATTATGCATCAAAACATTTAGAAGAAAAGCTTTTTTTACACACTGACAAATCGGTTTATTTAGCAGATGAGATCTGCTGGTTTAAAATTTACAATGTGGATGGTTTTTTTCATCTCCCACTTTCATTAAGCACCATTGCTTATATTGAAATTTTAGACAATCATTCAAAACCTGTGGCTCAAGAAAAAGTTGATCTTCAAAACGGACAGGGTGGCGGATCTATCAAAATTCCCAGTTCCATTGCTTCCGGCCATTATACATTAAGAGCTTATACGAACTGGATGAAAAATTATAGTTCTGATTTCTTCTTCCAAAAAAATATTACAATCATCAATACCTTAAAAGAGCAAGGTGCTTTATCAAGCAATCAAGTAAAAGATGATATAAAGATCCAACTCTTTCCAGAAGGGGGTAATCTAATCAATGATATTTCTACTAAAGTTGCGTTTAAAATAATAAATCAGTCTGGTAAAGGGGTTAATTGCAATGGTTTTGTATTAAATGAGAAATCAGATACCCTTTTTAAAGTGCACACATTAAGCCTTGGAATGGGTACTTTTAACTTCAAACCAACAGAAGGACATTCGTATAAATTGACTGTACAATTGCCAAATGGCAGTAACATTTCTGGTGCATTTCCAAAATCTATTGATCATGGTTATTCATTACGCGCATTAAATTCAGAGAATCAAATGGATTCTTTAACCTTAGTAGTAGAATCTAAAAATGTACGTTCTTCTGTTGCATATATCCTTGCTCACACTAGGGGTATTGTGAAAATAAGTAAACAAATAAATCTTGTAAATGGATTTGCTACTTTTTCTATTCCAAAATCAATTATGGGAGAAGGAATTAATAGTTTCACATTATTCGATGAGAACAGAAGACCCGTTTGTGAAAGACTTTGTTTCAAATATCCTACCGAATATATGGGGCTACTCGTATCATCAGATGCAAAGCAGTATGCTGAAAGGAATAAGGTTTCACTTAAGCTAACGTCTTTTTTGCAAAGTGGCAAACCAACTGCTGCAGACTTGTCAATGGCAGTTTATAAAATTGATGATCTACAATCAATTGATGAAACAAATATTCAAAACTATTTGTGGCTTTCATCTGATCTTATTGGTAATCTGGAATCACCAAATAGTTATTTCAATACCAATGATCCACAAAGATTTGAAGCAATGGATAATTTGATGCTTACAAATGGCTGGAGAAGATTTAATTGGGAAAATGTTTTAAACGAGCATAAGCCAACTTTCGATTTTATTCCAGAAATCGCAGGTAAGATTGTAACTGGACGCGTTATTCCTACTAATAATAGTTTACCTATCAATGGTATTACAGCCTTTCTATCAATGCCAAGTAAAAGAACACAATTCCATTCTGCACTGAGCGATAAGAATGGCCGCTTAAAATTTCAGTTTGAAGATTTCTATAATGATGATCAGGTAATTGCTCAAATTGAAAAAAACAATGCTTCAAATTATAAAATTGAAATTGAATCACCATTTGCTAAGTCAAATCAAACAATTTCCATTTCTAATCTTCCAATAAGTAAGGACGAAAAATCTGAACTCAATCATTATCATAGAGACCTGCAGGTTCAAACCTATTTTAATCAATCCTATATAAATAAATTTGAAGTCCCCCTTTCTGATACCAATGCATTTTATCATACTGCAGATAACACTTATTTATTAGACGATTATTCGCGGTTTACAACATTAGAAGAAGTTTTTAGAGAATATATATCGCCCATTAAGCTTACTAAATCAAATGGCAATTTTGATATCTCTGTTTACGATGATGTGCGGAAAAGATATTTTAGCACCCAGCCATTAATACTGTTAGATGGTTACCCAATAAGTGATCTGAATAAGTTTATGAGCTACGATCCATTAAAAATTAGAAAAATAGAGATTGTAGATAGGGTATACTTTCTTGGAAACATGACTTATTATGGTATCCTTAATTTTACAACTTATAATGGCAAAATGGAAACATACGATCTTGATCCGCAAGCTATATTATTAGATTATAAAGGTCTACAATCGCAAAGAGAATTTTTGATGCCAGATTATAGCATTCAAAATCAGGCCAATAATAGAACTCCCGATTTCAGGCACCTCCTTTATTGGTCAGATGATATTAATACAAGTTCAACTGGCAAAAATGAAATATCATTCTTCACTTCGGATGTACCTGGAAAATATGTAATTGTAGTACAAGGAATAAGCAAACAAGGAAAAATTGGTTATCAAGAATTGACTTTTGA
>CAIYLW010000049.1 GCA_903927185.1 uncultured Bacteroidota bacterium
CCTGAACTTTTTGACTTTCTGAACTATCAATTATTGTATTATATTTGATAGTGTTGTATTTATCTGTTATCACTGGTTTAATAATAGCTGTCCATAGGTCGTAGCCTGTGTTGTTCAGATGTAAACTATCAGATGCTAATAGTGAAACATCCAGGATATCATTTGGCATCATTGGATGGAATGTATCTATAAAACCTGTATAGGTTTTATTTTTTGTATATTGCTCCAATAGTTTATTTGCTTTATCTACATTTGCAATATACGCCTTTCTTGCGATATAAGATACTCCCCATTGTTCGGACAATAAATACAGCAAGTTAAGATGTTTATGCGCTGCTCTTCTTTTACTCGGACAAAGCGGGAAATAACTTTTTGGCATTCAAAGCCAAAAAAAGTTATTCTCGTTTTAGGCCGCTAATCCATAAATCTGGTTTGGCGTTTGATAATCTAAAGATTGATGGATTCTCACATGGTTGTAAAACCTAAAATACGTATCCATTCCCTTCCATAAAGATAGACCATTTTCATACACGTGTAGATACACATCTTCATATTTTACTGACCGCCACAATCGTTCGATATAAATGTTATCCAGTGCTCTTCCTTTTCCATCCATTGAAATTTTTATATTATTATCATTTAGTGTATTAATAAAGATATCACTGGTAAATTGACATCCCTGATCAGTATTGAAAATCTCAGGAGTACCGTTAATCTTAATTGCTTCCTTTAGTACTTCAGTACACCATTCAGAGCTCATCGAGTTTGATAATGACCAATTGACAACATATCTGCTATGTAAATCTATAATGGCCGTCAAATACATAAATCCTTTTTTCATCGGGATGTAGGTAATGTCCATCGCCCAAACCTGGTTGCATTTCTCTATTTTCAGACCTTTAAGCAGATAAGGAAATTTATAGTGCGTTTTATCACTCATCGTTGTTCGAGGTTCTCTATAAATTGTCTGCCAGTTAACCAACTTCATCAAACGGCGAACTCTCTTTATATTTACCTTATATCCAGACAATATGAGCATTGCGGTTAATCTTAATGCTCCGTAGAACGGAGTCGAAAAATACTGTTCATCCAACTTACGCATGATTGCAAGGTTTTCGTCTGATTCGCCTACAGGAACATAATAAAAGCTACTCTTGCTGACAGAAAGCATTTCACATTGAGCCGATATACTCAACAAAGAGCTGTCTGGTTCAATCATGTCCTTTCGCTCTTCAAGATTGATCATTGTAGCTTTTTTTTTAGCCAATCATTCTGAACTTTTAATTGTCCTATTTGAGCATACAAAATCTGGGAATCAACTCCATCATCCTTTTTTTCTGCTGGATCTGAAGAAAACACATTGCCGAAATTTTTCAAGGCAAGTGATTTCCATACCGAAATCTGAGTGGGCGTAAGTTCATACTTCTTGGCTAATACTTCCAAAGGAACCCGCTCTTTAAGCGCTTCCAGAACAACCTTGGACTTGAATTCTTTACTGAATTTTCTCCGACTTGTTGACATAAATTTTATTTTAAAGATGTAAATTTATATCTTAACTTTCTGTCCTAATTTTGGGGAGTATCATATTTCTTAAGGTTATTAATGGATATCCATAAATCGAAAATAGGAAATGATTGTCATGTAATTGGTTTAATGGAACACAAAGGCTTTAGCGGAATACCTTCAGATGAAATACCCTATCTAGCAAAGAATGTTCAGCAAAGAATTGATACAATTCGTGCCGACCTAACTGAAATAAATAGCTTTGACGTTAGTCAAGCTTCAAAAATTGAATCAGTATTAGAACGGATGAGACAACGAATGAGAAAATTGCTTGAAAGAGCTGTTGAAGAAGTGCTTACTAATCATACCATTCAAATATTTAGTAAAAATTTAAATCTAAAACAAAGCAACCTCGCAAATATAGCGGTAGCTGAAAAAGCAGATATTGAATTTGTTCTTAATCTTTTTGGAAAGTATTCAGTTACTGAACACGATGGTAGTATTGAAACGATTCCTATTCAAC
>CAIYLW010000050.1 GCA_903927185.1 uncultured Bacteroidota bacterium
GTTGTTATCAAAGATCGTAAGAACTAAGATTGAAAGCAAATCACAACAGAGCCTCTACTGTTACTAAATTATCTGCTGTTGTTATCAAAGATCGTAAGAACTAAGATTGAAAGCAAATCACAACAGAAACAAAAGACTTGCTTGAAATAGCTTGGTTGTTATCAAAGATCGTAAGAACTAAGATTGAAAGCAAATCACAACAAAACAAACTATTTTAAATATTTCACCACTGGTAACAAATATGTTATCAAAATATTTTAGCTTTAGTAACATTTTTGTTACCTTTACTTTGTAGGATTAAATTTGCTGTTAATGAATTCTAAGCAAGTAATTCTACTACTAAAAAAAGATGGTTGGCTTTTAAAAGAACAAAAAGGTTCACATGGTCAGTTTATTCATCCCATAAAGAAAGGAAAGGTAACTGTACCAATTCATGGAAAAGATGAAATACCGCACAAAACGTTGAATTCAATCTTGAAGCAAGCAGGATTGAAATAAACTATTTATACAAGTTAAATATATTTTAGCATGCAAACGAAAATAGCACTAGTGATAGAAAGCTCATCGACCGAATCAATATTTGGAAGAACTTATTTTGATGATAATTTAATTATGGAATCAGCCAAAAATTTGGAGGCTCTTTCAAAAAAGATGAAGAAATTACTTAAGGATTTTCACAATATAAAACCTGAATCAATAGAATTTGAAATTCAATATGACATTACAGGGTTGTTCGATTCTAAAAATTATTTAAATGCATCTGCTGTTGCCGAAAAAGCTGGAATTAGTAAAGGAATGATGCGACAATATACTTCTGGAAGAAAATTCCCAACACTTGAAAGGGTTATACAAATTCAAAATACAATTCATAAATTAGGAATAGACCTCCAACAAACAAAAGTTGCTTTGCCTAAAAACATCTATTAGAAATTTCTATACTTTCAAATATGCCTGCAAAGCAATTACATAACTCTCAAAAGCCGCAATTCCTTTAGCTGTGATTTTACAGGTAGTTTGAGGATAGTTGTCTTTAAATTGTTTGTTTACATCGATATACCCCACTTCTTTCAGTTTTTGAACCTGCACACTTAGGTTACCTGCAGTGGAATTTGTCTTTTCTTTAATAAAAGTGAACTCCGCCTCCTTTACACTTATTAATAAACTCATCACAGCTAACCGTAATTGAGAATGTAATATGGGATCTAGCTCCTTAAACATTCGCACGCTTTTGTTTCTGATACTTCATTTGTAAAATGATGCCAGGAATAAACCAGCAAGCAATCGCTGCAACTGCCCCCAATAAAAAATCGTATTTAGTTTCTGTAAAACAAGAGACCATAAAAAGTATGTAAGCGATGATGGCCCCAATGGTCATTGGCCAAAATTTCTTTACTATTCCTGTTACCAAAGTCGGGAAACCATAAATCAAAATATACATAGAATAAAAGCTAGGCGTAAACGGTTTGATTACTTCGTCGGGCTTACTATTATTGATTTCGTGCTTTATTATTTGCCAACCATTTAATTGCATGATTTGTTCGGCAGCGTTTGGAACAATCGCTTGAAAAAAACTCAATCCAAAAATAGTTATTGCATAAACTAACCAAACCGCGTTTAGCGCAGCGTCTTCATGACGTTTGATCTTCTGAGTCTTTGCATCTTGATTAATCAAAATTATCTGAGGTATAATAGCACCCATTACGATCCACCAAATATCAAAAGGAAGGCTAAAATTAAATTGCAATTGTAAATAGCTTACAAAAGAAGCAATTGCAACAACTGTTCCCCATAAAAGTGGACCAACCCCTTTATCATGGTAACTATTTTTCACCTTTTGAATCATATCAGTGATAAGCTGTAAGCTCTCTTTCTCTGATAGTTGTTTTTCGTTGGACATATCTTAAATATTTGACTTGACCTTTCAGTTACAAATATGCTGATAATCAATTTCTAATACGTTTTTAGGAAGCACCTATTTTACACAGACTTTGCACTTTTCTATGGCACTATTTGTGAGCGTTTAATGACAACTAATTATTGACACTGTGCCAATAATTTTTCTGCCTGATCAGCGCCCCAGCTTGGATGCATTTCTGTAGCTGGCTTAAATGTTTTAAATAATTCAAGTGATTTTGTAAAAAGCTTTTTACCTACTTCTTTTCCGCCACCAAAAGCATCAGGCACATTCATTTTATATTGTCCATCTACTAAATAAATTCTTGGATTGTTTGGATCAGCCTGTATTGCTTTCTCCAAAGCTTCATTCGCCTGAGCACCATAAGTTTGGAAACGAGACATTGGATCAACTGTTAATTGTTGAACTGCTATCATTTGACGTAGTATGTACAATTCTGAATTATTTTTTTCTAACACTTCCGCTTTTACAACTAATGCTTTTGCTTTTTCTCCCACAGCATCTTTGTCTGCATTGGGGTTCATCCATCCTGTTAAATAATTACAATAAGCCGCATAATAATAAGGTAGCCATTTGTCTTGCTCTGCATCTGCAATTCTTTCAAAAAATGCTGCAGTAGCTGTCATGTCTTCTGCTGTTTTAACTGCTTTTAATTGTTCAAATGCTTTTCCCATACCTGCTTCGTATTTAGATTGCGCAGAAACAATTCCAACAATCAGCATCATTGCTCCAAAAAGTAAATTTTTCATGTTTGTGTTTTTTTTATTTTTTTAAAATCTATTTTAATTTTTATGTTTTTTCCACCCCGTCTGTTCGCTCAGTCGCTCCAGCCCCCCCTCCATCGCATGCGATGGAGGGGAAACCTTTTTTTTATACCTACATTTATTATCTA
>CAIYLW010000051.1 GCA_903927185.1 uncultured Bacteroidota bacterium
AGTACTATCATCTAATGCTACTAATTTTCTTTCCAGAAAATCTTTTTGCTGTTGAGATAATACATTAGCCATATCCGTCACTAATTTGGGCGGATTAGGTTTTGGCAAAATATTTTGGGCTGATACCATTGAAATGGTAAATAAGCTAACTAGTATAATTAAGAATTGCTTCATGCTATGATATAAAGTAGGAGTGTAAAAATTTACACTCCTACTATTTATTTGCCAAATACGATTTCGTTGGGCAGTTCATTTTTATCGGTCTGTGCATCATATGGAAAATGTGTTTCCAATGCTTCTCCAATAGATTTAACTACTCCTGCGATACCAGTTGCATAATTTTGTTTATTGAAATGAGATAGCATATTCTTTACTTCTTCATTCCAAAATGTATCCCCTACTTTCTGATGTATTCCTTCATCTCCATAAACCGCAAGTTGTTTGTCCTTCATTGCTACGTAGACCAGCGCCGCATTGCGTGATGCAGTTTCGTACATCTTCAGGTTACAGAAAATTTCCTTAGCTCTGCGAATGGGATCAATATAGGAGCAATGGCTTTCAATGTACACACGAACTTCACCGCTGGTTTTTAACTCAGCATCTCGTATAGCCTGCACAATAAGTTCCTGTTCTGCCGCAGAAAAATAACTCACTGCTTTTTTTGAAAATAAAGAAAACATGTATTGATTTTAAAATTTTACTTCAGGTGCTTTTTCAGAACCTGCTGCTGCTGTGAATCCTTCTTTTTGTTTAAATCCTGTCATTCCTGCCAAGATATTCATAGGGAAAGAACGTGCCTTGATATTGTAATCAGCAACTGCCGCATTAAAATCGTTACGAGATACTTTAATTCTATTTTCAGTTCCTTCTAATTGAGCTTGCAAACCACGGAAAGCCTCATTAGCTTTTAAGTTCGGATAGTTCTCAGTAAGTACCATCAATTTACCCAGAGCCTGAGACAACTGACCTTGAGCTGCTTGAAACTGTTGTATTTTTTGAGGCGAAAGATCATTTGCTTCCAATTTAATTTGTGAAGCACTTGCTCTAGCTTGTATTACATCAGTCAGTGTTTTTTGCTCGAAATTAGCTTCTCCTTTTACAGTGCTAACCAAATTTGGAATCAAATCAGCACGACGCTGATAATCTGATTGTACAAAGTTCCATGCCTTTTTAACAGTTTCATCCTGTTGTACCAATCCATTGTATCCATTGCAACCGGACCAACCAAGTATTAATATCAATCCAGCGATAACGATTAGCGTTATGTTTTTTGTGCTCATATAAATTTTAATTTAAGTGTAATTTAAATGTTTGTCGCAATACCTATAATAATATTACAAAATAAGTGCCATTAGTAAAAGATAGCAAAATGGCAGATTTAGGAAATTTTAATATCGTACATGAAAGATCATATCCCCAACAAATAAAAAAGACTGCCTAATTAGACAGTCTTTATCTTAAAAAGTAATACGACTATTTATTGATGGCATCGATACCAGGAAGTGATTTTCCTTCAAAGTATTCGAGCATGGCACCGCCGCCTGTTGATACATAGCTAACCTGATCTGTAAACCCAAATTGATTCACAGCAGCCACACTATCACCACCGCCTACTAAAGAGAAAGCACCATTTTTAGTAGCTGCAGCAACCGCTATGGCAATTGCCTTTGTTCCGTGTTGAAATTTTTCCATTTCAAAAACGCCCATCGGACCGTTCCAAAGAATGGTCTTCGATTGTTTGATCACGTTACTGAATTGTTCAGCAGCATTTGGACCAATATCCAAGCCCATCCAGCCATCAGGAATATTAAAGCTAGGCGCATCAGCTGTATGAGCAGTTGCAGCGAAAGCATCGGCAATAATTGAATCAGAAGGAAGGTGAATATTCACACCTTTTGCTTCTGCTTTTTTCAATATTTCAAGAGCCGTATCAATCCGATCGTTTTCACATAAAGAGTTACCAATTTTTCCGCCTTCCGCTTTCATAAAAGTGTACGCCATTCCACCACCGATAATGATATCAGTAGCTCTTTCTAATAAATTTTCGATGATCAAAATTTTATCAGAAACTTTTGCACCGCCAATAATAGCGGTAAAAGGCTTTTCGCTCTGGTGCATTACTTTTTCTGCACTAGCAACTTCACCCTCCATCACAAGGCCAAACATTTTTTTATCGCCAGGGAAGAATTGTGCAATTACTGCAGTAGAAGCATGTGCTCGATGAGCGGTACCAAATGCATCATTTACATAGAGATCGCCTAATTTGCTCAGTTTTTCTGCAAAAGCCACATCACCTTTTTCTTCTTCTTTATAGAAACGTAGGTTTTCCAGTAAAAGCACTTCGCCCGGTTGCAAAGAGGCTGATAGTTCACTGGCACTTGCACCGATACAATCGTCTGCAAATTTTACTGTAGCGCCATCTAACAACTTCACTAAATGAAAGACTAAGTGTTTTAAAGAATATTTTTCTGTTGGGCCATCTTTCGGGCGACCGAAATGGCTCATCAGAATTACGCTTCCACCATCAGCCAGTATTTTTTTAATGGTTGGGATAGTAGCTCGCATGCGGTTATCGTCTGTAATAACGTATTCTGCATTTAAAGGCACGTTGAAATCAACACGTACCAGTGCTTTCTGTCCTTTAAAATTGTGTTCAGAGAATTTACTCATGATGAATATTTTAAAAAATGAAAAACCGCAGGGTCGCAACCACGCAGAGAAAATGAACTCAGCGCAATTGTCTCTGCGGTTTTTAAAATATGATTAGCTATAACTTATTTAATCTTTCCAGCGAAGAACTTCACTGTACGAACCAACTGAGATACATAACTCATTTCATTGTCATACCAACTTACCGTTTTAACCAATTGGGTATCACCAACAGTTAATACTTTAGTTTGAGTAGCATCGAACAAAGAACCAAAATGCGTTCCGATAACATCGGTACTAACGATTTCGTCTTCTGTATAACCGAAGCTTTCGTTGCTAGCTGCTTTCATAGCTGCATTGATTTCTTCTACGGTTACTTTTTTAGTAAGGATAGAAGTTAATTCAGTTAATGAACCAGTAATAACCGGAACACGCTGAGCGCTACCATCTAATTTACCTTTTAATTCAGGTAATACTAAACCAATTGCCTTAGCAGCACCAGTGCTGTTTGGAACGATGTTCTGAGCAGCAGCTCTAGCTCTACGAAGATCTCCTTTTGGATGCGGTGCATCTAAAGTATTCTGATCGTTTGTATAAGCGTGGATAGTTGTCATGATACCAGAAACGATACCAAAAGAATCGTTTAAAGTTTTAGCCATTGGAGCTAAACAGTTAGTAGTACATGAAGCACCAGAGATAATGGTTTCAGAACCATCAATAATATCGTGGTTCACGTTGAACACAACTGTTTTCATTTCGCCTGTAGCAGGAGCAGAAATAACAACACGCTTAGCACCAGCAGTAATATGCGCTTGCGCTTTTTCTTTATCGGTAAAGAATCCAGTAGATTCAATAACTACGTCAACATGATGAACACCCCAAGGAATTTGTGCGGGATCTCTTTGAGCATATATTTTAACAGTTTCTCCATTTACAATGATAGAATCCGCTGTAGCAGTAACTGTAGCGTCGAAACGACCCTGTGCACTATCATATTTTAAAAGGTGTGCCAAAACAGCTGGACTGGTTAAGTCATTAATGGCAACAATTTCAATTCCCTCCATATTGTAGATCTGACGATAAACAAGACGACCGATACGTCCGAAACCATTGATAGCGACTTTAACTGTACTCATGAACTTGTGATTTAAATGATAAATATTTTTAAAGAGTGGCGAAGTTAACGAATTGTACAAAAAAAAGAATGTGAAATCTCTATTATTTCTATGGACAGGTAGAAAAAAAGCAAAAAAAGGGTAAAAAGTTTTGGCAGAAAGCCCCTCCACCCCTATTTTTGCAACCCATTATAAAAATGGCCGGTTCGTCTATCGGTTAGGACAGCCCCCTTTCACGGGGCAAAGACGGGTTCGATTCCCGTACCGGCTACAAGAAAGCCTCTCAAATTGGTTGAGAGGCTTTTTTATTTCCTACGCTACGCTAATACCTTTGTTACATTATCGCACCTTGGGTATTATCAAATCATCTTTTAATAAACTTGAGATGAGTATATCTGTGGTTTAAAATTCTTGATAACAAGTGGCATTTTGATATAATTAGAATTCTTGAGATCATATTTATCCCAAGTGTCTGCAAAAACAGAGAATTTTCCTATTTCTCTAAGAGGCTGTATATAACTTATTTGAGCTCCAAAAGTAATGTCTGAATCAATTCCAAAACAAGGATTATCAATTGTTTTCCAAGGCCCCATCGGACTAAAAGCAATAGCATACAATGCTTTATTCGGTGCCCAACCAGTGCATAATGAAGTAACTAAATAATATTGCTTTTCATATTTAAAAACAGCTGGCGACTCTCTGCGATCATTGATTAACAACTTCTGATAATTAGGCTTTACACTTAAATAGTCCTCCGTTAACTCATTTACATGCATGGTATTGTTATTTTCCGAAGCATTAAACAAATATGCCTTACCATTATCATCTTTAAAAATTGTCATGTCTCTCGATTCTTCTCCATTTGGCTTAAAACTATTGACTAATTTAAAAGGACCTTCTGGCTTATCACTAATGGCAACCCCAACATGCGCATAGGAGTAATCATTTTTGTCAAGATGAACCCACATTACAAACTTTCCTGTTGTTTCATTATAAATAACTTTCGGCCTTTCTATTACTCTAGAAGTATCTATATCGCTTGAGGCATTTCCTAATGATGGACTTAGAACAACACCAAGATTTGTCCAATGAATTAAATCAGTCGATTTATAACAAGAAATGCCACCTGCAGGAACCCTATAGCACTCCCATTGTTGATTAGGCACCAGCCAGGTATTTCCATTTTTTATTTCACCATACAAATAATAAAAATTATGATAGCTCAAGATTCCAGCGCCATGTGCGTTTAACTTATTATTGTAATTATCAATTGTGGGTTGAATGATCTGATGATTCAAAAGTTCATCAGTTTCAAGTTTTCCTCTTTTTAAAGAAGTCCAGGTATTTAATTGAAACTGATCTTTTTCGTGTAGCTGATTAAATACAATCACAGAATCTTTTCCTGAAAAATGATTGCCTACGAAACTGAATGATTCATGATTGCTAAGAATATCGAATTTTATTACAATATTATTTCTATTAACTATGGTATTGTTTTTAAAAAGTAAATTCTTGAATTGCTTCTGATCTTGGCCACTATTCCAAATATATACGGCAGCATTACCACCTGATTTTAAACCATCATTGTAACTGCTACAATTAATAATTTTATTATTATCCCAATTAGATGCTCCTGCATATTGATAAATACCATATCCGGCACCTTCATTTTCATACGATTTACAGTTTCGAATAATTGCATTAGTTACACCGCCATCTAAATCAAAACCACCGCCATCAGACCCTCCTTTGGATGTTTTATTATGATGAGAGTAACAATTTTGAATGACCACACTATCTGACTCATACGTCCAAATACCAACCGGTCCATTTCCAATTCTAGGCATATCCCATCCATTATTATAAGCTTCGCAATGATCAATGAGTACTTTAGTACATAAGCCAACCAATATGCCATTGCCACTATGATTTGTAAAATTGGTAGGATCCCCTGGATTATTGAAAGCCTTGGAATGCTTTATGGTGATATTAGAAGAAGACTTTTTATCAGTTCCGTCAACCATGATTCCAGCAGCTCCATTAGTTTCCGCCACGCATGAATCAATTTGAATAAAATGAGATGAAAAAATGTATAGCCCATTTTTTTGAAAGCCCTTTATATTGATATTTTTTAAGTACAAATTTTTTGAATTGATTACAGAACAGCCATTGGTTGTATTTCCCTCTTTTCTTCCATTTCCAACCAGATTCAGATTTACGATTTTAAAATTGGAACAATTTGTCAAAAGAATTGCTTCATTGTTTTCTCCATTGATGGTAGCAACACCATTGCCATATGTAGTAATTAAAATATTAGATTTAATATTCTCAAAAACCAGTTTGCCAACAAACAGGTCTTTTGATTTAAATAAAATACTGTCACCATCTTTTAATGGTAAATCTTTTATTTTATTTATTGTCTTAAAAGGGGATTTAAAAGTGCCTTCATTAATATCATTGCCACTGATAGAAAAATAGTAAGCTCTTGGTTTGTTACTATTTTGGCTTTGTACAATTAAACTATAAAAGGTCAATGAAAAGAGGAGTAATAATTTAATTTTATAAGTCAACATGATTTTATTTGATTATATATGAAATACAATTTATCGATTTATTTCCTAACTCAAAAGTTGCTAAAAAAGTAAAATAATTGAAATAGCTGTAATAATCCTTTTATGAATGCTGTACCTTGTTAGCTATTAAATAAGCGATCAATATGAAACAACTAATACTTCCCATATTAGGTATATTACTATCATCTTACTCAGTACAGTCTCAAGAAATTATAAAACCCGCTACTTCTGGCTATGATGAGCTTCATGAAGGTATTAGTCACGGCAGCATTGATACCATCGTTTATAATTCAACAACCGTTTTGACCAAGCGAAAGGCGCTCATCTATACCCCTCCAGGATTTTCTAAAAAGAAAAAATATCCTGTTTTATATCTTTTACATGGTATTGGCGGTGATGAGAAAGAATGGCTAAATGGAGGTAACCCTCAAATAATATTAGACAATCTGTATGCCATAGGTAAAATAGAACCAATGATTGTTGTGATGCCGAATGGACGAGCGATGAAAGATGATCGTGCCATAGGGAATATTATGGCTCCTGATAAAGTACAGGCATTTGCAAATTTTGAAAAAGATCTTTTGAACGACCTAATACCATTTATTGAAAAATCGTATCCAGTATTAACCGACAGAGAACATAGAGCCATTGCAGGTCTTTCAATGGGTGGTGGTCAATCTTTAAATTTCGGCTTGGGCAATTTAGATAAGTTTGCATGGATTGGTGGATTTTCATCTGCTCCAAATACAAAAGCATCAGAAGTATTAGTACCTAATCCTACTGAAGCAAATGTAAAAATAAAATTACTTTGGATTTCTTGTGGTGCTAGTGATGGACTGATTGGTTTCAGTTACCGATTACACAATTATTTAAATAAGAATAATGTTCCACATATCTATTTTATCGAACCCGGTGTGCACGATTTTAAAGTTTGGAAAAATGGGTTATACATGTTCTCTCAGCTCTTATTCAAACCAGTAGATCAATCAACATTTTCAAAATATCCAGTTGCTGGAGCTCCGGCTCAAACAAATGTTAGAGGTGCACACTACCCTCAAATATTCGCAGATCAAAAAGTGCTTTTTAGTATAAAAGCTCCGGATGCAAAAAAAGTGCAGGTGGATTTAGGAAGGAAATATGATATGGTCAAAGATTCTTCGGGAATATGGACAGTTACCACAGATTCTATTAGCGAAGGATTCCATTATTATTCCCTAATCATTGACGGCATTGCTGTTGCTGACCCGGCAAGTCAAACCTTTTATGGGATGGGTCGTATGGCCAGTGGCATTGAAATACCTTTTTCTGGAGGCGGTTATTATGCTTTAAGGGATGTGCCTCATGGTGATATCAGAATCAAAAAATATTTTTCTGTAAATCGTCAGCATAAAGTAGACTAAATATAATTAATTTTAAGTTAGTGTTTCCATCATTCATTAATCACTAAACAAAATGACATGGAGCCTAAGAACAAACAAACCACAGAGAACTTTATTAAAGACATCCGTCGTAAAACCAGGCGAGTATTCTCTTCAGAGCAAAAGATCATGATTGTCATGGAAGCTCAAAGAGGTGAAGAGTCTGTTGCTTCTATCTGCAGAAAGCATGCTATCTCTCAAGTCTTATTCTACAAATGGAATAAGGAGTTTATGGAAGCTGGTAAAAAGAGATTAGCTGGTGATACTACCAGGGAAGCCACCAGTGATGAGGTCTCAGATCTTCGCAAAGAGAACCTGCGATTAAAAGAGATGGTAGCTGATCTGATGCTGCGGTACACGATTGTAAAAAAAAGCTTGGACATGCTGGATTAACTGATAGCTATAAAAAGTATATGAGATTTACAGCATCAGAAAAACAAGAAATCATCAAGCTGGTGGAACAATCAGACATTGGTGTAAACCGAAGTTTGAAGCAATTAGGTATCGCTAAGAGTACTTTCTACAAATGGTATAAATTATACACCGAGAAGGGGCTAATAGGATTAGAGCCGCTTCCTTCGCATAACAGAAGGCAATGGAATACGATACCAGAGAAAGAGA
>CAIYLW010000052.1 GCA_903927185.1 uncultured Bacteroidota bacterium
GAAAATTTTCGAATACTCGAAGAAGAATCATTTTATTCCATACTTCCAACAGCTACGCAATATTGTCGTAACGCGATTTTCGCTGGTATGATGCCCTTGGAAATCGAAAAAAACTTTCCAGACAAATGGAAGAATGATGAAGAGGAGGGAGGGAAAAATTTGCACGAAGAAGATTTTTTTAGAGCGCAATTAAAACGTTTAAAAAAAGAGCATTTAAAATTTAGTTATCATAAAATAGTGAATCATCAGGATGGGCAGATGTTGGTAAGCAATATGCACAACCTCTTACAAAACGATATCAATGTGATCGTTTATAATTTTGTAGATATGCTAAGTCATGCTCGTACAGAAATGGAAGTATTAAAAGAACTTGCCAGCGACGAAATTAGTTATCGAAGTATCACAAGAAGTTGGTTTGAACATAGTCCATTAAACCAGGCATTAAAAAAAATCGCTGATAAGGGAGTAAAACTAGTATTAGCAACCGATCATGGGAGTGTACGTGTAAAAACTCCTCATAAAGTAATTGGAGATAAACAAACTACTTCCAATTTGAGATACAAGCATGGAAGAAATTTGAATTTTGAACCCAAAGATGTTCTGGCATTTAAGGATCCCAAGGAAGCCGGGCTGCCCATACCAAACATTAATTCCAGCTTTATATTCGCCAAAGAAGATGGATTTCTGTGTTATCCCAATAATTATAATCATTATGTGAACTATTATCGAAACACATTTCAACATGGAGGCGTGAGTTTGGAAGAAATGATTATCCCGGTGATCAAAATGGAAAGTAAATAAGTTATTTACTCGCCTTTTCCCCCCGCTCTGTGGATAAATGAAAACCCTTTAGAACGGGTACTACGTTAATTTTGGTTATCCTAAGTCGTTCATCAAGAGAAAAGGTATTACATGAAGTACACACAGACAACAATGAATAAATTGGAAGATATACTTGGCGAATCTTCTTACGTGATTCGATACGAGCGAGGAACCTTTCAAAGTGGCTGGTGTTTGCTGGAAGCGCGTAAAGTGGTTGTTCTTAATAAATTCCTAAATATTGAAGGTCGTATTAATACCCTAATGGATATTATTCCTCAGCTTAATATCAATTTTGATAAACTTACCCATGAGTCACAGAAATTGTATGAAGCGGTAGTGAAAAAGTCTGAAATCGTTATTGAATAAATTTATTTTAGTCCCCGCTTTCTTCTATTATTAAAGTTTAGCTTTGATAAGTGCAAGCACCCAATTTTAAAGTCAGCTTTTTAGGTACCGGTACAAGTACTGGCATTCCCATGATTGGATGTAAATGTAATGTTTGTACATCAACTAATTCTAAAGATAAAAGACTGCGCAGTAGTGTATTAATTCAGTCAAATACTACTTCGATTATTATTGATACTACGCCAGATTTCAGGTATCAGATGTTAAGAACAAATACCACACATCTGGATGCAGTGCTTTTTACTCATCCCCATAAAGATCATATGGCTGGCCTTGATGATATTAGGGCATTAAATTTTCTTACTAAAAAGCCGATGGATATTTATGCCAATTCTCTTACAGAAGAAGCGGTTCGAAGAGATTTTTATTATGCATTTGCAGATACAAAATATCCTGGTGTTCCGGAAATGAATTTAATCACCATCGATGAGAGCCCTTTTGTAATTGGTGATTTAGCTATTCAACCAATCTTGGTGTATCATCATAAGATGCCCGTATATGGGTTTAGAATTGGCGACTTTACCTATATCACAGATGCCAATCGAATTGATCCAGATCAGATGGATTTGATTCGCGGATCAAAAGTTTTGGTATTAAATGCTTTGAGAAAAGAAGATCATATTTCTCATTTTACATTGCAACAAGCGATTGATATTAGTGTTGAATTGGCAGTGCAGGAAGTTTATTTTACCCATATTAGTCATCAATTGGGTTTGCATCAAGAAATCAATAAAGAACTACCCCCTCATATAAAATTGGCCTATGATGGCCTGCAGATTGATTTGTAGCCCCTCTTTTTTAAAAGAGGACAGATGAAAAAAATATTAAAAGACTATTTCAGTTTCAACAGCCGCGAAAGGTTGTCGATTCTATTTTTAAGCTGCTTGATTGCATTTTTTTGGGTACTCCCCAACTGGTATCCTGAACAGAAAAAATTGCCAGAAAAGAGGGATGTTAAAATGCAGTCAATTGATTCTGAGAAAATTTTGATGAAGATGCCTCCCAAACATTTGGAAAAGCCGATGGTTCCCATGCCAGTTCATCTTTATGAATTTAATCCTAATGAACTATCTGCTGATGGATGGAAAAAATTGGGGATTAGTGAAAAAACGGTACAAACTATTTTACACTATCGGGAAAAGGGTGGAAAGTTTGACGAACCAAGTGATTTAAAAAAAATATGGGGTTTATCATTAGCAGAAGCAAAAAAACTGATGCCCTTTGTAGTGATACCAAATTTAAAAAAGCAGCCCATTGAATTGGCTAAAAAAATGCCGGAAACTATCTTGATTAATCAAGCTACCCTGGCAGACTTATTACTAATTCCTGGCATGAATAAATCATTAGCAGCAAGATTAATAAAGTATAGAGACAAATTGGGTGGGTTCAAACAGTTAGAACAAATCAGAAAAACTTATGGGCTCAGCGATTCGCTATATCAATTGATCTTACCACTAGTGGTTTTATGATTTTAGGGATATCAATAAAATACAATTTTGGCTATTAAGTAAAATCTGATACATTTGCTACGAAAACTAACAAATGATAGTTTTTAATTTTAGAAGGTTGCCCTATAACGATTGCTTGGTTGGGGCAGCCTTCCTTTTATTTTCAACTTAACTGTCTCCTTATCAATAAAATCAAGTGTTTGGCAATCGAAATAAATATGACAGATACACTTTCAAAGCATTAAATAAAGTTATTTATCTTAGCACCTAAGCTATTCAGTATTGATGAGAAACAAATGGGTAATAATTATATGCTTATTGGTAGGATACCCGTCCCTGCATTATGCCCAGAATAGCAAGCTGAGTTTGCTCGACTCTGCAAAAACGGTTCGATTGGTAGATTCATTGAATAAAGTTGCCTTTGATCGCAAATCAATCAATGTATTGGATGCTTTGAGTATTCTTACTCAGTCCAAAGACTATTCCGAAAGGGTAAATTATCATAAAGGGCTAACAAATGCTTACTATACCGAAGCAGGCATATTTCAACAAAATGGGTTTAATAAACGGGCACATTTATTATATGAAATTGCCTTAGACAATAGTCTTAGGTATGATGATACTTTAGAAATTCCGAAAATCAATATTCAGATTGCCGCCTATGAGGCTTTGGAAGGAAGGGTTGATGAAGCAATAAAGCTATACAATCAATCTTTGTTAACCTGCATAAAACTTGGACAAATTACTGAGGTAGCTAATATTAAAAACAGCCTCGGCTTAATCGAAATTCATAAGAAAAATTTTCAAAAAGCAGAGGCCCTTTTCAAAGAAGCGTTGCTTTTAAGTCAAACAAATAAATTTATTTACGGTCAGAAAAAGTCTTATTATAATATTGGTTTATTAGCTTCTGCAAAAAAAGATATAGCCACGGCAAGATTAAATTTCAATAATTCTATCGCCTTCGACATGGAGTTGAAGGATTATTATGGGATGTCTTTAAATCAGATACAACTTGCACAGCTTTTACTGTCAGAAAATAAATTAAATGATGCAGTTACGATGGCAAAAAAAGCATATGATAATGCAAGAAAGACCAATGCATATGCTTTGATGACTAATTCTATGGTGATTATAAAAAACATTTATAAATCGGAATACGATTTAGAAAATACGATCAACTGGCAGGATAGTTTAATAAACACTTTAAAACTCAAGGCAGATAATGAGGTAGAATATGCCAATAGTTTTATTGCTTTAGTGAAGGATAAAGAAGCTCAGAAACTGAATGCGAAAACTGAAATTGAAAAAGCTAATAAGCGCCTTAGTAGTCAGGTAATCATTATCATTGGTGGAACCTTTCTTTTATTGATATTAGCGATGATGGTAATATTTGCTTTTATTAGTTATCGTAAGCAAATGTTGTTGAGTAGAAGATTGTACAAGCAGAACGCCATCATTGAAGAAAATGCGGCCTCACTGGATAACCTGAATAAAGAAATCAATTCTAAGAATCTTTTGTTGGAAGAAGATAATCGTACAAAAGATAAATTGCTTTCAATTATTTCACACGATTTAAGAAATCCTATTACCAATACTCAGACCATTCTCTCATTGATCAATAAAGGTGCATTATCACCTGAAGAGTCAAAAGTGTTACTAGAGCAATTGGAAACACAGTATATTAATACAACAGGGTTGTTAGACAATTTATTAGGTTGGTTAAAGAGTCAGATTACAGGTAAAGAACTTGAGAAGTCTGACATCAATATTTATGACTTGATGAATGGCATGCATTTGGAACAAAAAATTCCATTAATGCATAAGCGAATTAAGTTCATAAATATTACGCATAATGATACAATAGTGAAGGCCGAGAAAGATATGATCAAGATTATTTTTAGAAACCTGATATCAAATGCAATCAAGTTTACCCCATTGGATGGTAGAATCGAAATAACTAATCGCGAAGATAAAGACTTCCATTATGTGATGATTCGCGACTCTGGAATTGGTATGAGTGAGGATGTACTGAGCAAAGTA
>CAIYLW010000053.1 GCA_903927185.1 uncultured Bacteroidota bacterium
ACCAGTGTACAATTTGTTTTCTACCAGGGAATCAATATTATTACCACTTTCAGTGATTTTATAGGCAGTAGTAATATTAATTTGATTGGCAGAACCTACAGTTTTAGTGATTACATCTTCACCAAAAGTTGTTTTTAAAGTTGTTCTGATATCTTCTTCTTTTACTGGTTTGTCGAATCTAACCGTGTAACTACGTCCACCTTTAAATTCAACCCCTTGTTTAAAGCCATTAAAGAATGATCCAATTCCTAATATAAATACAACTACAGAAATACCATAAGCAAACTTTCTATATTCAATGAATTTGAAAGATGCGTGTTTAAATACACGCTTAGAAACTCCTGTAAAATATTCAAAGTGACGATTCTTATTAGTATACCAATCTGTAATTAATCTTGATACCAGGATACCACAGAACAAGCTCAATAAAATACCAATGATCTGTGTAGTTGCGAATCCAAGAACCGGACCTAATCCAAAATAAGCTAAAATTAAAGCAGTTAATAGGGTAGTAACGTGAGCATCCAAAACTGGAGACAATGAACGTTGATAACCATCGTTAACAGCATTTTGGTAACTCTTTCCTTTTGTAAGCTCTTCTTTAATTCTCTCAAATATAATTACGTTGGTATCTACCGCTAAACCAATGGTCAACACCAAACCAGCAATACCTGGTGCAGTTAGAGTAAATCCTAAGGCACTTAAAATACCAATAGTAAATAATAAGTTCAAAATCAACGCCATGTTAGCTACCCAACCCGCTGTGTTGAAGTAAATTAACATTAAAGTGAATATCACAATGAAAGAAATCAAGAATGATAATGCACCACCTTTGATAGATTCTTTACCCAATGTAGGACCAACTTGTTGCTCAGCCACAATTCTTGCTGGAGCCGTTAATTTACCACTGGTTAATAATTCAGAAAGGTCTTGTGCTTCTTTTAAAGTATAGCTACCACTGATTTGTGAATTACCAGTTGTAATCGGATCATTAACATTTGGAGCAGAATAAACAAAATTATCAAGAACAATAGCAATAGGCTTGTCTACATTACGTGTAGTCATTTTAGCCCATATATTGGTACCAATCTTGTCCATATTCATCTTGATCGCAATCTTACCTCTTTCATCATAATCCTGTCCGGCGTTAGTAATATGGTCACCTTCTAATTCAGCTTGTCCGTTGTCTAAAGTTTTAATTCCGTAAAGCATCAAGACATCTTTTGATTTAGTATCAGTAGCGTCCATTTTGCCATACATAAATACCAGGTTAGAAGGGAATTTGCTTTTAACAATATCCATTCTAAGGAAATCATTCAATCGACCAGTATCTTTTGTTTGTATATAACCAAGATTAGAAGGGAAGACGGTTTTGCCACCTCGACCCTGATATGGTTGGGTAAACTGTATTAAACGTACAATGGGAGATTCGTTCAATTTAGCTTTTGACGTATCTTTTTTGGCAGATCCTGTTTTAGTGTCGGCAGCGATACTAGAAATAGTAGCGGTCTTTGCAGTATCCGCTTTTTTAGCTGCAGAGATAGTTACAGTTTTTACGGTATCTTTTTTTGCAACTACCGTATCTGTTGCTTTAATTCCATTTAAATATTCTTGTACTGCTTTATCGGCTGCAACAACTCCATTTTGCACATCTTTGCTTTCCAAAGTATACATTTCAAAGAATTGCAAGTTGGCAGTTGCTTGTAAATATTTACGAACTCTTTCTTTATCGTTAATGCCCGCTAATTCAATATTAATAATGCTTTTAGCAGGATCTGGATTGATATTTGGAGAAGAAACCCCAAACTGATCAATACGAGTACGAAGAATACGATATGTATTATTGAAAGCTGAAGTTGCTTGCTCTCTTAAATATTCTGTTACTTTAGAATCGCTATCATCGAACTTAACTTTTCCGTTACTTCTGGTTGCAAAATAAGGAGCCAATTTTGCTTGAGGATTTGCTAATAATATTTCTTCTTTAAATAAAGAAATCAAATCAGCACCACTATTTGCTTTTCTTACAACAGCTTTATCTAAAGCTTTAGTGAATACTGGATCTTTAGTATAGTTTGCTAGCGATTTAAGCAAGTCGCTTAAACCAACTTCCATAGTTACACTCATTCCTCCTTGTAAGTCAAGACCTAACAATAACTCTTTTTCTTTAGCACTTCTATAATTGGTAAAACCAAAAGCAAGGCTAACATCTTTAGTACTGTCGAGCAAACGAGTTAATCGTTCTTTCTTTAATTCTTTCAAACTATCTGTGTAAACAGACTGTTGTTCTTTGTTTGAAGGGTATTTCTGTTCTGGGCTTGCAAATTGCTTCATCCAAATATCAGCCTTGGCTTCCATGTTAGATTCGTGGTTACGAACAATCCATGTAAAGGACAATTGATACAGACAGATCAAAATCAGAGCAATGGCAAAGAAGCGCACTAAACCTTTAAGTTGCATATAAGTAACGGTTTACAATTTTTTTTAGAGCGGCAAAGATAGGGGAATGGGAATGAATAATTCCTTCCTGTGAATAGTTTGGTTTTAGGAAGGATATTATTTAGGTAAAAAAAGCAAAAAAACAGCTCAAATAGTCATTTGAGCTGTTTTTTTTGTCCGAAATACCTATTTTGAACTTGGTTGAAAACCTTATTTATGAAAATCTATCAAATTAATATCAAAGAATATTGGGGTATTAGGTGGAATAGTACCATAACCAGAACATCCATAAGCTAAAGATGAAGGAATAACTAATTTTATATGCCCCCCTTTTTTAATAAGTGGAAGACCTATTTTCCAACCATCAATTAAAGTACTCAAAGGCCATCCTGATGCTAGAGGGGTAATTAGAGAGTCAAAGACTTTATCATCCAAGAATTTACCTTTATATGTTATTATAATTGAATCGGATATTGATGGGGCGGTTCCTGTTCCCGGATTTATTATCTGATATAGAATTCCTGAACTATGAACTGTATAATTAATAGAATCAGTGTTACAATAAGCTACCATTGCTCCTTGTTCCGAAGCTACTGATGCAGGTGTACAACCAGAAGTACTTGTTTTTCCACAGGATATAGCGACTAATAAAATGATTGGTAATACGAAAATCAGTTTTTTCATGATGGGATTTAGAGGTTAAGACCCTTTTTTATGGTTTAAGGCTGCATCTATTCCTTGATTTCTGTTTGTTTTTTTCTTGCAATTATGGACAAATAACGTTGTTCGTTCTTTTCCCATTGATAATTTCGGTACATAAAAGCCATAAAAATCGAAATGCCTACTATCGCAATAATAAAGACAAAAGGATTCATATTGCTACTTAATTCCATATTTGCTCTTTGGTACCATCCTAAATATATTGTGAGCAAAATGGCGATGCCAATGCAGATTCCAGATGATAATCCGATCAAAAAGGGACGTGCAGAATTTTTATAAGCTTTTCTTTGGGTTGACCAGCTTTCAAAAAATGTAGTATCATCAACTCTTGGCATGGGGCAATATTACTAAAACCATCAGAAAAAATAGATTCAAATCGTTAAACTACCCTTTCTTTCAACTAAATTTATTTTAGCTAACCTTATTCATGCCATGGAACTTCTAAAAAAAAGAGGGGTTATTCTCTACCTCTTTATACTAATAACTCATTGTACTTTTATTTATATGGATTTAAGCGTTTGGCGTTTTTATTCCAAACTTTTATTAATCCCTATTTTATTATTTCTTTTTTTAATTAACTATACTGGAATAAAAACAGGGAAAAGATTTTTATTACCAATCATTGCATTGCTTGGCGCTTTCATGGGTGATTTGTTATTGGCTTTTGATGGCGCGCAATTTTTTCTTTTAGGAATGATTGGTTTTATGATTACACATATTTGTAATAGTATGTATTTCTATTCTTTAAATAAGATTCATCTTAAAATTGCTACACATGCTAAATGGGCAATGCTCGTTTTATCATTAGTTTGTTCCTTAATAATTTTTCTGATCAAAGAAAATTCAGGCACATTTTTCTTGCCGATTATTGTCTATATGATTTTAATTGCCACCATGGCTATTCTTTCTTCAAACCTTGCTGATTCAATAAACTATAATCATCCAGCTGTACATTATTTCATTCCGGGAGCTATATTATTTGTATTATCTGACGGATTATTAGCAATCAATAAATTCAATTTACAAGATCCGAAGATGGATATTTTTGTGATGCTAACTTATGGTTTGGCGCAATTATATCTTGTTATGGGGTATTACAAAACTAAATACTAATTCAAAAGTCTAAAGGCAAAATTCAAAAAAAATAAAAAAAAAGCCGCTGAATAAATTCAACGGCTTTTATATTTTGAGTAGGAGATACCTACTTTATTTAATTTAATAACCCATGCCACCCATGTCTGGAGCACCGCCACCATGAGATGGAGATTCAGGTTTTGGTTTGTCAGCAATTACACACTCTGTTGTTAACAACATAGCTGCAATAGATGCTGCATTTTCCAATGCTACACGAGTAACTTTAGTTGGATCGATAACACCCGCTTTAAACAGATTCTCGTAAACTTCAGTACGTGCGTTGAAACCAAAATCGGCTTTACCTTCTTTGATTTTTTGAACTACGATAGAACCTTCAATACCGCTATTGATAACGATTTGACGTAATGGCTCTTCGATAGCACGTTTGATGATTTGAATACCAGTTGTTTCATCTTGGTTTGCACCTTTCAGTTTTTCCAAAGATTCTACAGCACGGATATAAGCAACACCACCACCAGGTACAATACCTTCTTCAACAGCAGCGCGAGTAGCGTGTAATGCATCATCAACACGGTCTTTCTTTTCTTTCATTTCAACTTCAGTTGCAGCACCAACATACAAAACTGCTACACCACCGCTTAATTTAGCTAAACGCTCTTGTAATTTTTCACGATCGTAATCAGATGTAGTATTTTCTACTTGAGATTTGATTTGATTAACACGTGCAACAATATCAGCTTTTTTGCCTTTACCACCTACAACTGTAGTATTGTCTTTATCAATTGTGATTGATGCAGCTTGACCTAAATAAGTAAGGTCTGCATTTTCCAATTTGAAACCTTGCTCTTCACTAACTACAGTTCCTGCAGTTAAGATCGCAATATCAGTTAACATTTCTTTTCTACGATCACCGAAACCTGGAGCTTTAACAGCAGCCACTTTCAAAGTACCACGTAATTTATTTACTACTAATGTAGCTAATGCTTCACCTTCTAAGTCTTCAGCAATGATTACTAAAGGACGTCCTGTTTGAGCAACTTTCTCCAGAATATGCAAGATATCTTTCATAGCACTGATCTTCTTATCGTAAATCAGGATATATGGATTCTGTAATTCAACTTCCATTTTTTCGCTATTAGTAACGAAATAAGGAGAAATATATCCACGGTCGAATTGCATTCCTTCTACTACATCAACTGTAGTATCAGTTCCTTTTGCTTCTTCAACTGTGATCACACCTTCTTTACCAACTTTAGCCATTGCCATTGCAATTAACTTACCAATTTCGCTATCACTGTTTGCAGAGATAGTAGCTACTTGTTCGATTTTTTTAGTATCAGTTCCAACAGTTTGTGATTGAGCTCTTAAGCTTTCAATTACTTTAGCAACTGCTTTGTCAATACCACGCTTTAAATCCATTGGATTCGCACCTGCAGCAACGTTCTTTAAACCTTCACCAATAATAGCCTGAGCTAAAACAGTAGCAGTTGTAGTACCATCACCTGCAATATCAGCAGTTTTAGAGGCAACTTCTTTCACCATCTGAGCACCCATGTTCTCAATTGCATCTTCTAATTCAATTTCTTTTGCAACTGTAACACCATCTTTAGTTACTTGTGGTGCACCGAATTTTTTTTCAATAACTACGTTACGACCTTTTGGTCCAAGTGTTACTTTAACAGCGTTGGCCAATGTATCAACGCCTCTTTTCATTTTATTTCTTGCTTCGATATCGAAGAAAATCTGTTTAGCCATAATATTTTAAATTTTTGGAATTTTTGAAATTGTACAACAATGAGGAAATTAAATATCCTTTTTTTTGTACGCATTAAACAATCGCCAGAATATCGCTTTCTCTCATGATCAACAAATCCTGTCCTTCAATGGTGATTTCTGTTCCAGCATATTTGCCATACAAAATGTTATCACCAACTTTAACAGTCATTGGTTCATCTTTTTTACCGGTACCTGCTGCAACAATAATTCCACGCTGAGGTTTTTCCTTAGCAGTGTCGGGAATAATAATTCCCCCTGCAGTTTTTTCTTCTGCAGCTGCAGGCTTAACGATTACTCTGTCGTGAAGCGGAGTAACTTGCAATTTTTTAGCCATGTGTTTATAGGTTTTTTAATTGATTGAGTAAAATGTACTGACTTACATCGATAATTATGCCATAAGGAAGAATCAGGTCAAATTTTCAGATACCTAACATCATATTGCAAAGCTTATACATAGACTGTCAGAAACGGCGCAAAGATGGGTAAGTTTTTGGAACTGGCTGTGTCAATTTTTCATAAATACGTAACTACCTGAATCTTTCTGAAGTCTAATTAGTTCTAAAATTGAGTATTTCAGTTTAAGAACAACCCATTTTCATTTTGAAAGGACACTTGAAACCAATACCTTTGCGGCTCCCAAAATCAGTTCTTATCAATGATCAGTAGAAGAAATATTCGTGTTAAGGTAATGCAGTTACTCTACATGATAGAGTCGGGGCATAGCCCGATTTCGTTTAAAAACCCTGTTAGCCAGTTACAGAAGAATCTAGACCAGACTAGCGACTTGTTTGTTTATCTTATATATTTCATTACAGAAGTGGCTAGATATGCTGAAACCAGTTCTGCAAATAGAGCTGCTAAAAATCTGCCTTCTCAAGAAGATTTAAATGTAAATATTAAGATTGCCGGGAATGAAATTTTATGGCAAATATTGGAATCTGATACTTATAAAATAGCGATTGAGGAGTATAAACCATCTTTAAGAATCGATAAAGATCTTTTGAAAAAGATTTATTTAGATTTAGCGAAAGACGAAAAATACCTGGAGTACATCCTTGAGCAAAGTAGAGATAAGGGTAAGGAAAAAGAAATCATGAAACTGATTTTCACTTCTTATATGCTTCCCAATGAAGACTTTATTACTCATTTAGAAGAGCTTTTTACTAATTGGGATGATGATGCTGAAATGATGGATCAGTTGGTGCTTAATTATCTTCATAAGCCTGCTAGTTATGATTTACAACAGATGATAGGCTCAGAAAAATGGGAATTTGCCAAAACTCTTTTGAGTACAACTATTGATAAAAAAGAATTCACAGCAGAACTGATTAAACCCAAGTTGAAAAATTGGGATGCAGAGAGAATTGCTTTATTGGATATGATATTAATGCGGATGGGTGTTTGCGAATTGTTATATTTCGAAACCATCCCTACAAAAGTTACCATCAATGAGTATATTGATCTTGCAAAAGAATATAGTACTCCTCAGAGTGGACAATTTGTAAACGGTATCCTCGATAATATTCATAAAGAGTTTATGGATAAAGGAGAGATTCATAAAATTAATTTTAAACATAAATCCTAATCAAATGAAGACTTTCCTTGGGATAATTTTAGTTAGTTGCTTTATAGTGATTTTTTCTTGCAAAAATCCTAGTCCCGTTGTAAGTTTAAATCCTTACACAACAGCTGATTCCACCACTTTTACAGAGATTCAATGGCTGGATACTGTTGTTAATTTCGGTTCAATTCCAATGGGAGAAACTAAAGTAGTTACTTTTAAAATGCGTAATATTGGAAATAAGCCATTAACGATTTCCAATGTACAAGCTGGCTGCGGTTGTACCGTTCCTGATTTTACAAAGGGAGCTATTGCTCCCGGTGGAGAGGGCTTTGTATCTGGTTCATTTGATAGTAAAAAGGCGCATCCGGGGGAAGTACGCAAAAGTATTTTTGTTACTACCAACACTAAAAACGGGATTAATAAAACCCTGATATTTACCGGTATCATTGAGTCGGCAAATTCTAGTGTGAATACTTCAAAGAAACTTTAGTGGATTTTTTGTTTATTTGCAAACATCTTTATAAAAATAAAAATCAAAAAAAATGTATTTGAATTCAGTTTTATTAGCAGGTAATCCTCAAGGTGGTGGTGGAATGGTTCAGTTAGTAATGATGGGTGCCATCATTCTGGTTTTCTGGCTATTTATGATCCGCCCACAAGCTAAAAAAGCAAAAGAACAAAAGAAATTTGTTGATGATATGCAAAAAGGTGATAAAGTGGTAACCATTGCTGGAATCCACGGCACCATTAATAAAATTAATGAAGATGGGACCTTGCAATTAGAGGTTAGCCCAGGTAGCTATTTGAAGATTGAAAAATCTACTATTAGCATGGAATGGACTGCCGCAATCAACAAACCTGCTGCTGACAAGAAATAATTCTTTAATACAATTCTTATATCCGAAATTCGAGTAATTGAATTTCGGATTTTTTATGCTTAAAATCGGATTAACAGGTGGAATCGGAAGTGGCAAAACCACTGTAACCAATATCTTTAAGGTATTAGGTATACCAGTATTTGATGCCGATACTGCTGCGAAGAATTTGATGGAAAATAACTTAGTTCTCAAAGAACAACTAATTAAACATTTTGGACCACTGGTGTTTGAAGGCGAAAAATTAAATAGAAAATGGCTGGCAAATATTGTTTTTAGAGACCCTTATGAATTAACTGTCCTCAATGCAATAGTTCATCCTATTACTTTACAAGCTGCTGCAGATTGGGTTTCAGAACAGAATGCACCTTATATAATAAAAGAAGCTGCACTGATGTTTGAAGCAGGTGCTGGATCGGGATTAGATTATATTATTGGAGTTTTTGCTCCGCAACATATCCGTATTCAACGCGTCATGCTAAGGGATGGATTAAATAGAAACGAAGTTTTAGAAAGAATTGACAAGCAAGTATCAGATTCCATAAAAATGAAACTTTGTGATTTTGTAATTGTAAATGATGAGCAACAAATGTTAACGGAACAAGTACTTGCACTACACAATAAATTTATGGCATATGATAGCAGCAACTCCTAAGCCACCTTATTATGCAGTGATCTTTAGTTCCATTGCTGCAGAAAATAAAGATGAATATGGTTTTATGGCAGAAAAAATGGTAGACCTTGTAAAACAGCAAGCAGGTTATTTAGGTCATGAATCTGCTAGAAATGAAATTGGTATTACCGTTTCTTATTGGGATAGTTTGGAATCAATTAAAAAATGGAAATTAATATCAGAACATTTAGTAGCACAACAAATGGGAAGGGATAAATGGTATGCTGCTTATAAAGTAAGGATATGTTTAGTAGAAAGAGATTATAGTTTTGATAGTAGTTTGTTTTAGTGCTTCATTTCAAATTTAAAATTCATGTCATTAAAATCAATATTCATTTCTATTGGAATAATGCTAATGCTGGTCGCGTTTTTCTATGTTTTTGTGTTTATTTATGTGGTGCCCAATGCTGCCAAATTTTCCATTCCTTATGCCTGGCGAAATATTCCAATGATGCAAGATTCAAGTGTGGTGAATAACTATCTTGGTGAAGCAAAAATGGATACCACAAATAAGCAATTAGATGAATCTTGGTTGAAAGGAATTAAAAACAAACAATATAAATTAACGATACATTTTAGTGAGTTATCTAAACTAGTAGTAGCGTATAAAATCGAGTATCATTTTGAAAAATGGTATTTTAAAATGGATTACCTCTTAGAAGAAAAAGAAATTCGTAAATAATTAAAAAAAGCTTCTGAAATAAATCAGAAGCTTTTTTTAATCTATTTTTCACTCTTCACTATTTTTAGCTCAATTTAGCCAATGCATCTTTAATTCTCACCCATGCTCTTTCAATATTTGTCATGCTATTAGCAAATGAAAAACGAACACAATGGGGTTCTCCAAACGCATCTCCCATTACTGAAGAAACGTGGGCTGTATTTAATAGATACATACTGAAGTCTGCTGCATTTTTTATAGTTTCAGATCCATTTGATTTGCCATAATAATAACTAACATCTGGGAATACATAGAAAGCACCTTGAGGTTCAAAACATTTAAAACCTGGCACTGATTTTACTAATTCAAGTGTTTTTGTTCTTCTTCTTGTAAACTCTTCAGTCATTTCTACAGACGGTCTTAAATCACCTAGAAGTGCTGCTACGCCTGCCTTTTGTGCAATAGAACATGTGCCACTTGTAAACTGGCCTTGTAATTTTTCACAAGCTTTTGCAATTGTTGTATTTGCTGCAATATAACCTAAGCGCCAGCCTGTCATTGCAAAACCTTTACTTAAACCATTAATTAAAACAACACGATCTTTTAAGTCATCAAATTGAGCAATGCTTTCATGTTTTCCTTCAAAATTAATATACTCATATATTTCATCCGAAAGGATAATCAAATTAGGATGTTTACGAAATACTTCAGCTAAACCTTCTAATTCAGTTTTTGTATAAACTGCTCCAGAAGGATTACAAGGTGAAGAGAACATGAACACTTTTGACTTTGGTGTAATTGACGCTTCTAATTCTGCTGGTGTACATTTAAATTGATTCTCAACAGTAGTTCTTATTTCAACTACTTTTCCTCTTGCAATCTTCACTAATTCAGAATAAGTAACCCAATATGGTGTTGGAATAATTACTTCTTCTCCTTCATCAACCAATGCTAAAATAGTATTCGCCAAACTTTGCTTAGCGCCTGTTGAAGTAACAATATTTTCTGGCTTATAATCTAGATTATTATCCCTTTTTAATTTAGTACAAACTGCTTCACGCAAATCAAGAAAACCCGAAACTGGGGTATAATGACTAAAGTTATCATTGATTGCTTTGATTGCAGCATCTTTAATATGTTGAGGAGTATCAAAATCGGGTTCGCCTAAGCTTAAGTCAATCACATCAATTCCTTGAGCCCTTAATTCACGACCTAATTTGGCCATTTTTAAAGTTTCCGGTTCTGCAAACCTGTCTAATAGAGAAGAAAGTTCCATAATTTGTATTTGATAAGTGCTAATTAATTTGGAGTGCGAAGTTCGGAAAAACTATTCAAAGATCTCTCAATCTTAATCTTAATTCCTCTAATTTTCTCCCCATTTTATTGAATAATTTTTAATAATTGCTTTAGGAGCATCTTCACTTAATTTTGATATTCAATTATTGATTGATTATGCCTCACGAGTCGATTTCTGTTTTTGATATGTTTAAAATAGGAGTAGGACCTTCTAGTTCTCATACACTTGGGCCCTGGCGTGCAGCATTGGCTTGTTTGGAACAAATCAATCATCGCTCGAGTCTTTATGAAGTAAAGTCTATCAAGATCATGTTATACGGTTCACTTGCCAAAACAGGAAGGGGACATGGAACTGATATAGCAATTTATATGGGTCTATGTGGTGAAGATCCTGTAACCATTGATGTAAACAGTATTACACCCAAAGTAAGATCTATTCAAACAAAAAAAGAATTGTTATTAGGGGGGATAGTTCCTATCCAGTTTGATACTGATCATGACTTACATTTTTTAGTAAAGGATTGTTTGAGTTTTCATCCAAACGGACTTTCTTTTCTGGTGGAATTAAAAAATGGAAACTCTTGGTGTGATACTTATTTTTCTATTGGAGGGGGATTTATTGTTAAAGAAAATCAAGTAGTTGATAAGAAAGATCAAATTGATTTGCCATTCCCAATAAATACCGCTGATGACTTACTTCATTGGTGTATGAAGGGGTTAAGCATTAGTGATGTGGTACTCGAAAATGAATCTGCTTGGAGATCAGAAGCAAATACTCGTGAAGGGGTATTGCAAATTTGGAAGGCAATGAAGGACTGTATTTACAGAGGATGCAAAACAGATGGAGAATTGCCTGGTGGCTTAGAGGTTCAAAGAAGGGCTTCAGCATTGAACAAAAAATTGTTGAAAAACCAAACTTATACAGATTTTGAGCAATGGTTAGCATTAATAAAAAGTGGTGGACAAAATTTTAATTATATTCTAGATTGGGTAAGTTGTTTTGCATTAGCAGTAAATGAAGAAAATGCCTCATTTGGAAGAGTAGTAACAGCTCCAACAAATGGAGCTGCTGGCGTAATTCCTGCTGTGTTACTTTATTTCATTGCTTTTTGTGACGGTTATACAGAAGAAAAAATCATCAAATTTTTATTAACTGCATCTGAAGTGGGCAGTATATTTAAAAAGGGAGCTACCATTTCCGCTGCCATGGGCGGATGTCAGGCCGAAATCGGTGTTTCCTCTGCCATGGCAGCGGCGGCTCTCACCGAATTAATGGGTGGTACTCAAAGACAAAGCTTGATGGCAGCAGAAATTGCAATGGAACATCATTTAGGTTTAACCTGTGATCCAATTGGCGGACTTGTTCAAGTACCTTGTATCGAAAGAAATACCATGGGTGCAATCAAAGCTATTACCGCTTCTCAGCTCGCATTGCAAAGCTCTCCGGATTTTGCAAAAGTAAGTTTGGATAAAGTAATTAAAACCATGTGGGATACCGCATTGGATATGAATAGTAAATACAAAGAAACCTCCGATGGTGGGCTTGCCATCAATATACCGATCAGCTTACCTGAATGCTAATGAATTAATTTAAAGCTGTTTGATTAATTTAATAATGGATTCGATTCTATCTCTGCTAATTCAATCGTTGAATAATCGCGAATCTCATTGTATAAAGTTCCTCTTTCTACTGGCTGACGATTTACTTGTTTGATCAAGGTAACTAACTGTGCCGTATTCATTGCAGGGCTTTGTTCTTCACTTCCAGCCATTGAATAAATTTTAGTGGTATCATCAATCGTGCCGTCAATATCATTTACTCCAAAGCTCAATGAAAGCTGCGCATTTTGACGGCCAAGCATTGGCCAATAGGATTTAATATGTGGAAAATTATCAAGGTACAAACGAGATACTGCATACATCTTCATGTCTTCAATAACAGAAGATTCATGCACATAGCTCATGTCATTATCCTTGTTTCGGAATTTTAAAGGAATGAATGTATTGAAACCACCAGTTTTATCTTGTAATTGACGCAATCTCTCCATGTGATCAATCCTATGCCAGTATTTTTCAACATGGCCATATAATAAAGTGGCATTGCTATGCATACCCAATTTATGTGCGGCTTCATGAATCGATAACCATCCATCAGCATCTACTTTATCTTCACAAATTTGTGTGCGTATTTCGGGATGAAAAATTTCAGCGCCACCGCCTGGTAAAGAATCCAAGCCTGCTTCATTCGCTAATTTCATTCCTTCTTCTGTAGTTAATTTTGCCTTACGAAACATATAATCTAACTCAACAGGCGTAAAGGCTTTAATATGTAATTCTGGGCGATGTGCTTTGATCGATTTTAATAATTCAATAAAGAAAGCCATATCCATTTTAGGATGAACACCACCTACAATATGAACTTCTGTAACAGGCTTTCCATCATAGCTTTTTACAATATCTAACATTTGAGGAATACTCAATTCCCAACCCTCTTCACGATGAGCATATAATTTAGAATAAGCACAAAATTTACAACTGAAAACGCAAAGATTTGTTGGCTCGATATGAAAATTACGATTGAAATAAGTTTTATTGCCGTGTTTTTGTTCACGTACACAATTGGCCAATGCGCCAAGATAGGAGAGAGAACCCTTCTCAAATAAAAGAACGCCCTCATCAAAACTTATGCGCTCTTTATTTAATACTTTATATCCAATAGCTTTTAATTGTTCATCTTTTGAATTTGCCACCAATGCTTCAATACCAGATTGCTGATTCATCATGCCTAGAAAATTTTAGCAAAAATAACCCAAAATTACTAGCATTAAATGCTAAAAGTCATTCAATTTATGACATTAGTATTCCAGCAATACTAGCAGAAAGATAAGAAGCAAGTGTACCACATAATAAAGCTTTCAAACCCAATTTTGCTAAATCGGCTCTTCTTGTAGGGGCCAATTCTCCAATTCCACCAATCTGCATTCCCACACTACTAAAATTGGCAAACCCACAAATGGCAATGCTTACAATTAATAAACCTTTTTCAGAAACAATTGGAACTGCTTTTGAAGTAAGATTATTAAATGCTACGAATTCATTGATAGTAAGTTTTTGTCCTAATAAAGTTGCTGCATTTGCCACATCCACATTTGGTACACCCATTGCCCATGTCATGGGAAAGAATATTTTACTAAATACCGAATCCAAAGTTAGACCAGGATAAATCAATCCCATTCCCCAATTAATAAAAGCAATTAATGCAATAAACCCAATCAACATAGCTATTACATTAATTGATATTTTCATGCCATCACTTGCACCATGCGAAATGGCATCAATAATATTACTATACGGACTCTTTACTTCTAATTTAACTTTCCCCATTGTTTGTGATTCTTCTGTTTCTGGAAACACAATTTTTGATATCACCAATGCACCAGGTGCCGCCATTAAACTCGCAGTTAATAAGTATTCTGCCTTAGCACCCATATTCGCATATACGATTAAGATACCTCCGGCAATACAGGCTAAGCTTCCACTCATACTCGCCAATAATTCACTTTTTGTCATGGAACTTAAATAAGGTCGAATCATCACCTGAGCTTCAACCTGACCAACAAAAGCACTAGCTACATTACTCAAAGCTTCAGCACCGCTCACTCGCATAATGAAATTCATTGCTTTGGCAATTATCGAAACAATTAACTGCATTACTCCAAAATGATATAAGATTGCAACTAATACACATACTAAAATTATCGTTGCTGTTACACTAAAGGCAAAAACGAAACCCCCTTGATTAAAATTCTGAACACCAGTTGGAGCCGCAACCATAATTCCGCCATAAACAAATGATACACCTGCTCTTGCAAATTTTTCGATCTTCTCCATTCCATGACCCAACTGTTGGAAAAACCAAGTTACTGGAGGCACTTTTAAAACCAAAATGGCAATGGTTATTTGCAATATAATTCCACTTATAACTAATCGGTAATTGATTCTTCTTTTATTATTCGAAAATAAAAAAGCAATCATTAAAATTAAGATGATTCCCAATAAACCTTGAAAACGTTCCATAGTTCTACAATTAGCTAAATGAATTAACTTGGAAGATAACGAATTAATAATAATGAAATGATGGTACAAAAAAAAGAGGCTCCAACGGAAGCCTCTTCAATAAGATTATTCAAAGGAACTATAAATGTGCCTGAATCTTTTTGTCTAATACACTCTTAGGTACAGCTCCAATTTGCTTATCAACTATTTTGCCATCTTTAATAAACAAGATTGCAGGAATAGAGGTAATTCCATAAGTGACACTTAAATTAGGATTGTGGTCAACATTTACTTTTCCCACATTAATTTTTCCTGCATATTCTTTTGATAATTCTTCTACAACAGGTCCGATTGCGCGACATGGTCCACACCACTCAGCCCAGAAATCGATCATAGTTAATTTATCGCTGTCTAACACAGTGCTCTGAAAGTTTGCATCGGTTAATTCTAAAGCCATTTTTATTGTTTTTATTTATTTGTAATGATTGTATACTGTCAAATATAAATCCAAAGAGCCGTTTATGCTGATTTGACTTTTCCACCATTGTGATTAATGACTTTGCAGCAGTAATATACTGACAGCAGGTCAGTTTGCTAATCCAACGTGGATATCTAAATCCGGATTGGTTAGCAGATAACCTGCCATGTCTTCATTCATCAAAAAGCTCTTTTCCATACTATACAAGCTAACTTTCAAGTTCTCTTTTGGTTCATATAGATTGATTCTTAATGAAGTTTTACCCGGATTGTCTTTCATATTCTTATCTATAAAATTCACAAAGTCGTTGGTCACTGCGGTTACATTAAGTGTAATGTCAATACTTTTTGTCAGCGTTTGTTTAACCGTTTCTAAAAGTGACATAGAATAAATCTTAAATTCAAATTCATCAGGGCGATTGTACTTTGGTCTGAAATTGCCATTTAATAATACATTTTGACCTTTGTCTAAATAGTTTTGAAATTTAATATAGTCTTCACTCCATAATAAAAACTCTGTTTTACCAGTAAAATCTTCCATCGAAAAAGATCCGAAATTTTTTCCTGTTTTTGTTACACGATGTTGCACATCAATGATAAGTCCTGCTACTTTTAAACCTCTTCCTGGATTTGGTTGTAAATGAAGTGTTTCCTTAATCTCATTAAAATCATTGATTCGGGTAATGCCATAATATTTTAATTCGAATTTAAAATGATCAAGTGGATGTCCACTCATGTACATTCCAGTAACTTCTTTTTCATAATCCAATAACTCAGTTAAAGTCCATGGTTCGCATATTGCAATTTTCGGAATAGGAACTTCCATGGCTGCAGACATATTTCCAAACAAAGTATTGCTATTACCTATACTATTGGCTTGTTTGGCTTGACCATAACTCACAATTTTTTCTAAACCAGATAATTTATCTCCTTCTGGTACATTAAAATATTGTGCACGATGATAGGATGTGAAACAATCGAATGCTCCTGAATAAGCTAATGATTCAAGTGATTTCTTATTTACACTTTTCTGTACAACTCTGGAAATAAAATCGAACATATCAGTGTAAAAACCATTCTTTTCTCGTTCAGCAATGATATATTCAACAGCGGCTTCACCAACTCCTTTTATGCCACCCATTCCAAAACGGATCTCACCTTTTGCGTTCACTGCAAAACCTTTCAAGGATTCATTAATATCTGGCCCTAAAACTTTAATTCCCATTCTCTTGCACTCTTCCATAAAGAAAGTAATCTTCTCAATGCCACCTGCATGGTTCAAAACAGCCGACATATATTCACCCGGATAGTGTGCTTTTAAATATGCTGTTTCATAAGCTACATAAGCATAACAAGTGCTATGCGATTTATTAAATGCATATTGTGCAAAGGCTTCCCAATCTGTCCAGATTTTTTCAAGCTTATCTGCAGCATGACCTTTAGCAATTGCCCCATCTACGAATTTTCCCTTCATTTTATCCAGGGTTTTCCGATCTTTCTTACCCATGGCTTTTCGAAGTACATCCGCATCGCCTTTACTAAAACCGCCAATCTTTTGAGACAATAGCATTACTTGTTCTTGATAAACTGTAATACCATAAGTATCTGCCAAATATTCTTCCATATCAGCCAAATCGTACGTGATGGCTTCTTTACCATGTTTCCGATCAATAAAGTTGGGTATATACGCAATCGGGCCTGGCCGATACAAGGCATTCATGGCAATTAAATCTGCGAACTTATCTGGTTTTAATTCGCGCAGGTATTTTTGCATCCCCACACTTTCAAATTGGAATGTTGCATTGGTTTCTCCACGTTGATAAAGAAGGAATGTTTTTTCGTCATCCAATGGTATAGTATCAAGGTCGATGATTATTTTATGATTTTGCTTGATTAACTCTAAAGCAGTTTTTAAAATGGAGAGGGTTTTTAATCCCAAAAAGTCCATTTTAATAACCCCTGCTTCTTCAATAGTACTTCCTTCAATTTGTGTAACCCAAAGTGGAGAATCTTTTGCAATTGCTACTGGAATCAAATCAGTCAAGTCTCTCGGAGCAATAATAATTCCCGCCGCATGAATGCCTGTATTCCTAACAGATCCTTCTAATCTTTCTGCTTCTTTTAAAACTTTTGCACGGATATCAGTTCCTGCATAAATTTCTCTCAATTTTTTAATATCGTCTAAATCATCTTGTTGATACCCTTCTTTTTCTTCAAATGATTTTTGATTTATTTTTTCACCTTCTTTAGCAGTAAATGGTGCGTGTAATACCCTGCGTAATTCAGTACCTGGTTTGTCGGGTACTAATTTTGCCAACATATTACTTTCCACCAATGGCAAATCCATTACACGAGCAACATCCTTAATACTCATTTTGGCGGCCATGGTGCCATAGGTAATAATCTGTGCCACCTGATTTTTACCATATTTATCAACTACATAATCGATTACTTTTTGCCGTCCTTCATCATCAAAATCCGTATCGATATCGGGCATGCTCTTTCGATCGGGATTTAAAAATCTTTCAAAAAGTAAGTTGTATTTTATTGGATCAATATTCGTAATGCCGATACAAAATGCAACTACACTTCCTGCAGCAGAACCTCTTCCTGGTCCAACAAAAACGCCCATTTCCCTACCAGCTTTAATAAAATCACTCACAATTAAAAAGTAGCCGGCAAATCCCATCGTTCTAATAGTAAACAACTCAAAATCGAGTCGCTCTTGTATTTCCGGTGTGATTTCAGAATACCTTTTTTGTGCACCTTCTTTCGTTAAGTGCTGCAGGTATTCCCACTGATTCATATTAGAATCTGTATGAATCTGAAACGAATCTGGTATTGGAAAAGCGGGAAGTAAAATATCTCTTTTTAGATTCAGTACTTCTACTTTGTCTACAATTGCATTGGTATTGTAGAGCGATTCGGGAATATCTTTAAACAACTGACTCATCTCATCAGTTGTCTTAAAATAGAATTGATCATTAGGAAATTTAAAACGTCGATTTTTTAATTGAATCTCATCATTTACAAAATCATCAAACCCCGGTGTAGATTGCTTTTCGCCAGTATTAATACACAAAAGAATATCATGTGCATTATAATCGTCGCGCTCTGTATAATGACTATCATTAGTAGCAATTACAGGTACATCGAATTTCTTCGCAAACTTCATCAATGTATGATTGATGAGTTCTTGTTCCTTGATATTATGTCTTTGTATTTCTATATAATAATCTTCTCCAAAAAGATCCAGCCACCATTTGAATTCTTGTTCTGCTTTTTCTTCCCCTTCATTCAAAATAGTTTGAGGAACATACGCACCAATGCAACAAGTTGTGGCGATAATTCCTTCATGGTATTGTTCAATTAATTTTTTATCTACACGAGGATATTTACTATATAAACCTTCAATAAAACCTAAAGAAGTAAGCTTAACCAAGTTTTGATATCCTTGTGCATTCTTTGCCAAAAGAACTTGGTGATATCTTTTGTCTTTTTGTTCCTTGGTAAAGGTTTTGATAAAACGATCTTCAACCACATAGAACTCGCAACCAACAATTGGTTTCACTAGTGGTGCAAGAATATCATTTCCTTGATCATCCTTGCCAATCACCTTTGTCTTTTTCCAGGCCTGACTTACAAATTCAAATGCGCCAAACATATTTCCATGATCTGTAATTGCAATGGCAGGCATATTATCTTTAACTGCCTTATCATATAAACTGCCAATATTGGCAGCACCATCCAATAAAGAATACTGCGTATGGACGTGCAAGTGAGAAAATTGAGACATTCAGCTGGATTATTAGGTTAAAAGTAATAATGAATAGTAATTAGCTATTTATTATGGACTTCTAAAAAGATGCTTTAATCAAATATCGTTACAAACTCAGTTCTTTGAAAGGAAATATTTCCACATCGAAACGTTGGAAAAATATTGATTTTATTTATCCACAAACAATTCGAGAATTGTAGAAATGAGGTTATTTTCTCAGGTATTTTGCCTTTTAAGCGGCGCAACTTATATTGCAGGGCAAGCATGAAAAAATCTTATCTAATTTTTTTTATTGGACTATTAACAACTTTTACAAGTTGTAGAACTTTTAGACAGCTATCCTCAAAGGACAATAATAGTAGTGAGTCAGTTAAAAAAAAGTCCAAATCTGGTGGTAAAACTGAGTTTCTGGATAATATTGAAGTTACACCTGGTTCAGTGGTTACATCTAAACAAAAATCAAGTACAGCCAATACCCGGAATACTGGTGCTAATATTTCAAAACCCAAATCGGATGATCCTTTATTCAACGTTCAAAATGCAAGTTATCTCCAATTAAAATATTCGGTTTTGATTGGGGTGCCAGTAGAAAGATTAAATAATATTGGTTTATTGGACGAAATAGACAAATGGTGGGGGACTAAATACTGTTTAGGTGGGGTTACAGAAAACTGTTTAGACTGTTCTGCATTTACTCAAATACTTTTTAGAGATATCTATAATACTAATCTTCCTCGCACTGCACAGGAACAGTTCAATGTTGCTCAAAATGTGGAAGATGGTCAGTTAAAAGAGGGGGATCTGGTTTTCTTTCATACTACCGGAAGAAGAAGCAAAAATATTACACATGTGGGTGTGTATCTTCAAAATAATAAATTTGTTCATGCTGCGACAAGTGGTGGGGTTATGATTAGCGATTTGAATGAAAAATATTGGCAACCTAAATTCAGAGGCGGGGGACGAATACATTAATGGATGAAATTACTTTTTTTAAATCGCTCTTGAATTTGTACGAAAATTTGTGCTGCATCAGGAGTAATTTTCCAATAAAAAATACTACAGCTAAATAGAGTAGAAAAACTAATAGTTCTAACTAATATACCTGTCCATCCTGAAAGTTCTCTGCCTAATAAATAACTAAAAGCATAAATGCCAACCGCTAAAAAAATGGCATAAACTGTTTTAGCATTAAAAGGCTGCATATTAAATTTTCGTCTTAGAAATTCAAATCGAATAAAATTATATAAGCCAAAAGCTGCTAATTCTGCAAATGCTGAGCCAATGATTCCATAATTTTTAATCAGAAAATAAGTAAGAGGTAACCGAAGGGCAAGCAAGATAACACCACTATAAAAATCAAATCTCCAATAAGTAGATGTGTTAATGACCATATTATTCAATCCCGTTCCTGCGTCAATAATCCTTACGATTCCTAGAATAAAAATTACGGCCATGCCTCCCTCGTATTCCTTTTGAATATTCAACACTTGCAATCCTTGATAAACATTAAGCCAAAGGTTTCCAAAAATAAAAAGTGATATCAGTAATAAATTAATACAGGAGCGCTTGTAAATCCTTTCAATTTCAATCAAATTCTTATCCTTCCAAGCCCTTGATAAAACGCCAGCAGAAATAGATTGTATACTTCTCTGTGGCACCTGTACAAGATTTGCAGCATACTGTGCAAGCCCAAAAACTGCCACAACACCTAATCCCATAAACTTGGCTATAATAAAACTATCTACAGTTGCGGCTATTGACGCAATAAGAGTCCCTCCAAAAATTAAAGCTTGCATAGCAAGTATTTTTTTCTTAAATTTTTTTGTTACCCTGCTTAATTTAAAAGGGAAGTGTAAACGTCTTGTTTGGTACAAATAAATTGCAAGAATAAAAAATATCGCGAGGTATAAGAATGCAAATATTTTAATAAATAAATCAAAAGATATTATTTTAAAATAAAATAATAATATCAACCCCAAGGTGAAAATTCTTAAACCAGTTTCTTTTAGAAAATTTGAGATCACAGTTTTTTGAATCCCCCAGCAAAAACCCTCTATCACTGAAAAGAATAGCATTCCCATTGCAAATGGGAACATCCAATAATAATAATCAACAATTAATTTTGAACGTACTGAGAATTGGTTTACAAATAATGGTTCAAAATAAAATCCTGCAATTAAAATTAATAGAAAACCAAATAATGCAGTTACCATGGCCCAGCTCATTAGGTCAATCTCGTGTACTGCTAAATTGTCTTTATAATAAGGATAGAATTTGTAAATAATTGGAATAACTCCCAAGCTACTAAACGCATACATATTTTGTGCGTAATCAAAAAAGATACGCGTTAAGCCAAATTGTTCTGCAGTAAATACACCATGTTGAGTTCCGATTTTAGTGTAAAAAAATATATTAATAGCACCAATAAAAAATCCGAAATACACCAGTAAGCTGGAGATGATTGTTTGTTTTCGGATACTACCCATAACTTTATTCTATAATGAATCGGTACTTGATAATTCTCTCACTTTAATATAATATTTCAATTCTATTGCTGCGGGATTAAAGAATCCAGCTTCTTGTTCTGTAATGTCGATCGAGTTCCAACTGTCTTTCTTTGGTGCAATTTTTTTTTGTCTTTATCTGTTCTTAAAGTAATTGGCAAATCAAATTCTTCTATACAATTTGTCCATCGAAAGAATAATTTTTGCTTGTCTTTTTGATAGGATAATTGTAGTTCGGGGATATCCGTATTTCTTAAATATTGATCAAATACATGGGAGTAATCAAATCCAGCAGACTTACTAATGAATGACTCGATTTCAGTAGACATCACTGTTTTATGATAAAATTCGGCATTCATGTTTCGTAATGTTTTACGAAATAAGCTGTCGTCATCCATACTATTTCGAATGGTCTGTATCATATTGGAGCCTTTATAATACATATCATTTCCCCCTTCAGCATTCACGCCATATTTACCTATAATAGGAGAGCGGTTAGTGATATTTTTTCGAATTCCAAAATTGTATTCATAACCAGCTTGTTTGCCACTGAGCCATTGCGAATACAATGTTTCCATAAAATTAGTCAGGCCTTCGTGTACCCACATATCTGCAATATCATTACTGGTTATATTGTTTCCAAACCATTCATGACCACTTTCGTGAATAATTATAAAATCCCATTTTAATCCCCAGCCAGTACCTGATAAATCTCTTCCTAAATATCCATTCTTAAATTTGTTTCCATAAGTAACCGCACTTTGGTGTTCCATACCCAGATAAGGTACTTCGATCAATTTGTATCCATCTTCATAAAAAGGATATTTTCCTAACCAAAATTCAAAACAATGCAACATCGGTTTAGCTTGTTGGAACTGAATTTTAGCTTTATCTAAATGATAAGGTAACACATAAAAATTTAAAGGTAAAATGCCTCCTTCGCCATTAAGTGTATCAGAAAATGAGACATACTTGGCGATGTTCATGGAAAGGCTATAATTGTTGATGGGATTCTTTACTTCCCAAACCCAGGTTTTTTGATGAGTCTTGGGGATATCAATAATGTTGGTTAATTGACCATTTGAAACATCCATTAAAGTATCAGGTGTAGTAATAGAAATTCTTGCACCTCTTTCAGGCTCATCACTTTGATGATCTTTGCATGGCCACCAAATACTTGCGCCTAAACCCTGACAAGTAGTGCTTACAACTGGGTTCCCGAGGCTGTCTTTCGTCCATGTAACACCTCCGCCCCAAGGTGGATTTTTTGCTTCCTGGGGGATCCCCTTATAATAGATGCGAATAGTTTTTTCTTCACCTATTGTAGCATATTTTGGGAAATGGATCCAATAAACATTACCCTCTCTTTCGAAATTTAAATTGATTTGACTGTTGCTATTATAATCAAAGGCACTATCAATTACCAGCGGTTGTTGTAAATCAATTTGCATGGTTTTGTCTTTCTTCAAAACCTGATAACTAATGTCAACAAATCCATTAATTGTTTTATCAATTATATTAGGTGTAACGTGTAAATCATAGAATTGAATATTCCACCAGGCTCTTTCAACACCAATAGTTCCTCTCAATGTGTCGGCTCTTGTATATTTTTTTTCTCCTTTTTGGGCTTGAGAAAAATTCATACTCAAACTTATTAATAAGCTAAATACTAAGAGTTTAGTTTTCATGGATAAAATTATGTTTAAGAATCTAATGCCCAATCATTTTATCATGATAGCTTAATTCTTCAATTTGTTTTTAAAAACTTTTTCAAATTTTTCGAGTTTGGGTTGTATCACAAAACGACAATATCCTTGATTTTGATTATCGTTATAATAGTTTTGATGATAGTTCTCAGCAGGGTAAAAGTTTTTGAATGGTTCAATGGCTGTTACGATTGGGCGAGGCCATGAGCCAGATTGGTCTAGTGCTAATTTATATTGTAATGCCTTATTTTTTTCGATTTCTGTTTTGTAAAAGATCACAGAACGATATTGCGGCCCTTCATCATTCCCTTGACGGTCGAAAGTAGTAGGGTCATGCGTTTTCCAGAACACTTCTAAAAGTTCATCATAACTAATTTGTTTCGGGTCGTAAATGATCTGACAAAGTTCTACATGGCCAGTCTGTTTATCACACACTTCCTGGTAACTGGGATTCTCTACATGACCTCCACCATAGCCACTAATTACTTTATAAACACCTTTTAGTCGTTGAAAATAAGCTTCTGTACACCAAAAACAACCTTCTCCAAAGGTTGCTGTGTCTGTATGTATTCCTTTTGGAATGGGTTCATTATTCATTTTTGATAAGGTTTTCGGGGTTTGGGAACAACTGTTTAATGCTATGATAATCAATAGATTAACTGCAAATATGTTTTTTATAATTGGTTTCATGGATACAATATACGAAACTGAAAAAATAGGGAACTATCGGAAATCATTTTTTAACAAACTAATTGGCAAAACTTTTTCTTTAGTCGTTTATACTAGAAAGCTTATTTTTACGTTACTGTCCGCCCCCAGAGAATATGATATTACAAATAGGAAATAAAACTCAGGTTAAGAATCGCTTTGAAAATCTATTAATGATTGTTCCAGCTATTATTTTGATTTTGGCAAATTTGCTAATAACATCAGCTAATTTAAATACAAAATATACCAGTACTTACTTTTCATTTTCTTTCGGTAACGTTTCTTTTTTTTCTTGGGCTCTGTTAATTATTCCTTTTGTCCTCCATTTATTTTTGAAACAACAAAATGTTGGTAATAGATCGTTTGCTTTGTTTCACATTTTCTTCTCCATTGCTCTTTTAATTTCAATTCAATTTACTTATGAATTGAATATATCAACAAATGCAGTTGAAAATGGTTCATTTTGGGGTCTCCCTTTCGAACGTCAATGGATGGAAGCAACTTATTCTACTTATGTACTTTTAATTTCTCAATTGATTTTCCAGATTATTTTCTGCATTTATGCTTTGGTTAAATTATTTCCTAAATAATTAAGATGAATTCTTCAGGTAAATGCATTCTATTGGATGCTTTTTTTATTTAAGGAAAGTCTAATCGATTAAAACCATTTTGTTCTGGCTTACATTTGTGCCAATTTATATAGTCTATTATTCCATGCGTTTATATCCTGAATCTGCCGCTGTACAACTTGAATTTGATAAGGTTAAGTCTTTATTGATGGCACATTGTGCTACTGAATATGCTAAAACAAAAGCTGATACCCTTAGAATCCACACGAAGAAAGAGTTTATTGAATTGGAACTAAAGCAAACAGATGAATACAAGCAAATCAGTCTGTTGCAGCAATATTTTCCCAATGACTTTTCTCAGAATCTATCAAAAGATATCAAACTCTTAGGTATCCCAGGTGCGTTACTAGGTGGAGAACAGTGGATGCCGATTAGAAGACTCACAGAAAATACAGCATCCATCTTTAGATGGTTTGATAATGAACGTAGGCTTGCATTTCCTGGATTGTCTAAAGTAATTGAGGGCACTTATTTTGAGAAAAAAATTATTGAAAATATAGATGAAATTCTTGATGAAAATGGTACCGTAAAAGACAATGCTTCTGAAGACCTCCAGAAAATCAGGATGAATCTTTTTCGTAGAAGGAATGAGCTGAGACGCATGTTTGATAAAGTAATCAGCAAATTGGCTAAAGCTGGATATACTGCAGATATTGATGAAAGTTTTAGTAATGGCAGAAGGGTAGTAGCCGTATTTTCTGAACATAAACGTCAGGTAAAGGGTATACTTCACGGTGAAAGTGATAGTCGAAAAACTGCATTTATTGAACCGGAAGAGACCATTGAACTTAATAACGAAGTCTTTAATTTAGAGCACGAAGAAACAAGAGAAATTCATCGCATATTGCGTGCATTAACAGCAAAAATGTCTGTTTATGCACCTCTATTATCTAGTTATTTAGCAGTTGCTGGTGAATACGATTTTATTCGTGGGAAAGCCAAATTGGCTTTAGATATGAATGGGCAATTGCCAAATTTGGTTGATAAAGCACATATTCATTTAATTGATGCTTATCACCCTTTATTGTTTCTGTATCATAAAACTTCCGGTAAAAAAACAATTCCAGTTACCATAACATTGGATGAGAAAAACAGAATACTTGTTATTAGCGGACCTAATGCCGGTGGTAAAACAGTTACCATGAAAACAATTGGTTTGAATCAATTGATGTTACAAAGTGGTTTGCTGGTGCCCGTTAGCGCTTTGTCAACGATGGGAATTTTCAAACAATTATTTATTCATATTGGCGACACGCAAAGTATCGAGTTTGAGTTGAGTACTTATTCGAGTCACCTTACTCATATGAAATATTTCATTGAAATAGCCAATGGAAGAACGATGTTTTTTATTGATGAGTTAGGAAGTGGTAGTGATCCAAGTCTTGGTGGTGCTTTTGCAGAAGTGATTATGGAGGAGCTTTGTAAAAGGCATTCATTCGGAGTGGTAACGACCCATTATTTGAATTTAAAAGTAATGGCTAATCATACGCCAGGCATTCTAAATGCAGCTATGCAATTTGATGAAATCAATCTTCAACCATTATACAAGTTAGTAATAGGTAAGCCTGGAAGTTCCTATACGTTTGCTATTGCAGAAAGGATTGGGCTTTCTTCTAAATTAATCTCAAGAGCAAGGGATCTTGTAGAAGAAGACCACTTTAAGCTGGATAAACTATTGAATAGAACTGAGCAAGATTTACAACATTTAGATAAAGAGAAAAAGCAGCTAAATCGTTTAATGAAGGAAAACGAAAAGTTGAAAAAAGAAATGGAACAGGTATTGGAAAAAGAAAAACACCAGCAACAGGTAGATCTATTAAAGCATCAAAATAAAGTTGCAGAAGATCGTATAGCATATTTAAAGGATATGGAACGTAAGCTGAAGCAAATTGTGCTTGATTGGAAGAAATCAGAGAATAAGAATGAAGTGGTTAAGAGCCTCCAGAATCTCTTATTCAAGCAAAAAGAAACGATTGTAGTTAATAAACTTGCCAAAAAAGTGGATTTGAAATACAGGGAACTCCAATTAACCATAACTGTAGGATCACTTGTAAAATCTAAAAAGAATTATCAGGTTGGGGAAGTGAAGGAGATAAGGGGTAAACGTGCCATTGTTCAGATTGGTCAATTGCCAATGAATGTAGACCTTGCCGATTTAATTGTGGTAGAGAAAATTGAAGAAGTTTCAAAGTAATTGGTAATTAAGGCGTTTTAAACTGATTATTATAGTAAGGAAAATATTTTTTTATAGTTTCTTAACCTTACGAAACTATTGATAACATTGTCTTTCAGGGTAAAATTACGTGTCCGTTTTAATCTATTTTTATAGTTTTTTTGGAATATCAATCCCACTGCTATTATTTTGCACCCGGAGAGTTGGCAGAGCGGTCGATTGCGGCAGTCTTGAAAACTGTTGACTGTAACAGGTCCTGGGGTTCGAATCCCTAACTCTCCGCCAAAAGCCCATCAATGCTTAAATGCGGGTGGGCTTTTTTTTGCTCCTATTTCTGTTTTTTATTTCCACGTACTACTTATTAACCTTTTTTTACCCTTTGTAGTAATCGTAGGCTTATCTACCCACTTTTGTATAACTCTCCCTTATAAACTATTATTCAAAAAAAAGAAGCTGCCTCTTTCGAGACAGCTTCACAAATTAAAAAGAACAACAAGAGAAAAAGTTAATATCCAGGATTTTGTTTCATGTTTTTATTTGGATCCAATTCTGCTTGAGGTATTGGGAATAATCTTCTTGTATCAGAATAAGGTAATGATAAAGCAGTTTTTGGGAAGTTAGCTGCTCTGGTAATATCCAATTTCAATCGATTCATATCACCAAAACGATCGCCTTCAAATGCTAATTCTTTTCTTCTTTCAGTCACAATATCATTTAATAATTGTGCACCTGTAGAAGTATAACCAGCAAATGATGCATCACGTGTAGTGGCAATCATATTTACATAAGATATAGCTGATTGTTCATCAGCTGGTAATGATGCCTCTGCTGCAATCAGATAAACATCACTCATGCGAATAATCTTGGTATTATCAGGATTTGCAGAACCATTGGGGTTCTTATATTTCTGAACAAATGTGGCAGCAACTCCTCCACGAATACCTGTTGTAAATCCTGCGGTTTTACGAATATCTGTAGAAGCATACAACGCATAAAGATCATCAGCGCATAATAGATCACCGTATCCAGCCTGATTATATATATTAGTCAATGCATCAAATCCATTATTATTAATTCCATCAGATGATACTTCAAATAATGTTTCTAATTTATCTAACCTTGAGCCACCAGTTCCCCAATAGTTAGCCCAGTTTGAATTTGTAATAGTGGTAAATCCACTATTGTTAATGACATCAAGTGCTGCTGTTTTTGCACTTGTATTATCACCCTTATACAAGTATACTTTTGCCTCTAATGCTTTTGCAGCATATTTACTAAATTGAGAGGAACCATTGAAAATAGTATTATTGGCATAAGCTTTATCTAAATCACTGATGATTTGAGTATAAACTTCAGCTACCGTATTTCTTGGTGCTTGTTGAGTTACATCACCTGCTAAAATAATTGGTACACCCAAAGAAGCAGGAGCATCAGTATAAGGTTTTGCATAATATCTTACAAGATAAAAATAACATAATGCTCTAATGGCATATGCTTCTGCTTTATATTGTGTAATATTTGCTGTTCCAGTAAGTGGTGAATTAATAATGTTATTAGCTCTGAGAATAGTATTGTAAGCTGCAGTCCAAAAACCGCCTACGTTTCCATCTGCAACAGTAATAGCATAGGTATTAAACTGAATATATCTTCCAGAATTCTTTACTGATATATATGCGTTATCTGCATATTGATCTCCTGCTACTGGAACTGTTCTGCCAAATAGGTCAGAATTCCGTAACCCTGCATAAGTTCCTCTTAAAGCTACTTGCAAATCCGCTTCACTGCCTAATGCCTGTGCGGGTGATAGGGAAGTATAAGGAGATCTATTGAGAAAATCTTTTTTACAGCTTGAAAAAAAGACAAGCAGTAAAATGAGTGTAATTGTTTTACTTATTAAGTTTTTCATTCTAATAATTTTAGGTATTCTTATTATTTTTTAAAAAGCGATATTAAGTCCTGCTGTTACAGTTTTCGGAATGAAAACGTTTAAATTAGTAGCACTTCCTATACCTTGTTCTGGATCAAATGGCATATGAGAATCGGCAACCCAAGTCCAAAGATTTGAACCTCGTACATAAATATGTAGGGTACTAAGATGTAGCTTGTCTGATACTTTCTTTGAAAGATCGTATCCTAAAGTGATATCTCTTAATCTTATATAATCGCCCTTTACTAAATAAAAACTTGAGAAGTTTTGAGCATTTTTATTTCCGCCATAAACATATTTTGGAATATCGGTAATTTGACCAGATTTAGTCCATCTATTTAAGACGCGTTCAACCTTATTAAATCCTCCGCCGAAACCTGCTCCATCATAATAACTACCCCAGGTATCTTGCACATAATTCCCAAAATTGAAATAGAAATTTGCACTGATGCTAAAGCCTTTATATTTTAAAGTATTACCGAAACCACCAAAAATCTTTGGAGATGCAGTTTGATAAGGTTGACGTATTGCAAGGTTGTAGTTATTAGTAGTAGCTTTTTTTGTGCCATCTGTATACCAAAGTGGATCACCATTTGTAGCATCTACACCTGCATACAATCTTGTATAGAATGTTTGAAAGTCATACCCAACTCTACGAATATTGCTTCCAGAAAGAATATCTGCATTATTAACTAAGGAAGTAATTTGATTCTTATTACTAGCTATATTAAATGTAACATTCCATTGAAAATCTTTAGCCATAATTGGTGTGGCATTTACAGAAAACTCAATTCCTTTATTAACCATCGCACCAATATTCTTATTCAAACTTGTGAAACCAGTTGTTGGCGGAACTGGAGCAGCCAATAATAGTGAACTAGTTTTTCTATTATAATAATCAACTGTAAAAATTATACGATTCTTCAAAATACCGAAGTCGATTCCAATATCAAGTGGCTTATTTGTTTCCCATGTAAGGTTAATATTGCCTGGTTGACTTGGTGCACTTCCCGGATTTGAATTATAATTGGTACTAACTGTTGAACCGTTAACATTTACTGATCCATAACCATATAATGGCAAAGCATCATAGTTGCCAATTCCTGCATTACCATTGGAACCATAAGAGGCTCTTAATTTTAATAAGGTGATACCGTTTATTTTTTCCATAAACATTTCCTTATCAATATTCCAAGTGCCACCTATTGACCAGAAATTACCATATCTATTATTTATACCAAATCTGGAAGACCCGTCATTTCGGAAACTACCCGATACAACATATTTGTCTTTATAGTTAATATTGGCAGAAGAGAATGCACCTACAAAAGAGTAATCAGATCCTGTTTGACCAGCAATTACCGGAGTTGCGCCTATTGAAGCAACAGTCAAAGCTCTTGTTGGAGGGAAATTTGAATTTTCTACCTGTGTAAAATATCCCTTATTCAGTTGAGATTCATATCCAACTTTCAAATTGAAAGTCATGTCTCCGGATTTTAATATATTATGTTTAAAGTCCAAAGTATTTACCCAATCCCAGTTCATATATCTTGAATAATATGAAAAGGCTCTACCATTTTTACTAGCTCCATCACCATAAAAAGGGTTATTGTATTGATCTTCTTCCAAAGTATTATAATCAACACCAAACTGAGTTTTGAAGTGTAAGTTTTCTAGAATTTTATATTCTGCAAAAACACTACCCTTTAAACTAACGCCTTTTAATAAGCGTTTATCCAAACTTGATACAGCAACAGTATTATATAAGGAAGAACCTGGAAAATCAGCGGTCAAATAATTCAAAGTTCCATCAGGCTTATAGGGAGAATAGGTTGGCAATATAAAGAATGCACTTAATACTGGGTTTCCAAACGCACCTCCTGCTAAAGGAGTATTTTGATTGGTCACACCAACATTCATATTATAACCTAAAGTCAATTTATCAGTTGCTTTACTTTCAACTCTTGCATTAGCATTCCACCTTTGAAAATCTGTTGCTATAGTTGTGCCATCCTGTTTGAAATAACCACCGGATAAAAAGTAAGTAGTTTTTTCATTTCCGCCAGAAGCACTTAAGTTAAATTGCTGTTGAGATCCGGTTTTTGTAACTGCACCAAGCCAATCAGTATTTACTGGAGTTGTATAAGTTAATGCAGAAGTGAAATTGGAATTGAAAATTGCATCTACATTTGCAGTGGTAGCAAAACCTGCATTGATTAAACCTTCTTTTGTAATTGTTGTGTATTGAGCTGCATTGAGAGGTTGGTACTCACTATTTTTATAAGCAGTTGAAGATGATCCCCCTTCTGCATCGAATCTAAATTTAGTTACGCCTGCTTTACCTTTTTTGGTAGTAACTAATATTACTCCGTTAGCTGCTCTACTACCATAAATGGAAGAAGATGCTGCATCTTTTAAAACAGTGATATTCTCAATATCATTTGGATTTAAAGTGCTTAATAAATTAGATGTAGTTGCCAATGAAGAGCCCGAACCTGAATTAATTGGAATTCCATCAACAACCCATAATGGTTCAGCCGAAGCGGAAATAGAACCGATTCCTCTAATTCTAATAGCCTGACTTGCACCTGGTGCACCTGAGCTTGCTGAAGATTGTAAGCCTACTACTGAACCTTGTAAAGCTTTATCTACAGAGGTAAAAGGCTTGTTTTCCAATTCATTTCCTTTTACAGTTGATTGAGCCCCTGTTAAAGTAGCTTTCTTTTGTGTTCCATAAGCCACAACTACAACTTCATCCAAGTTTTGTGTGGAAGATTGTAAAGAAATTGAAAAACTGGTTTTGTTTCCAATACTAATTTCTTTCGATCCAAAACCAACGGAAGAAATTACTAAACTTTTTGCTGAACTGCCAGCATTAATGGAGAAGGTTCCATCTGTTCCGGTTGGTGTACCGAGTGTGGTGCCTTTAACAATAACTGATACATTGGGAATTGGAATTCCTTTTTCATCAGTTATCTTACCTTTTAAGGTTTTTGTTTGTGCCATAAGTTGACATACAGTCAACATAAAGCATAAAACAACGAGTGGGAGTTTTCTCATGATTTGAGCGTTTAGTTTTAGGAAAGAAAAAAATTGTTTAAAACTTAACAAGAACATACCCAACTAAGAATTGTTTAACAGTATTTTTTATATTTTTTTAATTATAAAGTATTGATAATCAATTTATTATATGTGTTTAATCATTAAAGTTTTTAAATGGGGAAACGTCAAACATTCTTCAAGAAAAACCCTTTTTACCGTAATTATTTTTTAAATTATTTTATTTGTACTTATGAAGTAGTAGAGTTCATTCTATTAAAATCCTGTGAATTACTTTTATTTATCGTTACAGAATTACTCACGAGAACATAATGTTGTACCATTCCCATTTTTCTAATGTTATCATTTTCGGATTCGGCAATGAATTTATTTTATCTCCATTTTAATTAGTAACTTAATGATAACAATTAATTCATATTAAATTAACATTAATGAATTATTGATTTATTTTCTCCACTTAAATCTTAATTGTCATGAAACTCTTTAGATTTTTTTTGATCATTTTTTTAGTGTCTTTTTTTTCGCCCATTGTAAAGGGGAATACTGATAGTAATCACGTTTCAAACTATAGTCTAGTTCAGGATGTTGATAAATATGTGCGTTCTGGATTAAAATTTCTTAAACTAAATTCTTTGAATATTTTAATTAAAGACTTACCTGAAAATTTTAGTGCCAAATTTCGTAATGGAATAGAATTGGAAGGTTTTGTGAGTAAACATGATGAAGGATATATCATCTATGTTTTAAATGGGCTATCTAAAAATGAATTAATTAAAATGATTAGCCATGAATTAGTTCATATAGGGCAATACGAGACCAATGAACTAATAGTCTGTTCGGGAACCATCATTTGGAAAGGACATGATTTTGATAATATTACTGCAATATCCTATGAATCATTGCCATGGGAAGTTGAAGCCTTCAATAATCAAAATATTATTCGAAAGCAGATTAGCGAAATTCGATAAATGAAAGAGATGTTATTAAAAATTCAATTTTCAATAAAAAAAGATTAATGGCAGATTGTTCATTTTTTTTTAGTTAGCGTTTATTTAGATTTTGATTTAATTTTCAGCTCATAATTATCTAAATCCATTCAGCCAATTAAAAAATATTATGATTAAGCATATTATCTTAATCGAGTTACTATTTTTATCAATTCTATCTATTGGACAAACTAAAGATTCGTTATTCATTAGAGCGCTTAATAAAGAGAAAAAACAAGACTACCAAGGAGCAATAACGGATTTTACTAAAGCAATTGGTATTAATCCTAATCACTCTGAAAATTATTACAATAGAGCTGTATGCAAGGCTAAATTAGCCGACTATAAGGGTGCAATATTAGATTATACTAAAGCAATAGAGTTGAATCCTGACGATGCAAATGCGTATAATAATAGAGCAACAAGTAAGGGGCAATTAAAAGACTATAATGGAGCGATAGCCGATTGTTCTAAAGCAATAGAGCTAAGAGCCAATTTTGATAGTGCCTATTACAATAGAGCCGTAAGTAAAGATGAAAATAATGACTTTAAAGGTGCTATAGCAGATTATACTATAGCAATACAACTAAATTCAAATGATTCAAGGGCTTATTATTATAGAGGTGTATGTAAGTCTAAACTTGAAGATTATATTGGATCGATTGCAGATTTCACAAAAGTTATAGAATTGAATCCCAGTAATGCAAATGCATTCAATAATCGAGCCACTAGTAAATATAAACTTAAGGATTATATTGGATCCTTGCCTGACTTAACTAAGGCAATTGAACTTTATCCAAATGAAGCGATTTATTTTAATAATCGTGGAGATTGTAAAACTGAGCTTCAAGATTATATTGGTGCTTTAAATGATTATAACAAAGCAATAGATCTAAATCCCAATGTGGGATATTATTATTATAATAAAGGTGTTTGTAAAGCGAAGCTTGCAAATTACACTGAAGGTATTACTAGTTTAAATAAGTCGATTGAGCTTGATTCTGATTATGCAAAATCATATAATATTAGAGGTGTTTGTAAAGAATTTCTAAAAGATTATAATGGTGCAATTGCAGATTATGCTAAAGCAATAAATCTGAATCCTATTAATTCAATTTTTTACCAAAATAGAGGGAATTGTGAAATTAAGATGGGGGATATCCGAAATGGGTGTTTAGACTTTACCAAAGCGGTAGAATTAGGTGATTCAGAATCTTTGGCTTTGAAAAAACAATATTGCCATTAAATTCCAAAGTTTTTAACAGGTAATTATAAAGTGTTTAATTCTTTGTAGAATAAATACAAACTACTTTGTATTATAATTAATAATCATATTTAAGACTTTTATGATGATTAGATTTCATCATAAAACAATTAATATGATTACTCAACAGATTTATCTATTCATTTTATGTTTTGGCATTTTAATGTTCATTATGAATCCGCCACAAACATCATTTAGAAAAAGAATGCCAAAGTTTAAAGACTTTTATAAGCGTAATTTATTTTAAAAAATTTTAGTTCTTTAAAATAAATTACGCTGTTTATTGTTCTAAAATTTTGGTGCAACCCCCATATTAAATAAAATAAAAGAATAGATATCGGCCATCGTTTCTATATTTTTAGCAGTATTACTAGCCCCATGTCCGGAATTCGTATCAATTCTTATGAGTATTGGGTTTTTGCTTGAATTTTTTTCCTGCAGGGTAGCCGCATATTTAAAACTGTGTGCAGGAACAACTCGATCATCATGATCTGCAGTAGTTATTAATGTAGCTGGATATTGCAATCCTGCTTTAATATTATGCAAAGGTGAGTATTTATATTGCGATTCAAACTCATCTTTATGATCACTACTACCATAATCTGCAATCCAATTCCATCCAATAGTAAATTTTTGAAAACGAAGCATATCCATCACGCCAACTTGTGCAATACATACTTTAATTAAATCTGGTCTTTGATTCATTACCGCACCAACCAATAATCCTCCATTACTTCCACCACGTATAGCTAAGTAATCTTTTGAAGTATATTTTTTATTGTTCAAATATTCGCATGCCGCTATGAAATCATCAAATACATTTTGTTTTTTCAATTTCATTCCAGCCTCATGCCATTTTTCTCCATATTCTGCACCTCCTCGAATATTTGCTAATGCATATATACCACCTTGTTCCAACCATGGAATTAATGCAGCACTAAAAGACGGAGTAGAGCTAATATTAAATCCACCATAACCATATAAAATAGTTGGATTCTTTCCATCTTTTTTCAATCCGGTTTTATAAACAATAAACATAGGAATCATTGTCTTATCCTTACTTGGATAAAAAATTTGCTCTACGGTATATTCGGAAGGATTAAATGCTAAACTTGGTTTTTGAAATACAGTACTCTTACCAGTACCAATATCATATTTAAAAATAGTGGAAGGATAATTGAAAGTAGAGAAACTGTAAAAAGTAAATCGATCTGTTTGTTCACCACCAAAACCTCCAGCATTACCTAGAGAGGGCATTTTAACTTCCGATTGTAATTTCCCTTCAAAATCATAACTGTAAATTCTACTCGTAACATCTTTCATATAATTCGCAAACAATTTTCCACCAACACTTGAAACACTTGTTAAAGGCTCTGGTTTTTCAGGAAGTATTGTTTTCCAGTTGCTCTTTTCAGGATGATAAATAGATACTTTTATTAATTTACCATTTTGAGCAGCATCATTGGTCTCAATAAATAAATCAGTACTAATATTTTCTATTACATTATAATTAAAGTTACTTGGCTCAGCTACAATTGGCTTGAATGATTTATCCGAAGCTTGGTTATCGCTTACCCATAAAGCATTTCCATCCAATCCCTTACCTCTGTCTGAAATTACTAAGTATGCAAATCGCTCATCATCAGAAGTGGAAATAGTATGAAAGCGTTGAAGATTTTTAGGATCCTCATAAATTAATCGATCTGTAGATTGTTTGGTACCAACAGTATGATACCAAATTTGATGATTTTCGTTTTTAGTAGATAATTCTTTTCCTTTTGCAGTTGCAGGATATCTGCTATAATAAAAACCATTTCCTTGCCAAGCAATTCCTGAAACCTTTACCCAACTAATAGTGTCAGTTAAATCTTTTCCGTTTTGCATATCTCTCACATAATATTCCTGCCAATCACTTCCTCCTTTAGAAATTCCCCATGCTGCATAACGCCCTTGCTTATCTAACACAAATCCTATTAAACGAGTTGTACCTTCTTTTGTTAGTTTATTAGGATCCAGTACTAATTCCGGTTGACCATCTAAACCTTTTTGTCGGTATAATACTGATTGGTTTTGAAGTCCATCATTTTTATAAAAATAAAACCATTCTCCTTTTTTCTGAGGGCTCGAAAACTTGGCATAGTTACTTAATTCTTCTATGCGTTTTTTAAACCCATTACGGTAAGGGATTTTTGATAAGTAATCAAATGTTACCGCATTTTCTGCAGTAACCCATGCTTTTGTGTCTGCACTATTATCATCTTCTAACCATCTATAGGGATCGGCAACTTTTGTTCCGTGGTAATCATCAACCTGGTCTACTTTTTTGGCAGCAGGGTATTTCAACTGAGCTTGAATCATTGTTATGGAAAGCAATAAAAGGGTAAAAACGATTAATTTTTTCATGAGTTATCTTTTACGAGTACTCAAATTAAATAAATAATCCCAACCAAAATTTCCAATTTGATAAACGTGGAAAATCTTTGTTGGGATTAGAAATAGTAAGTGCTAAGTTGTATTTCTATCTTTCGTAATATGGAATTTCATCATGAGATACCGATTCCTCTTGTTGCCAAAAAGCAGGTGTTACAGTATGTCCATCAGGAGTTCTTAATAATCTGCCAAAAACTGCATTGATGGGATTGTATAACATATTTGTTACACCCATTGTAAATGTTTTTGGAACTTCAATTTCAGGCACTGCTGCTGTAATTTCTCCTTCTGTTACAAGTGCAGAAGGAACAACTTTCGCCGGAGCTGATGGCACTACTACCACTGTTAAATGATTATATTCCAATAATGGTTTCAAGAATGCAACTCTTTCTGGTGTTAAATTCTTTTCCACTACTATGCACCTAACTCCATCCAGTTCTTCTAAAAGATGATTTGTATTGATAGCCATAACACTAGGATATTGAATGATTTTAAAAATTGCAAAGGTTGTAAATAGTTTCGTAAATCCAACTTAAGAAACCTGTACTAATGATGCCTATTAAACATATCATCATAGCCAATTTTGGTAAAGCAGGAACCATGATTTTTTGAATTGGATTTTCGTTTTCATCCATGAACATAGCCTTCACTACTCGTAAATAGTAATAGAATGATATAATCATGTTTAATGCTGCAAAAATAATCCAAACATAATTACCCCTTTCAGCACCTGCCATGATGAGGAAAAATTTACCAAAGAATCCAGCAGTAGGAGGTACTCCTGCCAATGAAAACAAAGCTATCGCCAATACCCAAGAAAGAAATGGATTGGTTTTATAAAATCCTTTGAAATCTGACACATTTTCTTTTCCTGTACTTGCTGATACTATTGAAATAACTCCAAAAGCAGCAATGTTTGAAAATAGATAAATCAACAGAAAGTATATCACTGAAGCCATTCCCAATTTTGATACACCAGAAAGACCTATTAAAATAAAACCCACTTGCGCAATAGATGAAAAAGCTAGAAATCTTTTCATATTATCCTGACGAATTGCAAATAGGTTTCCTATTAAAATGGTAAGCACACTCAATAAGAAGATCATGAAATACCATTGTGGTTCCAGGTTTCTAAAAACAGTAAACATCACTGTCATAAAAATGAACAAGATGGCCGATTTCGAAATTACTGATAGATAAGCTGTCACTGCAACAGGAGCACCTTCATATACATCAGCTGTCCATAAATGAAAAGGTACTACAGACATTTTAAAACTAAATCCACCCAATATTAAAATGAATATAAAAATTTCCATGGGGCCCCCATGTATTAAAAGAGCGATTTCATTAAAAAATAAACTTCCTGTAACACCGTAAAGTAAAGAGATTCCAAAAAGCATTAACGCAGATGAAAAAGCAGATGAAATAATCATTTTCATGGCAGCTTCAGAAGACTTTCTTTTTTCTAAATCAAAATTTGCTAAAGCGGCTAATGGAATAGTGGATAATTCAAGACCTAAATAAAATATTAATAAGTTGCCACTTGAAATCATAAAAAACATTCCTAATAACGTAGATAATAAAAGAATATAAAACTCCAGTAAATGTTTATGCTCTTTAAGCCAAGGATATGCAATTAATGATATTAGGTAAACGCCTAAATTCAAAATATTTTTCTGCAAAAAAATCAGATCGTTCGAATGAAACATTCCATTGAACAAACTTCCAGGTAAGTTGTAGAAGAAACCTGCAATCAGGTTTGCCAATAATAAAAAATTAATGCTATAGAGAAGTGTTTCATTTTTCCATTCCTTTGATCCTACTTTTATAAAAAGCAAAATAAAGATGATGGCGATAAGCATCCACTCAAACTTTAGTACTTGTAAGTATTCGTTCAACATAATGTAAGTTTCAAATTTTCAGTAAGCAATTATTAATGACTGATAACTGCCCCGAGTTTATTGATAATTATTTCAGTGCCTGGTTGTATTAAGTTGATAAGCCAAAAAGGAGCGATACCCACAATAAGAATTCCACTTATTAAAACAACTGCAGCAAATTTTTCGTTCCAGCTTGCATCACTTAATTTTTCATATGACTGATTTGTGATTGGCCCCATTATAGTTTTTCCAGCTGCTCTTAAAATATATACAGCTGTAACAACAATTGAGGCACAAGCAAGAATCGTTGCTAATCGATACATTTTATCTGGATTCTGCCAGGATCCCATAAATATCGTCATCTCAGATACAAATCCACTAAACCCGGGTAAGCCTAAAGAACTAAGACCCGCAATAACAAACACAGTGGAAATAAAAGGCATTATCTTAAGCAATCCACCCAATTGTGCAACCATTCTTGTATGGGTTCTACTGTAAATCATTCCAATTGCTGCGAAGAAGAGGGCTGTCATTAATCCGTGAGATACCATCTGCATCACTGCTCCAGTAATGGATGTTTGTGTGAGCATGCCAATACCTAGTAAAACAAAACCACAATGGCTCACAGAAGAATAGGCATTGATGTATTTTAAATCAGTCTGCATCATAGTAGCAAATGCTCCATATATAATTGCAATTGTAGCAAGAAGTATGATAACCCATGAATATGCATGAGCTGCATCGGGCATTAAGAAAGTTGCTACCCTTAAACATCCATATCCGCCAAGCTTCATAGATATACCAGCTAAAAACATAGAAGCTGCGGTTGGTGCAGAAGCGTGTCCATCTGGCACCCATGTATGAAAAGGAAAGATAGCTGTGAAAATTCCAAAACCTAAAAAGGCAAATGGAAAAAATAATTTTTGAATTTCAATTGGGATATTCATTTTAGAAAGTAAAAGCAGATCAAATGTATGAGCACCAGTTGAGGTATGGGAATTGAAATAGATTCCAAATATTCCTACCATTATTAAGGCCGATCCTCCCATTAACATCAATGCTAATTTCATGGCACTATACTCTTTCTTCCCACTGCCCCAAATACCAATTAAAAGAAATTTAGGAATTACGGCAACTTCCAAAAAGAAAAACATAGTAAAGATGTCTAAAGAAATAAAGAACCCATAGGCACCCAAACTCAAGAGTAATAACAAAAAGAAAAACTCTTTAGAAAGCGTTTCCATATTCCAGGATACCAAAATGCCAGCTACAACTATAAAACTCGTAAGCAATATCATGGCAATAGAAATGCCATCTACCCCAATATGATATTGTAAACCTAATGGAGTAAACCAATTTTGAATATATTCAAATAGCATTTGTGAAGTATTGCCTGCAGCTCTTTCTTTATAATAAGCCAACAATAATTTTACAGCCATTCCTAACTGAAGCAAAGAACCTCCTAATGCGATCGTGCGAATCTGTTTTGAATTCTGTGCAATTAATATTGCTACAGCTGTAAACAGAGGAAATAATAAAAATAAAGTCAGATTCATGTGATATAATTTATTTCCACAGATAAATAAATGCAATAATTAATCCGGCAATTCCTCCAAAGAAATACAAAGCATAATCTTGCACTTTGCCTGATTGATATCCTTTAATTAATTCAGATAAACTGGCCGTTAATTTGGCCAATAAGTTCATCAGTCCATCCACTATATTTTTATCGAACCAAGCTGCAGGACGACCAATTAAATTGAACAAAACTTTCTTTGTGACAAATATGTATACTTCGTCAATATAAAATTTCCTAGATGCAGCTGTATAAAAACTGCCTAGTTGGATGGCAATTCTTTGCGGCAGTTCATTCGAAGTTTTGAATAATCTAGTGGCAAATAAAATTCCTGCAATAGCTAATGAAACGGGTAAAACAGAGAAACTAATTGGAACACTTGAATGTATTGGATTTCCATCAGCTGTGATCCAACTTGAAATAGGAGCGAAGCCAGCAACTACTGCTAAAATCGCCAATAAAATCAAGGGTATTTTCATAGTCCAGGTTCCTTCTCCATGATGAGCTTGATGCGTATCTGCTTCTTTACTCCAGAATATAGAATAGTATAAACGGAACATATAAAATGCTGTTAGTCCGGATGTTAAAAGTGCTACTGCATATACTAATTTGTTAGATTCAAAGGAAGCCATCAATATTTCCTCTTTACTAAAGAACCCAGAGAAAGGAGGAATGCCGGCAATTGCCAAACAGGCAATTAAAAAACTAAGATGTGTAATTGGCATCAACTTTCTTAATCCTCCCATATCCTTCATTTCATTGCTATGGACCATATGAATAACAGCACCGGCTCCAAGGAATAATAAGGATTTGAAAAAAGCGTGTGTAAATAAATGGAACATCGATCCCATATATCCTAATCCTTCTTCGCCATGATATTTTGAAACGCCTAATGCAAACATCATATATCCAATCTGAGACATGGTTGAATAAGCTAAGACTCTTTTAATATCTGTTTGAGTACAAGCAATAACAGCAGCAAAAAAAGCAGAAAATGCGCCTGTATACATCACAACTTTTAATGCCTCCGGATTGGAAATTGCAAATACAGGAAATAATCTGGCTACTAAAAATACACCAGCAACAACCATGGTAGCCGCATGTATTAAGGCTGAAACGGGAGTAGGACCTTCCATTGCATCTGGTAGCCAGATATGTAATGGAAACATGGCAGATTTGCCTGCCCCGCCTATGAACACTAATAATAATCCCCATGTTAGTGCGGAAACCCCCAAAAAAGATGCGGCATTAATAGCTATAAGAAATGGAGAGCCAGTTGATGTTAATCTTTCTATGAGTACTCCAAAATCCAAAGTGTGAGAATAGAAAGACAAAATAAGTATACCAATTAAGAATCCAAGATCGGCAAAACGGGTTACTATAAATGCTTTTTTTGAAGCAGCAACTGCACTTGGTTTTTCGAAATAGAAACCAATTAATAAAAAAGAAGATACACCTACTAATTCCCAAAATAAATAGATCTGGAAAATATTAGATGATAAAACAAGACCTAACATAGAAAATGTAAATAATGCTAGGAAGGCATAATAAGTAGCAAATCGAGTTTCGCCTTTCATATACCCTAGACTAAATAAATGAACCATTAATGAAACAAAGCTCACAACCACTAACATCATCACCGTAATGGGATCAATTAAAATACCCATATCAATAGATATCCCTTTACTAAATTCTAGCCAGGTATATTTAACGACTTCTATTTTTTGATAAATACCATTTATTTTTCCACTTACAAAAAAGTATTCGTAAGCAGTAACTAAGGATAAAAGGGTAGAGCTTAATAATCCCAGTGTTCCAATAATTCCTGCAGAATTTGTAAAATATTTTCTACCAAATAATCCCAGTACAAAAAAACAGGCTAATGGAATGATGGGAATTAAAGCTATATAAATTGGATGACTCATGTTAACACTTATTGTTATAGATGAATTCTTTTATTTAATATTTCATTTCTGTTGCGTCTTCTACATCAATTGAATGGTGACTTCTGTACAAATTAATAATGATAGCTATAGCAACAGCTGCTTCTGCCGCAGCGATAGTTATCACAAAAATGGTAAAGAAAATACCATCTAGTTTTTCTGGATATAGGTATTTGTTGAATGCTACAAAGTTGATGTTCACACTGTTTAACATCAGCTCAATTGACATCAACATAGTAATCATATTTCTTCTAGTAAAAAGACCATAAATGCCAATGAAAAATAGACAGGTACTTAAAAAAAGAATATGCGTTAATGGGACTTCACTCATGACTTACTATTGAATAGAGTTTTGAAAAGTTGTGGCTTCTTTATCATTTGACTTAAGGGCAATGACAATACAACCAATCATTGCAGCCAATAATAAAATACTAATTAATTCAAAGGGTAATAAGTAACCAAAATCCTTTGTATCTAACATCTGTGTACCAATTTGATTTACACTCAAATTGAAAGCTGTGGTTGAAATTGGTTTGAAAGTATATAAACTAATGAGTCTAACTACAAACCCAGTTCCGAACAAAACAGCTAATGCAGAAAAAATACTTCTAATTAATATTGGTTTAGGCATTTCTTCCCCAGATTTAATAGTAAGAAAAATGGAGAAAATAATTAAAACTACAATGCCTCCTACATAAACGATAATTTGTACTGCAGCTAAAAATTCTAGCTGCATCCAAAAATATAGTGCGGCAATTCCAATTAGCGAAAATAATAACCATATAGATGCTCGGAATATTTTTCGAGTAGTTACAGCTAATACCCCTGTGCCAAGGATAAATGCTGAAATGATATAAAATATTATGGTAGCTGGACTCATGATTTATATTTCTTTAAATATTTTTTATTCTACACCCGCTTTCAATTTTGAATCGGGTTTATTTAAACGTTTCGTTAGTTGGCCACGATTAAATACACTGTGTTCAAAAGTATTTGCCATATTAATTGCAGCGGTTGGACAGGCTTCTACACAAAGGCCACACATTGTACATAATTCTAGATGGTATACAAAAGTGTCGATAGCTTTTTTCTTTTTCCCTTCCGGACTGATATCGAATTTGTTGATGATTTTTATAGTGCCGTTCGGACAAGCCAATTCACATGCTGAGCAACCGGTACAAGCATGTTCATTATTTTCGTCATGAGCCATTACAACTTCTCCTCTGAAACGCTCTGGAAGTATTAGAGTCTCCCTGTTGTCGGGGTACTCTTCTGTGATAATTTCTTTATGATGCGTAAAATAATAGCCGGTTCGATTCATACCTACCAGCAATGATTTCATAGCTCCATAAACATCTTTTACATAATCTACTATAAACATCGTAAAGTTTTATTTCAATTTAAAAATGCCATCCTTTAATTGCTACCAAAGTCATCACTATCAAATTCACCATACTGATTGGCAACAAATATTTCCACTCTAAATTCAATAATTGGTCAACACGTAATCTTGGGAAAGTCCACCTAAACCACATAATTAAAAAGATCATAAAGAAAGTTTTTCCGAAGAACCAAAAGAAGGATGGAATATAATCCATGATATGATTGAACGATTCCCAATTGCCAATATGAAAAGGCATCCATCCACCTAAGAATAACGTAGCTCCAATGGCGCAAACAATAAATATATTGATGTATTCAGATAAGAAGAATAAAGCAAATTTCATTCCTGAATATTCGGTATGGAATCCAGCTGTTAATTCAGACTCTGCTTCAGACAGATCAAATGGAGCTCTGTTAGTTTCAGCTGTTATTGCGATAATAAATATGACAAAAGAAATGATTGCAGGAATATGAGCTTTAAATAACCACCATCCATTTTGTTGTGAAAGTACAATGTCGTTAATATTCAAACTACCAGTTAAAACAATAATAGATAGAACAGATAATCCAACAGATAATTCATAACTAACCATCTGGGCCCCACTTCTCATAGCACCTAATAAAGAGTATTTATTATTGCTTGCCCAACCTGCAATTAATATTCCAATTACAGAAACAGAAGAAATTGCTGAAACATATAAAACCCCAATATTAATATCCCAAATATGAAATCCCTTAGCAAAACCAATTGGTGCTAATATTAACATAGATACTATCATAACTATAAAAGGAGCAAGATTAAATAGAAACTTGTCAGCCCCATCAGGAGTAAGTCCTTCTTTCATAATCAGTTTAATAGTATCAGCTGTACTTTGTAATAGTCCTAAAGGCCCAACACGATTTGGTCCTAATCGAATTTGAATCCATGCTGCCACTTTTCTTTCCATAATTACCAATACTAAACCTAGAGCAGCAAATAATGCAATTGCTAATATTCCTACTATCACGAATTCAATTAGCAGGGCCCAAGTTGGTGGAAAGGTTTTATTTAACCAATCCTGAACGAGTTTTGTTAAAGTTTCTAAACTAAACATTTATTGATGTTGTCTTAAGTAACAAAATAGTTTTATTAACGGTCAATATCAGGTATCACTAAATCTAATGTTCCCATTGATGCAATTAAGTCTCCAATTTTTCCTCCTCTGGTTATATGATCTAAACAAGAAAGATTGGAAAATCCTGGTGAGCGGAATTTAATTCTGTAGGGAGTTGTTCCTCCTTCACTAACAATATAAACTCCTAATTCGCCTCTTGCAGTTTCTACTCTTTGATAGTATTCACCTTTGGGTAATTTTAAAACCGCCTTTGTTTTTGCTTGAAAATCTCCCTCAGGGATATTGTCAATTAGTTGTTCAATAATTTTAATGGATTCATTCATCTCTCTCAACCGAACCATATAGCGAGCAAATGAATCTCCCTCTGTTTCTAAAATTTCATCAAATTCAAGGGAATTATAAATTTCATAAGGATACAATTTTCGAACATCGCAAGAAACCCCGCTACCTCTTGCTGCGGGACCTGTTACTCCGAAACTAATAGCTGCTTCTTTAGATAAAACGCCCACACCTTTCATACGATTTTGGAAAATGATATTGCCTGTAACCAATTCATCGTACTCGTGAATTTTACGTTTATACAAAGTCAGGAAATTCTTAACCCTATTTTGAAAATTCGGATGTAAATCTATCATTACCCCACCCGGAACCATATAGTTCATGGTAAGTCTTGCACCACAAGTTTCTTCCATGATATCATTGATGGTTTCCCGCTCTCTAAATGCGTGGAAGAATGGAGTAAATGCACCCAAATCCATAGCCATTGCACCCCACCATAATTCATGAGAAGCAATCCGTGTCAATTCATCCATTAATACACGAATAACTTGAGCTCTTGCAGGAATTTCAATCCCCAGGCCTTTTTCAACAGTAAGTGCACATGCATGGTTGTTGATATGTGCAGACAAATAGTCCATTCTACTAGTAGTATAAATAAACTGCCTATAAGTAAGGCTCTCACACATTTTTTCAATTGAACGATGGATATAGCCCAAATGAGGTTCTACTTTTTTGATGGTTTCACCATTTAAAGTAATTATCAAATGCAACACCCCATGTGTTGCCGGGTGTTGTGGCCCCACATTGATTATTAAATCTCCTTCCGCTGTTTTGCCTATTTCTTCAACCATTTTTGTTGATTTGTTTTTTATAAGCCATCTCTGGCTTTTTTCTCAACTAAATAAAACTATCTTAAAGTTTAATCATATTAATAGGATCTTCATAATCCTTTCTGAGTGGGTATCCTACCCAATCATCTGTCAATAAAAGCCGTCTTAAATCTGGATGTTCCAGGAAAATAACTCCAAATAAATCATATACTTCTCTTTCAAACAATTCCGCACCACGCCATATGTCGCTAACAGTTATTATTTCTGGTTTTTCTCTATCTAATTTCACTTTTACTACTATATTATCAAGCGTAGTGGTTGATCTAAGATGATAAACCATGGTGAAATGCGTTTTCCAATCAATACAGGTTAAACAGAATAAAAAATTAAAAGGCATTGATGCGAAATTCCTTAATTTTTGGGCAGACTCTTTCCAATCTGCAGCTTCTAATCCAATATTCAACCACTCACCAGTTTCTTCAAAACTGGCCTTGGATAATATTTCGCTGATGATTGTTTTTAATTCCTCGTTTGACATAATTGAAGTCAATTATTAAATTGTACGATAATTTTATAAACCCGATTTCATTTGTTCGCGGGTCATTCCCATTTTTATTTTATCCTGTAAAGTAATCAGCGCATGTATCAATGCTTCTGGTCGGGGAGGGCATCCAGGAATATATACATCAACAGGAATTATGTGATCAGCTCCTTTTACTACTGAATAGGTGTTATAAAAAAAAGGGCCTCCACTTATCGCGCAAGCCCCCATTGCAATTACATATTTTGGATCAGCCATTTGGTCATATAACCTTTTCAATACCGGAGCCATTTTATTAACAATGGTTCCTGCAATGATAATCACATCGGCCTGTCTAGGTGTAGCACGAGCTACTTCAAATCCAAATCTTGAAAAGTCGTATTTCGGACCTGCTACTTGCATATATTCTATACCACAGCAACTTGTTGCAAATGTTAATGGCCACAAAGAATTTGATCTGGCCCAATTTACAAGCTCATCCAGCTTACTAAGAACAATTCCACCACCAGGTACTTCTTCAATATGGCCTGGGAATTCGTTTGTTGTTATATTTTCTGTTGAAATCATATACGTAAATAGCGATTTTATAAATTGAAATATTTTAAATCCATTTTAATGCACCTTTTTTATGTGCATATAAAAATCCCATAAATAAAATGAAAAAGAAAATTATGATCTCAAACAGTGCTGGCATGCCTACTTGCTTAACCACTACCGCCCATGGATACATAAAGACCAATTCTACATCGAAAATTAAAAATATTAAGGCAAAGAGATAATATCCTACATTAAACTGATTCCATGGAGATCCAACTGTTGGAATACCACATTCATATGCCTGACCCTTTTGTGGGTTTTTTGTTCCTTTTACAAAAATCTTAGCAATTAAAATACCGCCTGCAGAAAATGCAATAGCGGCAGCAATTAAAACGATTAAATAAGCAGCTCCCATAGGTCTTTTTTACAAGGCATGAAGTTAGTGCAATGAAGATAGGCTAAACATTGATTTTACGCACATGCTGATATGATTTTTGTCATGTTATTTTTTAACATATTCCCTTTAAAAATCAACAATTTAGAAATTTATAATACAAATAAATTTAATATACAAGCGAAACATTTATTAAGATTCTTCCGTTATAGTACCTTTGATCCAAACCCACAGATTTGAAACAACTTTCTGCTATTAATCCCTATTTCTGGAAATACCGAAGTCGATTTTTTATTGGTATTATTTTTGTAATCGGAGCAAATTATTTTGCTGTTTTAGCTCCACAGATTACAGGTTTCGTAGTTAATCAAGTGCAACTTCATTTGCCTGGTGCTAAACCAGTATTGAGTAAACCAGGTCATGATTGGTTAGTAGCTAGTTTTATACATTGGGTAGAGACTAACAATTTCGATTTTGAAGCTTTGGTTGCTATATCAAGTCTTACGATACTTTTATTTGCCATAATTAGAGGGATCCTTATGTTTTTTATGAGGCAAACAATTATTGTAATGAGTAGGCATATTGAATTTGATCAAAAGAATGCCATCTTTCATCAATATCAACTACTGGATACTAATTTTTATAAAACCAATAGTACGGGCGACTTAATGAATCGTATGTCGGAAGATGTAAGCAGGGTTAGAATGTTTACCGGGCCAGCAATTATGTATTTAATAAATCTTGTAGCGTTGATTGGTTTTAGTGTAGTGAGCATGTTAAGAAAAGATGTGATGCTAACTTTATATGTGTTGGCTCCTTTGCCAGTTTTAGCTATTACCATCTATTTAGTAAATAGCGTAATCAATAAAAAAAGCGAAAAAATACAGTCTTTATTATCAGACCTAACTTCAAATGCTCAGGAATCATATTCTGGAATTCGTGTAATCAAATCATTTGTTCAAGAAAAAGCGATGCTTGGTTTTTTTAAAAAAAATAGTGAAGCATATCGTGAACAAGCTGTTGGACTAGCCAAAGTTGAATCTATTTATTTTCCAAGCATGGCATTAATGATTGGACTAAGCACTTTATTTACAATTTGCATTGGAGGGATGCAGGCTTTACATGATTCTAGTAAATTAGGCTTGATTGTAGAATTTGTAATTTATATTAACATGCTAACATTTCCTGTAAGTGCTATTGGATGGACGGCTAGCATGATTCAGCGAGCAGCTGCATCTCAAAAAAGAATTAACGAATTCCTCCACGCAACACCTAACATTCAGAACAGGGCAAGCGCCTCAGTACAGCCGATTACAGGATCTATAGAATTTCAAAAAGTAAATTTTACATACCCCCATACGGGAATTAAAGCCATTCAAAATTTAAATTTAAAAATTGAGAAAGGGCAGAAAGTATTGGTTCTTGGTAGAACAGGAAGTGGTAAATCAACGCTTGCACAATTATTATTGCGATTTTATGACCCTCAAGAAGGTTCAGTAAAAATTGGAGAAAAAGACGTAAAAGAGATTGATTCTAAAATTTTAAGAGAACAAATTAGTTATGTTCAACAAGATGTTTTTTTGTTTAGCGACACAGTAGCCAATAATATTAGTTTTGGATTGTCTGAAAAAGCAACCGTAGAAAAAATTGAAAAAGCTGCACAATTTTCTAATGTACATCAAGAAATCTTGGGTTTTGATAAGGGTTATGAAACCCTGATTGGGGAGCGAGGAGTAACGCTCAGTGGAGGCCAAAAACAAAGGATATCTATCGCACGGGCATTGATCAAAGATCCTGAAATTATAGTTTTTGATGATTGCCTCAGCGCTGTAGATGCTAAAACTGAGTATAAGATTTTATCTAATCTCTATACTTATTTAAAAGAGAAGACAGCTATCATTATTACACATCGGATATTCTCTACTTTCCGATTTGATAAAATAATTGTCCTTGAAAATGGATCCATCATTGAAATGGGTGATCATGACGCATTAATTATGCAAAATGGGTATTATGCTGAATTATACAGATTACAATTAACGGAACAGGAAAAAGAATTGGAAGAAAATAACCTAGAAAATTAAATACTGCATATAGATGATTCAAAATTTTGGTAATTCTGAAACAATCCTATATTTGTGCCGCTTAAAGATTCTACAACAAAAATTAAATTAACTGTGTCGTACGAGAATAACGAGAATAACGAGAAGAAAATGGACAGCGTTTACAGTAAACGTATTAGAGCTGGAAAAAGAAGGACTTATTTTTTTGATGTAAGGGCTACCAGAGGAAATGATTACTATTTAACTATTACGGAAAGCCGTAAAAGGTTTGATAATAATGGATATGATAGACATAAAATTTTCTTATATAAAGAAGATTTCAACAAATTCATTAAAGCATTAGGAGAAGCTATCGATTATGTTAAGACCGATCTTATGCCAGATTTCGATTTTGATGCATTTAATCATGAATATCCAGAAGGAGAGGAAGGATATATTGAAACGAATGTTGTAGTACAGGAACAATCTGCTTCAATTATTGCTGAAGAAAAACCTGTTATAGAAGCAGCCTTAGAAGAACCAGTAAACCCTATTAAAGAAGACAATACAGACAATTTTATCAACCCTACAGCTACTGAGGAAGTGGATAAATGGTAATATTAGAATAGTTTTTAAAAAAGGCGCCTCTATTTCTAGTTGCGCCTTTTTTATATCTTTTTGAGCATCCATATTCCACAACCATCGTGCCCCGTATTTCCCATTGGGCCATTTAAATAATCAAAGCCAAATTTTTCATAGACTTCAATGGCTTTTATTAATTCTGGCATTGTTTCAAGATACATTTGAGTAAAGCCATTCGATTTGGCTTCAGCAATACAATGTGCAATCATTTTACGTCCTAATCCTTTCCCTCTTGATGATTTTGACAAATACATTTTTACCAATTCACAGGTATTTTGATCTAAACCGAATGAATGGAAATAACCAGCACCTCCAAGAATAACGCCATCTTCTTCTGCAATAAAATATGCACATCCTTTGTTGTCCTGAAAAAGTTCATACAAATGATCTGTAGTAATATCGTAATAGACTGTTCCTGGTTTATTAGCTCCGAACTCTTCTAAAGAAGTTCTAATAATTTGGGCGATACTAGCATTGTCTGAAGCTGTTATAGGTCGAATATTTACTGCCACACTATTTTATTTTCGTAATTCTTTAAAAGTATTGATCAGTCCGTTTGTTGAACTATCATGACCAGCCACTTTATCTTCGTTTTCTAATTCAGGAAGAATCTTATTAGCTAATTGCTTACCTAATTCTACTCCCCATTGGTCAAAGCTGAAAATATTCCATAATACACCTTGAATAAATATTTTGTGTTCGTATAAAGCAATCAGAGTGCCAAGTGTGAAAGGAGTTATTTCTTTCACTAAGATGGAATTAGTGGGTTTATTACCTGAGAAAACTTTGAAAGGAGTAATCTTTTTAATTTCATCTTCCGATTTTCCAGCTTTCATCAATTCAACTTTTACTTCATTTTCTGATTTTCCATTCATCAAAGCTTCGGTTTGAGCAAAAAAGTTTGACATCAATTTTACATGATGATCCCCAATATGATTATGACTTTTTGCGGGTGCAATAAAATCACATGGGATTAACATAGTGCCTTGATGAATCAATTGATAAAACGCGTGTTGACCATTTGTTCCAGGTTCACCCCAAATTACTGGCCCTGTTGCATAATTTACTGGATTACCATTTCTATCTACACTTTTACCATTACTTTCCATATTGCCTTGTTGAAAATAGGCTGCAAATCGATGCATGTATTGATCATAAGGTAAAATAGCTTCACTCTGAGCTCCCATAAAATTTGTATACCAAACTCCAATTAATGCCATCAAAACAGGAATGTTTTTATTAAGAGGTGCGGTCTGCAAATGTTTATCTGCTCTTTCTGCTCCTTTTAATAATAATAGGAAATTATCATAGCCGATAGTTAATGCAATGGATAAGCCAATAGAACTCCATAAAGAATATCTTCCTCCAACCCAATCCCAAAATTCAAACATATTTGCTTTGTCTATCCCAAATGAAGTAACAGCATTTTCATTGGTACTTAGTGCTGCAAAATGTTTTGCGATATCTGATTCTGATGCACCTGATCCTAAAAACCAATTACGAGCAGTATGCGCATTGGTCATAGTTTCCTGAGTTGTAAAAGTCTTAGAGGCAATTAGAAATAATGTTTCTTCAGGATTTACTTTTTTTAAGGTTTCAGCAATATGTGTACCGTCAACATTACTTACAAATAATGTTTCAAAACCCTTCATCCAAAAAGGTTTAAGCGCTTCTGTAACCATTACAGGACCTAAATCACTTCCGCCTATTCCAATATTTACTATGAAACGAATGGGTTTGCCAGTATATCCTTTCCAATTTCCACTATGTATAGATTCACAAAAGTTTTTCATCTGAGCTAGCACTTTTTGAATGCCGGGCATAATATCTTCTCCATCCAATACTATTGGGTGACCAGAAAAATTTCTCAAAGCAGTATGTAATACAGCTCGACCTTCTGTTTCATTTATTTTTTCACCATGACATAAAGCTTTTATAGCATCATTTAATTTGCAATCTTCCGCTAATTCCAACAATAATTTTAGAGTCTTTTCAGTCAAAATATTCTTAGAATAATCGAACAAAATGTCATCGAGATGTAAAGAGAATTTTTTAAATCTGTCTGAATCTGAAGTAAATAAATCGCGCATATGTTTACGATTCATTTCTTCTTCAAAATGTTTTTTCAATAAAAACCAAGCTTGTGTTGTGGTAGGGTTCGTTCTAGGTAACATATCTATTCTATTTCTATTCGGATAATGGATTATCAAATTCTATTAAAGCGTTTCAATAATATCAATTGTTTGTTGCACCTGACTAGGTGTTACATTTAAGTGTAGTACAAATCGAATTTGAGTAGGAGAAATTGTGATTGCTAATATACCTTTTTCTTTTAATATAGTTGAAAGTATTGATGCGGTATATTTTCCTTTTACTTCAAAAATTAAAATATTTGTTTCGACAGTTAAAATGTCTCCTACAAAATCTTTCTTCATTAAAGCTGATTCAATCAATTTGGCATGCTGATGGTCTTCCTCTAATCTTTCAATATGATGATTTAATGCATAAATACCAGCGGCTGCAAGAAATCCTGCCTGCCGCATACCACCCCCAAATAACTTACGAACTCGCCTTGCTTTTTTTATAAAATCGGTTTTCCCAAGCAACAAAGAGCCTACAGGTGCTCCCAAGCCTTTACTTAAACATATGGAAATTGAATCAAATACCTGTCCATATTGTTTTGCATTTTCATTTTTTGCTATTAAGGCATTAAATAATCTTGCCCCATCCAGGTGTAATCCTAATCCATAAGTGGAGCAGACTTCTCTAATTGATTGAATGTCAGCAAAATTATAGCAACTTCCGCCTCCTCTATTAGTGGTATTTTCTAAAGAAACTAAACGACTTTGGGGCTTATGGATATCATCGGGATTAACCGCATTTTTTACCATTTCAGCATTGATCTTTCCTCGATAACCTTGCAATAGTTTTACTGATGAGTGAGAATTTGCAGCAATGCCACCCCCTTCGTAAATATATACATGCGATAAAACATCACAAATTACTTCATCGCCTGGTTGTGTATGACATTTTATTGCAATTTGATTAGTCATTGTTCCACTAGGGCAAAAAATTGCGGACTCCATTCCAAAAAGTGATGCAGACATGCTTTCTAACTCATTTACAGAGGGGTCTTCCCCAAAAACATCATCTCCAATTTTAGCTTGCATCATAGATTCTCGCATCAATTGGGTTGGTTGGGTTACAGTATCAGACCTAAAATCAATCATATTGGGCGAAGATAAAACGAAATCGTTCTTTTTGTACTTCAAGTTTCATCTTATTTTATCCTCATTTAAGGCATTCAGGGAATCTATTTTACCCATTTTAGGAACTTTTTCCACAAATGCTACCATTTTAGCTTGGTTTTTCTTACTTTTGCAGGCTCTGAAAAAGGCTGTTGCTATTGTTATCCAATTATCGATTGTTAAACAATTGCAGCTTTTTTTGTGTTTTACATTAATTAAGCTAATTACAAACTATGAGGCAGCTCAAAATTGCTACCCAGATTACCAACCGCGATTCTCAGGCAGTTGAAAAATATCTGCAGGAAATTTCTAAAATTCCAATGATTACTCCAGAAGAAGAGACCACATTGGCTCAGAAGATTAAAATGGGGGATCAAAGGGCTTTGGATAAATTGGTACAAGCAAATTTGCGATTTGTAGTATCCGTGGCTAAGCAATATCAACATCAGGGTCTCTCATTGAGTGACTTGATTAATGAAGGAAATCTCGGATTAATTAAAGCTGCTCAAAGATTTGATGAAACTAAAGGTTTCAAATTCATTTCTTATGCTGTTTGGTGGATTCGTCAATCAATTCTTCAGGCTTTAGCTGAACAAGGCAGATTAGTTCGCTTACCTCAAAATAAAATTGGTACTTATAACAAAGCCAATAAAGCCTATATGGCCTTTGAGCAAGAACATGAGCGGGAACCTTCTACTGAAGAACTTGCTGAGATTCTTGAAATGAGCGAAACAGAAATCAATAATATTTTTCAATCAAATACTCGTCATACTTCTTTAGATGCTCCTGTTCACGAAGCAGAGGATGTAGCAATGGGCGATTTATTAGAAGGTAGTGATGATACTGACGAAGATGTTATGAAAGATTCTTTAAGAGAGGAAATTCGTAGGGTTTTAAAATCATTGAGTCCTCGTGAAGCTGAAATCGTAAATGCTTATTTTGGTTTGGATGGAGAAAATGGGGTTACTATTGAGCAAATCGGACAGAAATATGATCTTACTAAAGAGCGTATTCGTCAGATTAAAGAAAGAGCTATTAAACGACTTCAAAAAGCACGTTATAGCAATGCCCTTAAAGCATATTTAGGTTAAAAAAATAATAAGAAATAATATCCAGACCCCTCTATTTATTGGAGGGGTTTTGTTTTATTTGGCATTAAACAATTCACAATTCTTATTGTTTTTGCTGTATAACTTTGTAGCATGAAAAAATTAGTTTTAGGTTGTTTTTTTCTCCTGATATTTATGTCCTGTGAAAAGACTATCAAAATTAAGACTAATGCAACTTCTCCTAAACTAGTGGTTGACGCACAAATTGAAAATGATTTACCTCCCAGAGTAATTCTTTCTACTTCGATTGGTTATTATGACACAATCGATTCAACGATACTTACCAATAGTTTTATTCATGATGCCACAGTAACAATTTCAGATGGATCAAAAACTTATCTATTGAAAGAATTTAAAATATCCGCTGCTAAAGGGTTTGTTTATTTTTATAGTAGCGACCCTTCAGTTTCTTCAACCTATTTAACAGGTGCTTTTGGTAAATCATACCAATTAAAAGTTACTTATCTAAATCAAGTTTATAGTGCAACTACAGGGATTCCTGATTTGACAAAAAAAATTGATTCGATTTGGTGGAAGCCTTTGAAAAATTATCCCGATTCACCACAAGTCGTAATTATGGCTACTGTATCTGATCCACCAGGTCTTGGAAACTATATTCGATATTTTACACAACAAAATTCAAGGCCTTTTTTCCCTGGATTTAATAGTGTGTTTGATGATCAGATTGTGGATGGAAAAACATATTCGATTCAAATTGATAAAGGTGTAGACAGGAATCAAAAGATTGATAGAGCTTCCTATGGCTTTTTTTTAAAAGGGGATACTGCTACCATTAAGTTATGCGATATTGATAAAGCTACCTATGATTTCTGGCGAACCTGGGAATATGCCTTTCAATCTATCGGCAATCCATTTTCATCTCCTGGTAAAGTGATTGGGAATATAGATAATGGTGCTCTTGGCGCATTTTGTGGGTATGCTGCCCAATATAAAACTTTGATTATCCCCAAATAATTCAATTTTGTGTACAAAGAAATCGATCAATTGTGTAAGGGAATTTAATTTTGTTTGTTTTAAATAATGTAGAAATGTCAAATGAAGCAATAGAAAAAGTACATGTATTAATTATTGGTTCTGGTCCGGCAGGATATACAGCTGCTATTTATGCTGCCCGCGCAAATATGAAGCCTGTTTTGTATCAGGGGATTCAACCGGGTGGCCAACTTACTATTACAACCGAAGTGGAAAATTATCCTGGATATCCAGACGGAATTCAAGGCCCGGAAATGATGATTGAATTTGAAAAACAAGCTGTTCGCATGGGCGCAGATATTCGTTATGGAATAGCCTCAAAAGTAGATTTCAGTAAGCGCCCTTTACGAGTAGAAATTGATGAGGAAAAGTGGATAGAAGCGGATAGTGTTATAATTTGTACAGGAGCATCAGCTAAATGGTTAGGTCTGGAAAGTGAACAAAGACTGAACGGATTTGGTGTAAGTGCCTGTGCAGTATGTGATGGTTTCTTCTTTAAAGGAAAAGAAGTAGCCATAGTTGGTGCAGGTGATACAGCAGCAGAAGAAGCTTTATATCTATCAAAACTTTGCTCAACAGTACATATGGTGGTTCGAAAAGATCAGATGAGAGCGAGTAAAGTAATGCAGAATCGAGTTTTAAATGCTCCAAATATTAAAGTATATTGGAATAGTGTAACAGATGAAGTGCTTGGGGAACATAAAGTAGAAGCCATTCGTTTACACAATACACATACCAATACCAAGCAAGAAATTCCTGTTAGTGGCTTTTTTGTAGCTATTGGTCATGAGCCTAATAGTGGAATTTTTAAAGAATTTATTGATATGGATGAAACAGGTTATATAAAAACAATCCCTGGAACTACTAAAACAAATATTCCAGGTGTTTTTGCTGCAGGTGATGTTCAAGATAAAAATTATCGTCAGGCAGTAACAGCTGCTGGAAGTGGTTGTATGGCTGCTCTCGACTCAGAACGATATCTAACTTCTGAAGGATTAGCTTAAGGATTTGATAATAATTCATTTAAGGCGATGGCATTTAGCTTATCGCCTTTATTTTTGCAATATGATTCAAATACATTTGGAACAACTACAATTTTATGCTTATCATGGACTCTTTCAGGAAGAAAAATTATTGGGTAATGAATATCTCGTTGATATACTTTTAGATTATCAACCCAATAAGAAATTAATAAATTCTATTGAAGAAACTCTCGACTATACTAAAGTATATGAATTGATTGCACAACGTATGAAACAGCCAACAGATCTTTTAGAAACAATAGCTACAGATTTTTGCTATCAGATGATGGAAAAATACGAAGCCCTCCAATCGATTCAGTTCAGTATAAAAAAAATGCATCCACCAATCTACCAATTAATGGGACATGTGGGGGTTAAATTTCAATTAAAAAGATCCGACATTTAAATTTGTACTTATGAAAGGGTTATTCATTCTTTTTTTACTCCCATTCTATTATACTAGTATGGCACAAGATGTTGCTGTTTTATTAAAAGAAGCTGATAATTTCGAACGTCAAATTAAAGAACCCGAAGCCCTTGAAAAATATAAATCAGTTATTGAATTGGATCCTTCCAATGTAAAAGCACTTGTTAAAGCTTCGGAATTGAATGCTTCAATAGGAGGTAGGCAGTTTGATAAAAATAACAAACGACTTTTTTTTGAAACATCACTTGCATTTGCAAAAAAAGCTTTCGATGCAGATCCTAACAATGCAGATGCGAATTATTCAATGGGAATGGCAGCAGGTAAAATGACAGATGTTGAAACTGAAAACAAGAAAATAGTAGCATTTGTAAAAGATGCCAAATCTTTTAATGAAAAAGCGATTGTTCTAAATCCCAAACATGCCAAAGCAACTTATAGTCTTGGTAAATGGAATTACGAAATGGTTAATCTCTCGGGTCTTAAAAAGATAGCTGTGAAACTCTTTTACGGAGGCTTGCCGAATGGCGATTTAGATTCTGCCATAACTTATTTTGAAAAATGTAGAATTTTAGATCCTTATTTTGCATTAAATTATCTTGATCTTGCCAAAGCTTATCGAGATAATCATCGACCAGCTCAGGCAATTGAAATTTTAACTAAGCTAGCTAAATTGCCTATTCGAACTGGTGATGATGCAGCCATTAAAGCTGAAGGAGCAAAAATGTTAAAAGATTTACAATAAATAATTTAAAAAAAATAAAAATGGGATTACAAGAATTATTTCAAGAATCTGTGGTTAATAGTAAAACGTTATCTGAAAAACCAGATAACGAAACACTTTTAAAACTATATGCTCTTTATAAGCAAGGTACAGAAGGAGATACACAGGAATCTGGGCCATCCAATCCTTTTGATTTTGTAGCAAAATTTAAACACGAAGCATGGGCTAAGTTAAATGGTACAAGTAAAGAAGAAGCAATGCAATCGTATATTGATTTAGTAAATCAATTAAAAGGATAATTTTTTTAAATTTTAATTTTTTTCCACTTCCCACTTTGCATATACCAGAAAGAGGGGATTAGAATTGTTGTCCAATAAATCCACTCACTACCCCAACCCCAGGTGATTGGTAATTGCATTTTTTCAAGAATAGTATATACATAAATGCAATAAAAGATAATGGCAACAAACTCGGTAGCAAGGTTCATGGACGAATTCCCAGAACCTGTTACTGCATTCATCCAAACAACTGAAACAGACATTAAAACCAATGCTAATGAAACAACCCTTAATACTGGAATACCGGCTATTATAAAATTTTCACCTTGCCCATAAATTGATAAAAAAGCATGTGGGAATAAATTCAAAACCAAACAAACCAGACTCGCAAATCCAACACTCCAGATCATTATCTTTTTTATTAATGGCATAACTAATTCCTGTTTGTTCTGACCGATTACATTACTAACCATAGTATTCGCAGTTGCCGCAAAAGCCCAGGTAAAACAGCCAAAAAAGCCAAACATATTTCGCATAGTATTTGATACTGCTAAATCTCTGGCCCCATGGTGTTCGATTAAAATATAAAAGAACTCCCAACTGATAATACTAATAGCATGTTGGGCAATTAAAGGAGCAGATTGAATAATTATTAATTTACTATTTGCTTTCTCGAAACTCCAGGATTTAAAAAGGTTTAATTGTTTACTAATGCCTTTATATCGAAGTACCATAAACAAAACAACCAAACCTGCAAATTCAGAAATGATGGATGCTGTAGCAGCACCATTAAACCCCAAATGTGGTAATCCTAATTTACCATAAATTAAAGTATAATCAAAAAATACATTAACAACTGCCTCAGTGGCTGTACCTAAAATCAAATATCTTGTTTGATTTGTACCTACCAAAAGGGCATTCCTCATTTGATATACATATAAAAAAGGGAGACCTAGGATTCTAATATTTAAAAACTGAACTGCAATTGAGACCCTTTCAGGGTCATGTAATGCATATTTTAAAATATGTGGGGCTACAAACCAAGTAAATAAAATCCCAAAAGCCGCAAATCCAAAAGAAATATAAATACCTTGTGTAAATAACCGCCCAATTTCATCGACCCTGTTTTCACCAGCTCTGCGTGATATTAAAGCTTGAAGTCCATTGTTTAAACCATGCCCAACCACAGCAAATATCAGGTAATATACACCTGTAATACCAGCAATACCCAGTGCTTCCTGACCTAAGCCACCTAAAAAAATGTTATTAGTGATAAAATTCAACTGCGGCACCATGATGGATAAACTGATCGGTAAAGCGAACTTTAAAATTTGCCGATGACTAGTTGTAACCTGTAAATTGATAGACGATGATGGGTTGCTCATAAAGTTCTGCAAAGTAACAATTTTAATATCTGCACAAATCGCTTTCCATGCATGGCTGATTTTTTATATCATTGCATACGCAATTTTTAGATTATGGTTCACAAGTTGATAGGATTTTACGGTGACCTTCACGAGTATACACCCCAAAGAAATGATCAGTTGGCAATCGAAATAGGTAGCCATCAGATTGTTTGTATGGTAAAAAACTCTTCTACGGGGGAAATTGATGCAATAGAATTGTATCAGATTGACCAATCAAATACAGATTGGAGTGATATATTATTTGAGGTAAAACAGAATTCTAAAATTTTGGGGCCTACTTATTCTGATTGTTTTGTGTTTTTTAACATTGAAGAAGCATTGGTTTTGCCTATGACAGAAATGAGTGCTACGGCATCAGCTGATTTTCTTTCATTGGTTTATGGAACAGACGATCGTGCAGATACCAAATTTGATAGAATTAATTCAACACTTCCCACAGTTACCATTTATCGGATTAAAAAGTCGCTCTCTGAATTACTGGATCGTAATATTGTGATTTTTAAAATTCAACACACTTATACCAATATACTTAATGATGTTTTAAATAGAGAGGAACTACCTCCGGTATTTTTAAAATTAATCGTTTATCAAAACCATTTTATTTTAGTCTTATTGAAGAATAATCAATTACAATTGATACAATCTTATACTTTTCATCATGCTGATGATATCCTATATTTTGCAATAAGTGTGGCAAATCAATCTGGGGCTTCTCCATTACAAACTCATTTAGAATTAAGTGGAATGATAGACCCACTTACCAACTTATTGGATCAATTGAAAAAGACTTTCGGTATTGTAAGTTTAGATATCATTGCAAATCAATCTAAACCGTCAAATTATTCTCGTTGTACACTTACACCTTTTTATAAATTATTGGCATGAGAATAATTTCAGGTAATTGGGGTGGAAGAAAGATACAGCCTCCAGCAAATATGCCTCATACGCGCCCTACAACTGATATTGCTAAAGAAGGTTTATTCAATATTCTTCAAAACAGAATAAACTTTGAAGGAATTAAAACATTGGATCTTTTTGGTGGAACTGGTTGTATTAGTTATGAACTCGGCTCAAGAGGGGCAAAAGATTTAACTATAGTTGAGAAAGATCCTATCATGTACAATTTCATTAAAAATAATTGTGAAATGCTGGGTATGCAAAACTTTCATTTACTTAAAATGGATGTATTTTCTTATTTAAATACAACAACTACTGCATTCGATTTTATTTTTGCAGGTCCACCATATGCCTTAGGTGCAATTGATGAGATTCCCCGTATCATTGAACAAAAAGGATTAATAGCAAAAGGAGGCTTTTTTGTATTGGAACATACTCCCAGAAATCAATATGAGAAAATGAATTCTTTCTTATTTCAAAGAAATTATGGAACTACTGTTTTTTCATTCTTCATAAATAAAGATTAGATTCTGTAATATTCCACAGCATTATTTCGAATTTACTAAATTTGATGTATGACGAAAAATCAGCTGAGAGTTCTTTACAAGAACAAAAGAAATGCTATTTCGGATACGGAGAAATTGAAATTTGATGACTTGATTTTGATACAGTTTCAACAATTCGATTTTTCTCAAATTCAAACTCTGTTTTCTTATTGGCCAATGGAAAGTCATTCAGAACCGAATGTGGATTTGATGGTTAGATATCTCCGTGTTTTGGTTTCAGGGATTCAAATCGCTTACCCTGTAATCGATAATAGCGATTATTCCATGAAAGCGATCTTAACTACTGAGGAAACTGATTTTAAAACTAATAAATGGGGCATGGAAGAGCCCATCGGAGAAACATTTATTAAACCAGATCAGGTTGATTTAATATTTGTTCCATTATTGGCATTTGACAAAAAAGGGTATCGGGTAGGTTTTGGGAAAGGGTATTATGACCGTTATTTAGCTAATTGTAGTGAGGAAACAGTTAAAATCGGGTTTTCTTATTTCGAGCCAATCGAGCAGATTAGTGATACCAATCAATTTGACGTACCTTTAAATTACTGCATTACACCGCAGTTTACCTATGAATTTTAACACGCTTTTCCTTAAGTCATTCCGTGTTTTATTGTTTCCATTTGCAGTTTTGTATGGACTAATTATTTTTATTCGAAACAGACTTTTTGATAGTCATTATTTGGCCTTTTCTGAATTCAATTTTCCTTTAATCTGCGTCGGAAATTTGGCAGTAGGAGGTACTGGAAAATCACCAATGGTAGAATACTTGATCAAATTATTAGAACTCCAGTTCAAAATTGCCACACTTAGTAGGGGCTATAAGCGTAAAACAAAAGGGTATGTTTTAGCAAATGATCGAACAACAGCTTTGGAAATTGGCGATGAACCCATGCAATTTCATTTAAAATTCCCTAATGTGCCGGTAGCTGTAGGAGAAGAACGTTTAGTTGGGATTCCACATCTTTTACAAGATCACGGTGATTTACAAGCCATTATCTTAGACGATGCATTTCAACATCGATCTGTTCAAGCTGGAATGAATATCTTGCTGACTGATTTTAGTAATTTATATTCACACGATTTCTTTTTGCCAACTGGTGATTTAAGGGATGAATGGTCATCGGCAGATCGAGCACAAATTATTGTGGTTACAAAATGCCCTGCCAACTTATCTGAAGAAAAGAAACAAAAAGTAATTCGTAGCTTAAAACCAATTGCTAGTCAGAAAGTATTTTTCACATGTATCGAATATGGAACACCTTATCATATTTTTAATAATAGCGATGAATGGATATTAACTCAAAGAGATGAAGTTTTGTTGGTTTGTGGAATTGCTAATCCTAAGCCATTGAAAGATTATTTATTGCAAAATGTACATACTTATTATCAACAAGACTATTCAGATCATCATATTTTTTCAATTGATGATTTTAATGAAATAAAAGAAAAATTCAATGAAGTTCAAGCAAAAGATAAATTGATATTAACTACAGAAAAAGATGCAGTACGATTCACAAAGTTTACTGAAGAATTGGCCAATATTCCTATGTATGTTTTACCTATTCGGCATAGATTTTTATTTGAGGAAGGAAATTTATTCAATGAATTGATAATAGACTTTATCAGAAACTTCCGATTTAATCCAACTACAAAATGAGCAAACAAAAAATAAAGCAAAAGCAAAAACAAAAAAATACACATAAAAGTGCTGAGCATTTACCTCAGAAAGGGCGGTTAGAAATTACACGATCTGGTATGGGATTCGTTATAGTAGACGGTGATAAGAACGATGTAATGGTTAAGCCTGGAGATTTTTCCACTGCATTAAATGGAGATATTGTACGAGTAAAATTAGTGAAAGAAAATTTACGTACAGGCAAAAAAGAAGGGAGAATTACAGAAGTGGTTACTAGAAAACAAACGGAATTTATTGGCCATCTCCAGTTGTCTACAAATCATGCATTCTTTGTTCCCGATACGGATAAACCAATGCCAGATTTATTTATTCCATTGATTGATATAAATGGAGCAAAAAATAAAGATAGGGTAATAGCACGTTTAGTAAAATGGGATAAAACGGATAAAAAACCAGTTGGTGAAATAGTTAAAGTGTTACTACCTGAAGACGATAATGATGCAGCTATGCAAGAATTATTGGCACAGGCAGGATTTCCTTTGTCATTTCCTCTTGATGTTCAAGAATCAGCAGAACGAATTCCAACTATTTTAGACAAAGATGAAATTGGAAAAAGAAGAGATTGTAGAGATATCTTAACTTTTACAATTGATCCAGCAGATGCAAAAGATTTCGACGATGCGATTTCTATTAGAGAATTAAGTAAAGATGTTTATGAAATAGGTGTTCATATTGCGGATGTAAGTTATTATGTAGAACCTGAATCTGATCTAGATGTAGAAGCCTATAAAAGAGCTACATCGGTATATCTTCCAGATAGAGTTAATCCCATGTTACCTGAAAAAATATCTAATGAACTTTGTTCATTAAGACCGCATGAGGATAAATTCACTTTCTCTGCAATTTTTCAAATGACAGCAAAAGGAGAAATTAAACAATATTGGTTGGGAAAAACGGTGATTCATTCTGATCATAGATACGCTTATGAAGATGTGCAGGAAATCATTGACACAAAAGAAGGAATTCATAAAGAAGAGATTCTTTTATTAAATGATATCTCTCAACGCATGCGTAAAAAACGCTTTGAAAAGGGTGCCATTAATTTCTCATCTCAAGAAGTTCGGTTTAAATTAGACGAAAAGGGAACACCTATTGGAATTATAATTAAAGAAAGCAAAGAATCACATCAACTTATTGAGGAATTAATGCTTTTAGCAAATAAAACTGTAGCCGAAAATGTTTCCAAACTACATATCAATAAAAAGCCGATACCTTTCCCATATCGAGTTCATGACCAACCTGATAAAGACAGATTAGCACCTTTTTTAGTGTTCGCGAAAAAATATGGACATGTTTTTGATATTAGTAGTCCTCAAAATATTTCTGCAAGTTTCAATCAAATGTTAGCAGATGCAAAGGGAAAACCAGAACAACATGTGTTGGAACAACTGGGTATCAGAACAATGGCAAAAGCAATTTATACGACTGAAAATATTGGACACTACGGATTGGCTTTTGATTTCTATTGTCATTTTACATCTCCTATCAGAAGATATCCGGATATATTGGTTCACCGGGTATTGGAGTCTATCCTTATAGGAAAGACTATTAATGATAAAAAAATGGAAGAGAAATGTAAGCATAGCAGCGAAAGAGAAAGAGCAGCTATGGAATGCGAACGTGCTGGAAATAAATATAAACAAGTTGAATTTTTAAAATCACATGTTGGTGAAACATTTGAAGCTGTAATAAGTGGCGTTTCTAGTTTTGGGTTCTGGGCAGAAACAGTATTGCATAAATGTGAAGGCCTTGTTAGTGTAATCGGATTATCTGATTACGATGATTTTAGACATATAGAAACTGAATATAGTTTAGTAGGTAGAAGAACAGGCAAAGCTTTTCGTATGGGCGATAAAGTAATGATTAAAATAGTATCTGCAAATTTAGAAAAGCGACAGCTGGATTATGAATGGGTTATGCAGATTAAAGGTGATAATGAAAATGAGGAAAAAGTTAAAATAAAGAAACCTAGAGGGGGAAAAAATAAGTAGCATTAAATAATACCCATCTTTTTCATAAGGAAAGAGGCGTTTCTATTTTTAGCAACGCCTCTTTGTATTTTGTAACTGAATGATAATTCGTTGTTTTCAATGATACTTTCAAAGCAATAGTTGACTACAATATTTGGATAATCTTGTTCTAATTCGCTTAATTTCAAATCGTGTGTGGCAAATAAAGTAACGCAGTTGAGTGCTAACATTTCTTTTACAAATTGAGCAGACCCAAAATATTTGTCTTCAGAATTTGTTCCCCGTAATATTTCATCTATCAAAACCAATGATGCAATTCCGTTTTTTACTCCATTCTTAATGGAACTAAGCTTTTTTAATTCAGCCATAAAGTAGGAAGTATTTTCTTGTAAAGAATCACTAATTCGGATAGAACTAAAGATTTGCATCGGACTAAATAAGAAAGAACTTGCAGGAACAGAAAGTCCAGACTGAGCAAGAACCAGGTTTACGCCAATTGTTCTTAAGAAAGTGGTCTTCCCACTCATATTAGATCCTGTAATCAGAAGCACTTTATTAGATCCTCCAATAATAATACTGTTTGCAACACGATTTTCTTTTGAAATCAATGGATGGGAAAGATGCGTTGCTTGTATTTCCATCGCAGAATCTAAAATTTCAGGATAAGTATTTTCCTGATTATTAAATGCATAAACCGCAAAACTGTTTAATTTTTCTATTTCACCAACTAATTGAACCCATTTCTCTAACTGGTCACAATATTTTATTTTCCATTTTTCTAAGGCAAACATATTTTGTAGGTCGTATAGGAAAACAGGATTTATAATTGTGATTAAAAATATATTCAATCTTTGATCTATTCTGCTTGAAATTTTTGAAAGTTCATTTATTGCTAAATGAGCTTGTTGAGCAGTTTGTTGAAAGGATATCAATAACTTAGACTTGCCTGGATTTATTTTTTCAAATTGAAGAAGAATCTGTGCATACTGATTCAATATGGTTTCTTTTTTTCCAAGCAGATTAAAATCTGATTGGAAATATTTAGCGTAAATACCTATTTGAACCCAGCCCAAAACAAAAACAATTCCTAATAAAGAATTATTCCCTGTTATAAGAGCTACTGTAATCAAGGAAACATTAAAAACAGGTAAGGAATACCGTATGAATTTTGCCCATTTGCTTTTGTGCAAAATATTGTTGCTATTTAACCATTTAAATACAGGATCAAATGAAATATAATCCGTTTTAAGTAATAAAGAAGTTGCAATCACAGCTTCTATTACAGCCATTTGTTTACTATATATTTTAATTGCCTCTTGTTGATCAATGATATCATTTTTGCTTGTGTAGTTAACTTTAAATTGCTCTGCCAAAACTGCTTGTCCGTATTGTGTTAAGGTTCGATTGATAGTATGATATAATGAACCTTTTCCAAATAAGTCTAGATCTGACCAAAATCCCATTCCATCATCAAAATTTTTTCCATCATCAAAACTATTGGGTGCCCCATCAATTTGATTTAATTCATTTTGAAATAGAAAGCTTAATTGAATTTCGTATTTCTCCCGATTTTTAATATTTACATACCAGCTAATCATCCCTAAAAATCCGATTAAAGACATCACCAAAAACAGCAGCCATCCAATTTGAAATCGTTGAAACAAATGGTAAATGGAAAAAAGTATTAAAATAAAAAATAGGAGTCGAAAGGTTGATCCTAGAACCAATTTGTTTTTAAGTTTCTTTTGTTTTTTAATGGAATCTGCTAATTTTTTGGAATAGTAAGATGCTATATCTGAAGTCATAAAAATTAAAAATGAGATTCTGTGAATTGGATGGACTCTTTTGCTAATTCTTTTAATACGGGTTCATATATGGAAGGGATGATGGGAATATGTAAACCCTTGTCAAGAATTTTTCCCTCCAATATAAGTACTGCTGCAATTCCTAAAGGAAGGCCAACGGTTTTTGCCATAGCAGTCTTTTGATCATCTTTTCCGATAGTTACTAAGGAGCTTTTTATGCGATGTAAAGTGTCTCCAATGTTATATTCTATTTCGTGTAACATCACTACCATGTCTTTCTCTCCTGGCTTCAGTGCTAATTTATTTTCTAAAACAAATTGAAGCACATCTGCGAAAGTGCCATTGTTCATAGGTATTTTTGTTTGATGATCATTCAATCCTAAATACTCAAACAATTCAATAATAGTTGTGTCAGATAATTCATTTTTATTCAAATCTTTGAACCGCATATCAAAAAAATCGGCGATAGTCATTCCCTCAGTATTGATATTTTCTATTTCATCTGTAAACTTCCAATCCACCATTTTTTTCCAACCCGAAATAAAAGTTGGATAACGTAAAGTTGTTCTAATAAAAGTATTAATGTCATTTAATTGATAAAGATCAATGTATGAAATAGAGTCTCTATTTGGATAAAAAGAAAGTGAACTAAGCCCTGGAATTACTACTTGTTCTTTTGAATCAAATATTCTTGCATACGAATTTTCAAATACTTGTCCATCCTTTTTAAAAGTTGCACCAGCTTTACCGGCAAGGACTACATTACGGGGATTCCAACTAATTTTATAATGCCAGGGATTATCGTCATCCTCAGGAGCTACCAAACCACCACAATGCGATTTGAAAGAACTTATTTTTCCATTTTTTGATTTTATCTCGTCAATCAATTTCATAGCACTCATATGATCGATGCCTGGATCGAGACCCATTTCGCATAGAAACAATAATCCCTTTTTGTTGATTTTATCAGACAGTGCTTGAATCTTTGTATCTGTATAAGAAGCAGTAAGGAGGTTCTTACCAAACTCTATGCAGTCCATTGCAATCAAATAATGCAAAAAGGGAGGCATCATTGAAATAACGATATCCGCATTAGCTACTAATTTCTTTCTATCTATTTCGCTTTCTATATTAATTTTTACCGCTTTCGTGTTTGGATGGTCTTCTAACTTAGCTCGAACAACTTCCAAATTATTGTCTGCAACTATGAGCAGCCAGTTATTTTCTGCCGATTTATTTTTGAGATAATCTATTAGTACCGTTGCAGATTTACCTGCACCAAATAAAAGGAGGCTCTTGCTGAATTTCATAAATAATAGTCTTGTTAAATCCTTTTACAAATCTAGCGTAACCAAATCTTTTAGAAGACTGTAACAAAATATTTATTCGATCGTCCTATAGAAAAACAACTCATGAAAAAATACCTTTTTACTCTAGCAATCTTATTGGGGGGAATCGCAGCCACCCAGGCCCAAAAAAATATACATGATGATCATTCAATGGGAAGAGCTGTTGCTTCTTTTCATGGAATTAAAATATCTGCAGGGATCAATCTTTATTTATCCCAATCAACTGCAGAAGGCTTAGCGGTAAGTGCTTCTAGCATTGAGTATCGCGATAAAATTGTAACCGAAGTTGAAAATGGGATCCTGAAAATTTCTTTAGGAGATCAGGGATCTTGGGGAATCGGTAATTTGGGTAATCACAAAATGAAAGCTTATGTATCGGCAAAATATATGGATCTTTTAACTGCTTCGGGTGGTTCGGATGTATTTATCGATGGTATTCTGCAGGTTGACAAGTTAAAAGTGCAGCTTTCCGGTGGTTCAGATTTGTTTGGAAAATTAGTGGTTGATGATTTAACTGTTAATGCAAGTGGAGGCAGTGATGCTAAGCTTACTGGATCTGCCAATCATTTAAATATTAATATAAGTGGAGGTAGTGATTTTAAAGGTGCTGATTTAAATACAGAATATTGTATTATCCATGCAAGTGGTGGAAGTGATGCTTTTATACACGTGAATAAGGATTTAGAAAGTCATGCAAGTGGAGGTAGTGATATTCGATATACAGGAACTCCCGCAACTAAAAACAGTAGTTCAGGAGATGGCTCGGTTAAAAAAAGAAATTAATACCAAAATTATCACTATAAAAGCCTCCAATACTGAATTGGGGGCTTTCTGATTTTAAGGATCACTAAAATCATTGGATTGTAGCTATTTAAAACCTTGATTTTTAAGGTAAAATGGAGTGGTAAGGCATCTGTTCACTTTTGTGGATAAAACTGCTTAAAAAACAAGGTTTTAAAGCAATTTTACCCCTTGAAAAGACTATATTTGCCAACCTTGAAAATGGGTCAGAAATTGACCTTTCATTTGAACAAACTCAAGTATAGAAAAGATACATGGAAGATCCGCAAATACCAGAACAAACAAGCGATAGTGATCGAATTATTCGCGTAAATATTGAAGAACAAATGAAAACGGCCTATATCGATTATTCGATGTCGGTAATTGTTGGTCGTGCACTACCTGATGTTAGGGATGGTTTTAAGCCAGTACACCGGAGGGTTTTGTATGCGATGACTGAATTAGGTAACTACAGCAATAAGCCTTATAAAAAATCTGCCCGTATTGTAGGGGAAGTAATGGGTAAGTTTCACCCACATGGTGATTCTTCGATATATGACACCCTGGTTCGTATGGCTCAGAATTGGACGATGCGTTATATTATGGTAGATAGTCAGGGTAACTTCGGTAACCAAGATGGAGATCCGCCGGCTGCTATGCGTTATACTGAGGCACGTTTACATAAGATTGCAGAAGCAATGTTGGATGATATTGAAAAAGATACGGTCGACTTTCAGTTGAATTTTGATGATTCATTGAGAGAGCCAACAGTTCTTCCAACTCGGATCCCTCAATTATTGGTAAATGGATCTTCAGGAATTGCCGTTGGTATGGCTACCAATATGTTACCTCACAACTTAAGCGAAGTAATTGATGGTTGTGTAGCATATATCGATAATAAAGAAATTACTTGTGAAGAATTAATCAATTACGTAAAAGCACCTGATTTTCCTACTGGAGGAATTATTTTCGGTATGGAAGGTGTTAAACAGGGATTATTAACTGGTCGCGGTAGAGTAGTACTACGTGGTAAAGTTCAAATAGATACTAAACCATCAGGCAGAGAACAAATTGTTATTACAGAAGTTCCTTATCAAGTTAATAGAGATCAATTAACTGATAGAATCGGACAACTTGTAAATGAAAAAGTTGTTGAAGGAATTGCGCACGTAAATAACGAAAGTAATAATAGAGAAGGAACCAGAATTGTAATTGATTTAAAGAAAGATGTGATTGCGCAAGTAATCATCAATCAATTATATAAATACACAGAACTACAAACCAGCTATGGCACCAATAATGTAGTAATTAGCAAGGGCCGTCCTAAAATTATGAACTTAAGAGAGCTCATTGTTGAGTTTATTGAGTTCAGAATGGAAGTGGTAATTCGAAGAGCAAAATTTGAATTACGTAAAGCGGAAGAACGCGCTCATATTTTAGAAGGGTATTTGAAAGCCTTGGATCATTTGGATGAAGTTATTGCGTTGATTCGTGCTAGCAGAACGCCAGAAGAAGCTAAGTTGGCATTAATGGAAAAGAGTTCGCAAGAGAATTGGTATTTGAATAGCGATATGTTCAGTGAACTTGCTGAAGATATATATAATCAGGCTCGCGGTCTTTCTGAAGAACAATCAAAAGCCATACTGGAACTGCGTTTGCAGCGTTTAACCGGAATGGAACGTGATAAAATTGTAGAAGAATTTAACGGATTAATTTTAACTATCAAAGGGTTAAAAGAATTATTAGCTAGTGAATTTCTTCGATTTGAATTGATCAAAAAAGAATTATACGAGGTTAAAGAAAAGTTTGGTGACGCAAGAAAAAGTGAAATTCAATATTTAGCAGACGAAATGCGTATTGAAGACTTAATTGAAGATGAAGATGTAGTAATTACTATTTCTCATTTGGGATATATTAAGCGTACTTCTGCTACAGAATATCGTCAGCAAAGAAGAGGCGGCAGGGGAGCTGTAGGTTCAAAAACCAGAGAAGAAGATTTTGTAGAGCATTTATTTGTGGCATCTACACACGATACCATGATGTTCTTTACCGAAAAAGGTAGATGTTATTGGTTACGTGTTTACGAAATACCGGAAGGTGAAAAACAAAGTAAAGGAAGAGCTATACAGAACCTGATTCAATTACCAGGGGATGATAAAGTAAAAGCAATTATTGAAGTTAAAAAATTGAATGATAAAGCATTTGTTCAAAGCCACTATATCGTTCTTTGTACCAAGAAAGGAATCATCAAAAAAACTTCTTTGGAAGATTTTAGTCGTGTTCGTAGTACCGGTGTAAATGCCATTACAATTGTGGAAGGCGATGAATTATTGGAAGCAAAAATGACTGACGGAAGTTCAGAAATCATGTTAGCTTTAAAAAGTGGTAGGGCCATTCGCTTTGAAGAAACTAAAGTTCGTTCAACTGGAAGAGGTGCAATTGGTGTAGGTGGGATTGAAGTGGATGATGAGACTGACGAAGTGGTTGGGATGATTTGTGTAAATAAGGAGGATGCCACCAGAACAGTTTTAGTAGTTAGTGAAAAAGGATTTGGTAAAAGAACGGCAATTGATGAATACCGCATCACCAATAGAGGTGGTAAAGGAGTAAAAACAATTAACGTAACAGAGAAAACTGGAAGATTAGTTGATATTTTATATGTGACTGAGAAAGAAGATTTAATAATTACTTGTAAGTCAGGTATCACTATTCGAACAGGAATTGCCGATATTCGCGAAGCGGGTAGAGCTACCCAAGGAGTAAAATTAATTCGGTTAGATGAAGGTGATGAGATTGCTGCTATTTCACAAATTGAAGATCAGGAAGAAGAAATCGTTGAGAATGTTACAGATGAATTGAACGAAATTGTAACTGATGAACCAGCAGAAAATCAACCTGATTCTGATCAAACTAATAATTTAGATACTGATACACAAACATCTGAAAATCAATAATAAATAATCTTTTATGAAGAAGCTACAATTGCTTTCTATGATTGCCCTAATAGCATTGGGAACAAACGCACAAGACTTTAAAAAAGTTCAAACAAACCTGCTGATCAATAAACTAGAAGACGCTAAAACAGAGATTGATAAGGTAGCGGCTGATCCAAAAGCTCAGGGGAAAGCTGAAACCTGGTATTATAAGTCTAAAGTATATGCAGCTTTATCAAAAGATGCTGTTGCAAGTAAAAAGTATCCAACTTTAATAGCTGATGCTGATGCAGCAGTACAAAAATTAATTTCATTGGATCCAACATTTGTTCAAATTAAGGAAAAGGGAGCAGAAGCAATTTTCGATTTATATTCTTATGGCTTTAATAATGGTATCAGAACTTTTAATGGCAAAAATTGGGATTCAGCTTGTATTTATTTTGGAATAGCCGTAAACTATAGTGATATTCTTTTCAAAAATAAACTGACTAAGGATCAAAATATGTCATTTGATACTACTTCCATATTGTATGCAGGATATTCTGGTCAAAATGCAAGTAAACCAGAATTTGCACTTAAATATTATACACGTTTAGCAGATGCGAAAGTGGCAACTGAAGGATATTTAGATGTTTATAAGTATTTGGTAATTACTTATATGAATGAGAAGAATGAAGCCGATTTCAGAAAATACTTAGCAATAGCTAGAACAGTTTTCCCGAAAGAAACATGGGATGATTATGAAATTGAATACATAGATAGAAACTTTTCACTTGCTGATAAAGTAGCGTATTATGATAAAGCAGAAGCGGCTGGAACTTTAACAGAAATGCAATATTTGCAATTTGGAGAGATCTTTATTAATGTAAAACATGATACAAAAGATAAAGGCAAATATGATAGCACTCAATTAGATGGTTACGAGAAAAAAGGAGTCGAGGCATACAAAAAAGGATTTGGTAAAAACAATCAAAATCCAATAGCTTCATATAATGTAGGAGTAATCTATTATAATAATTTTGGTCTTTTAGATGATAAAGTAACTGCTAATATTAAGCAAGTACAAACCATTAACGGATCTAAACCTACTGAAAAAGATCCTAAAAAGAAAGCAGCGATTGATGCTAAGTATAAAGGTTTAACAGATCCTTACTTTAAAGCGAATGCTGATTTATTGAAGCCTATAAATGATAACCTTGATCAGGCAATTGAATGGTTAGAAAAAACATATAACATTGAAAAAGCTAAATCATCAAGAACTTCTACCGATAAAAGTATTGGTAATAAGACAGTTGATTTTTTAGCAAATATGTTCCAATATAAACGAGATAATGTTCGTGGAAAAGATCCAAAAGCCTTCGATGCTTTTGATGTAAAATATAAATTGTACGATGCGGAACACGATAAGTTTTAAATAATTCAAAAGTAAAAAGTAAAAAAGCAAAAGCCGTTTCCGAAAGGAGCGGCTTTTGTGTTATATATTTCAGATGCGTTTTTGAAATACATTTTATAAGTATTTTGAAATCTATTGATTGTACAATATACTTAACATAATATTAATTATAGGTAATATTATGATCAGTTAGATAGGGTTAAATATGTAAATTGTTCTAATTTCCCTTAAAAATTAAATATGCTCGAACGTCGTTCCTTTTTAAAATTAGGTTCCTTAGGATTATCAGCACTTACATTTTCTGGGTTTAAATCAGAAACTGAAACAAGAAAACCAATTGTGATTTCTACCTGGAAAGAAGGAATTGCTGCGAATATAGCCGCCTGGAATATTTTAAGAGTTGGCGGTCGTGCCTTAGATGCCGTTGAGCAAGGTGTGATGGTTACAGAATCTTCTTTAAACTGCTGTGTGGGTCTCGGTGCCAATCCGGATCGTGATGGATATGTAACGCTCGATTCCTGTATCATGGATGAATTTGCTAACTGTGGCAGTGTAGCTTTTTTAGAAAGAATTAAACATCCTGTTTCTGTTGCTCGCCGGGTAATGGAAAAAACACCACACGTGATGCTGGTTGGATCTGGTGCACAACAATTTGCTTTATCTCAAGGATTTCCATTAGAACCACAGAAATTGTCGGAGGATGCACAAAAAGCATATGATAACTGGCTCCTTAAAAGCGAATACAAACCCGTTATTAATATTGAAAATTCTAATACTTTAAAAAAAGAATCAGCATTTGTCCCTCATAAATTAGAAAATGGTAACTGGAATCATGATACCATTGGTATGGTAGCCATGGATTCGAATGGAAATTTGAGTGGATCTTGCACAACTAGTGGTATGGGTTTTAAAATGCGCGGCAGACTAGGGGACTCCCCTATCATCGGCGCCGGATTGTTTGTCGACAATGAAATTGGGGCTGCTACTGCTACTGGTCAGGGTGAAGATGTAATCAGAATTTGTGGTTCACATTTGGTTGTAGAATTGATGCGTCAGGGACTTTCACCTGAAAATGCTTGTAAAACTGCTGTTGAAAGGATTATCAAAATCAAAGGGGCATCTGCAAAAGATATTCAAGTAGGATTTATAGCCATCAATAAAAAAGGTGAATACGGCGGATATTGTATACAAAAAGGATTTGATTTTGCGGTTTGTTACGCAGACAATAAAAATTTTATGGTACCAGGAAAATTTCTGATTTAATGAATGCACTACTAGAAATTGCCGTTTTTAATATTGAATCAGCACTTATTGCAGCCGAATCTGGTGCAGACCGGTTAGAATTATGCGAAAATCCATATGATGGTGGTACTACCCCATCATATGGATTTCTTAAAAATGTAGCAGAATCAATTTCAATACCAATATTCCCAATTATCAGACCAAGAGGCGGCGATTTTTTATATACGAATACGGAATTTAAACAGATATGTTACGATATTGAACTATGTAAAGACCTAGGATTTAAAGGAGTAGTAAGTGGAATATTATTAGCAAATGGAACAATTGATTATAAAAGAACATCCACATTAGTAACTCTTGCAGGGGAGATGCAATTCACTTTTCACCGAGCATTTGATAGAGCTATCAATCCTTTAATAGCATTACAAACCATCATCGATACAGGAGCAAAAAGAATTCTTACCAGTGGTCAGGTTCCCAATGCTTTTGATGGTAAAGAACTGATTCAACAATTGGTACAAAAATCCGAAAATAGAATTATTATTATGCCAGGCAGTGGCGTAAGATCCAATAATATGAAAGCCTTACAAGCATTTACGGGTGCCCATGAATTTCATAGTTCTGCAAGATTAACAGTAAATTCTTCCATGCAATATCATCCTAATTCTATGAATGAAACTATTGTAAATACACTTGTTGATGTAACAGAAATTAAGGAAATGAAGGAACTATTAACATAAAGAAAGCCGCAAGATGGTTGAATCATTTGCGGCTTCTATTTTAATTTCAAGTAAGGCTAGTAAAGTATTCTTACTTTAATTGTTTCTTTCACTTCTTTCAATAGCTCAACAGCTTTTCTAGAAAGCTTTTTATCAACATCTAACACCACATAACCAATTTCATCATTCGTTTTTAAATACTGTCCAACGATGTTAATTCCATGTTTAGATAATTCTGTATTGATAGCACTCAATACGCCTGGCTTATTATTATGAATATGTAAAATTCGATGTGCACCATCTACAGGTGGTAATCCAATAGCTGGAACAGTATGAGAACCATTGGTAATGCCTCGCTCTAGATATTGAAATAACTTAATGCTGACATCTTCTCCAATATTTTGCTGTGCTTCTTCAGTGGAACCTCCAATATGAGGGGTTAAAATCACATTAGGCAAACCTTGTAAAGGACTTTCAAATCGATCTCCATTTTTTTCAGGCTCCCAAGGGTAAACATCAATAGCTGCACCGCCTAGTAATTCTTCTTTCAATGCAACACTTAAAGCATTTAAATCAACTACTTCACCACGGGCATAGTTCAATAAAATTGACCCTTTCTTAAAAAACTTTAAGTTGGTTTTATTGATTAAATTTTTGGTTTGAACAGTTTCCGGAACGTGTAATGAAACAATATCAGACTGAGCAACTAGCTCCTTTAAGCTTTTTGCCACACTCGCATTTCCTAATGGTAATTTGGTTTCTGTATCGTAGAAAACTACCTTCATTCCTAAGCTTTCTGCAAGTACACTTAATTGTGAACCAATATTGCCATATCCTATGATACCCAATGTTTTACCTCTTAATTCAAAACTCCCTTTTGCTTCTTTCATCCATATGCCTTTATGAGCCGCAATATTCTTGTCGGGAATTCTTCGTATGAGCATTATAGCAGCTCCAATACATAATTCAGCAACACTTCTTGTGTTACTATAAGGAGCATTAAACACTGCTACACCATGTTTTGTTGCTGCTTTTAAATTAACTTGATTTACGCCAATACAAAAACAACCGATCGCTTGTAATTTAGTAGCTGCTTCTAAAACCTTCGGAGTAATCATAGTTTTTGATCGAATCCCGATCATATGCACGTCTTTTACTTCCTTTATTAGGTCGTCTTCACTAAGAGCACCATTTAATTTCTTCACGTTAGTATAGCCGTTCTGCTTAAACTGTTGAACCGCTTTTTCACTAATGTTTTCCAAAAAAAGAATCTTTATCTTTTCTTTTGGATAGCTAGTTGCTGATTGTTTGGTCATGCTGTAAAATTAAATGTTTATTCTATTCACAACACATGGATAGTTTTCCACTAAGGTTGGCAAGCCTGTTTTCACCCACTATATTTGCCATTTATCGCAAACCAGTAAAAATGCATAAATCAATGCTAGTAACCTTTTTAACCTATTTATTGCTAGCTTGTGAAACACCTGCTCCAAAGGCAGAAAAAATTACGGTTATTCAAGATTCTCTTCAGTACAAACCATTATCTGAAAAAGAAAAAGCCTATTACACCGCTAAAATTGAAGCGATATATCCTACTGCTTTATTGAAAACCGGTTTTAATGGAAGTATCTTACTTGCTAAAAATGGCGAAATAGTTTTTGAAGATTATCGTGGATTGATCAATTTTAAAACGAAGGAACCCATTACAGCCAATTCGTCTTTCCATATTGCTTCTGTATCTAAAACTTTTACGGCTACTGTAATTTTACACTTAATGGAACAAGGTAAAATTCAATTAGACGACCCAGTTGAAAAGTATCTGGTCAATTTCCCATATTCCAATATTACCATAAAAAATTTATTAACCCATCGGAGTGGACTTCCTAAATATGACCATTTTCTAGATGGAACTCGATCTGAACCTTATTATGTAAAAAATAAAAAAGGTAAAAAAATCAAGAAATATAAAATTTATAAAGCTAGCCCCGATTTTGAAGGGTTTCCTAACAATGAAGAATTATTGCAATACATGATTCGATCTCATCCTCCAATAGAAGCCTCTCCCAATAGGCATTTCAGTTATAGTAATACTAATTATGCTATGTTGGCTTTGATAGTGGAGAAAATTACAAAAATGTCTTTTCCAGATTATATGAGAGATAGTGTGTTTACTCCTCTTGGAATGAAAAATAGCTATATTTTTAGTATTAAAGACACTGCAAATTATGTTCCCTCTTATAATTATAACAAAGCACCCTTCCCGTTAGAAAAACTTGATTGTATTTATGGAGATAAGAATGTGTATAGTACAGTTAGGGACTTATTAATTTGGGATAGAGCATTGTACGAAGGCAAATTTGTAAGTAAGCAAACTATGAACATTGCTTACCAACCTTATAGTCACGAAAAGCGCGGTCAAAAAAATTATGGTCTTGGTTGGCATTTATATATAAACCCACCGGATCCTATTGTTGTGTACCATAATGGGTGGTGGCATGGAAATAATGCAGTTTTTAAAAGATTATTGAGCGATTCAGCCACAGTTATTATTCTTGGCAATAAATTCAATAGAAATATATGGTCTGCCGGTAAAATGAGTTCGGTATTTACAGGTACTCCAGATACAACGAGTTTAGAACAATAATAATTTACATTTTTTGACGTTTTAGAACAACTGCGGCAATAAATGCCTGATAGGATGCTAACTATTCGTTTTCCCCCTATTTTTGCAGACTTCATTTTTAAACTAACAGACTAACTGTTTATGGACAAACTTTTGTTTTATGCTGTGCCAGCAATGGGTATTGTAGGGTTACTCTACACTTTAATTAAATTTAATTGGGTTTCAAAACAAGATGCGGGGAACGAACGCATGAAAGAAATTAGTACTTATATAGCTGAAGGTGCTATGGCTTTCTTGAAAGCAGAGTACAAAATCCTAGGTTATTTCGTTGTAATTGTTGCTTTATTATTAGGTATCATGGGATACAGTGATAAGAACAGCGATTGGACTATTGCCCTTGCCTTTATTATGGGGGCATTTTTTAGTGCTTTAGCTGGTTTCATTGGAATGAAAGTGGCAACTAAAGCAAACGTTCGTACAGCTCAGGCTGCAAGAACTAGCTTAAGTCGTGCATTAAAAGTGTCTTTTACAGGAGGTTCCGTAATGGGTATGGGTGTTGCCGGTTTAGCTGTTTTGGGTCTAGGAACACTTTTCATTATTTTGAAAATGGTTTTTGCACCAACTCAAGCAGTAGATAGCGAAGAAATGAAAAGAGCAATCGAAGTCTTAACTGGATTCTCTTTAGGTGCAGAAAGCATCGCATTATTTGCACGTGTGGGTGGTGGTATTTATACAAAAGCTGCCGACGTAGGCGCAGATTTAGTTGGTAAAGTAGAAGCTGGTATTCCCGAAGATGATCCTCGTAACCCTGCAACTATTGCAGATAACGTTGGCGATAACGTAGGTGATGTTGCTGGTATGGGTGCCGATTTATTTGGTAGTTATGTGGCAACTGTATTAGCTACTATCGTATTAGGTAGAGAAGTAACTGGTGCAGGTGGTGTTGCTTTAGTAGATAATTATGGAGGAATGTCTCCTATCCTATTACCAATGCTGATTGCATCAATAGGTATCATTTTTTCTATCATAGCTACATTCTTTGTGAGAGTGAGTGATAATGTTGGCTTAAGTACTCAAAAAGTTCAAAGTGCTTTGAATATGGGTAACTGGGGTTCTATTATAATGACTGCAATTGCTTGTTATTTCTTAGTGAATTATTTGATGCCAGAACATATGTTGTTGCGTGGTTTTGATTTCACTCCGAATAAAATTTTCTATGCAATTCTAGTTGGTTTAACAGTAGGTACTCTAATGAGTATGATTACGGAATACTATACCGCAATGGGAAAGCGTCCTGTAATGAGTATCATTCGTCAATCTTCTACTGGCCACGCTACAAATATTATTGGTGGGTTAGCGGTAGGTATGGAAAGTACTTTATTACCAATCCTTGTTTTAGCAGGTGGTATTTATGGATCTTATGCTTGCGCTGGTTTGTATGGTGTGGCAATTGCTGCAGCTGGTATGATGGCTACAACAGCTATGCAATTAGCAATTGATGCATTTGGTCCGATTGCAGATAATGCTGGAGGTATTGCAGAAATGAGCGAATTACCAAAAGAAGTTCGTGAAAGAACTGATATACTTGATGCAGTTGGTAATACTACTGCAGCTTCTGGAAAAGGTTTTGCAATCGCTTCAGCTGCTCTTACAGCCTTGGCTTTATTTGCCGCATTCGTTGGCATTGCAGGTATTAAAGGAATCGATATTTATCATGCTGATGTATTAGCTGGATTATTTGTTGGCGCGATGATTCCATTTATATTCTCCTCTTTAGCTATTCGTGCTGTTGGTGAAGCTGCAATGGCAATGGTAGAAGAAGTTCGTCGTCAATTCCGCACCATTCCTGGAATTATGGAAGGTACAGGTAAACCTGAATATGATAAATGTGTGGCAATTTCTACAGAAGCATCATTGAAAAAAATGATGTTACCTGGCGCTATTGCTATTTTATCTCCATTGATAATTGGATTTATATTCGGACCAGAAGTATTGGGTGGATTCCTTGCAGGTGCAACCGTTAGTGGTGTATTAATGGGAATGTTCCAAAACAATGCAGGTGGTGCTTGGGATAATGCAAAAAAATCATTTGAAAAAGGAGTTGAAATTAATGGCGTAGTATTCTATAAAAAATCAGAACCACATAAAGCATCAGTAACTGGTGATACTGTGGGTGATCCTTTTAAAGATACCTCAGGACCTTCTATGAATATCTTAATTAAATTGATGTCGATCGTTTCATTAGTAATTGCTCCTACTTTAGCTCAGTTACACAAAACAAGTGCTGCAACTATTAATTCTGAAAAAGTTATTGAAATTAAAATGACTGCAACTAACAATAGCAGTGATTCAAGTAAAACTTTCGTTATAAAAGCAGATAAAGATAATTTACAATCATTGATTGAAGCTGTAAAAAAAGATGGCCTATCAAATGATGGTAATATATCCATCGATTTGAAAGATGGTAAATTACAGATCAACGGTAAAGAAGTTGATTCAGTTAAAGCTGCTTCATATGCACCATACTTAAAAGGGAAGGAAAATATTCATATTATGATCAACTCTAAAGAGTCGAAGAAATAATTAAATTGGTTTATAAAAAATAACCCGTCCGAGAAATCGAGACGGGTTATTTTTTTGTGCAATTTTAATTGGTTACCATAAATTTCTAGGGCACCAATCACCGTATTTATTACCTATAAGAAATCCAATGAGTATTTCGTGTGTGCCTTTACTTACCGTATTTAATTGTGAAGTTTGCATATCGTATGAATAGCCAATGTTAAGACCACGATTGATATTTATTCCAATCATTGCAGCAAATCCATCTTGATATCTATAGTTTGCACCAAGCCACATTAAATCTTGGTATTGGAATTTTGCATTGATGTCAAAACCAATTGGTAAAGGACTGATATATCTTATTAAGGCAGAAGGAAGAAAAGAAATATCATCACTCATTTGCATCCTATAACCAGCACTGAAAAAAAGATGAGGAATTAATTTACCTTTCTCAACATATACCGTATTATTTGAAAAAGCAAGTTGTTCTGGAATGATTTGTTGGGCTGCTAAACCAATAAAATAATCTTTACTGTATAACCATAAACCGGCACTAATATCAGGTTTGATTCGATTAATAAGTCCGCTACTACCTACAGCTGGATCCACACTGATGGCACCGAAATTTAATTTGCTTGCATCTAAACTCATATCAGTAAAACCAGCTGAAATACCTCCCGATAAATTAGTTGTTGATGATAACCCAACATGATAAGAAATTGTTCCAAAAGCCCCCAAACGATTTAATGGTCCAGTTCTATCATTTATTATTGTAAAACCAACTCCTGCATGCGGATCGGGTGCCGTATAATCTTTCCAATATGATTCACCTCTTGGGTTTTGTCCTTCTGCATGAATCGTTGTTGCTGTTTCATTATTGTAGGCAGCTTTATGAAGTGGGCCTTGAATTGTTAAATAAGTTGTTACTGGAGCATCCTGTAATCCTACCCATTGTAATCGATGACTCATTTTAACATCCCAATAATTTTCTATACCAGCAACTGCGGGATTGATGAGATAATTATTCAAAATATATTGCGTGTAATAGGGACGTTGTTGCGCAAAACCTTTTAGTGTCATGCAAATTGCCATCATTATAAAAACCTTTTTCAACTGAATTGTCATCACTTAATAATTGTTACAGAACCACTGAAAATGGGCCTTCCATTTTTAGGGTTAATAATATAATAATACACTGCCACTGGTAATGGTTTTCCATTAAAGGTCCCATCCCATTCTGTATGATATCCTAAAGAACTAAAAACTTTTTGTCCATATCTATTAAAAACGTCAATGGTTGCTCCAGGATAAGATTCAAGATACTGAATTTTCCAGGTATCATTAATTCCATCACCATTTGGAGAAAAAGCATTGGGTATAATTGGCATTAACAAAACAACAATGGAAATAGTATCCGTTACTGAACAATTACCAATTCCAGTTAATACTAATTTATAAGTGATATTTTTTAGTGGATTAGATATTGGGATGGAATCTGTGATGCTATTTAAATAGGTAGCTGGAGACCATAAATATTGAAGTTGATTACCTTGAACTAACTGAGGTTTTATAGGAACCTGACTATTTTCCAATACAATTTTTGTTGGTCCTAATTGTAATAAAGGCGCAGGCCATACAATAATAGTTTGGGTTAAAGAATCGCTACATCCTTTATCAGATGTACTCTCATATTTAATAGTAAATGATCCTCCTGAACCGGTAATGGTGGGATCAAATAGTCCGGTTAGTGAATTAATAATACCAGTACCGGAGAAAAATGGACTACCCACCACATTGGGTACATTACTATCAAAACTAGCCCCTTGAATTAATCTGGGTTGTGCATTAGAACAAATATTTGGGATGGGACTAAATGATACTTTAGGGCTTTGTAAAACTGTAATATTTTTTTCTATCAATTTATTACAGGAAGAACTAGCAGCTCCAGAAAATGCTACTAACCTGATTGTATAATTTTTTGAAATAGGACTTTGAAAATTCGGATAGGTATAGCTATAAATAGAATCAAAGAAAGGTGTTTCGATAGATGATTTTTTAGTAAGATCACTGGTATCCCAATAAATATCAAGCCTGGTTATATTTCCAAAATCAAGCATCAAGGATTTATTTCTGATACTCACTGCCTGATTACTACACAATACACTACTATTTAGAACTTCAAAATCTGGATTAGGATTGCTTCCATTAACAGTAAAAGGTTGTGAAAAAATTATTTCACAACCAGCTATAGAAGTAACTTTTTCAGATACCGTATAATATGCAGATTGGGAATATTTTACTTTAGGATTCTTAGTGGTTACATCGTTTGAAGTTATTGGAATAGGCCCAGGAGTAATTGCCGGCGATGCAGCATTAAAATTCCATTCGTATTTAAAATTATTGCTGTTATCTGAGATCTTTGAAGTATCAAAAAATTGAGTAACGGCATCGTTCTGACAAACTTCAGGCAAGATAAATCCAGGCTCAGGTACTGGATTTATATGAATAGTATTTTTAAATATTTTACTTAAACATCCAGAATTTGTTTCTACCGTTAAGCTGATGGTAACAAAACCAGTATCAGAATACGTAACTGTTCTAGTTTGACTGCTTGTAAGGGTATCTTTTGTACCATTTCCATAATCCCAATACCATTTAGCAATAGTGGAATTAATTACAGCTGTGGATTGATCCGTAATTTTTACTGTTTGGTTTTTACAACCATCAGCAACATTAAACAGTGCAAGCGGGAAATCAGAAATAGATTTTTTGATAGTTGTGTCTCCAATACATCCATAATTTGTAATAGGGCGATATCGTATAGCATAGGTACCAGTTAAAGAATACTTTTTAACTGGATTCAATGCTTTGATGACAGTATTATCTCCAAAATCCCAAATGCCATCTACTACAATGGCTTCCCCATTTGTATTTGTTGCATCAAAAAAATGAACAGAATCAATCAGGCAACCGCTATTATTGGAAGTGAAATTGGCAGATGGAAGTTTTAAAACTTTTACAGGAATCGTAAATAATTGATTCGTACTTCCACATCCATCAGGAGTGGATGAAGTAGTGTATAATTTAATGGTATCTCTAACTAATGAAGTGTTTGAATTCGTAAATTGATAAGTTTGTTGCGGGCTAAAATAATATAGGGCAGGTGAAATACTGGAAACTAAACTATCATATGCAACAGGAGAAATTAAAGGTGCCACTGTAGTATTTGGAACAATATTTGGAGCTGCACTGAAATCCCATCTAATTGTTTTAGGAAGAAAATTTAGGGGTATTGAAATTTGGAATGGCGTATTCACACAGGTTACTGCAGAATCAATTCTTTTATAGGGATTTTGAATGGTAGCTTTTTGATTAAAGTCTCTCACATTTGTTCCCGCATTATAACCGTAGCTCTCACTCGCCCCAAATCCATATGCAATAGCGTTAAATCCAGAATCTGAATATAAAGTATGAGAACCAGAATTTACCGGTATCACGGCATAGGAATAATTGGGTTCATTCGGATGGGGTTGAAAAAGTGATTGTTGGCTTACTCCATCAATGGTAAAAGTTGATATCCCTTGATTCTTAATGATGATATTTAGGTAGCTCTGTACTATTTTATATTTTGTTGCAGAATAAAGCGTAATACTATTTATAGTTTGTTCAACTGGGCTTAAATAGATCATTTCAGGATCTCCATTAGGGGCTGAATTACCATCTTCCCCTTGTGTAGTGCAATATTGGGCTACCAGCACTGGGATATCTGATTCAATTAAATTAGGCTGGGCTGGATTAGAACCATTTTGGTTACTATTAAAAAACTGGTAATAAAAACCATTTATTAAACTTGTTTTTGGTAGAACTACCCCATTTAATTTTACTACTGTATTAGAGTCTTTTACACAAATACGATAATAATTATTAGGCTGACCTAATAAAGTATTACCAGTTGGTGAAGTAAGGTATTTTTTGCCCCAAGCAACTGCGGGAAAAGATTGAACAAACAAATTGTCTGCCGTACCTGTACTTGGAGTAGGATTTCCAATACTAATTTTTCCTGATCCTGAAAAAACAGCTATCTTCTTGCAACCACCACTACTACTGCTACTTACAGATCGAATTCTAGAACCTGTTAAATCAGCACCCTGACCACCATGAATGATATCCATGGCCCCCATTACATTATATATTTCGCCTTTATTAAGTACAATAATCGTATCTCTATTAAGTGGTAACCCATTCAAATTAGCGGCAGAAGCTCTTATTTGAATGGAGGTATTATCTTCAGTAGCAATTATAAAGAAAAAAGAGTTTGACTCAATTTCGTTAGAAGATTGAGTAAAATTAATTGAATAATAATCGTTTCCTAAAGTGGAAGTAGGAAACAATAATGAGGCACCTGAAACATTACTGTCATAAATATGTGCATAGGCAACAATCGGTACAGTACTGGTAATATGAATACCCTTACTGGATTGTCCAGGTATCCTTAGTCTTGCATCTATATTACCAGATTTAGGCATTGGATCCGAAATGGTAACTTGGTTTGCCGTTACATTATAAACCAATGGAGTAAACCCAGGTAGCCCAGGTATATCAACAGTAACAATTGCATTTTTGTCTGAAGTAAAATAAAAAACTAAGTCTTGTAAATTATAACTAGCTGGATAATTTAATTGAAAGTTATTACTCATACTTCTGTGATAACCATATCCAGCCCAAAAATCGGTACCCTTATTAGAGTAATCTTGAGCCATACCGATTGGGTTACCCAAAATCCAATTAAATATAACCAGTAAGAAAACTTTCTTCATGAAGCGTAAACATCAAACGTGAGTAAAGTATTGATGACAAAATATATTCTATAAAGTTAAGTTAACAAACCAAGTTGCCTATCAAATAGCTGTTAAAAATTTAGCGCATTTCTAAAAGCGATTTTGAAGCAGGACCATTACAAAATAACAAATCCAAAATACAAAGATTCGATTTAAATCCAATCCGATCTTCAAATACTTGTTGATATTTTAAATCAACTTCCCCTTGATCATAGTTTTTAGGTGTCAATAAATTTCGTGCATCTAGAGTTACATAATTTGGAGTTCGAACATACTCTAGCGATTTATGTAACTGGGCACTAAATTTTATTCGTTTAATTACCCATTCCATGATTTCCCAATTCAAATCTAAAAGATAAACCGGCTTAATTTGAAATAATGGTTTTAAGCTTTCTTCATAATATTCAAAGAATGGAGAATTCCGATAGCTGGAGAAAATGGATCGCCAATGCTGTCTTTGCCAATTTTCGGAATAACTAATTCTAACATCTTTCATGATTAATTTCTGAACCCTTCTTTTTTCTATTGGAACTGATAAATTAATCAACCCATTACTCCCTGCAATGATGCAACGGTTTCGAAAACTCATTTTTTGATACACTTCATATTGCTCAATATATATATCTGAAAACTCAAATAACAATTTATACCAATTAATACTTCCAAAGTATTGTAAATCAGATATAATATTCTTATTTAAATGAAAATTTTCTTTTAACTCATTCATAGCTTTATATTCCTTTAAAATGAATGTGGGTAGTTATGAACTATTTAGAGGGTACGATTCAAATAATCATGGTTTAACAAATTATATCTATACCGTCGCCACTTTCTCTTTCGCTAAACCGAAATAGAATGTCATAAAACCGGCGGTCATAACTACACCGAGATATCCATTCACAATGCTCGTAACTAATGCCATAAAGTATTTGCCTACGGTTGCCGGAAGCACAGCAGTTACAAGGCCCGCTAAAAAG
>CAIYLW010000054.1 GCA_903927185.1 uncultured Bacteroidota bacterium
CCAGTAGTTGTTCCTCCAGCACCTATCGATACTGATGGTGATGGTATTGTTGATAGTCTTGATAAATGTCCTACTGTTCCAGGTTTGGCTAAATACCAAGGTTGTCCTATTCCTGATACTGATAAAGATGGTATTAATGACGAAGAAGATAAGTGTCCTACTGTTCCAGGTTTAGCTAAATATCATGGATGTCCTATTCCTGATACTGATGGAGATGGAATTAATGACGAAGAAGATAAGTGTCCTACTGTTCCAGGTTTAGCTAGATATCATGGATGTCCTATACCTGATACTGATGGAGATGGTATTAATGATGAAGTTGATAAGTGTCCTACCGTTCCTGGTGTTGCTGCTTACCAAGGTTGTCCTGATATGACTCCAGTATTGAACGAAGCTGCTAAATCTTTCTACTTCGTAATTAACACTGATAAATTGTTAGATGCTAAGATTGAAAAAGCTAAGTTTGATCCAGTAATTGACTTGTTAACTAAGTACCCTAAATTACATTTAGATATTCAGGGTAATACTGATATCACTGGTAATGATAAAATCAACATTCCTTTGTCACAAAAACGTGCAGATGCAGTTAAGAGAGCATTCACAGGAAAAGGATTCGCTGTTGATCGTTTCACAACTCAGGCAAATGGTTCTTCTAAACCACAAGCTGATAACAAAACTAAAGCTGGAAGAAAACTGAACAGAAATGTAACGTTGGTTCCATCTTTTGTAGACTAATTACAAATGTATAAATGATATAAAAAGCCATTCTGAGAAATCGGGATGGCTTTTTAGTTTTATGAGTTTGAACATTTTTGGATGTTCCCTGTTTTATGATAAATTAGTTCATGTCTGTACCTGTTAATATTATTTGGTTTAGAAGAGATCTACGTCTAACCGACAATGCAGCATTATACCATGCATTAAAAACAACTAAACCAGTATTGCCGATTTTTGTTTTCGATATAAATATCCTCAATCAATTAGAAGATAAACAAGATCGACGTGTGTCATTTATTCATGCAGCCCTTCAGCAAATGCAGGAAGCATTAATAAAGTTGGGATCGAGCCTAGAAGTTTATTATGGAACACCTTTTGAAGTATTTCAAAAGCTCTCACAGAAATACCAAATTGAATCTGTTTTTACAAATCACGATTATGAGCCTTATGCAAAGGAAAGGGACCAAAACATTGCTTTGTCTTTGGGTTCGCAGGGAATTACATTCCACAGTTTTAAAGATCAGGTGATTTTTGAAAAGACGGAAGTGGTAAAAGATGATGGCACTCCCTATACCATTTTTACACCGTATAGTAGAAAGTGGAAGGCAAAATTGAGCGATAAAGATTTGACCTCATATCCTGTAGAAAAATATGAAGCCCATTATTTTAAACAAAGTCCACAAGACATTCCTTCACTAGCATCTATGGGTTTTGAAGATAATTTGACGCCATTTCCTTCTGGGGAATTATCGATTGAAACGGTGAAAAAATATTCAGAACAACGCAACTACCCTGCTCTTGAAAATGGAACTTCTAAATTGGGCGTACACTTGCGTTTTGGAACCATTAGTATCCGAGCATTAGCTAAAATAGTGATGCCCTTGAATGAAACATTTTTAAATGAACTTATTTGGCGTGATTTCTATCATATGATATTATGGAATTTTCCTAGGGTTGGGAAAGGCGAATCCTTTAAACCAGCTTATGATCTGATACCCTGGCGCAATAATGAGTTAGAGTTTCAGGCATGGTGTGCGGGCAAAACAGGATATCCTATAGTGGATGCGGGTATGCGCGAATTAAATGCAACAGGATTTATGCATAATCGGGTAAGAATGATTGTTGCTTCCTTTTTGTGTAAACATTTACTAATTGATTGGCGTTGGGGCGAAGCCTATTTTGCACAAAAATTATTAGACTTTGATCTTGCTGCAAATAATGGAGGATGGCAATGGGCTAGTAGCAGTGGATGTGATGCTGCCCCTTATTTTAGAGTGTTTAATCCTACCTTACAAACAGAAAAGTTTGATAAAGATTTAAAGTATATCAAAAAATGGGTCCCCGAATTTCAAGAGTTCAATTACCCAGCACCCATTGTGGTACATGAATTTGCAAGAAAAAGAGTACTGGATGTTTATGCTAAAGCATTAAAGGAAAACTAAGGAGTATTTATTTTTTTGTACACTTCTAATAAAGTATCTACCGCTTTTTTTCCTTCCATACCCAAATCAATGCTAAAGTTATTTACATATAGATCAATGTGTTGGCGCATAACAGACTCACTCATTTCTTGTGCATGTCTACGAACATAATCAGTAATCTGCGGATAATTTTCGAATGCAAATTCTACTGATTTTTTTATCAGTCTATTTATCTTGTATTGAGTAGCTTGATCAAATTTATTTTGCATAATGATTCCGCCTAGAGGTATTGGGCAATCTAATTTTTCTTCCCAATAAGCACCAAGGTCCATGAGCTTTACCAAACCCTTTTCTTGATAGGTGAACCTATTTTCATGAATGATTACTCCTGCATCAACTGCTCCACTCAATACCGCCGATTCGATTTCATGAAAAACTAAGAATTGTTTATTTTTTGCTTTAGGGAACGCCATCGAAAATAATAAATGTGCAGTGGTATTGATTCCTGGTACCGCAATTTTCATTTGATTCACTGCGGTTAAATCTTCCAATGTGTTTTTCGAAATCAGTAAGGGTCCAACACCTTTGCCTAATGCACCGCCACTGCTTAGTAAGGTATAATTATTTTGTACGAGAGGCAATACACCATAACTGATTTTAGAGATATTTAATTTTTCGGTTATAGCCCATTCGTTCAAGGTCTGCACATCCTCCAAGTGCACATCAAAAGTGAATCCTTCTGTATCAATCTGCTGATTCACTAATGCATCAAAAATAAAAGTATCATTCGGGCAAGGTGAAAATCCTAAAGTAACATGCATAAATAATTCTTAAGAGATTTGATACAAACGATCGATGTATTGTATTAATGTTTGGTTCAAGTTATCAATGGCCAATTTCATTTGCCAATTTGATTTATCTCGTTCTCCAATATAATTAGAAATTGCCCTGATTTGAATAAATGGAATATTTGTTTCGCGAGCCACATAATGCAATGCCGCTCCTTCCATACTTTCAATGGTGGGATTATATTTCTTAATTATTTTTTGAATCCTTTCTTGATTGGTTGATATTTCATTTACTGTAATTCCACTTACTTCCTTTAAACCTAGAAGATTATATTTGGTTAGCCATTGATTCGGTAGCTTTCTTTTTTCAAATGGATGATAACTGCTTTTCTCTAATTTTAAATCAAAGAGGTCTTTCCATTTTCCATCTTCTTCCACGCCTAAGTCGCCAATAGTTTCTTCATTAATTACAACTACAGAGCCTAATGTTTGTGAGGTATCGAAAGTCCCTGCAATACCAACTTGAATGATCAAATCAGGTTTGTCTTCCATTGCTAACTTGGTTAGCGCAAAACTAGCTGCAAGCATGCCAATGCCCGATTGATGATATTGTAATTTTAGTCGCTGACTTTCGCCAGTATAAAGAGCATTGATGTTGAGAAAAGAAGGCATCCATTCTGCTACAGTTGCTGCTGATATAATAACACGCATGTTTCAAAGTTCGGGGATTTATACAAATACAGCAACGGACCATAAATACTTATTTGACCGGCAAGTTGTAAGTTTGCCGAAATTTTGTGTAGGATGGTATATTTAACGCGACTGGAACATTTTAATGCGGCTCATAAATTGTTCAACCCCAATTGGACAAAAGAGGAGAATGATGCAATTTTTGGTGTTTGTGCCAATGAAAACTGGCATGGTCATAATTTCGATCTTTATGTAACCGTAAAAGGCATTCCTGATCCGCATACTGGATTTGTATTCGATGTGAAGAAGCTGAGCAAACTAATGAAAGAGCATGTTATTACGCCCCTGGACCATAAAAATCTAAATCTGGATGTAGATTTTATGTTCGGTAAAATGTGCAGCACCGAAAATCTAGCCATTGCCATCTGGCAACAATTGGCCCCTCATCTTCCACAAAGCGTTCAATTACATAGTGTTAAGTTGTATGAGACTGCAAGAATATATGTGGAATATTATGGGGAGTGAGATGGATGATTTAAGAATAGACCTATAAACTATAAATACCCCTCCTATCCGCAAGCGGCAGGAGGGGTGCTTATTAATAGAAACGCGATTAATAATAATCTGTTTAAATATTTTTATAAATCTTTAAACAAATTGAAAACCTATCCGTTTATATTATCGTACTTAACTTTGCAGTAATTTAGAAAGCCTAAATTGCAGCCTCGGTAGGTTACAAAATCGGCCACTTGATCAGCACACTTCTGAAACAGTGCCATTTAAAATTTTTAAATAAATAGTTAATTAATAATAAATTTTGAGCAAGAAAGTTGCGGTATATCGTAAAGAGCATTTTAATGCAGCACACCGTCTTAATAATCCTGAGTGGACTAAAGAAGAGAATAAAACTGTGTTTGGTCTTTGTAATAACGATAACTATCATGGGCACAATTATGATTTAATTGTTAAAGTGATAGGGGAAGTGAACCCTTCAACTGGTTATGTGTTAGACTTAAAAGATTTAAGTACACTTATTAAAGAACAGGTATTAGATAAATTTGATCATAAAAATTTAAACCTCGACACCATAGAATTCGCCTCTGTAAATCCCACTGCAGAAAATATTGCGATTGTGATTTATGATTTGTTGAGAGTGAAACTAGATGCAGGTTTAGATTTAAAAATAACATTGTATGAAACAAGAAGAAACTTTGTTGAATATCCGGCTTAACGGAGACAAAATAGAGTTGAGCGATTTAATGATTGACGACATGGGAGATAACCATGTTAGTACTTCAGTGGATACGCCAATGCGTAAAGATGCTTTCGAAATGTCGGATGACGAGAAGATTGTTAAAATTGAAAAGCATTTTACTGCTATCATGGAAACATTGGGTCTGGATCTTACAGATGATAGTCTTAAAGGAACTCCGCGTAGAGTTGCTAAGATGTATGTGAAAGAAATATTTAGCGGGTTAAATCCGTCAAACATGCCGAAAATGGCCATGTTTGAAAATAAATATAAGTACAACGAAATGCTTGTTGAAAAGAACATTTCTTTTTTCAGCAATTGTGAACACCATTTTGTTCCCATCTTTGGAAAAGCACATGTTGCCTATATTAGCAATGGTAATGTAGTTGGTCTAAGTAAGTTGAACAGGTTAGTGCAATATTTTGCAAAACGCCCACAGGTTCAGGAGCGCCTTACGATGCAAATTGGAAAAATGTTACAAAAAGTTTTGGGAACAGAAGACGTAGCTGTTTTAATTGATGCGAAACATTTATGTGTAGCTAGTAGAGGCGTAGAAGATAATAGCTCTTCAACTATTACAGCTTTTTATGGTGGCAAATTCAAAGAAGAAAAAACGAATAATGAATTTCTTCGCTACTTAGAAATGAAAACAGAATTTTAGTTAAATAAGAACACATTATAAGCCTGATAAATTTTATCAGGCTTTTTTATTTATTTTAGTCGCCTGAAATTGAATGTTATGAGTAAACACGCCTATTTGTTTCCTGGTCAGGGAAGTCAGTTTATTGGAATGGGAAAACAATTATATGATACCCACCCCACTGCAAAAATTCTTTTCGAAAAAGCCAATGAGATTCTAGGATTTAGAATTAGTGATGTGCTTTTTGAAGGAACTGATGAAGCCCTAAAACAAACAAATATTACTCAACCTGCAGTATTCTTGCATTCTGTTATTGCTTATCAAACCTTGCAAGATCCTCAGCCTTCATTGGTTGCTGGGCATTCTTTAGGTGAATTTTCTGCACTGGTAGCTAACCATGTTTTGCATTTCGAAGATGCTTTAAAACTGGTAAGCATTCGTGCCCAAGCCATGCAAAAAGCTTGTGAAATTCAACCATCTACAATGGCTGCTGTATTAGCTTTGGCAGATGATAAGGTAGAAGAAATCTGTGCTGCTATCGCTGCAGAAACCGGCGAAGTAGTTGTTGCGGCCAATTATAATTGCCCCGGTCAGTTAGTGATTAGTGGCTCATTAAAAGGAATTGAAATAGCTTGCGAAAGAATGAAGTCGGCCGGAGCTAAAAGAGCATTGGTACTGCCTGTGGGTGGGGCATTTCACTCTCCTTTAATGGCTCCTGCTAAAGAAGAACTTGCTACAGCAATTGAAGCCACAAATTTTCATAACCCCATTTGTCCGGTATATCAAAATGTAGTTGCGAAGGCGGTAAATGATCCATCAGCCATTAAACAAAATCTGATTGATCAATTAACGGGTGCTGTAAAATGGACACAATCTGTACAAGCAATGGTTGCTGATGGTGCCACCCATTTCACAGAAGTAGGTCCTGGAAAAGTTTTACAAGGACTTGTTCAAAAGGTATTTCGCGAAGCAATTGTAGATGGTGTTAGCTAATACTGCAATTGATCCATTCGCCATCGAAGCTGGCATTGTATTTTTTATAAAAGTTGATGGCAGTTTCGTTCCAATCCAACACCTGCCAACAAATGCCATACAGTTTTCTTTCTTTGGCTTCGATAATTAATTGATCAAATAAAAGCTGTCCTAATTTTTTGCCACGCATTTCTTCCGTTACTAAAATGTCTTCAAGATACATGCGTTGTCCTTTCCAGGTACTATAACGAATATAGTATAATGCGAATGCTTGCACCTTTCCTTCAACTTCGGCTACAAATGCCCACCAAACAGGATTTGCGCCGAAGCCACTTTCTTCGAAATGATGAAGTGTAACGGTTACTTCCTGTGGTGCTTTTTCGAAAATGGCTAATTCTTTAATTAGTTCTAAGATTCTTACACAATCTTTTTTCTCTGCTCTTCTGATAATTATTTCCATAAATAAATCAATACTATTTTTTATATCCTGATCCCTTTACAAATCTACCTGCAGCCATACCTGTTGGCTCACCATTTTTAAATACAGTTATACCATTCACAAATACATCTACCATACCATCTGCATATTGGTGAGGCTTCTCAAAGGTAGCATTGTCTTTAACTTTAGCTGGATCGAATATGACGATATCTGCATAGTAGCCTGTTTTTAATGCACCTCTTTTTTGAAGCTTCAAATGTTTAGCAGGGAGGTTCGCTAATTTTTGAATGGCAGCTTGAAGGGTTAACACTTTTTCATCGCGCACATAATGTCCGATTACACGAGCAAAATTTCCATAAGCTCTTGGATGTGCATTAGATTTTAAAAACACTCCTTCATTGGTATATGACCCTTCATCACTTCCAAAACTTACCCAAGGTAATGCTACTTGCTTTTTTACATTTTCTTCATTCATCAAAAAGTATGCAACACCAACTCTTGTACTATCTTGAACAATTAAATCCATAGCAGTTTCTTCAGGAGATTTATGACGAATCTTAGCTGCCTCAGCCAATGTTTTTCCAGTAAACTTTTTTAAGGAATCTTGTTTAAAACCTAATAACAATACATGTTCCGGACCTCCAGTACCATAATACAAATTTTCCCAATCTTGTGCATTGGTGTTCATTGCTTTTTTCATTTCAGCTCGAATCTTTGGATCTTGTAATCGCTCTCTCAATTTGCCAAAACCACCATCTTGTAAAGTTGGAGGAAATGCAGAAGTCATTCCAGTTGCGCCAGCCAAATAGGTGTACATATCGGAAGTAATATCCTGTCCCTCTTTTCTTGCACGTTCTACTCTTTTAATTACCGAATCCATTTTTGGCCAGTTATCTTTTCCCCCAGCTTTTAAATGAAAAATCTCTGCAGGAATATTTGCTTCCTTTGAAATAGTAATCAATTCTTCTACTGCTTCTAATAAATGATTGCCTTCACTTCTCATATGACTTGAGTAAGTTCCGCCATATTTCGATGCTTCTTTTGCAAGTGCAATCAACTCATCTGTTTTTGCAAAAAAATCTACTGGATAGATTAGTGCATTGGTAATTCCTAATGCACCTTCTTCCATAGCCTGATCAACTAATAATTTCATACTATCTAACTGTACAGAAGTTGGTGAAATATTTGCTTCGCCTATCACATATTGTCTCACAGCTCCGCTTCCAACAAAACTGGCAATATTCGGAGCTATTCCTTTTTTCTCTAACACTTGCATGTATTCGCCCAACGTATTCCAGCTAACATTGTATTTAACATCTCCCTGTCCTTTTTGCAATTGATTTTTCATATTTGCATTCAGCGGGCCAAAACTACTCTCTCCAAATATTTCAGTAGTTACTCCTTGTCTGATATCGCTTTGTGCTCTTCCGTCTTGAAATAATGATTCCTCAGAATGCCCCATCATATTAATAAAACCAGGAGCTACAGCTAATCCTTTTGCATCCACTTCATTTTTTGTAGTTGCATTTGATAGGTCTCCAATAAAAGCGATACTATCATTTTGAATAGCAATATCGGCTTTGATAGGTTCTCCGCCATTTCCATCGTATACTAATCCATTACGTATAATTGTATCGTAACTAGTTTTTTGCTGACAAGAAATTATGGTAGATAATAAGGCGAATAGAAAAGCTATTTGTTTTTTCATTTCTCTTGATTGATTTTTCAATTTAAGAAAAAAAAACGGTTGTTGGTTTTTATTCCAACAACCGTTTTTATAGTATTTCTAATTCTTATAAGGCTTGTTCTAAATCGGTAAGAATATCTTGAATATTCTCAATACCAACGCTCACACGTACAAGTCCATCTGTAATGCCATATTTCTCTCTTTCTTGGAGGCTTAACCCAGAATGCGTCATACTTGCTGGGTGAGAAATCAAAGTATCTAAAGTGCCTAAAGAAACAGCACGTGTGCACATATTTAGTTTATCGATAAAATCTTTGCCGGCTTGTAACCCACCTTTTAATTCGAAACTCAACAATGCACCTGGATGGCGCATTTGTTTTTTTGAGATCGCATAATCAGGATGAGATTTCAAACCATTGTAGTTTACTTTTTTAACTGCTGCATGTTTCTCAAGATAATGTGCAACTTCCATCGCGTTGCTACAATGACGGTCCATACGAATCTCCAATGTCTTCATTCCCAGAGATAATAAAAATGCATCAAAGGCATTGCTATTGCCTCCCATTAATGTATGCCATTTCCAAACAGTAGTATTCATTTTTTCTAAATCCTTACCTAATAAAACTCCACCAATTGCAGTGCCGTGACCATTTAAAAATTTAGTAGTAGAATGAAAAACAAAATCAGCACCATATTTAAAAGGTTGTTGTAAATAGGGTGTTGCGAATGTATTGTCGACAGTTAAAAGCGCGCCATATTTTTTTGCAAGCACAGAAATTCCTGCAATATCGATACACTGAAGTGTAGGATTGGCGGGAGTTTCAAGGTGAATGAGTTTGATACTTGAATTGTTTTTAATCACATCTTCCACTTCATTCAAATTGCGCATATCAATAATCAGGGCATTTATACCAGCTTGTGCCAATACCGATTTGAACAATTCATTGGTGCCACCATAAAGTGCAAAATGAGAAAGTACTGTATCGCCCGCTTTTAGATTGCTCATGAACATGGTAGTCATAGCAGCTTGTCCGCTTGAATGCAACAACGCTTTTAATTCTAAAGGGGTACCATCAGAATTTAGAATCCCAAAAGATTCTAAAGCAGCAATAGTTTCTTCCGCTGCAGTAAATGTGGGGTTGCCCCAACGAGTATAAATTCTGGTTTTATCTTTTCCAGAATAACGTTCCATTCCAGAATCTGCATCATCGAAAGTAAAAGTAGATGTAGCAAAGATGGGAGTGATATGAGCATATTCTGCATTGTTATGACCGCTGGTATGAATGGCTACAGAACTAATTCCGGTAAGAGGTAATTTTTTGCTCATAAGTAAAATTTGATTTTCAATATTAACTCTTCATTCTTCACTCTTATTTATTTAATAAGCCCAGGTTAGCAAAGTGGCTCCCCAAGTGAATCCTCCTCCAAATGCTGCTAATACAATTTTGTCTCCTTTTTTCAATTGGTTTTCCCAATCCCACAAACATAGTGGAAGGGTGGCAGCAGTAGTGTTACCGTATTTCTGGATATTGATCATTACTTTTTCTTTTGCCAAGCCCATGCGTTTAGCAGTTGCATCAATGATTCGCAGGTTTGCTTGGTGAGGAACTAACCAGGCAATATCATCCCCTGTTAAATGATTGCGTTCCAATAATTCAGCGCTTACATCAGCCATGCCTTTTACAGCAAATTTGAAAACGGCCTGACCTTCTTGATAAGCGAAATGTTCTCTAGCAGCAACTGTTTCGGCTGTTGCAGGTTTTAAAGATCCGCCGGCTTTGATGTGTAAATAATGTCGTCCGCTACCATCACTTTTCATAATAGTATCCTGAATACCTAATCCATCTGTGCTAGGTTCTAATAAAACAGCGCCAGCACCATCACCAAAAATGATGCAAGTTGTGCGATCTGTATAATCAATAATAGCGCTCATTTTATCAACCCCAACTACAATTATTTTTTTGTATCTGCCACTTTCGATATACATGGCTGCTGTGCTAAGTGCAAATAAAAATCCACTACAAGCTGCTCCCATATCATATCCCCAAGCATTTGTAGCTCCAATTTTGTCTGCAATAATATTTGCAGTGGCGGGGAAAATCATATCTGGGGTAACGGTAGCGCAAATAATACAATCTATTTCTTTTGGATCAAGACCTTTTTTTCTTAGAATTTTTTCGATTGCCGGAACTGCCATATCGCTACTACCTTTTCCTGGTTCATTCAATATGCGTCTCTCAGAAATGCCGGTTCGGCTTCTTATCCATTCATCATTCGTATCAACCATCTTTTCAAGATCGAAATTGGTTATTTTACTTTCTGGCACATATCCGCCTACTGCGGTAATTGCTGCTGTAATTTTCGTCATAGCTTTTAAAATCTGCCGCAAATATCTAAAAACTTTGGCAAAAAAGGACGAAACATGCTTCTTTGAATACGAATCAGTTCTAAATCAGGCCCTTTATTATGAATCAGGAAGGCATTTTTAACCTAATTTTGGTTCAGTATGATTGCATTTGTAAGAGGTCAATTTGTGGTAAAAACAACAGCAAGAGTTGTTGTTGATGTAAATGGGGTTGGATACGACCTTCAAATAAGTTTGAATACCTATTCGGCTATTAGTACAAAAGATAGCGGATTACTTTTTACTTACTTGCAGATTACAGAAAATGCACATACGCTTTTCGGGTTTGCCGAATTGGCTGAAAAAGAAATGTTTCTACATTTAATAAGCGTATCTGGGGTTGGTGCTTCTACTGCAAGAATGATGTTATCAGGAATGCGTCCCGATGAAATTGCTCGTGCCATTGTTCAGGGCAATACAAAACAGCTTGAAAGCGTTAAAGGAATTGGGAAAAAATCTGCTGAGCGTTTAATTGTTGAACTACGTGATAAACTTAGTAAACAGTCATTCGAAATGGGTACAAATGGAACAACCACTATTGTTTCAGTTGATTCAGATGCGGTTCATGCCCTAGTGGCTTTAGGTATTGGAAGACCAATGGCTGAACAAGCCGTTAAGAAAACAATTTCTAGTTTATCTTCAGATGCAAGTCTCGAGGAAATAATTAAACAAGCGTTAAAAAACTTATAGCCTATTACCATAGCTCTACTTAACTAATGCAACTGATTTGAAGTTATTTGCAACTGTAATGGCTTTCTTTTTTTTCCTTGTTTTGGGTGTTCAAGTAATTGCCCAAACTAAGGATAGTGTTCACTATGCTATAACGGATAGAAGATCAGACGCATTTACCAATGGTATTCGAAACCCTTTCTCCATTAGGGATACCAGCCTTATTAAGCAAACCATTGAATACGATGCCAAAACGCAACAATATGTAATTGTTGAAAAAATTGCCGGTAAAATTTATCGTACCCCAACCAATTTAAGTTTTGATGAATTTTGGAAAATAAAATCCAAACAGGCCGAATCAGACTATTTTAAAAAGCGTGCGGATATGTTGTCCATCTTGAATGAAAAAACCAAGAGGCCGCCAATGAAAGTACATACGAGTTTATTTGATCGAATATTTGGTATTACTGATAAGGGAATGAAAGTTGACATAAGGCCAAGTGGGGAAGTGAATGTAATGGCAGGTTATCAGGGACAAAATATTAATAACCCAACACTTCCCGAACGTGCCAGAAAAAATGGAGGATTCGATTTCGACATGAACGCGAATCTTGCAGTAAACGCAAATATCGGCGAGAAACTAAAATTTCCACTTAACTATAATACACAATCAAATCTTGGCTTTGATAATCAAATAAAATTAGATTATAAAGGGAAAGATGATGAAGTAATTAAGAGTATTGAAGCAGGTAATATTTCTTATCAGTCGAAGGGGACACTTATTCCGAGTACACAGAATTTATTTGGAATTAAAGCCCAACTTCAATTCGGAAAACTTTTTGTAACGGCTGCAATTGCCAATCAACGTTCTCAAAAACAATCTATCGGATTACAAGGCGGCGCATCTACTCAGAATTTTCAGAAAAGATTAGACGATTATGAAGAGAACCGTCACTTCTTAATGGCGCAATATTTTAAGAATACCTTCAATAAAACAATGTCGAATCTACCCGTTGTAAAAACCAATGTGTTGATTCAAAGAATTGAAGTATGGGTAACTAATCGCAATGGTTCTACAACAAATGCCAGAGATATTGTTGGTTTTATGGATTTGGGTGAGCCTAGTCCTTACAGTTCTGTAGTACAATCTAATACCAGCAATCCACTTCCATTTAATGGGGCTAATAATTTATATAGCTCATTAATAAATAGTTCAGGTTCAAGAAATCCTGCAATGATTAATAGTTTGTTGATTGCAAAAGGTTTGAGGCCAGTGGATGATTATGAAAAAACTTTTGCAAGAAAATTAACTCCCAGCGAATATTATTTTAATCCTCAGGTTGGATTTGTATCCGTTAATAGTCAATTACAACCTGATGATGTTTTAGCAGTTGCCTATCAGTATACTTATAATGGGCGTGTTTATCAGGTGGGAGAATTCTCTCAGGATGTTGCATTAGATAGCAGCAAAGGAATACAGAAAGTGCTCATGTTGAAATTGTTGAAAGCTACTTCACAAAGAATTCAGTTGCCATTATGGGGATTGATGATGAAGAATGTTTATTCGCTTGATATGTTTGGTGGTATTCAGAGAGAAGGTTTTAATTTAAATATATTGTACGAAGATCCAAGTGCGGGCATAAAAAGATATTTACCTGAAACAGCTCCCGCAGTGAGTGGTCAACCACTTTTGAGAATTTTGAATTTAGATCGGCTGAATAGCAGAAATGATCCACAGCCCGATGGCGTATTCGATTATGTGGAAGGATTTACCATTCTTCCACAATTAGGTAGGGTAGTTTTTCCGGTATTGGAACCATTTGGAAGGGATTTGGAAAAGCTGGCATTCACTGGCATGAGCGATGCCATCAAGAAAAAATATATTTTTTATGCTTTGTACGATTCGATCAAAGCAATTGCACAGACTTATATGAATGTGAATCGATTCTTGATGCAGGGTACCGTAAAAAGCACAGGTGGTTCAGAAATAGATCTGAATACATTTAACGTACCTCCAGGATCTGTTTCAGTAACTGCAGGAGGCCAAATTCTTCGTGAGGGATTAGATTATGTAGTTGATTATAATTTGGGAAGAGTGAAAATTTTAAATACTGCTATTTTAAGTTCTAATGTGCCAGTAAAAGTGGCATTTGAAAATAATGCAGGTTTTGGAATGCAGCAGAGGGGATTTGCAGCATTGCGTTTAGATTATAAAGCAAGTAAGAAATTTAGTATTGGTGCATCTGTTATGCGATTAGGAGAGAGGCCATTCTTTACAAAAGTTGGATATGGAGAAGATCCTATTAAAAATACCATGTATGGTTTTGATTTTAGTTATAAATCTGAACTGCCAGGCTTAACACGTTTTTTAAATAGACTTCCTAATTACTCTACAAAGGCAAAATCATTTATCAATGCATTTGGTGAAGCTGCTTATTTAAAACCAGGCCATCCTCCTCAAATTGGTACAGGCGATCAGGGGTTAATTTATATCGATGATTTTGAATCCTCTAAAACAAGTATTGATCTTAGATTCCCATTTGTATCATGGGCTATGGCATCCACACCTGCTGGAAATCCAAATTTTCCGGAAGCAATATTGATGGATTCTATCGATTATAACTTCAATCGTGCAAAATTAGCCTGGTATAATATTGAACCAAATTTACAGGATAGGAATAGCCCAAATAATCCATTACGTCATAATCTTACTGAACTCAGCGATCCGAGGGTTAGACAGGTATTTACGAGTGAAATATTTCCTCAAAAAACTACGAATATAACAGATGTCCAAACTTCTACTTTTGATCTGGCATATTATCCTACTGAAAAAGGACCCTATAATTTTGTAACGAGTAAATCTGATATTGATGCCAATGGTAAATTAACTAAGCCAGCAAGTCGCTGGGGTGGTTTGATGCGTGCGATTGATCAAACAGATTTCGAAACAAGCAATGTGGAGTTCATAGAATTTTGGTTACAAAATCCATTTATAAAACTACCGAATAGTAAAGGGGGAAAACTCTTTCTGAATTTTGGTAATGTAAGTGAAGACATTTTAAAAGATGGAAAACGATTCTATGAAAATGGGATGAATACACCAACTATTAATTCGGCAGTTGATAGTAGTAATACCTGGGGTAAAACGCCAATAAATCCTATTCAAATTACACAAGCATTTAGTAATAATCCCAATGATCGTGCATATCAGGATGTTGGTTTCGATGGATTAGATGATGCAGGTGAGTTGAGGAAAAAGGGATATGTGCTTGATCGTATAGCTAGCAATTTTGGAACTTCATCTCCTATCTATCAGAAAACATTAGCCGATCCTGCCAACGATAACTATAAATGGTATAGAGATCAAAGTTTCGATGCAGCTGGAACTGGAATATTGGGTAGGTACAAGAATTTTAATAACCCACAGGGAAACTCACCAATTGCAACTACCAATGGATTGTATTCGGCCGCAGCTACTTTATATCCAGACAATGAAGACCTAAATAGAGATAATACTTTAAATGAAACCGAGGCTTATTTCGAGTATCGGGTTGATTTGCAACCAGGGATGGATGTTGGGATTACAAAATATATTACGGATAAAAAAAGAGTGACTGTAAATTCTGCAGATGGAATTGTTCGACAGGAAGATTGGTATTTGTTTCGTGTTCCGATTAAAGATTTCAGCAGCCGGGTTGGTGGAATACCGGATTTTAAATCGATTCGATTTGCTAGGATGTACTTAACAGGATTCGAAGATTCTGTGGTTTTGCGTTTTGCTAGTTTGAATATGGTGCGTAACCAATGGCGTAAATTTACTTATAATTTGGACACTACCGGAAGTTACACACCAGTGAATACAACTTTTGGAACAACCTTTAATACCCTTTCCGTAAATCTAGAAGAGAACAGTAGTAGGCAACCAGTTAATTATCTCATACCTCCAGGAATCCAACGTGTGCAACAGCTAAGTAATAATGGTATTAATCTTTTGCAGAACGAACAGAGTATCAGTATGCAGGTAAATAATTTAGTTTCAGGCGATGCGCGAGCAATCATTAAAGCCCTGAACCTTGATATGCGCCAGTTCGGTAAATTGTCGATGTTTATTCATGCCGAATCAGTATCAGGTCAGCGAGCGTTGAGAGATGGAGATGTGAATGCTGTAATTAGAATTGGTCAAGACTATTTGAATAACTATTATGAAATTAAAATCCCACTTCATATAACACCACCTGGTACTTATGTGGCAGGACAGGAACTAAAGGTTTGGCCTGCAGAAAATAATTTAGATTTCAGTTTGATTGATTTAGTGAATTTGAAACTCCGAAGAAATGCAGCGAGTTTGCCGATGAATGTGATATATCGTGAACATTCGGGAACTAAAACTTTATCCGTAATGGGTAACCCTAATTTAGGAGAAGTTCAGGGACTTTTGATTGCTGTAGAAAATCCAAGCAAACCAGATGCACAAGTAGTTAATACAGAGGTTTGGGTGGATGAATTGCGTTTATCACAAATAAACGAGCATGGAGCGTGGGCAGCCTTAGGAAGGATTGATCTTACCCTAGCAGATCTAGGAACAGTTTCTGTTTCTGCCAATACTCATACACAAGGATTTGGAACTATTGAACAGCGAGTAAATGAAAGAGCAAAAGATAATCTTGTTCAATTTGATATAGCAACCAATATCAATGCAGGGAAATTGTTTCCTAAAAAAATCAAATTGAGTATGCCTGTATATGCAAGTATCAGTGAAACTTTAATTACTCCTCAATATGATCCTTATGATAAAGATGTACTTCTATCACAGAAATTAGCAATGTTGCCAAATAAAAGGGACTCCATTCGAAATGCATCGATTGATAAAACAACTATCAAGACCATCAATTTTACCAATGTGAGGGTTGCACCTACCGGAAACAAGACAGGACTTTTCAAACTCAGTAATTTCGATATTAGTTATTCATTTTCACAGACTGATCAGTCTAGTTCAATTGTTTCTGAAAATAAAATTATTAGACAACGTGGTGGTTTGGGATATACCTATATCGGACAAAGCAAATATATAGAACCATTAAAAAAAATAATAAAAAGTAAAACAGCTTGGTTAACATGGCTCAGAGATTTTAATTTTAATGTACATCCATCTTTACTAAGTTTCCGAGCTGACGTGAACAGGCAATTTGCAGAATACGTGCCTAGAATTGTAAACTCTTTTGATAATAAAGTTGATCGTGTAGATACTACTTACGACAAATACTTTACGTTCAATCGATTCTATAATATGCAGTGGGATTTGTCGAGAAAGTTGAATTTAAATTTTACTGCCACCGACAATGCTATTGTTGATGAGCCTGGTGGTAGGATTGATACCAAAGCAAAAAAAGCTGCAGTGCGTACTAATTTTTTTAATGGAGGAAGAAATACTTTATACCAACAAAGGGCGGCTTTAAGTTATGATATACCACTAAGTAAATTACCAATTACCAATTGGATTAGTGCCAGATATACTTATGCCACATCCTATAACTGGATTGGGGCAAGCCGATTGGCAATCTCATTGGGAAATACGCTTGAGAACTCGCAAGAAAATAATTTAAATACACAGTTCAGTTTTTCTAATTTATACGCCAAATCAAAATGGTTACGAGCAGTAGATAATTCATCACGTACACAACCAAGGAATGCCCAGAATTCACCTGGCAACAAAAAAGATGTAGGTAAAGACAAGAAAAATTTATTAAATGGAACTGATGTAAAAACTTCTCAACAAAATAGTTTAGGTTTTGTAGTGCCTACAAAAGAAGAAGCATTAAGTGGCCTTTCAGGTCAGTTGAGAAAAAATGCTTTGAAAAAGTGGAGGCAACAAAAAAGAGATGAGCGTAATGCACAAAAAATTGCCAAAGCAAATCAGCCATTAGAAATCAATGGGTTTGAAAAAGCTGTTGGTAGATTAATAACGATGGTGAAGACAGTTCAATTAAATTATTCTGCAAATTTCAAAAGCAGGGTGCCGGGTTATATGGATAGCAGTAAAGTATTGGGCCAAAACTGGAGTAGTATGCAACCCGGTTTGGATTATATATTTGGTAAACAACCTGATACCGCTTGGCTGAATAAAAAATCAAGTCAGGGACTAATTTCCAGGGATAGTTCTTTTAATTTTTTATATCGACAAAATTTTGAACAACGTCTTAGTATTACCGCACAAGTAGAACCACTAAGAGAATTTATTATAGATTTTAATTTAGAAAAAACTTTTACAAAAGAATATACAGAACTATTTAAAGATACAGCTGGATATGGAAGGCCAGACCACTTAAATCCATTGGCTTCGGGTGGATTTAGTGTATCGTATATATCTTTCAAAACTTTATTCGCCAGATCAAGTCCGAATGAGGTTTCAGAAACATTTAAAACTTTTGAAAACAATCGATTAATTATTTCCAATAGGGTAGCAGGTGCAAATCCTTATTGGAAAGGACTTGCACCGTCACAGCAATTTACTGCTGATGGTTATGCATCAGGATATGGCCGATATTCACAGGATGTAATTTTACCTGCATTCCTTGCAGCATATACTGGAAAAGACCCTCGTAGTATTAGTTTGATTAAGCAATCAAATGCAAATATTCAATCTAATCCTTTTAGTGGTATTATGCCGAAACCTAATTGGAGGGCTACATATACAGGGTTATCAAAATTACCTGGACTTTCATCGATTTTTAGTTCCATTACTTTAACGCACGGATATAATGGTACATTAAGTATGAATAGCTTTACAAGTGCGTTGTTATATCGAGATCCGTTTAAAATAGGAGCTCCTTCTTTTATTGATACAGTAAGTGGAAACTATATTCCATTTTATCTTGTTCCGAATATTACTATGCAAGAACAATTTGTTCCTTTAATTGGAATAGAGGTAACTACTATTAATAAACTCAGTCTTAAATTTGAATACAAAAAAAGCAGAACGCTTAGTATGAGTTTGATTGATTATCAATTGGCCGAAACAAGAAGTACTGAGTGGACCTTTGGTGGTGGGTTTCGTAAGAAAGGGGTTAGATTGCCGTTTTTAGTTCCGGGAATGAAAAATAGTAAGACTGGTAATGATTTAAATATAAAACTTGATGTGTCTTTAAGAGATGTAGCAACTAGTAATAGTGCCCTTGATCAAACAACCACTTATGGCACTGGCGGACAAAAGGAAGTATTAATTCAGCCCTCGGTCGACTATGTGATTAATAATAGAATAAATGTGAAACTTTTCTTTGATCAAAGAAGGGTAATCCCTTATATATCAACATCTGCACCAATTACCACAACAAGGGCAGGAGTAAATGTGAGAATATCATTAGCGCAGTAAGAAATATGAAATAAGAGATAAGAGTGAGGCGTGAATGGGGATGATATGTTAACTCAAGGCTTCAGCCTAGGGTATAAGAACAATAAGATAATTGGGCTTTAGCCCTTACCATCTGTTGATCTAAGAATAACTAAAACTTAATTTTTTATTCATGCATAAACCTATCGATTTACAAATCCGTTCACTACAACATGTTGGTATTCCAGTTGCCGATATCAAACGTTCAGAAGCATTTTATCAATCGCTTGGTTTTAAAAATAATATGCAAGCAAATTTCCAGTATGCAGTAAATGAAAAGGGAACTTGTATCATGATGCAGTTAGGAAGTATCACTTTAGAACTTTACGAAATGCCCGAACCAGATAATTCGGAAGTAAGAAATAGAAAGAATGGACATATTGATCATATTGCCTTTGATGTGGCAGATATAAATTTGACATTTCAAACATTACATACTGCAGGCTTTTATTCAATTGAAGCTGCCCCGGTAAAATTAGATTTCTGGAAAAGTGGATGCATGTATTTTAATATCCTCGGTCCGGATGGTGAGCGCCTAGAATTTAATCAAATACTTTAAGAGTTTCAATGGCACACTGATGACGCTGATAAAACGGATTTTCACAGATTTTTTATCTGCAGAAATCTGCAAGATCTGCGTCATCTGCGTGCTATATTTTATTTTAATTTTTCTTCCAAGCCCAAGTCCACATAACCTTCCAGGTGATTTTCTTTCCGTATAATAATATTCCCGTACGATATATTTTTGCTGCAACCCATGTTGTACCAAGGAAGCCCAATATGAGTAACACCATACTCAATATTAATTGAAATAAAGAAACTCCATCAGGCACACCATAGGCAACTCTTGCCATCATTACAATCGGAGAAGTTAAAGGGAATAAGCTTCCGAAAACAGCAATTCCACTATTGGGATCATTAACAGCCTTCATCATGATTACGATTGCAAAAATAATAGGCATAGTAATAGGTAATAATAAACTCTGTGCGTCTTGAGGGTCTTCATTTACCGCACTTCCCACTGCTGCGAATAATGATGAGTATAGAAGGTATCCACCAATAAAGTAAAAGATAAAACATCCAATGATTAAAGGAAAATTAATGGTGCTTAGGCCTTTCATTGCGCCACTCATCGCGCCACTTTCCTGCACTGCATGGGCTGCTTGCATTCCTGCTGGTTGAATAGGCTGTCCTTGCATCGATTGAACCAAGGAAGGGAACATGAGTGCGACAGCGAATTGAATACCAAACACTAGCACCAGCCAAATAAGGAATTGAATAAGTCCTACTGCGCCAATGCCAAATATTTTGCCCATCATTAATTGAAATGGTTTTACGCTACTAATAATCACTTCTGCAATACGGCTAACTTTTTCTTCCATTACGCCACGCATTACCATGGTACCGTAAATAAATAGAATAATATAGATCATGAAACCAGAAATCATACCTACAGCGTAGCTAACACCTACTTTCGTTTCGTTTTCTGTTTTTCCGGAAGCGGAAGAAAACTGTATATATTCATTTTCTTTTTGAAGACTATCTAATTGGGCTTTGGTAATGTTAAAACCCATCAGCCGTTTTTCTTCTAAAGCTTTATTAATGAGGTTTTGAATCTTTTCACGAGTCATAATCCCCACTGATTTTGCCGAGCGAAAATATAATGAGTCTTTTCCTTCGAGTGTGAATTTTGTTGGAACATATAAAAATGCCTGATAAGTATTTTTCATCAGGTTATTTTGAAGTGTTGCAGTATCAGATTGAACAAATTCAAAAATAACTTCGTTGTCTTTTGATTCGATTTTTCCGTTAAAAATATTGGCCTTATCTGCAACAGCAATTTTGTAGTTGTCGGTTGTTTTTATCGAAAAGTAAATGATCATGGCATAGAAGCCGAAAATGATCAAGGGTAAACCAATGGTAGAAAGGAGGAATGTTTTTTTCTGTACACGCGTTAAAAATTCTCTGCGTGCTACTAATAATATTTTGTTCATAGTATTAAATTAGTCGTTGATTGGTTGAAATGCGCGGGTCGTAGCTTTTGTGCCTTCTACTAGGTTAATAAATATATCATTGAGTGATGGCAAAACTTCGTTGAAAGATTCAATAGTTAAATTTTGCTGTATAAAATATTTCAACACATCATTACTATTCTTTCCTTCATTTATTTTTACGGTAAGTAAGTTTGCTGTTTGGTCCACCACATAAAAAGCATCATTACTAATGATAGAAGGCATTTCATGAACTTTTATACTATAGATATTCTCTTTGAAATCTTGTTTAATGCCAGCAACTGTGCCATCTAATATTTTCTTACCAAGATTTACTAAAACTATATGATCGCAGATTTCCTCTACTTGTTCCATTCTATGCGTACTAAATATCACTGTGCATCCTCGCTGTGCCAGACCATAAATTTCATCTTTAATGAGGTTGGCATTAACGGGGTCAAGTCCGCTGAAAGGTTCATCAAGAATAATTAATTTAGGTTCGTGTAAAACAGTAATAACGAATTGTAATTTCTGACTCATCCCTTTACTCAGGTCTTCCACTTTTTTGTTCCACCAACTTTCCATTTCCATCCTCTTAAACCAGAATTTGATTTTTTCCATGGCTTCAGCCTTACTCATTCCTTTAAGTTGTGCTAAATAAAGGGCCTGATCGCCGATTTTCATTTTTTTATAAAGGCCACGTTCTTCCGGCATATAGCCGATTTTGATGATGTCATTGAGGGGGTCGAAAGTTTTACCATCCAAAATTATTTCTCCCTGGTCGGGATAAAAGATACCCGTAATCATTCGAAGCAATGTTGTTTTACCTGCTCCATTTGGTCCAAGTAAGCCAAATATGCTTCCCTTTTCAATAGAGAAGCTAATATCATCTACTGCCTTTTGAGTAGTATAATATTTTTTTAAATTTTTAAGTTCCAGTATTTTACTCATAGATGTTGGTTTCTAATAGTTGAAAGTAAAGTCTAAGCTGTTAAATTAAGAAAAACTATGATGTTAGTAGCACCATCTGAATAAATATTACACTTTGATTTTATAAGGCCTAATTTTGCCAGAATCAATTGAATCCCCAATGATTTTAGTTAAGAAAATAATCCTTTCACTAAGTTTAATTGGTTTCTGTGTGCTACTCAGCAGCTGGGGTTTTTTAGTGCACAAAACAGTGCAGCAACTAGCTATCTATGAGCTACCCAATTCTTTGCAGACTTTTTTCTATCACCATAAAGATAAATTAGTGTACGACGCACCTAGGCCAGACTTACGTAGAAGCCAAGATGTTAATGAAGCCACTAAGCACTTTATTGATTTGGAAATGTTCGGCAAAAATGCAGTGAATGAGATGCCCTTAGATTGGAACAATGCTGTAAAAAAATATACTAAAGATAGCTTACTGAAATACGGCTATGTTCCTTATCATGTGATTTATATAAAAGAAAAGCTAACAGATGCTTTTAGAATACAGAATAAAGATAGTATCCTTTTTTATGCCTCCGACTTGGGCCATTATATTTCAGATGCTAATGTGCCATTGCATACTACTATTAATTATGATGGTCAACTAACCAATCAGAAAGGCATTCATAGTTTATGGGAATCGATGATACCAGAAATTGAGATCGTAAATTATAGTTTGTATTCAAAACACAAAGCAAAATATTTGAAGCATCCTGAACAAGCTATCTGGGGTGCAGTTCGAACAGCAGCTGCATTAGTTCCAGAATTGTTGGCAAAAGAAAAAGAAGTAAGTCTATCATTTACAGATGCGCAAAAATATCGCATACAGTTACGCAGGGGTAAAGAATATAAATCTTATACCAGTGAATTTGCAAAAGCATATGCTTTATCATTAAAAAACAGCATTAATAATCAGTTGCTTTCTTCAGCGAATTTAATTGCTGACTTTTATTATACAGCATGGGTAGATGCTGGCAAACCTAGTCTAGATATACTTCATAAGGAGTTTAGTAATTCCGATGCAGAAATGATGAAGCAAGAACAGAAGCTATTTCAAAAGAATACTTTAATCTCGTCTGATAAATTAATTGCGAAAAAATCTACAACAAAAGAAGAGTTCTAATTAGGCTAATTGTTGTGCACAGAACAAAGCACATTTTTCGCCGTCCATAGCGGCACTTACAATTCCACCAGCATATCCTGCACCTTCCCCACAAGGATATAAGTTTTTGATTTGTGGATGTGCTAATGTGTTAGCATCTCTGGGTATCCTTACTGGGGATGATGTTCTACTTTCAGTTGCAACTACCACTGCATCGTTGGTAAGATATCCATGCATTTTTTTCCCGAATGCCTTAAATCCACCTTGTAAACTTTTATAAATAAATGTGGGCAATACATCAGCAAGATTATTAGAATGAATACCTGGTAAATAACTACTGGCTGGAAGGGTAGGAGATATTTTATTGTTGGTAAAGTCAACCATCAGTTGTGCAGGAGCAACTAGTTTTCCGCCTCCAGCTTTGAAACAAGTTTGTTCAATAGCTGATTGAAAATGCATTAATAATAAAGGATTCTTTTCGTTGTGCAATTCTGGAGATTCAGGATTTGTTTTCTTAAAATAACTGATAGCATCATCAAGAGCAACCTGAACAACCATGCCACTATTTGCATACGGATTATTTCTTTTACTGGGGCTCCATCCGTTTACTACTAACTCTCCAGGATTAGTAGCAGCGGGAGCAATAATTCCTCCTGGGCACATGCAAAAACTAAATACACCTCTTTCTGCAACTTGTTCCACCAGTCCATAGCTGGCCGGGGGAAGGTGTTCGTCGCGAATGCTACAGTGGTATTGAATACTATCGATTAATGATTGAGGATGTTCGATCCTTACACCCAAAGCAAATGGTTTTGCTTCAATTAGTATTTGTTGGCGTTGTAACATTTCAAAGATATCGCGAGCTGAGTGCCCTGTGGCAAGGATTACGGCATCCGCATCGTATTTATTTCCATCAGCTGTTTCAACTGATTTAATAATGTCGCTTTCAATAACCAGGTTGGTTACTTTTTTTTCAAAAAGAAATAGTCCACCGCAATCCAAAATTTGTTTTCTAATAGCAGTAATAATCTGGGGGAGTTTGTTTGTGCCGATATGTGGATGCGCTTCATAAAGCACAGTTTCTTCTGCACCATATTGGAAAAGAATATTCAGGATACGGTTGATATCTCCACGTTTCGAACTGCGTGTATACAATTTTCCATCGCTATAAGTTCCGGCGCCACCTTCACCAAAGCAATAATTGCTTTCAGGATTTACAATGCCTTCTTTATTAAGTGCTGCTAAATCTCTTCTGCGGGCCCGTACATCTTTACCCCTTTCAAGAATAATAGGCTGAATACCTAGTTCAATTAGTTGCAGGGCTGCAAAGAGTCCGGCTGGCCCTGCACCAACAATAATTACTTTTTTGGTTGACTTTGTAACATCTTGAAAGTTGATTTGAATAATCGGGCGATCAATAATGGGTTCATCAATAAATGCTTTCAAGTTCAGGTTGATCCAAACCTGCTTGCTGCTGCGAGCATCAATCGATTCTTTGTTTCGATAAAAACCACTTACTTTATTAACAGAGATGCCCAGATTCTGGGCAATAGCGTTTTTAATTGCTTCCTGATTGTTTGCATCGGAAGGAGTAAGCTTGAGGGTAATTTCTTTTTGCATATAATTACTGTTAGGTGTTTATCCTAAAAAAGTACTGCTGGTTTTTAAAATGGAAGATCATCCACAGCATCCAGTGAAGGAGGCATGTCGTTATAATTTGTATTGTCGGAAGGAATTGTATCCTGACTTATTTTTACCGTTTCCATTCTCCAGGCGTCGAGGTTAGTGATGTAATTTTCTTTGCCATCTTTAACCCATTTAGTTCCTTTGATGTTGAATTGAACTTTTACCTCATCACCGATATTAAAGCGATCAACCATGGTGGTTTTATCTTGAACGCATTGGAACTTCACATAGTTGGTAATGGTACGGCCATTAATATCTTCTGATTTTTCAATCACAAACTCGCGGGTTTTAAAAGTTTCTGTTCTTTGTACG
>CAIYLW010000055.1 GCA_903927185.1 uncultured Bacteroidota bacterium
GCAGGTATCTGGAAACCTCGTACACGCCCCGGAAGTTTTGAAGGGATTGGTACCAAAGGTTTGCCTTGGTTACAACAAGCACGTAAGGCTTCTGGTTTACCAGTAGCAGTAGAAGTTGCAACAGCAAAACAGGTGGAAGATGCATTGCATTTCGGTGTAGATGTATTGTGGATCGGAGCGCGTACAACTGTGAATCCATTTAGTGTACAAGATGTTGCTGATGCTTTACGCGGTGTGGACGTCCCTGTATTAATCAAAAATCCAATCAACCCTGATTTGGAATTATGGATTGGTGCCATGGAGCGTGTTCAAAAAGCAGGCATTAAAAATGTTGGTTTAATTCATCGTGGTTTTAGTTCTTATGGAAACACTGAATACCGTAATGCACCTATGTGGCATTTGGCTATCGAAATGAAACGCCGTTACCCAAATGTGATGATGATCAATGACCCATCTCATATCTGTGGTAATAGAACCAATTTACATGATGTTGCTCAAACCGCAATTGACCTTGATTTCGATGGCTTGATTATTGAAAGTCATATCGATCCCGATAATGCCTGGAGTGATGCTAAACAACAAATTACACCAGAAGTATTGGGCGAATTAATTGGCAATATTCGTTGGAGAAAAGAAGATGTAGCATCTGAAGAATATCATGCGAATTTGGAAAAATTGCGTCAGCAGATTAATAATCTTGATGATGAATTAATGCAGATCCTAAGTCAGCGTATGAAAGTGGCTGAAAAAATTGGTCAGTATAAAAAAGAGAATGACATCACCATTCTTCAAACCAATCGCTGGAATTCAATTCTTGAAAGAGCTTTTATTAAAGGCGAAAAATTAGGATTGAGCAAAGAATTTGTTACCAAATATTTTGATGCCGTTCACATGGAGAGTATTACTCACCAGAACAGGATCATGAATTCATAGTTTAAATGGAATAGCATTAGCGAATCAGATTTGTCCGCAATATCAGTTCGCTAATGCTTATTTTTTGCGAATACGCTAATTAAGTTTATGCGAAAAAGAAGTTTTACATTTTCTACATCAACGGTTGATTATTATTTCAATGCCGATTTTTCTCATTTAGAAAAATTAGTATCGAAAGATCAGGCTGTTATCATTACAGATGATCACCTTTTTGAAAAACACAAACGGAAGTTTAAAGGTTGGAATACCATTGTATTAAAACCCGGTGAAGCTTTCAAAGTGCAACAAACAGTGGACGTTATTATTGATCAGTTGATTGCATTTGGTGCAGATAGAAAAACAACATTGATTGGTGTGGGTGGCGGTGTGGTTACTGATATAACTGGCTATGTTGCCAGTATCTATATGCGTGGAATTAAGTGTGGATTTGTTCCCACTTCTATTTTGGCAATGGTTGATGCTTCTATTGGTGGAAAAAATGGAATTGATGTTGGCGTTTATAAAAATATGGTGGGATTGATTCGTCAACCTCAATTTTTATTATACGATCATAGTTTTTTAAAAACTTTGCCCAAAGAAGAATGGCAAAATGGGTTTGCTGAAATCATCAAACATGCATGTATCAAAGATGCCGCCATGTTTGAGTTGTTAGAGAAAAATACAATTTCTAGTTTTAAGAATAATCCTACACTTTTAACAGATTTGATTCAACGTAATGCATTGATCAAAACAAAAGTAGTAGTGAATGATGAATTTGAACAGGGAGATAGAAAATTATTGAACTACGGACATACCCTTGGTCATGCCATTGAGAATATGTATGAACTAAGTCACGGCCAGGCAATCAGTATCGGAATGACTTATGCTGCTTTAATGTCTGCACAGATCAAAGGGTTTAAAGATGCCGAAAAAGTAATTGCATTGCTTGCAAAATATGGCCTGCCTACTTTTGCAGATTTTGACAAAAAGAAAGCTTTCAAGACATTGCAAATGGATAAGAAAAAAGATGCGCAAAGCATTAATTATATTTTGTTACAAAAAATTGGCAAGGGTGTTATTCAATCGCTGACTTTCACTGAGCTGGAAGCCATTTTAAAACAATATTAAAATCATCAGGATTTCGACTGCTATGAATGCAACGATACAACCATCTATTATTTCAGGAGAATTATATGCACCTGCCAGTAAAAGCAGTATGCAGAGAGCCTGTGCTGCGGCCTTATTAACGAGAGGTTCTACCAAGATTATTAACCCAGGTAGGAGCAACGACGACTTTGCTGCATTGGATGTGATTGAAAAATTAGGAGCTACAATTGAAAAAATTGATAATAATAGCATTCAGATAATATCGAGAGGGGTCTCTCCAATAAATAAAGAAATTAATTGTGGTGAAAGTGGTTTAGGTATTAGAATGTTTACTCCAATCGCTGCTTTAAGTGAGGAAGCCATTACTATTAATGGTACTGGATCTTTGCTAACAAGACCCATGAACTTCTTTGATGAAATTCTTCCGCAACTAGGGGTTTCTATTCAATCAAATGGGGGAAAGCTTCCATTACAAATTCA
>CAIYLW010000056.1 GCA_903927185.1 uncultured Bacteroidota bacterium
ATTAAAGAATCTATCAAAAATAAATTACCATTTTCACCCAATTCAAATGGTATAGATGAAGTTGCCTCCAATAGATTAAGGACCGCAAGTAAAAAAGAAGTTGAAGCTTTTCTTGAAATATTTGAAACTAGCTATGAAGGGCTTTCACAAGAACAAGTAGAAGAAAAATTAGTCCATTTCGGACAAAATGAAGTGCATCATGAAAAAGCACCTTCCTGGTTCAGTCAATTGATAACCGCCTTTATAAATCCATTCATAGGTATTCTAGTTATTATAGCCGCTATTTCATTTTTATTAGATGTATGGTTAGCAAAGCCAGGCCAAGCCGATTATAAAACAGTAGTAACAGTTGGCATTATGGTTTTAGTAAGCTCGCTTCTTCGTTTCTTCCAAGAATTTCGAAGTAACCAAGCTGCCGAACAATTAAAAAGCATGGTTAAAACCACAGCCACAGTTTTAAGAAAGGAAATTGGTAAAAAAGAAATTGACATTAAAAAATTGGTTCCCGGTGATATCATTTTTCTTTCTGCTGGTGATATGATTCCTGCTGATTGCAGAATCATTCAATCGAAAGATTTATTCGTAAGTCAGGCCATGCTAACAGGAGAATCTCTTCCAGTTGAAAAAAGAAGTTTGGCAATTAAGAATGCCGGGGAATTATCTCCACTGCATTTAGACAATATCTGTTTCATGGGTACCAATGTAGTGAGTGGAACAGCTAATGCTATGATTGTAACAACCAGCAACCAAACATATTTTGGATCATTAAGTAAAACGTTAATTGGCAAAAGAGCAGAAACTAGTTTTGATAAAGGAGTAAATAAGGTTAGCTATCTGCTTATCAAATTTATGTTAGTCATGGTTCCTTTGATTTTTCTAATTAACGGACTGGCAAAAGGGAATTGGTGGGAAGCTTTATTATTTGCAATTGCAGTAGCAGTTGGTCTTACACCAGAAATGCTTCCGATGATTGTAACAGCCAACCTTGCAAAAGGAGCTGTTTCGATGAGTAAAAGAAAAGTGATTGTAAAAAGATTGAATGCCATTCAGAATATTGGGGCGATGGATATTCTTTGTACCGATAAAACGGGTACCCTAACCATGGATAAGATTGTATTAGAAAGACACTTAAATATTTATGGCGATGATGATGAAGAAGTCTTAAAATGGGCTTACCTAAATAGTTATCATCAAACCGGTTTGAAAAATCTACTTGATATTGCCGTTCTGGATCATATTGAATTGCACGACTATCTGATGGTGGAAGAGTCATTTGCAAAAGTAGATGAAATTCCTTTCGACTTCCAAAGAAGAAGGATGTCTGTTATTCTAAAACAAAGAAACGGAAAACATCTTTTAATTTGTAAAGGTGCTGTAGAGGAAATGCTACCTCTATGTATTAATGCTTTTGATCCGGGTGAGGATAAACAATTACATATAGAGAACGACAAGGTTATTAAGATGGATGAAAAAGTGAGGGCCACTATTCTTGAAACATCAAAAAAATTAAATAAGGAGGGCCTTCGAGTTTTATTAGTTGCCATAAAAGAATTTGATGAAAGAGCATTGACGTATTCTGTGGAAGACGAAAAGGATCTGGTACTTACCGGTTTTATAGGGTTTCTAGATCCCGCAAAACCTTCCGCAAAAACTTCCATTGAGGCATTACAGCATTTAGGTGTCAGTATTAAAGTTTTAACTGGTGATAATGAAGTTGTAACAAAAAAGATTTGTCGTGATGTAGGCATCCCTTATACCAAAATATTATTGGGTACAGATATCGAAAAAATGACCGATGAAGAAATAGCCGCAGAAATTGATGAGGTATCTATTTTAGCAAAACTCAGCCCGATACAAAAATCAAGAATTGTACAAGTCCTTCAATCAAAAGGGCATACTGTTGGATTTATGGGCGATGGAATTAATGATGCGGCAGCTCTCAGAGAAGCAGATGTAGGAATCAGTGTAGATACTGCTGTAGATATTGCAAAAGAAAGTGCAGATATTATCTTATTGGAAAAAGATTTGATGGTATTAAGAAAGGGGGTGATTTATGGTAGAAGGACTTTCGGAAATATCATTAAGTATATTAAAATGACTGCTAGCAGTAATTTTGGAAATATGTTCAGCATGCTTGGTGCCAGTGCTTTTCTTCCATTTTTACCCATGCTTCCTGTACAAATTTTAATTCAAAATTTATTGTACGACATCTCTCAAACTTCTATTCCCTGGGATAGAATGGACGCGGATTTTTTAGAACAACCCAAAAAATGGGACGCTACTGATATTACTAGATTTATGATTTATATAGGACCTATTAGCTCCATATTTGACTATGCCACATTTGCTATTATGTTTTATTTTTTCAAAGCAAATTCAGTAGAACATCAAAGTCTTTTTCAAAGCGGTTGGTTTATTGAGGGACTTTTATCCCAAACACTAATTGTGCATATGATTCGTACTAAGAAAATTCCATTTATCGAGAGTTGGGCAACCACTCCAGTAGTGGCATTGACTTCATTGATAATATTAATAGGAATTTCTATTCCATTTACACCTTTTGCTGGTGCATTAAAATTAGAAGCATTACCACTTTCTTACTTTCCTTGGCTAATAGGAATGCTTACCTGTTATTGTTTGCTTACACAGTTAATTAAAAACTGGTACATCAATAAATTTAAATTATGGCTTTAAAAAAGTTAATTAGTTAAAAAATCTACTCCTTTAAACTTTATTTAATTCGCTATTAAATAGATTGAATCTATTTTACAGCTGATTTAAAGACAATATTATGGAAGAAATAGAAATCCCTACTGAACATTTACACGAAACTATACATGAAAAAGCAGAAGAAGCTTTAAAAGGAAAAGAGGGTGGATGGAATATGTATGTGGCAATATCTACAGCATTAATTGCTGTATTTGCAGCCATTTCAGGTTTAATGGCTGGGCACCATTCTAATGAAGCATTGATTCAACAAGTAAAAGCTTCAGATCAATGGGCCTATTATCAGGCAAAGGGAATTAAAGCTGAAATTAAAAGCATTAATAAAAACGACCCTCAGGATAAAGAATCTTATGAGAGATATAAAAGAGAGCAAGAGACTATAAAAGAAAAAGCTGAGTCATTTGAAAAAGAATCTGAAGGGCATTTAGCACATCATGTTTTATTAGCTCGTTCAGTAACTTTATTTCAAATTGCCATTGCAATTTCAGCTATCGCAATTCTCACAAAAAGAAAGTCTCTATGGTATGGCAGTTTATTTGTTGCATCAATCGGTACAATCTTTTTTGTTCTGGGATTTATATAAACTTTAAAATAAGGCTTCTTAAAATTTTAGTGTCACTCCTATTTCTCCATAAAATATATTACCGATATTTTCTAAAGCCGTACTTTTTTTAGTGTTCGAAACTGCATTACCATTAGTTGTAATGGTTGTTTTTACGGTTGCTTCATAGGTTATCGGACTCTGAGGAATTGCGTAAGTAGGTATAAAGAAAAATCCCCATTTTTTGCCTCTATAATAAAGGGGCAATGATATTTCATAATCAAGTATAGCAATTTGTGCTGTATTCAAAGCTTGAATAGTTGCAACTGTTGCTGTAGTTACATTTCCTGTTGTAGTTGTTGTTCCTGGTACAATTTTTTTCTTACCTTTTTTAGTTTGTCTGGTCTTTAAATACCCGCCATAATAATTTCTAGTTCCAATATTGCTAGTAATTTCAGGTTCCAAAGACCACTCATCATCTTGGTCTAAACTAAAAGAATGCGATAAATCAAAATTAAAACTCAGATCTGATTTACCAGTTGTTAATGACGCGGAAGAACCTACTGACAAATCGAAGAGGCTATTAGTATAAGTAATATCTGCACTTAAGTTGCCTAATATCTCAGAACTAACAGAAACACTATTGGTATTATAAAAAGATTTTGAGGCATTTACAGCAAAATCGAAATGGTCATTTATTTCTTTAAAATATCCAGCATTAATATTTACCACATCGATTCTTTGTGCGTATGAACTCACCAAATAAGATAATCCACTCCCAATATAAAAGCCATTTGTATTCAGATATTTTAAATTTAAATTAACATAGGGTACTTCTAATGAGTCTTTCCTGCCATTATACACCGAATTTGATAGATAACTAAGCTTTGCTTTAAAAACCGAATTACTAGTAGACTCCGATTTATCTGTTTGTGCTTTTAAAATAGATAGATTTATGAAGACAATAAATAGCAATAAAAATATTCTGAATAAAATTAGTTTCACATCTGGGGTTTTAGCTTAAATAAAAATATTTGATTTACACTATACAAACGTCATGATTTTAAAAATATTTTTAGAACCCATTAAACCAAATTAATAATTAAGTATCTATATATCCATAACAACTAAAAACAATAAATATGAAACAAGTATTAACTCTTACAATTGCATTGATTCTTTCATCAAGCACCCTTTTGTTTGCTCAATCCGGTGGTCAACACAAAACAGAGAAAAAACAAGATATCAAACACGATATGAAAGACATCAAACAGGACAAAAAGGATCTCAAAAAAGATCAAACTGATTTAACTACAGACAAAACTGCTTTAGCTAAGGATAAAAAAGAAAAGCAAGAAGCTATTGAAAATAAAAATCCAAAAGCTGCAAAAAAAGAAAAAGCTGAAATAAATAAGGATAAAAAAGATATCTCAAAAGATAAAAAAGACGTCATTAAGGACAAGGCAGACAAGAAAAAAGATAAAGCCGACCTAACTAAAGACAAAGTAAATGGCTAATTAACTTTACTAAGTATTTACAAAAAAGCCATCCCGAGCTCTCGGGATGGCTTTTTTTTGGCTAAATCCAAGCATAAAGCAGTAAAATCGAGTTATAAATAACATATTACATTATAATTTATGTAAATAATATTTAACAATTATTCATTTTTTTACTATTTTCACTAAAGAAAGTTCATATATATTATAACACTATGTAATTATTTCTATTAATTAATAACAAACCGTTTTATGAAAAAAATCGAAGCAATCGTTAGAACCTCCAAGTTCGAAGACGTAAAACTAGCCCTAAAGGAGAATGGAATTGACTTCTTCTCTTATTGGGAATGCTCAGGTATTGGCAACGAACATACCAAGGGCCACCACAGCTACCGTGGAACAGTATATGATACTCAATATATACCGCGTATGTTTTTGTCAATCGTTTTAAAAGAGGTGAATGTTGAAAAAACAATCACCTGTATTGAAAAAGCTGCTTATACCGGAGAATTAGGCGACGGAATGATTTTCACTTACAATATCGAAGAATCTGTAAGAATCAGAACTGGCGCAAGAGGTGAAGCTTCTACTACTGGACCAAGCGATACTATTTAATATTAATTAATTTTAAAATAAGATAAAATGATGCGTAAAATCATAGTTGCACTACTCATTATGCTGTCGTTGACCGCTATTGACTCCTATGCACAAACTGCAGCTCCAAGAAACCCAGATCCTTCAGGTGTAACTACAGGAAACACCTCAGATGTTACAGCTGCTAAAGCTGGCGCTCCTACAACAGTTGAATTATCTGACCAAGTAGGTAAAAATAAAGTGGGCATCAATATGGTGTGGCTTTTAATTACTGGCTTCCTGGTATTCTTTATGCAAGCTGGTTTCGCCTTGGTTGAAACTGGTTTAACAAGAGCTAAAAATGTGGCCCATACCATGGCTATGAACTTATTTGTATACCCTGCTGGTGCTCTTGGTTTCTTTGCATGTGGCTTTGCAATCATGTTTGGAGGGATGGGAGCTCTCGGAACCCTGGGAGGATATGATGGATTAAATAATGAAGTATCTATCACCCTTTTAGGACATAGCTTCGGCTTATTCGGGGCAAAAGGATTTTTCATGAACGGAATTTACGACGTAGGCGTATTAGGCTTCTTTGTATTCCAGGTTGTTTTCATGGATGCTGCTGCCACTATCCCTACAGGTGCAATGGCTGAAAGATGGAAATTCGCATCTTTCGCAATCAGCGGTTTTCTAATTGGTGGTATCATTTATCCTATTTATGGCAACTGGGTCTGGGGCGGTGGCTGGTTAGCTCAATTAGGTACTAATTTCGGATTAGGCCACGGACACGTAGACTTTGCTGGTTCATCTGTTGTGCATTTAACAGGTGGTGTATTAGCATTTGTTGGTGCCCGTATGATTGGCGCTAGAATTGGTAAGTTTAATAAAGACAAATCACCAAACGCTATTCCAGGCCATAATATCCCAATGGCAGTTTTAGGAACAATCGTACTCGCATTTGGATGGTTTGGATTTAATGCAGGTTCTACTTTTGCTGGTACTGATTTACGTTTCTCAGTCGTTGCATTTAATACCATGATCGCTTCCTGCGGAGGTGCTCTCGCGTCTACTTTATGGATATGGTTTGTAAGAGGAAATAAACCAGATGTAAGCATGATGTGTAATGGTTTATTAGCAGGCCTTGTTGCGATAACTGCACCTTGTGCTTTCGTTTCTCCATTAGGCGGATTAATCATTGGTTTACTTTCTGGTGTAATAGTTGTTGAAGTAACCTTATTTGTAGAAAGAAAATTAAAAATTGATGATCCTGTTGGAGCTATTGCGGTTCACGGAGCAAATGGTTTTTGGGGCGTATTAGCTCTTGGCCTATTTGCTGATGGCACTTATGGAGACGGATTAAATGGTGTAAAAGGAACAGTAAAAGGTTTGTTTTATGGTGATAGCGGACAGTTCATTGCTGAATTAATTGGAGGTACAACAAATGTGATATTCGTAGGATTAGCTGGCTGGTTGATGTTTAAGTTATTAGACAAACTAGTTGGTAACAGAGTAACTACTGATGTTGAATTGTACGGACTTGATTTACCTGAAATGGGTATTGATGGTTATTCAGGAATTAAATTGGATAAAAATTCTGAAACACCTTTATCAAGATAATATTAATATCTACTAAAAAAGAGGAAGCTATTGCTTCCTCTTTTTTTTTAATTTTTTTGAATCTAATTATTTAAGAATTTAAATCTTCGGCAATGTATATCCATTATGATATGCTTTTACATAATATTCATTTTGAATTGATGGGTCTGTGAAACTTTTTTTAGATTCATCCCAGCTGATTTTTTTCCCTGATCTAAAAGCAATATTTCCCATTTGAGCAACAGTAGCTATATGCGCTCCTTCTTCAATAGAACAATGTAAAGAGGATGGATTATTATTTCTTATTGCACTAATAAAATTTTCCCAATGCAATTCAAGACCATTGTCTTCACGTTTTTGCAATGGCTTAACTACTTTATTTATTGCTTGTCTTTCTTCTATTACTTCCCATCCACCCCTGTCTAAAATAAGAGTTCCATTGTTTCCAATAAATGCAATACCATGATCACGATTATAAGAACCATTATCAATTCCCATGGCAGAATCCCAAACTAAATTGAATTTATCAAATTCATATAAGGCTGTTAATGTATCAGGTGTTTCTTCAGCTAATTCTGGATAAGCAAATTTGCCACCCAATGCACTTACCGAAATTGGATTTTCAGCTTTCATGCCTTGCACTGCATAATCTAATAAATGCACGCCCCAATCCGTCATCAATCCTCCTGCATAATCCCAAAACCATCTGAAATGAAAATGAAAACGACTGGTATTAAATGTCCGCATAGTTGCAGGTCCTAACCAAGTTTTGTAATCAATATAATCTGGTGGAATGCTATCTGCTACAACTGGTTGAGGACGCATCCATCCCTGATAACACCAAACTTTAGTTGTTCTAATATTTCCAAGTTGTCCGGAATGCACAAAATCCAAAGCATCTTTAAAATGTTTCTGACTTCTTTGCCACTGTCCTACCTGTACAATTTTGTTATACCTGTTTTTTGCTTTGATCATTAGATCGCACTCTCCTATAGAATTGCCAGCAGGCTTTTCTACATACACATGTTTACCGGCAGAACAAGCATTGATCATTTGCAGTGCGTGCCAATGATCTGGGGTACCTACAATTACCGCATCAATATCTTTTCGATCTAAAATTTTACGATAATCACTATAAAGGTCTACTTGTTTTACATCGGGTTGTAGAAGGGAAAGTTCTTGCTTTCTTTTGTTTAATACCGACCCATCTATATCACAAAGCGCTACTACTTGCACATTCCTTACTTTCAAAGCTGCAACTGTATTTGCCCAACCCATCCCATTAACACCAATAGTGGCTACTCTAATAGTATCGGTTGTGAAAATGCTACTTCTTGCAAAACTAGGAACTGCGATAACTGCAGCAGATGCCAAAGACATTTGCTTAATAAAATCACGACGTTGACTCATATGGCTATTTTTAAGACAACTTAAATATAATATATAATTGAAAGAAAAAAATGAAATTGTTGGTCAAATTATATCAACAGGTCACCAACTAAAGCAGTCCAACCTGTTTGGTGACTAGCGCCTAATCCACGCTGAGTATCACCATCAAAGTATTCATAAAATTGCAATAGCTCTTCGTTGCCTGGTAGTTGATAAAACCAATTATATTTTCCAAATATGGCTTTATTACCCTGTTGATTTGCTTGAAAGCCTTGTAATATATTATTCCTAATTATATCTGCAATCTCGTTAAGATTTAATTGTATACCTGAACCTACAGGATATTCAATTAAAAAATTATTGCCATAAAAATCGCCATACTTCTGTATCGATTTTATTAAAAGATAATTTAAGGGCATCCATACTGGGCCCCTCCAATTTGAATTTCCCCCAAATAAACCTGTACTAGAATCTGCAGGATCATATTGGATACTGTAATTTTGCCCTTCAATATTTAATTGGTAGGGGTTACCATGAAAATGTTTTGAAAGCGCACGCACGCCACCTACTGAGAAAAATTCTTCTTCCCTTAAAATCCATTGTAATAAGCTTCGAAGTCTTTCTTTGGTTACTAAAGAGATAAGAATATTTTCGTTTTTTTCAGATTCAATAATCGCTAAAAATTGGTGATGGTCCTTGCGATATTTATTAAACCAATCCATTCTCTTTTTAAATCCATTCATGCTATCCAAAGTTTCTTTTCCTAACACCGAAACTCCAAATAAAGGAATTAGACCTACGATACTTCTCACTAATAAAGGAAAGGGTTGCTGTCCATCCAATGATAATACGTCATAAAAGAATTGATGCTCTTCATTCCATAAACCCAGTTCATTTAAGGCTTCCGATATAAAAACAAAATGTTCATAAAATTTAATTCCCATATCCTCAAATGATTCGTCGGCCTTAGCTATTTCCAAAGCCATATCCATCATATTCAAGGCATACATTCCCATCCAGGCAGTTCCATCAGTTTGTTCTAACGTAATTTCACCAGGTAATTGTAAACTACGATTAAACACCCCAATATTATCTAAGCCAAGAAAACCACCTTCAAAAACATTATTACCATTGGCATCTTTTTTATTCACCCACCAAGTAAAGTTGATGATCAGTTTTTGAAATATTTTTTTCAAGAAAACAATATCACCCTTTCCGGTCTTTGATTTCTCTAATTCAAATATGCGAAGTGCTGCAAATGCTTGAACTGGCGGATTTAAATCGCTAAAATTCCATTCATATGCTGGTATCTGCCCCTCCGGATTCATATACCATTCCCTAGTTAAAGTAATTAATTGATTCTTTGCATAAGTAGGATCAATCATTGCCATTGGAATACAATGAAAGGCTAAGTCCCAAGCTGCAAACCAAGGATACTCCCATTTATCGGGCATCATCAAAACATCTTTTGCTTTGAATTTTTTCCACCCACTATTTCTTCCACTTATTCGGCTATTGCTGCTTGCTGTAATACCATCATTTGAATTTACCCAACTATCTACATCATAATGGTAATATTGTTTGCTCCATAATAAACCAGCAAATGCCTGTCGCTGAATATTTGCCAATGCATGATTACTATTACTGGAAATAATGGATGCGTAAAATTCGGCTGCTTCTTGTTTTCTTATTTTGAAAATATTTTCAAAGCCTTCCTCAAAAGGCTGTTCCATTTGCTGATCTGATAAACGAACAAATATTTCTTTTGTACCCTTAGAGGGAATTAAGAAAGTATGCACAGATGCGCATTTTGTTCCAGTTTGTTTTGTTGCTAATGCTTGTCTTTTTTCACCATGAATAATGGCTTCATGAAATGCATCTTTCACAAATTCAGTATTATTGGGTTTGCCAAATAACCGTTCAAAATTTGTCTCATTTTCTGTCATCAAAATTTGATCAGCACCTTGTGAATAAAAATAATAATCGCCTAATTTTTCATTACTCGCTTTAATTTTTTGATTTCCTATTCTTTCTAAAATTGGTTTATTAGATTTTACACCATATTGCCAATTATTAAAAAACCAAAGAGTAGGAAGAATGGTCATTTCAGAGGGTGATGAGCCTCTATTCAACACAGAAATTTTAACATAAATATCTTTACTATTCTTCTTCGCATATTCAATAGTAATATCAAAATATTGATCATCATTAAATACTCCCGTATCTAATATTTCAAACTCCGGATCTTGTTTTCCTAATTGTCTATTTCGTTCTATCAACTCTACATAGGGAAAAGCTACCTGTGGATATTTGTACAGGTATTTCATATAATAATGTGTGGGCACATTATCTAAATAATAATATAACTCCTTAACGTCCTCTCCATGATTTCCTTCTCCGTTTGTTAAGCCAAACATCCTTTCTTTTAGAATAGGATCTTTACCATTCCAGAAAGCAAGTGCAAAACATAGTTGTTGGTTATAATCGCTGATGCCGGCTATTCCGTCTTCACCCCATCTATATACGCGACTTCTTGCATGGTCGTGAGGAAAATAATTCCAGGCATCACCGTTCTCACTATAATCTTCTCTAACAGTACCCCATTGACGTTCGCTTAAATAGGGACCCCATAATTCCAGGGGAACTTCATTTAAAGCATTCTCATCGATCCTCTTTTGTTCTGCATGCATATTTATCATTTATCCATTTGTAGAGAACCCTGGATATAGCGTCATTCCCCCATCACAAAAAATAGTTGTACCTGTAATATAATCAGATTCGTCACTAGCCATCCATGCAGCTAGTTTTCCAATATCTTCTGGCTCTCCAATTCTATCATATGGTATCAGGGTAAGTAATTTTTCTAAAGCCTCGGGAGTATCCCAAGCCGATTTATTAATGGGAGTTTGTATAGCTCCGGGTCCGATACTATTAACCCTGATCTTTTTGGGAGCCAGCTCTTGTGCCATGCTTTTCATCAACATCATCACGCCACCTTTACTAGTTGCATAGTTAACATGTCCACCCCATGGTATTACTTCATGCACGCTACTCATACAAATTATTTTACCAGCTGCTTTACTAATCGCTGGATTAATCCCTCTACGCAAAAATTCTCTCACTGCTTCTCTTGCACAAAGAAATTGTCCGGTGAGATTAATATTAATTACGAGTTGCCAATCAGCCAGGCTCATGTCCTGAAAAGCACTATCTTTTTGCAAGCCAGCATTATTTACCAAAATATCAATCGTTCCAAAAGCTTGATACATTTGTTGAAACATTGCTTGAACCTGTTGTTCATTACTCACATCTGCCTGCAGGGCAATAGCAGTTCCTCCATTCGCTTTAATTTCATCTACTACTGAATCTGCAAGCTCTGGTTTAGTTACATAGTTCACTACTACTTTTGCACCATCATTAGCTAATGCAATGGCAACGGCCTTTCCAATACCACTGTTTGCCCCAGTAACTAATGCGGCTTGTCCAACCAATTTAGGATTATTATTCATTTGTATTATTTGTATTTAATTGCATCGTTAAAATTAGTTACTATAATTCTTGTATATTAATTCATTCTAACGAATAAAGCACTGCACATAAATTCTTTAAACTTTATTTAATCTGCAAATGTTAATCATTTGCTATACCCAATTAATTAATTTAACTGGCATATATATTGAATGTCTTAATTAAGCGATTCAATATAATTTTGTTTGAAGCTTTCAAATCATACATCATGTTTAGAATTTTATCCATCCTAACTGCTATTTGCCTTTTGTTCGCCAATTGTGAACCATCGATTTATACTTCAGCCCCAAGCTATCAAAGACAAGCCCCTTCTCAGGAACCTTCGGGATATGAAGAGTTTTATAATCAATTAGCACCTTATGGAAGATGGATAGATTATCCAGGTGAAGGATACGTATGGGTACCCAATGTTGAGCAAGGTTTTAGACCTTATTCAAGCAATGGACATTGGGTATATAGTGATCAAGGATGGGCCTGGTCTTCTAATTATCAATGGGGATGGGCAGCATTTCACTATGGCAGATGGTTATATGAAGATGCTTATGGATGGATATGGGTTCCGGGCCACGAATGGGCACCCGCTTGGGTAACCTGGGCACAGAGTGGTGGATATTATGGATGGGCTCCTTTGGCTCCGCATATCAGTATTAATATGTCGGTTGGCGGTGGCTGGAATCCTCCGGCACATTATTGGAATTTTGTGCCACAACAACATATCACTCAAGTGAATATCAATAACTACGTTATCAATAATACTAATAATTCAACAGTGGTTAATAATATCAGTAGGGATGTTACTTATATCAACAATAATAATTTTTCAAATAATAGTCAGATAAGAAATACGAATAAGGGAGTGCAATATAATACCGGACCTCATGTTCATGAAATTGAAAAAAGAACGAATCAATCAATTAATCCAATGGTGATTCATGAAACAGAAAAGCCTAATCAAACTCATCCCAATGAACAAAAAATGGATTTTTATAAACCAAAGTTTGAAAGACCCAATATGAATCTTCCTGTTCAATCAAGACCGGCTCCAGTTAAATTTGAAAAATATCAACCACCAGCTAATCATCATTCAAACCCACAAAAAGATAATCGGGCTGATAAGAAAGATAATTAATTATAGTTTTTTCAAGAAAGCAATACTCAAAGGAATATTTTGAACTTCGATATTGCTTTCATCTTCTATAAAGCAATGAACAACTCCATTCTTTTTAGCGAGTTTAATAATTTCTTTCCAGTTACCCTGGCCCATACCAACAGCTACATCATTTTCAGCTGGGGTACCTCCAGACAAATCGCCTACCACACCTTTCTTTAAATCCTTCACGTGTAATAATTTAAAGCGTCCGGGATATTTTTTTAATAAAGTAATTGGCATATCTGCACCACCTCCATGCATGGTCCATAACACATCCATTTCAAAAGAGACAAATTTAGGATTTGTATTCTTAATCATGTAATCGAGCAGAGTGCCATCTTCATAAGCATGAAATTCATACCCATGATCATGATAACAAAGGGTAAGTCCATTTTCCTTTAATATTTTTCCGGCAGTATTGAATACATTGATGGCATTTTTAGCATCTTCTAATGAAAACGCGCTTTTTTGATGAGGGATCCAGGCACACATAACAAACTTGGCACCTAAAATTTTAGCCCTTTCCACTATTTTCTTGGGGTCTTTAGTAAGTTCTCCAAAATCAGCGCCAGTTGATGGGATACTGATTCCCCTGGCATCGCAAAGTTTTCTAAACTCAGCTGTAGTTACTCCATCAGCACCACTACTTTCAATTTCTGTAAAACCCATTTCTTTAATGAGGTCTAAGGTTTTTTCAACTCCTTTAGGAAAATGATTTCTAAAAGTATAGGTCTGAACTCCTATAGGATAAGTATATAAATTTTGAGCAGTTGCTGAGATAATAATAAATAATCCCAGGGCAAGCAATTGGTATTTTTTCATAGTAAAGATTTAATGCATCATTTGGAAGGTTTAAATTTAAAGAATTTTAAGTAATTAGTACCTTTTATCTAAACTGTTATTTCTACTAAGATGAAATCTTTATCGATTAAACAATTTTTGTAGCAGCTTGTTATAAGTTGATGGAAATGTTAACACCCAAACATTGGAATTCCTGGGAAAGATTTTATAAAGCCAATTTCATCAATAGTTTAACGGGATTTAAATCTGCAACGTTAATAGGTTCCGTAAATAAAGAAGGGGTAACTAATCTTAGCATATTCAGTAGCATTGTTCATCTGGGTTCTAATCCAGCATTGATAGGATATATCAACCGACCAGAAGCTGCCTCACCCAATACGCTAAGCAATATTAGAAAGACCGGTTTTTACACCATGAATCATATTGATGAATCATTTGTTGACAAAGCACATCAATCCAGTGCCAAATATCCGGAAGGGGTTAGTGAATTTGAAGAAGTGGGTTTAACACCTTATTTTGAAAAAGGATTTATTGCACCATTTGTAGAAGAGAGCAAATTAAAATTCATGCTCAGTCTGCAAGAAATTATTCCTATTCAATTAAATAATACTTTTTTAGTGATTGGAAAATTAGAATTCGTTTTAGCGCAGGATGCTGCAATAAGTTCAGACGGATTAATACAACTAGACAAGATGAACTCTATTTCTTGTAATGGCTCCAACGCGTATTATTCAACTAATTTAATTAATCGATTCGAATATGCTAAACCAGATTTGCCCATTAGAAAATTAGTTTAATTAATTCTTCCATTCAAACTCGTGTAACAAAACGGCTCTTGGATCAATCACTATTAAATCTGGTTTTGAATTGGATGGCAAATTAAATGCTTCATTCAACGAACTCATATTCAATTTCACAATTTCCGGTATGGCAATTCCTGTTTTATAAAGTGCAATTTCAATAGGGAAGCTAAATGGAATACCTGAAGATTGAGTTTGCTGCAGTTTTAAAACAATTTTATTATTCGCTTTATCATAATTCCAGGTTCCTTTTAATTGCAAATTATCTGCACGAAGCAGGTATTGGTTAAAGAAAGCTTTCAAATCCTGACTGGAAGCATTCTCCATTTCAGCAATGAAATTGCTGGTGGTAGTATTGGCATTGAAATACTTTTTATAATAGGCTTGAATGCCTCTTCTAAAATTATCGTGACCAATTTTTTCTCGAAGCATATGTAATACCCAAGCACCTTTTTGATAAGTGAGTCCGCTGGTAACGGGGCCAGTCTCTGCGCTACGATTAGCCACAATGGCAAAGCTGCTGTCTTTCTTCGTAAGGTCGTACACCGTTTTTCTGGCAGATTTCACACCGGCAAAAAACTCTTCATGACCATATGCATTTTCTATAAACAATAAAGTAAAGAATGTAGCAAAGCCCTCACTAAGCCAGGCATCATCCCAGGTAGATTCTGTTACTGCGTTACCAAACCATTGATGGGCAATTTCATGGATCACAACATTTCTTAATCTTACTGATTGTTCGCCCGTAACTAATTTCTCGTCGTAAAAAATAGCTGAAGATGTTTCCATGCCTCCACCCACACTTTGTGTTTCTATGTTTGCTAATTTTTCGTATGCGTAAGGACCTACATAATCAGAATAGAATTGCAGCACTTGTTTGGTAGGCGATTTGAAATCCAGAAAACCCTTTTCGCGATCTTTAGGATAAACCCAAGTCTGAATTGACTTACCATTAAACTCATCCACATATTGAACTGCAAAATCTGCAATACCCAAAACAAATAACCAGCAAGAAACTGGTACCGATTGTTTCCAATGCGTACGTTTAGTTTCTTTATCAATTAGTGATTCTTCTAATAGCAATCCATTAGAAACAACTTTATAATGTGCAGGTGCCGTAACTATAAATTCGCAGGTGGCTTTATCGGAGGGATGATCAACAGTTGGCAACCAGTGTCTGGCATTATTGGGCCAGTTCTCGCACATAAAACTTCGGTCGCCGAATTTAGTTGGTTGAATTTTCATTCCACCAGCAGGAATGCCACTATATACCACTTCAATAGTTACCGATTCATTGATAGCGGGAGCTGATTCTAATTGAATTAGTAGTTCATCATTTTTATGTGTAAACTGAAGTGCTTTATTATTTAATAAAACAGATTGCACATTCATTCCTTTTCCCTTCCATTTATCTGCTTGGTTTATCAGGTCTAATCTAATTTGCCGGATATCTTTTTGTTTACATTGAAAAGTAATTGAAGCAATGCCCTTCATCTCATCTGTCTGATCAGAAAAAGTTAGATTAAAAGCATAATGAATCATATCAATAGCATAATTGCGAGGATAGCCATCTGCGTATGAATGGGTAACACAAAAAAGTAGAAAAGCGGCAATAATTATAGATTTCAATTTCATCATACAAAAATTATCATGGAATTTACTGATTTATTTCTTTTGTAGATACTTCGGTTTAAGCGGCAGAATTTTTAATTGTATTTCGCAGCCCTCCGAATGAGCTCCAGGCAGGAAGCCAATACTCATTAAAAACTCATTGACTATTTCACCACCTGTGAATTTGAAGGTTTTTTTAAACAGTTTTACCCACTCCTCTTTTGTATTTGGGTGATGAGTCTCTAACCATTTTTCAAAACTACCAAACTCTTTTTGAAGAACCAGAATGGTTTTAGCATTTTCAATAGCCGCATTTATTTTTAGTCTGTTTCTGATGATGCCGGCATCGTTCAATAAACGTTCCCGATCATTCTCAGTGTAGGCCGCAATTTTATTAATATTGAATTGGTGATATGTTTTTCGAAAACTGGCTTCCTTTTTTAAAATAGTTTCCCAACTCAAACCCGCCTGATTGATTTCAAGAATCAATCTCCCGAACAATTCATTGTCGTCGTGAATGGGAAATCCATAATGATTGTCGTGATACTGTTTGTGGAGGCTTCTACTGGGTTCAGCCATGTTTGGGATATGGGAGCAATAAGACATCATTCGGGTTTTAGGAAATATATCTGTGAATCAAATAAAAGAGTGATAGCGATCAAAAGTAATTAAATAAGAATCCACGGCTTTTGGTGAAGTATCCACGGGTAATCCACGGCTTAACCACGGGTGAACTATTTATGTAAAGTTTAGGACATTAATAAAGATTATGAAAAAATATTCAGCATTTCACTTGTATTTTTCATATTAAATCTATATTTTATAAGTTCATCAAACTCCCATACATGAAAAAGATAGTTTACCTGGCTGTATCAATAAGCCTATTCGCATTCGCATGTCAACCAAAAGAAACCAAAACAGAACAAGCAGCTTTACCACATCAATTCTGAGTAGTGGTAGATACTTCTGCTAATATTTCTTTGGTCCTCAAAACTTTTGAAGCAGTAAACAATTTAGATAGCGCTGCTATCCGGTCTTTTTATACGGATACAGCAACAGTTTATGATAATTTAAATCCTATGCCAATTGATAAAAATATTGGGATGATGCTTGGCTTCAAAAAAGCTGGACTTACACTTCAAACAGATATGTCAAAAGCAATTATTTTTGAAATGATCACATCCAAGCCAGATCGTTTTTATGGCAATACTAATTATGTAAATGTTTACTCGATAGCAACATTTAAAAAAGGAGATAAGTCAGCATCCACTTCGCTTCATGCAGTCTTAGCAATTCAGGATGGAAAAATCAAAACAGAATGGGATTATTATGATGGTTCTGTGGTTGAAGCATTAATGAAATAATTTAAAAAAAACCTACTGATAATTTCAGTAGGTTTTTTTCTGCCCAATATTGAAAAAAAGATATTTAACATGTTACTTATTTTATATTCGAAAAAATAAAATCCCATTATCTCTGGGGAGTTAGTACAGGCACTATAATTTTCACAAAAGTTTATAGAAGAAATTATCAACAGATTCTTAGTTGAGGTACCTTCAATTAAACGTTTTTTATGTCCATCAGACAGCTAACTCTTTTTATATCCCTCATTATTTTAGGCCTTCCCGCCATTACAAGGGCACAATTTTTTATTGGTCTTGAGGCAGGTGGAAATAAAAATTCGCTAATTACAAATAATAGTAATCAGGCATTTACCTCTTATGATTCAAAATCAGGCATATCGGTTGGTGTTCCCATTTTATATGAAGTGAACGATTGGTTTGCTCTTAGGGCCTCTCCTTCTTATATGCAAAAGAATTATACCATTAATAGAACCGGATTTTTCAATGGTATTTACCAGGATAATATTAATGGCTATTTACAATTGCCATTAATGGGACAGTTTAGTTTTGGGGATGATCAATTAAAAGGATACGTGAATCTTGGGGTGTATGGTGCTTATTGGTTATCAGGGAAAGTTAAAGGTTCTGAAGCGAATGTATTAAATCCCGTAGATAGCTCCTATACAACAGTAGCACCTAGCAATATCGCGGGGATTAATAATCTTTACCCTTATAACGAAAAATATACTTTTAATCCCACCAAAGACAACCGTATGGAATTTGGTTGGATTGCAGGAATAGGTATCAGTTATGAAACTAATAATGGGAATCGTTTTTTTATTGAAGGAAGAAGAACCTATTCCTTTACAGATCAGCAAAAGAAATACATGATCAATCAAACACCCAGGTATAACGACACGTATGGAATTAATGTAGGCTTTCTTATGAGTTTAGATAACTTATCGGGTAGGTATTAATCATTAACAAGGGAATTTTCTCATGTCATTAGGATCAAACAAGAAAACAATTCAGATGAAAAAAATAAACTATTTCTTATCTCGCTTATCTATTATAGGATTTTGCTTTTTTATAATCAGTAGTTTTTCTTCTTGCAGAAAAGATATCACACAAGTAAACGCCCCTCAGAATTATACAGGAAATAATTTCAGCGATGTATTTGAATCTTTTTGGAATGGCATGAATAATAATTATGTTTTCTGGAGTATCGACTCTACTAATTGGGATCGGGTATATACCACTTATAAACCACTTTTCGCAAAATTGAATTTATTAGACACTACCGATAATAATACGGCTCTTAATTATTTTCAACAAATGACTGCAGGTTTAATCGACTCTCACTATACATTAACTTATACTGGTTATAATAATCAACAATTTAGTCCGTCGTTTGAAAGAAAATTAAAAATCAACAGTATTACTCCTGATAGCATTTATTCATTGCCTCAGGCAATGTTCGACTCTTTAATTCCATTAAAATATATTGATGCTGGTTCTTTAAAAAAAGGAGTTGATTCGGTAACTCAAAACGGATTCACATCAGCATTTGAAGCAGTAAGTGGTACTATTCAAAATAAAATTTTATACTTGTATTTCAATAGCTTTTCATTTACTCAAACAGGACCCAATGTAGCTCCAGTTTTGAATTATTTTTTTGATACCCTTGCAAAATTACCCCCATCTATCAAGGGTATTGTGATAGATGTTCGAGGAAATGGTGGCGGAGAAATAGTTGATTTAGATTATTTATTAGGAAGTATGATTACGAAACCGCTCGCGTTTGGATATACCAGATCTAAAAATGGAAATGGCAGGTTAGATTATACGCCTTGGGCACCAGCAATTGTAACTCCACAACAAGGTGCAGTGGCAATTTCTCTTCCAATTGTGGTATTAGCAGATCACACTTCTGTGAGTATGGCTGAAATTACAGCGATGGCCATTAAATCCTTACCCAATGGTAAATTTATAGGTACAACTACCTGGGGTGCAAACGGGCCTTTAGCACCTGCTGTTTATTATAATGCAGGTCAGTTTACTGCGGGCTCCTATGTTAATGTATATACTTCTTCCACTATGTTTAAATATTTAGATGGAAACATTTATGAAGGAAAGGGTGTTCCTCCAGATATATTTGTTAAGGAAACATCTGCAGCTTATCATAGTGGTGATGATCAACAATTAGATGCAGCTATCAGTTATATTAATAATCATTAGTGCTATTCTTATTGAGTAAATTTCAATAATCTAATGCGCTGCATTTCATCTAATTCAGATTTAATAAAACAGATTTGACATCCTTATACCAGGGTTCCCAGGGTATAAAATGTGGTGCATCTTTTAAGATGGTTATATTTACTGACCTTGCATTGACCAGCATTTTCTTGGCATAAAATGCATTACCTACTGGAACAAAACTATCCTTATCTCCATGGATGATCCAAACATTACATTTGATATTTGCAAACTGGCTGGCCAGTGTAATTAAATCTTTCTTTAAAAAATAAATTTCAGTATTGCTGGGTCTAAAAGCACCCGGTAGTAAATATTGAAAAGGTGAATGATAAAAAAAACCTCTCCATTTTTCAGCGGGTTCTTCACTCACATCTACTGCTCCAGCTAACAAAATCATTCCGGTAAATTTATCGGGATGACTGGCTACTATTTGAACAGCTAATGGACCTCCTAATGAATGACCAATTATATAAATGGGCTTACCATTCTTAAACCTATCTATCAATGGACTAATAATTTCATCTTGTTCTTTTAAATTCTTTGCATCTCCAAATTGACTATAACCAAAACCGGGTCGATCAATGGATACCATTTGATATTTTCTCAGCAAATCAGAATCTTCCAAATATTGTTTGTAAGCATCCCAACTTCCGGGAGAACCATGTATAAAAAAAAGTGTGGGTAATGTATCAATACCAGATACTACATAGTGTAATTTAAAATGATTAATGACTTCAGTTTTAATCTCTAAGCTGAGACCTTTATTAGCGAACTCTTTTTTTGCGTCGGAATCAGAGATACGCATTTTAAAACAGCTTTGAGTTAAAACTACCCAAAATGTCACTACCATTAAAAATACAAAAGGGATCTTCATTTTTCTCTATATTGTTAGCTATTAATGATTGCTATTTTAAAGTTCCATTTTTTGATTGGAGATTAAATTTTAAGAGCATTTAGTTTGTATTTCTTTTCTGCTTTTTTCCAATTTAAAAAAGATTGAAGAGTCATAAATGGTATACCTTTTTTATTGTTTTCAATGGAAGCATTATACATCATTTTATAATGATTTGCAAGTACTAATTGTGCCCGTAAGAAAGAAAAAGATGGATCATAAATATGTGCTGGTTCTGCACCTGCTCCATTTAATTCTAGAATGGAAATATTTTTACCATTTTTAAGATCTTCAATACTAGTACATTTCAAATCGAATCTTCCAAAATAAAAGCCTTTGATTTGTTTACTAATATGATCCATACTGTTTACTAAAGATTGATCTAATATTTGAGAATAATTGATAAACTTGGCACCTAACACATGATTGCCATAGGGCACAACTACAAGCTCTTCACCATCTAATAAAACCTTTCCAAAATTTATTTCAGCCAATTTTTTAAGTCTTTTGAATTGAAGAAATGACCTATTATCAGTTTTCAATAGTGTTTCGATATTATTTTTACCATCCCCCTTAATTGTTAAGAATTTTTTTAGTGTAATAGAAGTAATAGCTCCAGTATTGCTTTTAGGGTTGCGAAAATAAAAAATGCTTAACTCTATTGGGTAATCAATAAATGATTGTATCAAAAAATCAATGTTCACAGAACTTCTATAATTAATTAATTCCGATTCTGAATGTATTTTTTGAACTAACCAACCCCTCTCACCCCTATCTGGTTTTGCAATAATGGGATATGTTATTGATGCATCTTCCATTTTCTTCAACACCATTGAAATCTCCTCAGATGATTCAATAAAAACGGTAGTTGGAAAATATTGTTTGGGCATCAATTGATAAATCTTCCATTTACTTTCAAAGAACATGCCCCCTGTTTCGATACTGGGGTTGGATGCTGAAAAGAAAAAAAATGATTTTGACTTGATTGATAAATATATATAATAGAAGCTAACTGGAAAGTATACTATCCACATGGGCCAATATTCCCAATGGAATAGTTTTATATAATACCTTTTCAAATAATAAAAAAGAGATTCACTAGTACTCATACTTTTGAATATTTGGATGTACCCAGATTAGTTGAAACAAGTTGCATATCAAGGCTATGAAAACTACCATTTTTGAAATTTTGATAATACATTCTAGCAGTACCATTATTTGTAATTTCAATAAAAGAATAACTCAGTGTCTTTATTTCCTCATTACGATTCATAATAAAGCCATTAAAGGAATCAGGATAGGTTTTGAAAAAATCAAGAACGGATTCGACATTGATCTCTGGTTTTTTAATCATCCAATTTTCGAATAAATCTTCTCTGATTTTTTTGGACTCCGAATTATACAATGTGGAAGAAGAAAATAAATAAGGCAGACTCGGATTTAAGGAAATTGAATGTTTGTGTATTCCATCCCAAACCAATTGATATAAACATAAATTGCTCCAAATAATTAAAGTAAAGGGTTCTATATTGATAAGTTTCATCTTACCCCAATCATTAATAGGATCTAAAGAACCTAATAATTCTGTTACTATTAAGCCACGGCTTCTAATATAATGATCAGCTCTTTGATGATTTTCGAAGCCCCCATTTAATAAAATAATCACAGTATTTAATTCATTAGTGCCTATCCATGTGCCTCCAGCCAACTTATCTTTTGGAGCCATGAATTTCACATCAGTTTGTTCCCAAAATTCAGGTATTCCAGCAGCAGGTCTTGTAGGATTTTCATCCCTTAATGATACAAAATTAAATTTCGATTTCCCTGGTATAAACAATACAGTACACATACTTATAATACTATTGAATTTTATACTTTAGCTAAAGAAGCCTGGTATTGAATGGTTGAATACGCCATACCGAAATCATGATTTACAAGATCAAGATTCATTTCCAATAAGGCCACTTTTATTAAAGCAAGATGATGAATAGTATGTTCGGTATTATATACGACCTCACGAAAATAGGTTGTGTTTACTGAACAATCTAAGCTGGTATTTTCAACTACCATCTTCAAATTTTTGTCAGACCTCTTCAGTTCTTTTTCTATTTCAAGTAATACTTCTAAAGCCAATGACTTAGAATTTTCTAAATCCAGATTCCGGATCCTGTTTAAATAATCAACGGTATCTGAATCATATCCTTTATTTACACATTCTATTAATTCAATGATATGTCTGGTATGCCCTCCGATACTTGCATTTCCCAAATGCTTTATTTTTCTACTATACTGATCATTGGACAAAGACTTGAGAAGTACTATTAAGGAAAGTAGTTGTTGAGATAATTGTTGAAAAATCATACTTTACTATTTCTACTAATAAAAAATTAAACATCCTTTTCCAAGAGTCTGATTAAGCGCTCTTGCCAAAGACCTTATTATATAAAGCAATTCCCTGTTGCTTATACAATATTGCTATAGCTACACAGCTAATAAGAACAACAATTGCCAGCATAAATAATTGTCCTCCATCTCCCTGCGAAACAATACCTAATACAGCAATATGAGAAAGAATAGCTCCTGCCATTAAACCAATTCCAAGTATTGCACCTATAAAAACTGTTGATGGCACTAACAATAATATTCCAGTAATTAATTCAATGACACCGGTTCCAATCCTACCCCAGGGTTCTACACCCAATTTCGAAAATAGTACTACTGATTCTGGTTGTGCAGTAAATTTAAAATACAAGGTTTGTAAGAGAATTACTGCTGCAATAATTCTCAATGCCAGTATGGCGATTTTTTTAAAAGACATAAGTAGTAGATTTAGATTTTATTAATTGATTTTTTATAAATTATTAATGAAAAGTGTTTAACCAATTTTTATCGGCATTAGTTTTTAATTTTACTTCTTCTTTATTCCACTTGTTCAAAGTGTTATTTGCCCAGGTATGATAAAATAAATAAAGTTTACCGTTTAATACTTTAAAAGTCTCAGGATTTATTTCCACTTTTTCGCCAGTAGAACCCATTGCATAAGCACACCATCCACCATATTGTGGTTCGTATTTCTTATAATCTTTTAAAAAGAGATCTTTATTTGTGGTAGTTGCAAAAAAATAAGTAATACCTTCTGCTACTGTAGCAATCTCCTTATTTCCTTTAATGGCTTTACCTGTTGTAAAATAGGAAACCGGATCGTATCCCTGAATGGCCACTTTTTTTTCTAGATTAAAAGACTTTAACCTAAGGTCGAATTGGGCTTTCAAACTGCTTTGTAAAATCACAAGAGACAAAAGTGTGATACAAATTGTTTTCATAACATGAATTTATATTTTTTTGATTATTTATTATGTAGACTCCATTCCAATATATTCCTTACAAATACCAGCCTCTTTAACCTTTTTTTAACCAAGACAGGCTTATTTGAAAACTAATCCAATATTGCATATTTATGTTATTTTAGCTTTTCAAGATATGAGTAAACTATCCAATCTCAATCCAGATCTGTGGGTTAATAATTATGCTGATCAATTGTATTCATACACTGTTATGCGTATAAATGATACCGGATTATCAGAAGACATTGTTCAGGACACTTTCTTAAGCGCCTGGAAAAATAGAGATTCCTTCAAAGGAGAAGCTTCTGAAAAAAATTGGCTATACGCAATTTGTAAAAACAAAATCATCGATCACTATCGTAAAGCGTCTCATCAGATTTCAAGTACTTCCGAGTTTGACATATCCGATACTTTTTTTAATGAAGAAGAACATTGGACGGTTGAAGCAGGCCCAACTGACTGGGGCATTAATGATCAACATAAGATTGAAAAAAAAGAGTTTTATACCATTTTGGAGTTGTGTAAGAACAAATTGCAACAACTGCAGCAGTCTGTTTTTGTATTAAAATTCATGGAGGGACAAGATTCAGATGCCATTTGTAAGGTCTTAAATATAACTGCGTCTAACTATTGGGTGCTGATGCACAGAGCGAAATTGCAGTTGAGAAGCTGCTTAACTAAGAATTGGATAAACTCTTGAGGAATTGAAACAATTGATCAATATTACATGCAAAAGGGCAACTTATCTTATTTCAAAAAATGAGGAGCATCGGCTTACTTTATTTGAATGGATTAAATTGCAATTACATTTATCGATCTGTAGTCTTTGTAAAAGATTCCAAATACAAACAAAGCTAATAGGCGAAAATGCAAAGCAATCGCATGAATATAAACAATTGAAACTTTCTGATGCGGTTAAAGAAAGAATTCAGCAGATACTAAAAGATTAGTGTAGTTTTCATATTCAAGTCATCCCTATTTTTAATTATTGAACAAATATGACAAGTACCTGCCGATAAGAGTTTTTGTAAATAGGTGCTAACTCACCCAACAATAAGCACATAGCTTTGTTATTCATCTTACAAAGTGAAAGAACTATGAGTGACCAAAAGAATACCTCCGAGATTATAATTGCCCCTTTGTCTGCATCCCCATTAAAAGTAAATAGATTTGGCTATGGTACCATGCGACTAACGGGCGAAGGAATATACGGCGAGCCGCCAAACAGGAAGGAAGCGTTAGAAATTTTAAGAAAGACCAGAGAAAAAGGGATCAATTTTATAGATACCGCAGATTATTATGGCGAAGATGTAACTAATAGATTAATCAAGGAAGCATTGTATCCTTATCAAACAGATCTGATTATCTGCACAAAAGTTGGTGCTACTCGCAAACCAGATAAGAGTTGGATCTCGTTTAACCGTCCGGAAAATTTAAGAACCAGTATTGACAATAATCTTCGTACCCTGAAAATTGAACAAGTTTCATTGGTACACTTTAGGGTAATGCCACATAGCGATGTGCCCTTAAAAGAATCAATGGATGCCATGTTTCAATTACAAAAGGAAGGAAAAATATTACATCTGGGAATGAGCAATGTGAGCGTTGATGATTTGAATATTGCTATTTCAATGGGTAATATTGCAACCGTTGAAAACATGTATGGGCATGCTCAACGTACTACTCTAAAAACACCCCATGGAGAAAACAGAGGCGGAGAAGAAGTTTTAAAAATCTGTATAGAGAATGCTATTCCACTGATCCCGTATTTCTCATTAATTAATGCATTGACTAAAAAGGATGATAGAATTAGTCAAGTAGCAAAAAAATATCACAAAACTGAAGCTCAGATTAATTTAGCTTGGTTATTAAAACGCTCTCCTTTTATTTTACCAATCCCAGGCACTTCTTCCTTGAAACATTTTGAAGAAAATTGTGAGTCAGTTCAAATAGAATTGTCTGAAGAGGATATGAATTATCTTGATTAACTCTCATTCATTGTAACTTAAGTGCTTTTCTAAATCCGGGATATTCTTTATAATAATAATGGTCTTTGAAAATAAATTTCAAAGACCATTAAACATATTTGTATTAAATAATTTTATCGATACTTTTTAATTTAATTCAACAACGAATTCTTCCAGAGGCAATCTAACTTTTTTCATATTAACCAGCCAATCATTTTGCTCATCTCTATAACCTAATGGTAAAAGGGTTACACTTCTTAAACCTTTTTCCTTTAAATTCAGTAATATATCTAGAGCATTACAATCAAATCCTTCCATAGGAGTTGAATCTACTTTTTGTTCAGCAGCAGCAAGCATAGCTGTAGTAAATGCTATATAAGATTGTTTTGCAGTATGATTAAAATTTTCATCTGCACTCTTAGGCAAATAAGCATTTAACAACATATTTCTATACCCATCAGTAGCACTATCAGGTAAATTTCGTTCAGCATTGTTTCTGGCAAAAACCTTGTTAATTCTTTCTTCAGTATAATTATCCCAAGCTGCAAATACCAATAAATGAGAACAGTCTTTCACTTGTGTCTGACCATTTGCAATTACCGTAATTTTCTCTAATAAATCTTTATTAGTAATTACTAACACTTCAAAAGGCTGTAAACCAGAAGATGTTGGAGCAAGTCTAGCTGCTTCAATTATATAATCTATTTTATCCTGAGAAACTACAGCACCATTCATTTTCTTAGTTGCATATCTCCATTTCAAATCATTGATCAAACTCATTTTCTTTATTTTTTGCAAAGCTATGACGGGCTATTCATTGATTATAAACATTATACTTTAATTGTGAGATACTGGAACTTCTAATAAGTAATTCTGTAATTCTTACAATTATTTAAGCTACATATACATCTGTTGAAACTTTTTAATACTTAATGAATACCAAAAAAAAAGAGCACAAATTTCTTAGTGCTCTTTTTTATAAAAATCAATACTCGTAACTCAAACAAAATTTGAGTAAATTTTCAATAAGTTTATTTAATCGGAAGAATCACATCCAATTTCTCCCAACTCAAAGTCATCCCTTTTTCATTAATTGAATAAAGAAGACTTTCCTTAAACTCTTTTGATTCTTTTGTTGAAGCATGTCCTCTTAAAACAACTTTATTTAAATCAAGAGTTGAGCTACCATCATGGTTCATACCGGGTTGACCAGTTTGTGAACTAAATACAACAGTCCATTTTTTTGTTGTTGGCACCATATAAATGGTATACTTCCCAGCAGCGAGTGTTTGTCCTTCAATTTTAACTTCTTTATCAAACTCAATTTGAGTAGCCGCATTTGCACCTGCTCTCCAAACACTATCCATTGGCACTAAAGCACCCCAAATTTTTCTATCTCTCACAGAAGGGCTTGAATACACTATCGTTATTTTAGTTCCATTTTTCAAAGTACCAGTTGCAGTTGCTCCTGGGCTTTTAGGAGCTGTTGTTTGAGCAAAAGTGGAATTAAATACCATTACCATGGATAGTAAAAAAAGCAATTGTTTGATGATTGTTGACTTTTTGATAATTTTCATAATGCAAACTTTTATGTATTGTTTAATTGATATAAAATATCCGGTTTGATTTGATAAGTTAGTTAGTTTTTAGGAAGTATTTTTTTCTAAACCAAAAAGCCAGATTAACCAGTGCTATTAAGGCAGGGACTTCCACAAGGGGGCCAATTACACCGGCAAATGCTTCTCCACTATTTATGCCAAATACACCAATTGCTACGGCAATTGCAAGTTCAAAGTTATTTCCAGTAGCAGTAAATGCGATGGAAGTACTTCTTGAATAATCAGCTCCAAAATATTTACCAATAAAAAAGCTGATTACGAACATGACTATAAAATAGATGATAAGGGGAATTGCAATTCGAATAACGTCCATAGGAATTTGAATAATCATTTGTCCTTTTAGACTAAACATCACAACTATCGTAAATAATAGTGCGATCAAAGTGATGGGAGAAATAAAAGGAACGAAATTATTTTGAAACCATTCTTCTCCTTTTAAAGTAATTAATGCATACCTACTAATTACTCCGGCGGCAAAAGGAATGCCTAAATAAATACCTACACTTTTTGCGATTTCTAAAATAGTGATATCAACAACCAATCCCTTCAATCCAAAATAAGGAGGTAGTACAGTTATAAATACATAAGCGTACACACTAAAAAACAAAACCTGAAAAATGCTATTCAATGCAATTAATCCGGCAGCATATTCACGGTTTCCTTCAGCCAATTCATTCCAAACAACTACCATTGCAATACATCTGGCAAGTCCAATTAAGATCAATCCAATCATATATTCTGGATAGTCTCTTAAGAAAGTAATGGATAATATAAACATAAAAACAGGTCCTATCACCCAGTTAAGTATTAAGGAAGTAAAAAGCACTTTAGTGTCTTTAAATACCTCATTTATTTTTTCATACCTAACTTTTGCCAAAGGAGGATACATCATTAAGATTAATCCGATAGCTAATGGGATATTGGTAGTGCCATTAGAAAAGGAATTAATGAAATTCGTAGAAGATGGAATAAAATAGCCGATTCCAATTCCAATAGCCATTGCTAAAAAAATCCAGACTGTTAAAAAACGATCTAAGAAACCCAACTTTTTTCTTTCAACGGCAGGTGCACAATTATTTGAACTCATTATGTTTATATTTTCTTTAGGAATTTAACTTTTTGCTATTTTACAAAAGATTTATTCATTGCAATATTACGATGAATATAATCAAATAAAATCAACCATATTTATTTGATATTTTGAAATTCACAAAAGGCTTCCAACTCTTTAGGGAGTGAGATACACTCTTCAGATTTAATTAACTGAAGAAAGAATTTTCAAACCATTATCTAGTTTTATTGACTTAGCCGGAAATGATATGGTTATCTGAATCTATCCCCAAATAAGGATAAGGTTCTGTTGAATTTAATTATTACCCGGCATTTAAGGGATCGATTACTATTTTAATTTCTTCGATTGTGTGAATTGGAAAGTTACCAGAAGCACTATGTGCTCGAATATCTTCTTCAGATTCAGCGATATGGATACAATAGATCTTATCGTCGGTTACAAAGGATTGTACCCAAGAATATGGTTTGTCCATCCCAGCTATTACGTCTACGGAAGTCTTTGAAATTGCTTGTACTTCTTCAGGACTCATATTGCCAGCTCCTGGAAGTTTTCTTTCCACTATAAATTTTTTCATCGCTTTGATTTATAAATCAAATCTGCAATTTTTATGAAACAAGGTATTCAGAGGCTTTCCCCATATTTACTTCATTAATTCCCTATTTTATAATTCCTAACCGAATGGCTGCTTCTACTGCTTTTGCCCTTGAAGGTGTACCCAATTTAAATAAAATAGAAGAAATATGATGGTCGACTGTTTTTGCTGAAATGAAAAGAGTAGCAGCAATTTCTTTATTTTGGGTTCCTCCATTTAATAATTGTAAAACTTCCAATTCTCTATTTGTAAGCTCTAAAATATTCGCTTTTGTGCTATCTCTCTTACCTCTTGGAATTTTCTTTAACCCTGCATGGCGCATTTCCAATTTTAATTTTTGACTTACTACAACTGCATTTAATTGTTGCATAATTATCAAAGCTTCCCTTTTATCTTTTTCATCAGATTCAGCCAAAGCCAATGCGTTTTCGAATGGGCGTTCTGCTTTATGCCAATAATTGGCTGCCAATTTGGGTTTCCCTTCTGCTAATAATTTGTAAGGTGTATAAAGCTCAGACAATTCAATTTTTGATCTTCCACTTTTATTTAGCCAGTAAGCAAATTCGTTATTTAAAATAATATTTGAGGATTGTTTTACCAATAAAATTGCCTGTTCAATTTCTGTAATACCTAAAATCTGAGAAGCATTTAGCCACTCATATTCAAAACAAGCAATCATTACAGGCACAATTCTTCGGTACTCTTTGGTTATTAAAGCAATTGACAGTACTTCGTTTAGTATTGATGGAACCTCTGGTTTCCCTATTCGCATTTCAATTCTTGCCTTAACTACTAAAGCCCCAATTTTTACTATAACAGTTTGAAAAGGATTAATCAAAAGGTTATTTGAAATGGTCAAAGCCTCTTCCCAATCACCTATTTCGAGAAGCATGCCTGCTTTCATGGATAACTTATATTTTGTCCAAGAGTCGAGATCTCTCTCTTCGCAGTAAATTAAACCGGCTTGCAAATACTCTTTGGCCAAGGCATACTCTTTACAAGAAATGCATGAACTGATGATATTGGTATATGCTCTAGCGGCATGTTCATGCAAAGAGTGCTTCAATGCAATTTCTAAACTTTCTATTAATATTTTTAATCCGGTTCTATCATTCATATTAAACTCCCACATAGAACTCCCTACATTATTAAGTGCGTGAGAAAGGATTTCATCATTTTTTATTTTTTTCGCCATTGCAATTGCCAGGTTTCCAAATTCAATGCTTTTTTCAAATTCACCAGACAACATTTTTAATTGCGACATATTACTGAATGCCATTGCCTTTACTGAAGAGTCGGGCGCTGCTTCCAAAAGTTGTATTGCTTGTTGACCGTATTTTTCAGCTTCATCTCTATTTCCTTCGAACCACCATAGCCTTGATAAAAAGCGTAAACAATTACTCATTTCACTAATATCAATTTGATTAACCTCTTTTTTTTGTTGTAATAGCCTTAAAACTTTTCCTTGATAAATAATGGCTTCCTTGATTTGGTTGGTTAAATAACATTCGTAAGTATATGCTTCATAAAACTTCAACAATAAAGATTTGTCTTGTCCGTCGTAATATTCAATAGCCGTAAAATAAAGTTTTGAAGCTTCTACATGGGCGCCAACAGATGCAGCTTTTTTTGCAGCAATTGGAGCATACTCAACAACCAAATGATATTCATTTGCATTTTTGGCATAGTGTACAATTCTTTCAATATCATCGGCTTGAATAAAATCGTTCAAAAACAATTCCACTATTTTCTTATTCAGTGCAATTCTCTTAAATGGAGAAAGCGATTCCTCAATGGTGCGACGATAGAGTTCGTGTTTAAAATAAATTTTACCTGACCTGATTTCAATTATAGTTGCTGTCAGTGAATTTTCTATGGCTAATTGCCAAAGAGGATCTGTTTTTATAAATCTATTTAACTCCAATCCTTCAGGGATAACTGCTAAAAACTCCCATAATGCTTTTGTCTGAACTTCCTGATGGTGATACACTGAGAGCACAGAGTCTTTGATATTTTCCGGAATACCAATACTGTAACTAGCGATAATTTCTGTTACATAAAAAGGATTACCTCTTGATATATCATACAAATTCGAAGCATTAAACCCTTTTTCAGAAGCCAAAATATTTACTGCTTCACGTGTAAAGGGAGGAAGTTGAAGCCTTGTGAAACTATCAATTGAAAGATCACTTATCAGATTTTTAAAACCATGAATTGTATTCAAATCATTATTACGGCAGGTGAGTACAAATAAACATTTTAAACGACTAATCCGGCGAGCGAAAAATTTGATGAAGTCGAGTGTAGCTTCATCAGCCCAATGTATATCTTCAAATACTAAAACTATGGGTTTCTTTAAATCACTTAGTTCCTTTATAAATTTCGTAAACAAAGCTGATCTGGAAGGTATTGACTCAATATTATCAGCTAAGCCCTCTTTTATCTGCAATGCAATATCATATAATGGGGCAAGAGGCCTTGGTGTAAACAAGGAATCACAAGCACCCACAAAGCTCATACAATTATCATCCAGTTCTTTTAAAAAAACCTTTACAAGTGAGGTTTTGCCAATTCCAGCTTCTCCCATTATAAAGAAGCAATGTCCCTCTCCCTTCTCCATGTTTTTAAAGCCCACCATCAACTGGGAAAGAAAAACATCGCGTTCAATAAGTTGGTTCATTTCTAAAATAGGTATAGTTGAAATACAAAATAGGTAAAACTCCTTACATCAGTATACTAATATTAAATTTATTTCGTATTTTAAATCATACATAAACAATAAAAATGACCATTATGAAATGTATCCCAATTTGTGCATTGTTCGCAGTAATAACTGTAAGCTCTTTTGGCCAAAGCCAAGTATCCAAAATCGATGCAGGCAAGAATCTCTACATCGACGTACATGATTTAGAACCAGGAAAAGTGAGTTTTCAGGATGTAGCGGGTGCTCATCAGAAAGACCTGGCTGTAGAAGGTAAATACGGAGTGGACTTTATTAAGTTTTGGGTAGACGAGAATAAAGGAAAAGTATATTGTCTTTCAACAGCCAAGAGTCCGGATTCAGTAATTAGTACCCATCGTGAAGCTCATGGTTTGTTGCCATCATCTGTGATGAAAGTCGAATCGGGTATAGCTTCATTAACAATTGAAGGGAAGCAATTTTTCTTAGACGTACATGAATTAGGTGCAGGTAATGTAACTGCGGAAGCAGTTGCTGGAGCCCATCAAAAGGACCTAGCTGTTCAGGGGAAATATGGTGTTAATTTCATCAATTATTGGGTAGATGTAAAGGATGGCAAAGTATTTTGTTTATCAGAGGCGCCAGATTCAAATGCAGTAATTCAAACACATAAAGAAGCACATGGACTATTACCTGCTTATGTTTTAACTATCAAGCAAGGGCAATAAGTAACTGAAATCAATAATTTTAAAAGGAGCACTAAGTGATTAGTGCTCCTTTTGTTGGGAATACAAGATTTAGGTTGAATTTTTAATTATTGTTTCTTAATTACCACAATAGTAATATCATCTGGATTCCGATTTCCTTGCATCCACTCATCCACCGACTTGATTAATACATCTATAATTTCTTGTGCTGATAAATGACAAGAGGATTGGATTAAATTTCTTAATCTATCGTAATCATACATTTCGCCCACTAAATTGGGGGCTTCAGGTAACCCATCTGATAATTGCACTAATACATCACCATAATCAAATTTTCTATTTTCTAAAACAAAGTTCTCATCTTTTAATCCACCGAGAGGTAAGCCATTGTTCATAAACTCTTCCACCTCTTTTGTTGCCGCTTTGTATAAATAGATTGGCGGCATGGCGGCAGAACTTAAGAATAATTCGTCTTGTGTAATTTCTACAATATTTAAACTCATTCTTAAAATTCCTAAGTCAATTCTTTTTATCACTCCATTTAACCTTTGCAATATTTTATGGGGCTTAACAGGATTAATCCCATTTAAGCCTGCCTTTGTAACAGATACCATCATACCTGATGCCACACCATGTCCAGTAGCATCACCACAGACACTAAATAAAGAACCATCTGTTTGAGGAAAAAAATCATAGTAATCACCTCCAACTTCTGTTGAAGAACGTATAAATGTAGCTATGTCTAAATCGGATCTTTGTGGCAACTCTTTTGGAAGCATACTTTGTTGTAAATCACGTGCAGCTGATAGTTCATTATTTTTACGATCGTCTTCGATTTTTTTTATCCTATTTTTTTGGATCCGCTTTCCATTAAAATAAATTCCAATTCCAAATATTAAAAGTAAAGCTATGGTCAATATGAGTTCCTTTTGTTGGGTAGCTTTTTGTTCAGATAACTCGTTAGCCTTGGTCATTTCACCCAAAGCCAAATTCTGCGCTTCATTTGTTTTTGAAGAATTATATAATTGTTCACTTAGTTGTTGTGATTTTTCTAAATACTTAAAGGCACTATCCTGCATATTTTTTACTTTATACATTTGGTATAAGACTTTATAGGCATTGAGTAGCCCTTCTGTAAAAGTAAATTTCTCCGAATAAATAACCACTTGTCTGCCATAATGAATAGCAGAATCAACTTGATGTAATGCAGCATAGGTGCTTGTTAAGCCGGAGGAAGCTTCTAAATAATCTTTATATAAAGAACTGATAAATGATAATGGTATGGACAGTTTGTAATTAATTATGGCAGAATCATATTTTTTTTGTGCTCTATAAATATCACCTTGTACAACATAAGCTCCACTCCATCTTTTTTCGTAAACTTTTTTATTATAATAGTCCAATACTTGTGTATTATAATAGTAAGCGGTATCATACATTTCTAAAATATAATAGACTTTAGGCATTGTAAAATCAAATAACGGAATATATCGCCTAGAAAATGGATTAGAAAGTATTAAATATTTAAGGCCTAATTCTTTATTTTTCAAATATGAATAACAAAGTGCTAAATCGAAATAAGCATATCTCATCAAACTATCAACAAATTTATTTTTATTTCCTAATTTTAACGCCTCTACTGCAAAATGTAATCCAAGAGGATAATTGCCTATAGTTTGGCTATAAGTTTGAGAAATACTATTATAAGCCCAAAATAATGAAAGATTATCCTTACTATCTACAGCGATTTTTTCGACAAGAGAATAATATTTTATTGCTGTATCGCCTTGAGACCACATATATCGCCCACCAATATTGAATAAAATATCTATTTTTTTGAGACTCGAAGAAGTAGATGCAACCAATTTTAATGAGTCTTTTAAACTGAAATTTAAGTCAGAATAATATTGGGCTTTTACACAAGTAATAGCAAGCAACAAAAAGCAAAAGACAAATAAATATTTTTTCATGTACTTCTTTTATTTTAAAATTATTTTTTCTTTATTACCACAATTGTGATATCATCTGGATTATTTTGACCTTGCAACCAATCATCAACTGATTTGATCAGAACATCAATCATTTCCTGGGCAGATAAATGACCAGACTTTTCAATAATTTGCCTGAGCCTTTCATAATCATACATTTCCCCTACTATATTTGGAGCTTCTGGAAGACCATCAGATAATTGCACTATAAGATCCCCTTGATTAAAATTTCTTTTAATAATATCAAAACTTTCCTCACGCAAACCACCTAAAGGAAGACCAGGGATTAAAATCTCCTCCACTTTTTTAGTAGCAGCAACATAATGGTATATAGGAGGCATGGCTGCTGAACTATACTCAAATTCACCCGGCTTGAACTGCACAATATTCAAACTCATTCTTAGAGTGCCTAAGTCAATGTTCTTAACAACATTATTTAACTTATGCAAAATAGTATTTACAGGCAATGCATCTATTCCATTTAAACCTGCTTTGGCAACAGATACCATCATTCCAGAAGCCACTCCATGGCCAGTAGCATCGCCACAAATAGAATATAGAGCAGTTCCTTTATGTTCAAAAAAATCATAATAATCACCACCTACTTCAGTAGATGATCTGATAAAAGCTGCAATATTTAAATCGGATCTTTGGGGTAATTGTTTAGGGAGCATACTTTGTTGCAAATCACGGGCTGCAGATAGTTCGCTATCTTTACGATCATCTTCAATTCTTTTGGACTTATTTTTTTGTATGCGCTTTCCATTTAAATAAATACCAATTCCAATTAACAGTAATAAAATAATGGAAAATATGAGTTCCTTTTGTTGGGTTGCTTTTTGTTCAGATATTTCCTTCGACTTAGTAACTTCACCCAAGGCTAGATTTTGAGCTTCATTTATTTTTGAGGCACTATACAACTGTTCGCTTAACTGTTGTGACTTTTCTAAATATTTAAAGGCGCTATCTTGATTATTTTTAATTTTATACATTTGGTATAAAACCTTATAGGCGTTTAATAGGCCTTCTGTAAAAGTAAATTTGTCCGAATAAAAGATAACTTGTCTACCATAATAAATGGCAGAATCTACTTGATGTAAAGCTGCATAGGAACTGGTTAAACCGGATGCTGCTTCTAAATAATCCTTATATAAAGAGCTGATAAATGATAATGGTATGGAGAGTTTATAATTAATAATGGCAGAATCATATTTTTTTAGTGCCCGATAAATATCACCGCGAACAACATATACTCCGCTCCATCTCTTTTCGTAAACTCTTTTATTAAAATAGTCCAATACTTGAGTATTATAATAATAAGCTGTATCATACATTTCTAAAATATAATATACTTTAGGCATTGTATAACCATCAAACGGAATATGTCTTGTAGGATATGGATTTGAGAGTATTAAATATTTAAGGCCTAATTCTTTATTTTGTAAAAAGGCATAACAAAGTGCTAAATCGAAATAAGCATATCTCATCAAACTATCAACAACATTTATTTTAATACCTAATTTCAGTTCTTCAATCGCATAATGTAAGCCAAGTGGATAATTGCCGATGGTGCCACTATAAGTTTCTGAAATATTACTATAGACCCTAAGTAATAAAATATTTTCTTTTGTATCTATTGCAATTCTTTCGGCAGCAATAAAATATTTTATAGCTGTATCTCCATTAGAATACATATAACGGGATCCTATGTTTAATAATATATATATTTTTTGAGAATTAGAGTTTGTGGTTGCAACTAAATTTAATGAGTCTTTTAAACTGAAATTTAAATCAGAATAAAGTTGGGCTTTTAAAGAAGTACCTACTAGCATAAAGAAACTAAAAACAAATAGATATTTTTTCATAGCATTCATTTAGAATTTAATTAGTTAGGATTTCATTTGCAACTGCACGCCTTCTTAGTCCAACCATTCCATATTTTAATACCCATGGAATTAATAAGGGCATCAGTCTGCCGATAGTAGGATTAATAAATACTATCCCTAAAGAAATAAGAAAGATGACGGGTACGACCAATGTAAAATAGAAACCAAGTAAGATCCGTTCTTTAGAGATTTTATGTGTAAATAAATCTAAATGTTGATTAGTTAAATAAAACCATAAAATAGCGTTCATGGTTGCGGTTAAACAAATATTAATTACATAAACCGCATAAGGTAAATGGAGTTGACTTTCTGATGCGTATTCGCCCAATAAGCCAGAAGTAAATGGTAAAAGAACTACAGAAAAAAGAAATAATAAATTCAACCACAATAAACGAGAAGTATATCTTTCTACATAGCCAAAAATTCGATGATGTACCGACCAATAATAACCAACAATACAAAAGCTAATACTAAACCCTAACATTTTCCAAGCCATGCCTTTCAAAGATTCCCATAATGCCTGATCTGTAGCATGATCAATAACGGGTACTTTAAATTCAATGACCATTAAAGTAATAGCAATGGCAAAAACACCATCAGTAAAAAATGAAATACGATCTAATTGAAAATTAAGTTTATTAGGACTATGTCCTGCTTCTGACATTATGCGTAAGATTTAATTTGTATTTTAATATCATTTAAAACTTCAGCTTTAAATTTATTTCTGCTAGTTCTTGCTGTTTGGGTAAAATAAACATGTTGAGATAAAAATTGAAATTGAATTTTTAACCAATCAAATTCAGAATACTCCTTTTTTAGTTTTAATTCTTGCAAAAGCAACAGACTATTTTCGGAATATGTTTCTGTTCCTAAATAATCTAAATCGGCATCACAAATAATTTGTTCTAAAGTATTGGTAGGGGTTTGGGGAATTTTAGTTGCTAAAATCATTCCCGTAATTGTATTAATTTTTCCAATTGGAAAATCCATGGCTTTTAACACAGCCGAAGCATATTCCGCTCCTCTGCCTTCATGCCGAGAAGGTTCCCATATATAACCAACATCATGCAGCCAGGCAGCTAACATTAAATCAGCTATATCTTCTTTATCTATTTTTTCATTTTTTGCAATTCTTTCCGATTGAATAACCACATCCCGAATATGATCAATGGTATGGTAAGTGTAATCTTTAGGCAAATGATTTATTAAGAAATTTTCAAGAATTTTATAAGCCACTTCGTAATTAAAGTCAGGTCGCTGATGTAGAATTTCTTTTATTTCGATTGGTTGAGTTTTCCCTTTTACTTTTACAGGTTGTAATTCCCTACATTTAAACCTGTTACACTCTTTTACCTGAGCCCAAACCGATTCAGAAATAATAATTTCATCTTCTTTGGCATGTGAACATAACCTAGAAGCCAGGTTTACAGAATCCCCTATAACAGTATAGTTCATTTGCTGGCGAGATCCAATATTGCCACTAATCACCTTACCTCTATTAATACCAATCCCTATCTTTATAGGAGGCTTGGAATGAACTATTCTTTGTAAGTTAAATTCAATTAATTTTTCTTGCATTTCAATGGCAGTTAGCAAGGCATTCTCAGTATCTTTTTCAGTAGAAATGGGAGCACCATATATAACCATTAATTCATCCCCTATAATTTTATCTAAAGTACCATTGTGCTTAAATATAATTTCAATCATTAAGTCAAAATACTCATTAAGTGTCTCCACCACTTCTTTTGGTGCCATGGATTCAGACATAGATGTAAACCCTCGAATGTCTGAAAATAAAGTAGTGGCTTCTTGTTCTTGTCCCCCTAAATTTAGCATGGCTTCGTTTTCTAAAAGCTGATCCACAATTTGTTTAGATACATACTTTTTAAAGGTTGATTTTAATTTATCCAAATTAGATAAATCTTCCATGGCTATTACAGAACCAATTGCTTCGCTATTATCGTTTAATAAGGGTGAAACTGATATGTTAACAGAAGTAGACTTACCATTGCAATTAATTTGAATCTGCCTTTCTGAAACAGTTTGCAGCTCAAGTTCACTTTTAGAAATCAGTTGATTAACAATTTCATTAGACTCGAATATATATTCATAATGATTAGCTATGATCAATTCTCGTTCTAAATTGATAATAGATGCTGCTGCTCTATTAACATGATTTATTTCTCCCATTAAATTAGTAGTAAATACACCTGTAACAATAGAATGCATCACATTATCATTGTATGTTTTTGCTTCTTTAATATCTTCAATCAACTTGATACTATTATAGGCTATACCAGATTGAGAAGCAATGCAAGCAAGCATATTCATATCTGATTCATCAAAGGCAGAAATGCCAACTCGAGATTCCTTATCAAATAAAACAATCAACCCAGCTAAATTTTTCTTATTTAATAATGGGGCAATTAAACCATGAGTACAATTTGTTTTCGACAAAAATGGATCGGCAGTAATATCAATAAGTATGGCTTTTCTATTTTGATATACTTCATTAAAGAAGCCTCTTTTTTTATTGAAAATGATACCCTTTAATGCTTTAGCATCAATATTAAACTCAGCCTCTATTTGAAATAAATCAGAATTATTATCCTGCATTAAAATCAAACCAGAAGATGCATTAAGTATAGCACAGGATTTAATTAAAATCTCTTGAAGTAAAATTGAAACATTATCAAATGAGCTTAGCTCATTTGTAATGTCCAATAAAGTTTCTAATTCAAGATACTTTAATTGTGAATTTTTTAAATTATAATGTTTATTCATTATAAATTACTCAATGCTTCTTCTTCCGAGTTAAATACAGTTGAATATTTTGTAAGTCCCATTATATTAAATGTTTTAGAAACAATGGGAGCTAAATTATAGTATCCAATTTTACCAGTAACTTCTTGAAGCTTTTCAATAATTTCAATTATAATTGAAACGCCAATACTATTTACCACTTTAGTGCCGGCCATATTTATTAAAAATTTCTTTTGTCCTAATTTCATTTTTTCATAACAAATAGCTGATATTGCTTCTCCACCTTCGTTGTTTAAATAACCATCAGTTTCGATAATAACAATTTGATTTGCTTCTTTGGTACTTTTTATAAATGTATTCATGTCTTTATTTATTATTGTTTGATATTTTTTTTCATTGTAACGGTGGTACCATCGCTATTAGATTCAAATTCGACTGAATCCATCAACTCTTGAATTAAGTGCAATCCCCATCCTCGCTTACGTTCATCTTTTCCAATTTTATTTTCAATTTTTGGAATTTCCACTTTTGTTTTATCAAAGCCAAGACCCTGATCAATTACTTTTATAATCAAAGAATCGTCTTCGATTAAGAAATTAATAAAAACATTATTATCTGCTTTTGAATGTTCAAAAGCATTGATACATGCTTCGATAAGCGCCATACTAATTTCTGCACTTTGATCTTCGGTAAGATTCATATGCCTGGCGATTACTTCTGCTGTTTGAGTTGCAATTAATTCCATATTGGGAATAATTGGCAGCCTAAGTTCAACTGTGGGTTTTTTCATTTATTGAAATTTTGATTTTTGATGTTTTTTTTATTGTTAGGTATGTTTGATTATTACTAATGTGATATCATCAGGGTTATGCTTGCCGGAGAGCCAGGCATCGGCTTCTGACATTAAATTATCAATTACTTCCTGCGCATTATAGTTACCATAATTTGAAATGAGATTCTGCATTTTAGCATAATCAAATAATTCACCCTCTAAATTTGGAGCTTCAGGCAATCCATCAGATAGTATTACTAAAATATCTCCTCTTTGGAACGTGGTGGTAGTTTGATCATATTCTACATTATTAGAACTGCCTAATGGAATTCCGGAAAGTTGAATTTCGTCTGTAGTTTGGGTTTGGGCTCTATAGATAAAATAAGGAGGCATTCCCGCTGAACTAATTGTTAATTGATTATCCTTGATTAAAGCAATATTTAAACTCATCCTCAATATTCCTAAATCCACTTTTTTAATCACACGATTTAATTCATGTAGCATGTCTTTAGGACTCATTTGGGGGAGGCCGATAATACCAGCTTTAGTGATGGAAACTAACATTCCAGAAGGGGTTCCATGCCCAGTAGCATCTCCACATATTACATATAATGAACCGTCTAACTGTTCAAAAAAATCGTAATAGTCACCACCTACTTCCGTAGAAGTTCTGAGATAGCCTGCGATGTCTAAGTTTTCAATGTGCGGTAAAGTTTTAGGCAATAGTCTTTCTTGTAAATCTTTAGCAGCAGCTAGCTCAGAATTTTTACGTTCATTTTCAAGTTTCTTAAACTGTTGTTTTTCACGGTACTTTGAAAAAGTATAGATAAAGCTAGCAGTAAATAAAGTATACAATAAATATGCCCACCAGGTTCTCCAAGGTGGTGGCAAAATATGAATAACCATTTTTGCACCTTCTTCATTCCATATACCATCAATATTAGCTGCCTTTACCTTAAATGTATAAGTACCCTCGTGCAAATTTGTATAACTCGCAAAACGTCTTGCACCAACACTTATCCAATTTTTATCATAGCCTTCCATTTTATAGGCATATTTATTATGCATCGCATCTCTGTAATTAAATGCTACATAATCAAATGATAAATTATTCTCATCATATTTAATGGTATATTCTTTTGTAGAATTTGCAGATTCAATATAAAGGGTGCTATCCTTTTTGGTCATTTTTTGAATAATAACTACAGGCGGCTTAGAATTATCTTTTATAGAGTCTGGAAAAAAATAATTGATCCCTTTTATGCCCCCAAAAAACAATTCTCCAGAAGCAGCCTGGTAGTAGGAATGTTGATTGAATTCAAAGTCTTGAATTCCTTCCGATGTGCCAAAACTTCTGAACTTATTAGTATTAGGATTATATCGGATTAGACTAAAATTGGATGAAATCCATAGGTTTTTGTCATTCCCCAATAACATATCGTATAAGTCAAGATTAGGAATACCATCCGATTTTGTTAGAAATGTTTTTGTATTTTTTTCTAAATCAAGTTTCATAAGTCCATTCCCATAAGTAGCAATAAATATGAGTTTGTCGTCAACTACTGCAAAAGATATGTCTCTAGAATCATCAATTGCATAATAGTTTTTAATATATTTTGTCAAACATGTAACGCGGTTATTTTTTTCATCCCATACAAATACCCCTTCATCATTTTGAATATATAGTTCAAATTTTGATTTTCTGTATACGCCAAAAATTCCTTTTGACAATTCTTTCGGCATCTTTAAAATAAGAAAGGATTGTTTACCATTTGAATCTGATATAATAACAGGCTTCTCACCCGCTAATACCAATTGGTGATTATAAGTTAAAAAAGTATTCCAATTGCCAAACCCAGAAAAGTTTGGCGCAATTTTTTTTATAAGCCCTAAGGCGTCAAAATTATTATTCCCCGCTTTTTTTAAATGTATTTCTGCCCCATCAGGTGTATTATTAATTGTAAAGATATTCCCATATGCATCTTCAGAAAATGACCATCTTCTTAAATAATTTAATTTTTCATTTTGCAAATATTTTTTCTTTGTGTTATTTAAACGGTCTATTTCATAAATACCTCCATGTGGCTCATCTTGCCCTACCCAAATATGGTTTTTGCTATCTAAAAAAACACCCCATGTCATTGAAAAGCCTAAATTAAAATCACCAGGGAAATCTTTTTTATACACTCCAAATTTTCTTTTGCCCGGATCATATTTCGTAACACCTCCAGAATGATTCCCACTTAGCCAAATATTATTATCCTTGTCTTCAATAATCGAAGTATAATCACTTTGAGTTATGCCATATTGCTTAGAAACTTGATTATTTATATGTATTATTTTTAAATTTTTTAAATTAATGATATCAATACCTTGATTAAGAAATGTTAGCCATAAATAATCACTGGATTTACTATGATAGACGCTATTTATTGCATTGGAACTTATTGATTCTACAACCCCTTTTTTATTTGTGAATATAAAATGACTGTTTTTGGTAAGATCATATATGAAAGCTCCATACTTTGTGGCTACATACAATTTGTCTCCTTCTAATTGAAAATCATTTGGTTGAGTAATGAAAATAGAATCCTTTAAATTAAATATTTTAGAAAATCTTTTAGATGCAGTATCGAAATATTGAAGACCTACATCTGTTGCAACTATCAATTTGTTGTGAAAATATTTTATTTGGGTTATTAATTCATTATAACCATATTTAATAGAATCTTGAGGGTGAACTAAATATTGTTTGAATTGTTTTTTTGTTATATCAAATTCCAACAAACCAATACCCCAGGTAGCCATCCAAATTTTTTCTTTTTTATTATCGATTTGCATCTTAGCAATTACTCCCAAATAAATGGGCAATTTTTTATTTGTATTTCTAATAGAGTCTCTAATAGGATTTCTATAATTCTCCCAAACATCCTTAGACCTATTTAAAAAACTTAAGCCACCATTTGCATCTGAAGTCCATAAATTACTATTATCATCTTCTCTAATTTCTTGAATCCAACCATTTGAACGCGATTGGTTATTTTTAATATCATGATTATATTGCTTAAATTCATAGCCATCAAATCTATTGAGTCCAGATTCGGTTCCAACCCATATATAGCCTAATTTATCTTGATAAATGACTCTAGATGAACTTTGAGATAATCCATCTTTTACAGAATAAGATTCAAAAATAAAATCAGATAATCTTTGAGCTTGCACATAACTAATTAAACTTATACAAATCAAAAATGTAATAACCGCTTCTTTTAATAATCGTATTTTATTTAAATTCATTTACCCTAATATTTTTTAATACTTTCCAATAGTAAGTAAAAAATAAATGAATATCACCATGTTGATGTAATTCGTCATTTAAGAATTGTAATTCGTCATACAGTTATTTAGCTTTCAATTTGAAATAAATACACTATTTTAATTTCTCATGAATCAACAAAATAAAGTGCAATAGAAGCTTCTTATCTTAATATAATTTTAAATGGAATGAATCAAAAATTGGACAAGAATCTCTTTCGAAATAACCCTTTATGAAGGTTGATATAGATGTTATGGTGTGTATAGTGATATTAAATTTATCGAGACAGGGTATTTTTTAGGTAGGGTTACTACTTACAAATTCAGATCTGAAGTAAGGGTTTATGGCAGTTCTCCAACCTGAAATGATTATATTAAAATAAACAACTACTATGTCTAAATATGGCTTCTCTTTCTCATGGACACTCTCTTGGAGTAACCAGTACTAAACAAAAGTTTGCTCAAGAAACTGGCATCCCTACTACCAAGACAGGACTTGAAAGAAAATTGGCGGGAGCCTTTTTGGGATTACTAATCGGATTGTTTAGTGGGAAGAAGAAATAAGAATCAAATATCATAATGAAATTATGAAGAAATCAGTTTTACTATTTTCAATTTATTGTGGTTTTACGCTAATATAATATTGCCTTCAAGCTAGGTTCTTGAGAGAATTTATCCAGAGGAAACATGGGTCTTTGAATTCTTTTATAAATCAACCTTTTCAAATCTTGATCCACACCTCCAGGTGTGGTAGCCATAATCCAATCTGCCCTTAAGTTGTATAATTCTGGTACCAGATATCCAATTTTAACAACAACAATGGAAGATTTCCTGGGATTTAAATTCAATCGAGTAAAATCAGATTCAAGATGGTAAGGTTTTCTTTTTTTAGTTACTATAATATGAACAGATCCCACTTTTACCACTACTTCTTCTTCTGCATTAATATCCCCATGATGAATAGATTCAACAATTCCATTTAATCGGATGGGAGGAGCATATCTATTATCAATTGCAGCTCCAACAAATGCATTTACTTTTCCACCAATACCTACTTTTAGCGCTTCTTTAATAAGTATTGGTCCGGGTATCGAGGCATATATTAGTGAGGGGCCATCTGAATTTTTAAATTCATTTCTTTCCAATATCTTTTTCAAGGTCCAAGTAACATCACCAGCTCCACCAGCAGTAGGATTATCACCCATATCGCTAATTAAATAAGGATGCTTTTTACTGGCAATTGCAAAATTTAAGCTTTCATCTAATGTTGCTGTTGGAGCTACAAAAACAAAATCATTTCGCACTTTCCAAAAACTTTTGGCAAGTGCTTCTGCAGTTGCTGTTACTTTTTGTTTGTCATCTCCTGTAACTACTACAGCTGCATGATTACGTGGCGCATCTGCCCATGCATATCCTATCCAAATAGCTGCATCGATAATTCCTTCCTGATTAGTTGCTGGCACTAATTGCGCATACAAACTTTTACCTGGTTCAATGCGAGTGCTCGTTTTCTCGCCTGGTAAAAGTATGGGCACTCCTACCCATGCTTTATAAGCAGGTTTTCCTTTCCCATTCGCTAATCTTGTTAACAGATTTGAAACAGCCCTTCTTTTAGTATCCAATTCATCTTCGTGTGGAGCCATTCTATAACAAGTAATAAAATCAGTATTCTTTGCTAAATCCAATGATACATTTCCATGTAGATCCATGGAGGTAGATATTAAAACATTACTCCCTACTACTGTACGTATTTTTTTTATAAAGTCTGCTTCAGGATCTTCCATTCCCTGAACACTCATTGCTCCATGAATATCGAAAAAGATACCATCATAGGGAGCATTTTTTTTAAGTAATAAAATTGATTTTGAAACTAAAGACGTATACGCTTCTTTTGTTACAACACCACCAGGAAGTGCATGTCCATATAATAATGGAATCCATTTAGCTTGTTTTCTTAAAAGTGAATCTTTATTTAAAAAAGGATAAAATTGAAAAATGGATTCTCCTTGATTAGCATGAAAGTCTTCCTCATTAGTTAGTGCTGGTGAAAAAGTGCTTGACTCAATCGCAAGCCCTAAAATTGCTATTCGAGGTATTTTTTTTTCTAGAGTATGGGATGATTGTGCAAGAATAGTAGAGGTAGCTATCAATAAAAACGCAAAACAAACGGGAACTAATTTTTTCATGGTATTTTTTTATGGCAAAATCTGCATTAATCTAAAATTAAAAAGTAATAACAATCTCAACTAATTAAATAAAAATAGTTTCCCATTCATTCTTACAAAAGCTTCTGCTGCTTTTACACCCATTTCCCTACCCCTAAAATCTTCCATAGCAGCATGTCCACATTGGTAAATTCCGGGAGGATCCTGACTTACATGACAATACACTGCATCTCTTTTTTGTTGCTGTGTTTCAGTAATATCAACATAATCTGTAGGATGGAATATAAAGGTTTGTTCACCAGTGCAGACTTCAAAAAAATATAATTGAAATTTTTTACCGAGTCTTGTCCAACTTTGAATGGCTAATAAGCTTGCTACCTGATGATCTTTATGAACATCCAATGGCCAGTGAGTAAAAACAATATCAGGATGTTCATTCGCAATGATTGTTTTAATCTTTTCCAACCATTCATTATTCATGATACTATCCCCATCAATTTGACCAGCAAAAATATATTTGGTATCTAAAATTTCACAGGCCTTAATAGCTTCATTTTTTCTAATACCTGCAGCTTTTTCATGTGAAGTACCCGGTATGCCAGCCTCCCCTGTTGTTAAATAAATGATAGTTACTTCATGTCCGGCCTTTCTTAATTTAGCAAGTGTTCCACCACATCCACTTTCCGGATCATCCGGATGGCCACCTAAGCATACAATTTTTTTTTTCTCTTTATTTTCTTTTGCAGATGCCTGTAATAAATTAGGTAAGCTTAAAGCTCCTAATACAGCGGTTGTATTTTTAACAAAGTTTCTTCTTGTATTTGTCATATTCTATAAAATGTCTTTAAATTATAATTCTTGTTTTTTTAAAGCCTCCACAGCATAGTTTGCAGCCCGGGCGGTAAGAGCCATATACGTTAGAGATGGGTTTTGTGTACTAGTACTTGCCATACATGCACCATCGGTAACAAATACATTTTTACAATGATGCAATTGATTCCATTCGTTTAATAAAGACGTTTTCGGATCCTTACCCATCCTTACTCCACCCATTTCATGAATATCTAAACCTGGTGCCTGCTTAGTATCCCATGATCTGATATTTTTACAGCCTGCGGCATCTAACATTTCCGTACCAACCTGTAAAAAATCTTTTAATAATCTTTCATCATTTTCATCGTAACCAACAGAAGTAATTAATTGAGGAATACCCCATTCATCTTTTTGATCAGGACTTAATCGGACATGATTTGATTCTTTAGGAACAGTTTCTCCCTGCATCATCATTGATACTTGCCATCCCCCTAATTCTGTGGATTGCTCCTTAAAATCAGCTCCTATTCCTTCAGCAGGTGCAACACTTCTCCCAGCACCAAAGAATACCATATATCCTCTCTGAAAATCTGTTTCTTGTTTATGCACATTTCTAAAATTGGGCATCATAGGTTGCGTAGGTCGACGTCCATAATAATAGCTATCCAAATTTCCATCTATTGTTGCTGATAAATTTCCGCGATAATTATGAAAAGCAATATATTTTCCCAATAAGCCATTGTCATTTCCTAATCCATTGGGGAATCGCTTAGAGGTTGAATTCAATAAAATTAAATTGGTATTTAAAGTTGAGGCATTTACAAAGATTATTTTGGCAAAATACTCCGTTGTTGTTTTATTAATCCGATCAACTACGCGAACACCAGTGGCTTTTTGTTCGGCTTCATCATAAATAATTGAATGAACAACAGAGTCGGTCTTTAGCGTTAAATTACCAGTCTTTTTTGCCCATGGCAAAGTAGAAGCATTAGAACTAAAGTAACCACCAAAGGGACAACCTCTTTCACATAAAGATCGAGCTTGGCATTGTTGCCTCCCTTGTTCTAAGTGAATGGGCTGAGGAACTGTTAAGTGCGCACACCTTCCCTGAATCACGTTTCGATTAGTAAATTTTTTCATGATGTCAGATTGCATTTCCTTTTCTACACTATTCATTTGCCATGCAGGTAAAAAAGAACCATCTGGAAGAGTATCAAGCTTATCATAATTTCCGCTAATTCCTGCAAAGATTTCTACGTGTGTATACCAGGGAGCAATATCATTATATCGGATGGGCCAATCTCCAAACCCGTCTCGCGCAGGTCCTTCAAAGTCGTATTTACTCCATCGCTGTGTTTGTCTTGCCCATAATAAAGACTTTCCTCCTACCTGGTAACCTCTGATCCAATCATAAGGCTTTTCCTGTACATATGGATGCTCTGTATCTTTTACAAAAAAATGTTCAGAAGTTTCATTATAAGCATAGCACCTGCTTATCACTGGATTATTTTTTGTTAAGGCAATTGTTTTGCCACCTCTATGTGTGAAGTCCCATGGATGCTTGGTAGCCGTTGGATAATCCTTAAGGTGAACAACATCTTTTCCTCTTTCTAACAATAGAGTTTTCAACCCTTTTTCGCACAATTCTTTTGCAGCCCATCCCCCACTAATTCCAGAACCAATTACAATGGCATCAAAATACTTATTATCGATTGGCATAATTTAAAATTAAGTTCTAAAAATAGATTTATGAGAAAATTAAAATTTATATTTTAAATCACAATGTTTTGATGTTGTTCATTATGAAAAAATAATTATTTAGGAGAAGAAAAAATAAACTGCGCTTAACCAATGATAGCTAATTTATTATTAATCATATAATCGAAACTTTCTTTAAGTGCTTCAAAGACATCCGAAGCTGTTTTATCCATTTCGATAACTAAAAATTCTGGATATCCATTAGCAGCTTTAATAATGGCAGGAAAGTTCTGTGTGCCTTTCCCCACTGCGGTCATAGGATCTGGATTGTCGATGGCTAATTTGTCGTTGTATAAAGCAGGACCATCTTTAATATGTAAATATTTCGCACGGCTTCCTAACTTAGTAATAATAGATGCCGGGTTATGTCCAGCTACTTTTACCCAATAAGTATCCATTTCTAGAAAAATATCTTTGTCTAATTCCTCGAGTAAAATTTCATAAACCAATTTGCCACCCACTTTATTTCTGTATTCCCACCAATGATTGTGAAGACCAAATTGCAATCCGTTTCCTTTAGCAAATTTAGAAGCTTCATTGTATATCGATACCAGTTCTTTTGTTCCTTCTAAGCTACTATAACGCTTGTCTTCGGGCCAACCATGCCAAATCATTTTAGTTGTACTAAAAGCATTGGCAGTATCCAACATAACTTGCTTTTGAGCACCTATAGGAATTTCAACATGGGAAGAGGAAACTGATAATCCAGCATCCTTAATGTATTGGCTGGCTTTTTTAATAGAAACACCATCTGGCCAAAAAGCTGTTTCAATGTATTTGAATCCAATATTTGACAATTTTTTTAATGTGCCCTGTAGATCTTTAACCAATTCGTTTCTTACCGTATACAATTGAACAGAAAGCTTGGCGGGATATATCGCAGATTCAAAAAACAGATTAGTATGTTTAGGCATACTAGCACCAATCAAGCCCATACTTGCCATCCTTAAAAAATCGCGTCTTTTATTTTCCATAAAATTTTATTTTTTACTCGAAAAAAATCTTAGTGATTTTAATTTCCCAAGGCCAATTTCTACAAATTCAGATACATCAAATAAGCTAGTTCCTTTTCTTTCGCCATATTCCTATTTCCACTTTTGATTCAACTCTTATTCATAAATCAATTTACTCTTTTCAATGTATACAAAGAAATCTTTCTTTGTAAATTAAACAATTCAGTCAATGCAAATAGAAATGCTTATAAAAAACAATCAGAACTAAAAAAAGAAGATAAAGCATCATGAAGAACGGTTTGTATTCATCGAAATTCCTGCTGAGCAGTTTGCTAAATTCTCTAAAAAAAATTATCTCTAAATGAAATTTAAGAATCCTCTTTTTTAAAGATTAATTTTAAAGTAATACAATAAGTAATCAAAGCGCTGTCATTTGAGTATAAATTGCGCAAAAACTAAATTATGGGTAAGCATTTTATTTTATTTGGATTTCTAGCTATCATGTTAAGTAATGGTTTTGGGCAATCGGCTTCTCAGAATAAAAAAGTAATTGTAATTACAACAGATGGTTTACGTTGGGAAGAAGTTTTTAAAGGGTTAGATACCTCTATTTTGAAATATAAACCTTTTCAACACGGCGATAGTGTTGAAACAGCTTCAAAATTTGGAGGATTAACTAATGAGGATAGTAGAAAAAAATTAATGCCTTTCTTCTGGTCAATCATTTCAGAAAAAGGTGAGATTCATGGTAACAGAACAAAAGGTAGTAAAGTTGATAATTCAAACCCTTACTGGTTTTCTTATCCTGGCTATAGTGAAATTTTAACTGGTCAGGTTGATACTGCTATTAATTCCAATGATTACAAAGCAAATCCTAACACCAACTTTTTTGAGTATTTAAATACTTTGCCCTTTTATAAAAATAAAGTTGCTGCTTTTGGTGCATGGGATGCTTTTAAGCGGATTTTAAATGAGAAAAGAGCGGGCTTCCCTGTCAGTAATGGAAATCAAATGGATAGTAGTTTACTGAAAGATCCACAAATGAAATTTCTTTCAAGTATCATGTCCGAAACCTATCAACCTTTTGGAAAGGATGAAACATTAGATGTTTTTACAAAATATCAAACCATGCATTACTTAAAAACTAAAAAACCTAATGCTCTGTATGTTTCAATGGGTGAGACGGATGAGCTTGCACATGCCGGAAATTATCCGGAATATTTAAAAGCGGTAAATAGGTTTGATGCTCTTTTAAAAGAAATATATGATTTTACTAATACAGACCCTGATTATAAAGGCAAAACTGTGATATTAATAACAACTGACCATGGTAGAGGTGATTTGAATAAAATGCAATGGACATCGCACGGTACCAGAATTAATGATTCGCATCAAATTTGGTATGCCATGATTGGCGCAGGTGTAGATCATTTAGGTGAAGTATCTATTAGTGAACAGGTATATCAAAAAGAACTCATACACAAAGTGGCCAAATTGATTAATGTGAATTTCAATTCAGTAAAGCTTAAATAGTAAATTGAATAATTCGTATTCAAAAATTAATTAAAGCATCAAAAATTATACTGCCCCCATAAGTTTCTAACTTTTGGGGGCAGTATAATTTATTATAATAATTAGTGTGCGTTACCTGAACCATTGCTTTGATAAGCACCTATGTCAGCACCTGGAGCTGTGATGTTTGCTCCGAAGTAACCACCTTGTGGAACTGATGCTATAGGACTAAAGCTTGTATATCCTTTACCAATTGCAGGAGAACCAGCTTGCAAATGGAAATCAAAGCCTGCTGCATAAGCTATTGAAGCCGGAGTTGCAGACTCTGGTAAAGGGAAGTTTTTAAAGTTTGGATTATTTTTTCCTGCTAATGCATTTATAGCAGAACTAGTATAAGGTCCACCTGGATAAAAACCAGCAGGCATCATAGAAGTAATATTAGGGAAATCAGTTGCTTGTGGACGAGCCCATAAACCTGAAACTGGGATACCACCTACACCAATTGCAGATGAATCTGGAGTAACAGGATAGAATTGATTAACACCAGCAATAGAATCATGGTAATTGTAAGTATAACCATAAGACATATGTGAAGTATCAGCAACAACTAATGCATTTCCTAAATAAGATTGAGTGGCACCTACTATACGGAAACCAAAACGACAGTTTACGATCAAGTTATTATAAGCCATACCTCTTGCACCTTCTTCATAGTTAATAGAACCACCTCTACCTAATTCAACCATTCTGTAACCTGAGTTAACAACAGTATTATTATAGAAATTACAATTGGTTTGAGCACCAGTTCCTTGGCCTTTATCAGAAGCTTTAGGACCATTGGTAGCACAACCAATAAATAAGTTATACGCACAATCTCCAACACCACCACCTTTTACGTTAAATTCATCCCCACCTGTAGGTCCCCCTTTTTCGAATGTATTTCTCATTACTGAAAATTTACCTTTTTTCAAACGGATAGCATCATCAGTTGCACCGTATAACCATGAATCTTCCATGATGAAATTACCATTTCCATTCTGGAAAAAGATATCATAAGAGTCACCAGTTGATACGCCCGCAATTGGAGGTTGAGCAGCTGCAACAGAAGCACCTGCAAAACGAATATCAGTCCACTTTATCACTAAATTTTTACAAGATGTATCTGCCCATAAACCTCCCCAAAGACCCACATAGGCTGGATCTGAAGCAATTGGTGTACCTGGATTATCTTGTTTAGCTTGTGATTTGTAAGTAAACAAAATAGGAGCAGTGGAACTACCTATTGAAAATAAATTTCCTTTAATCCAGAAGTTATAAGCGCCTTGAAAAATTACTTGAGCACCAGGCTGTATAGCAAGTGTATCTCCTGCATTAATGTAAACATCTCCTGTTACATTGTAAATCTGATTTGCTTGCATAGTTCCTTTGATAGAACCACTAATATTTCCTGGAGCAACATTCTGTCCTACTTGAACATAAGCAACTGCAACAGTTGAACTAGTTTTGTTACATGAGGTCAACACAAAAGTTGCCCCAAAAATTAAAAACAAGCCAGAAGTAATTAGCTTCAAGACAATTTTTTGTGATTGTGTCATTTTATTGATTTTTTGGTTTTTGTTTTATAGAAATTACCGGATTCTAAAGCCTATGAAAAATGATTGATTGAATTGGTCTTTCTGAACAATGATGCTATTTTTACTAGTCTGGCCTGGATAATTAGGATTACCATAATAATATCCATTTGCAGTAGTTCTCAACTCTAAGATGGTAGGTGTATTGGTTAAGTTGGTAACCTTTGCAAATAAGGTAAGGTGCTTAGTTGTTTTTACATCAATGGAAAAATCCAAAAATGAAGTTCCTCTTTGCCAGTAATCAAGGTCTTTATAAGGAGAAATGTATTCAATTCTTGCCCCTGTATAAACCCAGCTTAATTGAGCCTCTATTCCTTTTTTAACACTCTTATACAATAAAGAAAGATTTCCAATATGATCAGACTGTCCTTGCAGTGGCCTTGTTTGATTTGCTGTATACATATAATAGTTACCACCATTATCAACAGCAAAAACACTTTTGCTTGTTGTAATGGAAGACTTTGTGTAGGAATAATTTCCATTGATACCAAAGTTTCTAAAATGTTTAGTAAATACTAATTCAACTCCATAGTTAGTAGCATTTCCAAAATTCTGTGGTTGAAAGACATAGGATCCAGTAGTTTGTGGAACTAAGCTGTATTCAATAGGGTTAATAATGTACTTATAAAAAGTACCCACCATAAAATAATCTTCAAAACCAAAATAGTGTTCATAACGCAGATCTGCATTATGTGATTGAATATGTTTGATATCAGAATTACCCTTTTGATCAAAATAGTCTCCTGATTTGATTACTGGTACATACTCGAAATAATTGGGACGACTAATTCCACTGAAATAAGAAGCCCTGAAATCATTATCCTTATTGAGTTTATACTTCATATTTATACTCGGTAAAAAATCGGTATATACATAACTACCAGTTTTACCAGGTAAATAAATAGACAATAAGGAGCTATAACTATGATTGGTATTCTCAATTCTCAAACCACCTAAGACTTCCCATTTTGCATACACCCATTTTAATTGTGCATAATAAGCCATGATGTTTTCAATAGAATGATAGGTTAATCCATCTGTGGTATCTACACGTTTCATTCTTGAAAAGCTTGCTAAATCAATAGTAGTAAAAGGCTGATTGTTGGCATACAATTCATAAGATTCGAATACATTATCCTTTGTCTTATGACGATACATACCACCAGCTGAAAATGTTAGCTCATCCGTAATTTTATAATGCCCATTCAAATAAACTGAACGGTCAATTTCTTTAGAATGAGTATAATTAAATGGAAAATCTTGTAACGTTTTTGCTTCAGAAGTTAAAGTACCCTGACGATTGTAAGCAACAATATCAGAATACTGTTGATCAATCCAAATAGGAATTTTACTTTGGGCTTGTGAATACACTAAAGACCAATCGGCCGAAAATTTATTGGTAATTTGATGTTTGCCTTGCAAAGTATTATTCCAAATATTTTGTCTTTCAAAAAGGGAACGATCATAAATATAAGCTTGGCCAGACTGGTGCAAATAATTTGCTAAACCCATTTGTAAGTTTCTATGCTGTGTTTGATCTAATTGAAACAAAGCAGTATAAAAACTAATTTTATTATTTTCATTGATATCATAATTCAACTTCAAATGCGCACCCATTCTGCTTTGCAGATTATTATAGGTCCTATATTCAATTGGAGCAAATACTGGAGTATTGGGAACTGGTATTGGTTGAGGCTGACCACTAGGCGGATAAAATAAAGATGAGCTTCCTTTATAAATATGCTGATATGTTAACGCAGTTATGAAACGTAATCTTTTTGTAATACTTGATCCTATACTCGCATTTAAAGATTGGTTTAAAGGCAAACTAATATTCTTGTAATCAAGATATTTAGTATTAAAATCTGAGGGTTGAGGTGCATATCCTGAACCATGAGATTCATAAGGCGTTTTAAAATTTAAACTACTATGATCAAAAGTGGTGAAGGTATGATCATTAAAAAAGTTGTTGTACCCAAATGATCCATTTAATTTAAAAGTGAAGTTTTTAGGCGCTTCTTTTAATACCATATTAGTAGCTCCACCAATAGCATCACCTTCCATTTCAGGAATCAAGGATTTAACTACTTCCAATCTTTCTAATAAATCAGAAGGAAATATATCTAAAGGAATAGAACGGCTTTTATCATCAGGGCTAGGTATTTTAATCCCATTGATAGTGGTATAATTATATCTATCAGCCATTCCACGTATAATGGCATATTGTCCGTCACCAGAACTATTTTTCACCACTGAAACACCTGCGGCTCTTTGCAAAACATTTCCTACTGTTATATCAGGTGATAGTTCAATAGATTTTGCAGATATAATGTTCATCACATTGCTCACTATTCGCTCAGTTTTACGAGCAAATTCATCACTTTCTTTATTTACTTTTGAAGTGATAGTAATATTACTTAATACATTCGCATGTAAAGACAAATGAACATCTTCAATAACAGATTCTCCATCTTTAACATTAACAGATAAGGTTAACTCATCATAACCTACATATTGGATCTTAATCAAATACTTACCTGCAGGAATCTTTTTTATAATATAAGTACCATCCAATCCAGATTTAGTAGAAATAAGTTTAGAATTTATAGAGAGACTAATTGTAGCACCAACTAAAGGTTCCCCAGATTTATCATCTATTACTTTTCCTTTAATAACTGTAGACGTGGGTTCAGCAGCAATTGCTTGAAAAGTGCCTATAAATAAAGACGCTACAATTAAAGAATAAATTGCTTTTCGTAAACCAGTAAAACACATATCCAAGGAATTAATTTCACGCAATATTAGTATGCATGAAAGAACGGATATGTGTTATTGGAAGAATTAATCTTATGTTGACAATTGCTTAACCTTAAAGTAATTTCAACTTCAGAAATAAAACAGATTTGATTACCAAGAAAGACTAAATGAATGAAGATCAGATTGAAATGTGTAGGATAAGTCAATTTTAGAAACTTTACAAATTTGACTAACAATAGATAAACCTAAACCGTTGCTGCTACTATTTATGGAAGCTTTATAAAATCTACTAAATAAACGAGTATCATCTAATTTGTCATTTATTCCTTTATTTTGAATAATAAAAGCCCTTTTATTCAATTCAATTTGAATGAAGCCAGGTGTTATATTATGATTAATAGCATTACTAAATAAGTTATTTAAGAGAATATCCAGTAATTCCGGACTCATATTAATACAACTCTCATTTAATTCAATATGAGATTTGATTAAATAACTATCCCAAAGTTCAGAAAACTGGTTTATCTTCTGGGTAATTTTAGCTTTTAAATCGATTTGATTCTTTATATCAAATTGTTGATTTTCAATTTTTGTTAATAATAAAAGAGATTGATTAAGTCTTGAAAGCTTTTTTATTGATGCATATGAACTTTGAACTAACTCGCTTTGCTTTTCAGATAAGTTCTTATCCTGAATTAAAACATCTAATTTAGATCGTATAATTGATAAAGGAGTTTGCATTTCATGCGAAGCATTCTCAGTAAATTCCTTTAATAATAAAAAGTCTTGCTTAGCTTTTTCGCTGGCTATAGAAAGACTTTCATTCATAAATGAAAATTCTTCAATATTTGTTCGAGGAAAAATAAGGGATTCATTAGAACCGATTTTAAAATTTCGCATAATACTCATTGATTCATAAAATGGCTGCCAAAGCCTCCTTAAATAAAGTCGATTAAGAAATAATGAAATCAGAATAGTTGCTAAAATCGTTATTAATGAAACAATCAATAATGCCTTCGACAAATGATGCACCCCCTCCAAAGGTTTAGCAATTGTTACACGATACCATTGTTTGTTAAAAAATAAAGGAAATGTAATTTCTCTAAAATTGTGCATTTTCTTTTCCCTAGCACTATATAATTTAATTAAAGTTACATTTCTATTAGGTTTGATAATTCCAGTTTTTTGAAATATTAATCTTTCTTCATCAAGTGGATTTCCAATAGGAAAAATCTGATTTTTAGAAACATAATTATTAATTTTTTCCTCAATACCCACTAAGTCATTATCAATTTCTCTTAAGAGAATTACTTGTGTAAGATTATAAATGATAATACTAGATACGATGAAAATAAAAATCATCAATAACAAATTGATCAAAGAAAATTTATTTAGCAGTTTCATTTTCTTTTGGTATTAATATCTGGCTTGTTAGGATTAAAAAGATAGCCCATCCCATGCACTGCTTTAATATAATCCATACAACCAGCAATTGTCATTTTTTTTCTAATGTTTTTTATATGTGTGTAAATGAAATCATAATTATCTGAAAGATCAATTTGATCTCCCCAAAGATGTTCTACTATAGCTGCTTTTGTTACTACTTTGTTTTTGTTGCTAATAAAAAATAATAATAATTCAAATTCTTTTCTAGTAAGATCAATTATTTTATTTCCATTTTTCACAATCTTTTCATCATTATCAATTCGCAAATCCCCTAATACAATTATATTTTTTCCCTCAAAATATTTTCTACGAATAATAGAACCTACTCTGGCAGATAATTCAGGTAAATGGAAAGGTTTAGTTAAATAATCATCAGCTCCAAGGTTTAATCCTAATACTTTATCATTAAGAGAATCTTTGGCTGAAATAATAAGAACGCCCTCTGCCTTACCTATTTCTTTTAAAATTTTTAATATTTCAAATCCATTACCAAAAGGGAGTGTTATATCCAAAAGAATACAATCGTAATCACTTTTATGAATTTTAAAAACGGCCTCATTATAGTCATAAACAGCTTCACAGATATACTTATCATTTTTAAGATAGGTACAAATACTATTAGATAGCTCTTTTTCATCTTCGACAACTAATATCCTCATTTCTACTTTTTATTTAAAAAAATCTACAATCTATATAGGGGTTTATAAATTCCTTGCTTAAAAATCGAGACAGTTATATAATTATTTTTTTGTGATATATTTTTGATAATTTACAAAGCTTAAAAAATAAATAAAATTGTTCTCATAAAATGTAGCAATACGCAATAATTAAAGATTTAAAGTTGTGTTGTAAAATTTAACATAAAAATTGGTTAGCTTACATTAACTTTATGTTACTTTTTAATTTAACATACAAAACATATGAACAAAAAACAATTTCGTAAAGAAATAGAGAGCAAGCTGGATACTGCTTTTGGTTATTTAGCCACTGGTACTGAGAAAAAATTCGCAAAAGTAATTAAAAAAGCTTCTTTGTTATTAACTGATGTTCTTCACAAGAAGGAATCTACAACAAAAACAGTGAAGACTAAAAAAATTAAAGCGAAGGTAGAAGCAAAAAAGAAACTTCCAAAAAAGAAGGCAATTGTAAAAAAAGCTGTTGCAAAAAAAGCAACTACAAAAAATAAATAGGCAGCTTTTGGTTCCGAAATTTTACATCAAAAAATTTTGGAACCAAATAGCACTATCTTTAAGAATACGTTGTTGCGTTTTAAAATCTACATATACTAATCCATATCTTGGCTTATATCCTTCTCGCCATTCAAAGTTGTCTAATAAAGTCCAGCATAAATATCCCCCAACTTTTACCCCCTCATTTTTTGCTCTTAGCATTTGCGCTAAATAACTTTTAAAATAGTTGACCCTTTGAATATCATGTACCTTATTGTCGATTAATTCATCCTGCCTGGCAAAGCCATTTTCTGTGACATAAATTTTCTTAACAGCTTTGTAGGAACTAAATCTTTTTAAAGTTTCATACAAACTTTCTGGATACACTTCCCAACCTAATTCAGAATATTCTGTGGCTCCCCTTTTAGCAGGATTAATTTCTAGGCCATGCATATAAGGGATGTACCAAATATTTTTCACTACTTCTCTTGTATAATTTTGAACACCTATAAAATCAAAATCAAAAACAAGCTTTTCCATATCACCATCTTTGATATGTTTATCGATATTTTTAAGAAAAGGTAAGCTTGAAATAGGATAGCCCAAGCCCAGTGAAGGCTCTATAAATAATCGATTTAATAATGCATCCCATCGCTCAACTGCAATATGATCTTTTTCAAAATTCCTTAGCGGCATTACATGACTACAAGAAAAAGTGGTCCCAATATTCGCGTTTTTTACATTTGATCGGACAATTCTCCCACCTTCTGCCTGACAAATTGCAGCATGATGTATAGTTGGCAATAAATGATTCACTCCCCTTATTCCAGGTGCGTGTACACCAACGCCATAGCCAACCACAGTGAATGCTGTTGGTTCATTTAAGATGATCCAATCCTTTACCTTATCACCATAAGATTTGGTCATTAAATAAGTATACTCAGAAAACCAATCGATCACTTCTCTATTCATCCATCCACCTTTGTCTTGAAGTACTTGTGGAATATCCCAATGGTATAGCGTTAGCCAGGGTTGTAAATTATTTTCTAAACATTTATCAATAACTCGATGGTAAAAATCAATTCCTTTTTGGTTTGCCCGACCAATTCCATTTGGAAGCACTCTTGACCACGCCGTACTAAATCTAAAAACTTTCATGTTTAAAGATTTCACCAGATCGATATCGGAAGAATAAGTATGATAGAAATCACAAGCAACATCGCCTGTAGTTCCATCTTTAATATGTCGATGCTTTTGAGTGAAAGTATCCCAGATGGAATTAGATTTCCCATCTTCCTGAAAAGCTCCTTCCATTTGATAGGCAGCTGTAGATACACCCCATAAAAAATCTTTTCCAAAATCAGCTTTTGAAAATCCTGAGTAATCTGATGTATTTGCAAGTAATTGTTGAGGATTCAAAAGAGAACCTGATACAAATAAACTTAATAGCCGTAAAAATTCTTTTCGATTTAAATGGTTAATCATTCAATTTCAGTTTATAAAAGCCTACAGAAAGTAATAATCCTAAAATTCACTCTGTTACTTTTTAGCAGCTAAGGTTTCAGTAAAAGCTGGTATAGGCACCACATTTTGAACTTTCTTTAAAGCAATTGGATCGTCAACCGGATGGTTTGATTTGAATTTTTCACCTAATAATTGAGAAATAGTAGCTGCTATTTGGCTGGTATAAATCTGATTCTTTTCTTTTAATTCACCAATAGGTGCAATACCCTGTCCAATTGTGGCTAACCATGTTTGCCCAGATCCGGCTACCCAAAATCCATGTCCATTCCAAGTGGAAGACTTTTTGCCCCTACCATGATCTGTTGTAATAATGAAGGTTGTATTATTTTTATAGAAAGGATCCGTTTGAACAAAGTACCATAATTCTGAAACCATTTCATCAAACTGATGTGCTTTTTGTAGATAGTGATCATACTCTCCCTTATGTGCAAATTCATCTGTTTCTCCCAAACCCAGAAATAGCACTTTTGGATGCTTCTCTTGTAAATACTGTTTAGCAGCACCATAAGTTAGCATATCGAAACGGCAATGAGTTTTATTAATTACATTGGCCTGAGCTTGATTAATAATCGCATTCACAGAATCTTCCGCCTCATTCAGCATTTCATATCCACTGTTCACTGGTAAACCAGATTCCCTTTCAGCTAATATATAAGGCATGATATTCCAGGAACTATAAGCAACAACTTTGCCTTTAAAATCTTCCTGATTATTTAACCATTCTAAAATATTGATATTACTATTACGTATAGCGAGATTTGGATTCAAAGTTCTATCAGCCGAACCTGTGAATATTTCATTATAACCTGGATAAGAGATCTTATAAAGATTTTTCACATTCACATCATTTTTAGCATCTCTATTGCCGGATAACTGACCTTGCTTTGCAATGACGTTCCAAAAAAATGGCATCAACTTTTTTCTTCTCTCTATTACATTATCATCCCAATATTGCGCACACATTAAGGCCGTATCTTTTACCTGATGTGTATTATGTAATATGGTAGAATCTGCTCCTCGAAAAACTTCCTGCCAACGAAATCCGTCGGTAGTGATAATAATAATGTTTTTAGTTTGGGCTATTGATTGTGCAAAAGAAATACTGCAAAAAGTAATACTTGCGAAAACAAAGAGGAAAATTTTCATAGCGATGTTTTACAAAAGAAAATAAACAAGTTATCTCTAGAGTTACATGACTATTAACTAATAGTTATTAATTTAAATTAGTTTAAAAACTTTTGTCTCAATTTTTTAAGATTAGACTTATTTAATCCCATTTCAGATTGAAGAAATTTATCCACTGAACCATATTTATTTTGGATGGCATCAAAAGTGGCTTTTAAATAAATCTCTTTTACGCCAAGAACATCATCAACAACAGCTTCTTTCAGGTGATAATTATCCATCAACATTTTACGCATCCGTCCATTGTCGGATTGGCGATAATAATTAGTAGCCAGATAGTCGTTCATAATCGTTTGTTCATCCACACCTAATGCATACAAAATAAGAGCAGTTGCAATTCCTGTTCGATCCTTTCCGGCAGTGCAATGATATACTAAAGCACTATCGCTTGAATTATTTAACAATGCTTCAAACATGGGTTTGTAGCGTTTAGGGAAAGCATCAATCTTCGAATAAAAAGGTAGCATGATGCTATCTCCAACTATGGCAGTCGACATAGATTTGAACATTTTTGATTTATCTCCAACTTCTTCTGACCCGGCTGGTAAAGAAATTCTGATGGAAGTGTTTGGAATTTTATCTGCACCTGCAGCTACTTCAGCTGGTCCACGAAAATCAAGAACATAGTGGATTTTCAATGATGCTAGTTTTTCCAAATCAGAAGTAGTTAATCGGTTGATTTCTGCAGAGCGATAAATTTTGCCCCATTTTACTTGTTTGCCATCTTTTGTTTTATATCCCCCAATATCTCTGAAATTTATGGCGCCCTGTAATTTTACTTCACGATTTAAACTATCGGTAATTTGACAGCATGAAATGATGGGAACTAATACGATAAAGAATAAAATATATTTTTTCATAATTACTTTTTTAAACCAATATAGGCTTGTGCAAAAATAAAAAAGTCCCGACTTAATTTCGGGACCTTTTTATTATGTTATAATTATTAAACACTGATTATTTGATTAACCACATTTTAGCATTTAAATCATCTTTACCACCGTATTGATTAGTGAGTGCTGCATTATAATTAGCTGTGTTATAACTGATCTCACCCTGAGGATATAACCATCTTAGAGGAATGGTATTACTAGGTGTACCAATACCCGCACCACCTTGTACAAAAGTTGGAACCCCAGTTCTGCGCCAGTTATAATAAGATTCGTAACCAGAATTCATGAAGAAAGCCACATATTTCTGAGTAAGAATTTGAGTTAAACCAGCAGTACCACCTTGATAAGCCACATTTGGATTTGCTAAAAAACTATTGATATCAACAGTTGCATTTCCTAATACTTTAGAGCCATCAAAGTTAGAAACTGCAACAGTTCCACCTTGAGTTAAACCATACCAAGACATAGAAGCATTAATACCATTTAAATACCAGGTAGCATCACTTGCTGTAACCCAACCTAAGTTAGCTGCTTCAGCAATATTGAAACATAATTCCGGATATCCTATAAGTACATAAGACTCAGCATTAGCACCAGTAGCAGAAGCCATATAACGAGTATAGTTCAAGTTGGCATATTTACCATCAGTAGAATAAGAACTCATTTGAGCTTGTGATTTAGAATTATCTTCTCCTATATAAGCTGTGAAATCACTTACCGTTTTTCCACCAGTAATTTGAGCAGCAGAAGGTGTAGTTAATGCATAAACCCGTGGATCGTTATAATTAGCAGTTACATTAAAGAATGTTTGACTAATATTTTCACACATATTGTATGGTGAGTAACCAGCACGGTTTGGAGGATATAAATTGATCGCATTATACTTGTATACTAAATTGTCTTTAGTAGAAGTCATAATAGGATACTGACTAGGATTATTAATAATTGCTGCAAATTGAGCAGGAATATTTAAATCTGCATTATCAGTAGCTCTTTTACTTAAGCTGATCAAGACTCTCAATTTGTAAGTATTGATCACTTTTTGCCACTGGGCATAAGTTAATCCGAAAATATCTCCAGTTGCATCCACAACTTTAGATGCATTAACACCAGCTGTCAAAGGAGAAATGATCATATTTGCAGTATCTAATAAAGCCAATGATTGCTTATAAACATCATGTTGCTTATCATAAGCAGGAGTTGAGATACTTGTATTTCCGGCTTGTGTCATTGGAATATCGCCCAAACGCTGACTCATCCATACGTAAGAATATGCTTTAAAAAATTTGCTTAATGCAAAATAAACATTCGTAGTATTATTTAACTGAGTTTTAGCTTGCGCTTCCATCAAATTACAATATTTGACATTGTCGTAAGTATCGCTTGTATTTGACCAGTTATAAGCATTACCTCCAAAATAGTAAGAATAGTTAGAAACAATATTTTGATTCCACTTGTAAACCTGTGAAATAACCGGTTCCTCTTCCTTCATTAAATTAGAAGTCAGGTGATTTAGAATTAATGATGCTGGAATCGTATTAGACTCTGCAGCAACATTCGGATTGGCGTATAAATCGCCTTTCTGGCAACTACTAAGTCCTAATACTACAGTAGCAAGTAAGCCGATTATAATTAAATTAATTTTCATTGCTTATGATTTTAAAATTTTTATTTAGAAACTAAGTTTGATGTTGAAACCAAATCTTCTTCCGTTAACGCTCTGTAATAAACCGCCATTATTTAAAGATCTGTCTGAATCATTATAACCAGACGCAAACTGATCTAAATCGATATCTTTTCTAGCTGCAAAGTATAGTAAGTTTCTACCTATCAATGCAAAGCTTACAGCTTTGAAATACTTAGATTTACTAACGATACTTTGTGGTAAAGAATAGCCTAAAGTCACCTCACGTAATTTCACGAATGAACGATCAATCATCCAATATTCTTGAACGTTACAGATACCACCAGAAATGAAATCCTGAATTTTTGCCGGAGTAGCATTAGCTGCAAAAGTTAAGTCTTTCAAATTAGTAATATTTCCCCCGCTATATATTGGGGTACCGCCAGTAATAATAACACCTGGAGCCACATAAGATGGAGCATTACCAACTGCATTTTGATTTGTTGCTTTCCACTCTGCTAATCTCGCTGCACCAAATGCACCTGTAGCACTTTCAATAGATGTACCACCGTTCATACCATCTTTATAAACCTCATCCCAGATCTTTCCACCAATTCTACCATCAAACTGGAAACTTAAAGTAAAGTTCTTATAACCGAATTTGTTATTAATACCAAAAGTGTAATCAGGATTCATGAAGCCTAAGAACTTTTTGTTGTTAATATCTGAAGGAGCTGCTAAAGGAAGACCAGCCGCATAAACAATATTATTGCTTCCGTCTCTAACAAAACCAGAACCATAGAAAGCATCTAAACGATCACCTATCTTATAGTTGTGTCCATTCATATTCAAAGTAGTTTGTCCACCATAGATATCATGCAAAGTTTCTTTGTATGAACCATAGTTGAACAATACATCCCAATTCAAGCCTTTTGCAGATCTTAATGGAGATCCACTTAAACTAAATTCAAAGCCTTTCTTCTGTGAAGTAATACCATTTACGTTTTGAGCTGAAAAAGTGGTTGAGTTAGGAACTCCTAATGCAAAGATTTGTGGTCCGTCTAAACTCTCGAAATAAGTGAAATCAAAACCTAATCTGTTTTTCAAAAACTTCATATCCAAACCAGCTTCCTGAGAAGTACGTTGGAAAGGTTTTAATTTAGAATTTGCAATAGTAGTAGAATAGTTTACACTAGGTTGATTATTATAATAAGAAGCAATAGTGTAAGCATTCTGATTTGCGTAACTAGGTCCATCATATGAACTCATCAAATCTGTACCATAACCTAATAATCCACCATTGGTACTTTGACCAGTAATTTGAGTAAACGCAGATGCAACTGTAGATTGTGTCAATGCTCCTTTTACTTGAGCAGCAGACATCCTTACTTTTGCAAAAGAGATAAAAGAAGGGAAATGTATATAATCAGATAATACGGAAGATATAGATCCAGAAGGATAGTAGAAAGTATTATTTCCAGTAGGTAAAGTTGACAAATTATCTACACGACCTGTATGAGAAATACTAAAGTAATTTTTGTATCCTAAGTCTACTGAATAGAAACCACTGTACACTTGCATTTTAGACCCCCAAGTGTAAGTTAAAGCCGGAGTCTGAGAGTTTGATAATGCATATAGCCCTGGAATAGCAAGCGCTTTAGTAGTACCATAAAAAGAATTGTAATTAAATGAACGCTCTGAAGCACCTACCAAAGCAGTTAATGACCAATTCTTATTTTTACCCAATTTATTATCGTAATTGAAAACTAAGTCTGTATTGTTTTCAAACAAGTTTCTACGATCTTCTCTGTAATCACCATACCAACCAAAATAATACCATGGAGTATAGGTATTTAAATTAGTACCCGCTGGCACATCTTCCGTTCTAAGTTGATTCCAGGTTGAAATCTGAGTACGTAATGCTATGCTTGCATGACTATTAAACTTGTAAGTAGCTTTTGCATATCCATTCACATCTGTTTTGTCATGAGTACGTAACCATTTCTGGGAAATAAAATAAGCACTGTTCTCACGACCATATTCTTGTGCATAAGGAATTAATCCCAGCACCCCTTGAGGTCCTTTATAAATATCTTTTAAATCGTTGATATTATAATCAGAAGATCCATAAACTTTAAACATATAGATGTAAGAGTTAGGACCATAGTTAACATCAGGAATGTTTGGAGAAGCTTGTTTGTTATAATTTAAACTTGCTTCCACTTTTAATTTTTCACTAATATTATAAGTAGCGTTTAATGCCATGGTATAGCTATTCAACTTAGTATTTGGAGCCATCCCTTTTTGATCCATATTTGAGAAAGACATTCTGATATCTGAACGATCATTCGCAGCTGATAAAGACACGTTGTTCGTATTGATAATACCAGTTTGCATAAAGTTCTCAAAATTATTTTTACCCCGAGCATTCCAAGGAGTTGCAGTTCTTTTACCAGCAATCGGATCCCAAGGGCTATCGAATTGCTTAATATTTTGACCTTCGAAACGAGGCCCCCATTCTGCTAAACGTTGCTTATTATCATATAAAACATCGCCATATGAATAAATCATTTGCTTACCACGACCATATTCAGCTTGAGATTGTGGAACAGCTAAAAAACCACTTTCGAACATAGTACTAGAATTCACGTCAACAGCCCATCCTTTCTTTTCCTTTGTGCCTCTCTTAGTGGTGATAACAATCGCACCATTAACTCCTCTAAATCCATAAAGTGCAGAGGCATTAGCTCCTTTCAATACTGTGTAAGATTCTATATCATCAGGACTAATGTTCCAGGTATCTGTATTAACGGGAACTCCATCAATTACAAATAATAAATCCTTACTACCACGCAACACTAATTCTGGGCGGCCTAACATTTCAGGGTTAGCACCAACAGATAAACCAGATATTTTACCTACCAATGAATTGATTGGGTTAGCATCTCTTGCAATAGTTAATTCAGCTCCTTTGATTTCTTGAACTGAATAACCGATTTTTTTTACTTCTCTTTTTACACCATAAGCAGTAACAACCACTTCAGTTAATGAAGTAGGATCATCTGCTAATGAAATAGAAATATTGTCAATTCCTGTAATTTTCCTTTCAATCGTGATAAAACCAAGTGAAGAAACTACTAAAGTAGATTTATTATCTGCCTGAATAGTAAAAGAACCTGCATCGTCTGTGGTAGTTCTAAAATTGGTTTCTCTAACTCGCACAATTGCACCGGAAATACCCAGCCCGGTTTTAGTTGTGACTTTACCAGAAATTTTCTGGGTCTGTGCAAAAGCACTCAAATTTCCTAAAAGCAATACTATCGCTAGCATTGAAGACAGAAATTTGATAGTTGTTCTCAATCTCATTTTTATTTTTTTTGATGATAAATAAACAGTTTCTTAAAGACGATTCCGTGGGTCAAACCTGTAATGATGTGCGAAAATATTGTTAAGGAAACTGAAAAAGAAGGTTTGAAACTGAATTAATAAAGGGGTAATGCTCTGGTAACAATTTGGTAATTTTTAGTTTCCAATTCGTTAACATTAGAGATTTTGTGATGATCTTTTTGACGCATAAATTATTAACCACTAAACAATTATTAGTTTTTAATTAAATAATACTACTTGTTAATCTCCTATTTAACTTTACGATGTTTAATACAATAAATAGATTTATGAGATATTTTCAACTACTACTATTATTAATAGGCATCAATTGTACTTTTGTAATTCATGCTCAACAAATAGTTTATAGCACCACTAATGCGCATTCTCATAACGACTATGAGCAAGCGCAACCATTCTATTTAGCTTACCAGGAACAATTTGGATCCATAGAAGCAGATATTCATTTAATCAATGGCAAAATATTGGTGGCACATGATACTAAAGAAGTGTCTATTGAAAAAAGCATAGAAAAATTATATTTAAATCCCCTGGCAGACTTTATCAAAAAAAATAATGGCTCCCCTTATCGCGATTCCAGTAGGACACTACAATTGCTGATTGATCAAAAAACTGAAGGGGTAAGTACTTTAAATGCTTTGATCGAAGTATTGAAAAAATATCCATCAATCATACATAATAAAAAAATAATCATTGCTATTTCCGGGAATAGACCAGCGCCTGACTCATTTATAAAGTATCCTGCGTTTATCTCATTCGATGGAAACTTAAAAGAGAATTATACTAAAGATGCATTAACAAAGGTTGCCTTACTGAGTGCCGATTTCGGTGATTATGTAAAAAAAAGATACCCCTTAGAAATATCAGTTGAAGAAAAAGAAACTATACTTAAATTAATTAATCACGCACATAGTGAAAATAAAAAGGTTCGTTTTTGGGGCATCCCTGATTATCCAACTGCCTGGGAGCAAATGATTGACTTTAAAGTTGATTTTATTAATACCGACCATATCCTAAATCTTTCAGATTATTTGTTACAAAAGAATTCTCAACTACACTTGATGCCTTTTAATAGAATTATTCATTCTGCAGGAAATGTGATCAGATTTGGAAAACCAGCATTAGAAAACCACGCTTTAGATATTACTACATTAACAAACAATGGATTAATGGTAATTGAAGATCGTTTTGGTATTGTAGCATTAGATGCAAAGGAGAATAAAATTATTGATAGATGGACATACACTGATTTATTACCCTTTAAAAATTACATGAGTACTTATTCAGGCATTAAAACTTTTCATGAAAGTGGAAAACAATTAATAGTATGGAGTGCATCAGAACCGGGTTCATCGCATGCAGCTGTTATGATAGCAGAATGGGATAATGGATTTAAAAATATTGCTTCAATCCCAATTGAAAATATAGAACCTGCCAAAAACGCTTTGCCTAATGATATCGTTGTAGTAAAAGAAAATAAAGCATGGTTTTTATATATTGTTCTGAATGGCAATAATGAATTAGTGAAAATAAAATGGGCTGATAAATCAATCGTATGGAAAACAAATACAGGCAATGCCCCATATGGTATAGCAATAGCAAATAAAAAGATATACGTGACTAACTGGGCAGGAAGTATTGCAACTGATACTACTAAAGAAAGAGCTGGATTGCCTTGGGGATTAGCTTACACAGATCCCAGAACAGGTGCCACTTCAACTGGGAGTGTTTCTGTTTATGATGCAGTAACTGGTATTAAACATTCAGATATCAATGTAGGACTTCATCCGAATGCTATTAAATCTTCTACTGATGGAAATTTCGTGTACGTGTCAAACGGATCAAGTGATGATATCTCGGTTATCCAAACTAAATCCAATAGCGTAATTGAAACAATTCCTGTAAGTCTTCTGAACGATAGTCTTCATGGAAGTACCCCGAATGCTCTTGAATTAAATGCAACTGAAAATATTTTGTATGTGGCAAATGGTTTAAATAATGCCATAGCAGTGGTTCAGCTTGGAAAAAATGTAGCCCTAAATGGAAAAGGCACATCTGTAATAACTGGATTTATTCCAACAGAAGCATATCCAGGTGGTTTAAAAATATTTAATAACTTATTGATAGTTACAAATTTGGAATCTAATGGTTCTAATGTAATTGATGAAAGAAAAAAAGCAAGAACGATACATGAGCAAATTGCATCTGTAAGTACCATCCCATTACCCAATGCAAAAGAACTAGCACATTTCACACAAGAAGTGGTACAACTTAACTTAACAAGTAGAATAGAACAATTACAATTAGCTCCGAGAGAAAACATTTCACCAAAACCCATACCCGAAAGATTAGGTGAGCCCTCTGTTTTTAAACACGTAATTTATATCATTAAAGAAAACAAAACCTACGACCAGGTATTTGGTGATTTACCTAAAGGAAGAAATGATAGTTCGCTGACTATTTTCGGAGAAAAAATCACGCCGAACATGCATGCCCTCGCTAAACAGTTTGGATGGATGGACGATTATTATGCTTCAGGAAAATCATCTGCAGAAGGCCATCAATGGACAGATGCAGGTATGGTTTCTGATTACGTAGAAAAAATGGTTCGAGCTTGGTTTAGAAGTTATCCGCATAGACAAGAAGATGCGTTAGTTTATAATAAAAATGGATTTATCTGGAATCAAGCATTGGACCATGGAAAATCAGTAAAAATTTATGGGGAAGCCTGTGAAACCATTTATGATAAAAAACGCAACTGGTCTAAATTGTATGCAGACTATAAAAATGGGGTTAAGCCCGACTGGCAAAATACTAGCACCATCGCTAGAATTCGTCCTGTCATGTCAAGTACCTACCCCGATTGTGATAATATCGATTTTACAGATCAACAAAGAGCAGATATATTTCTATCAGATTGGAAAAATTATGAAGCCAATAACGATCTTCCTAATTTATTGGTTCTTTCATTACCAAATGATCATAGTGCTGGAACTTCACCCGGATTTCCAACCCCGAATGCGATGGTTGCAGATAATGATCTGGCAGTTGGAAGAATTGTAGAAGCCATCAGCAATAGTAAGTATTGGGATTCAACAGCTATTTTTATTACAGAAGATGATTCACAAGGTGGTTGGGATCATATATCTTCCTACAGAACTGTTGGGTTGGTGATAAGTCCGTATAGTAATGGAAAACTAGTAGGCACAAACTATAATCAAACTTCCATGTTGCGTAGCATTGAGCAAATATTAGGGCTTCCACCTATGAATATTATTGATGCGAGTGCAAGACTAATGACCGATTGTTTTCAATTAGAAAAAAACTATAAAAAATATACTGCCATTACTAATAATATTCCACTGGATCAAATGAATCCTGATGCTCATTCACTTTCTGGCAAAGCAAAAAAGTTTGCATTGGAATCTCAAAACGAAGTATTTAAAGATCTTGATAGTGGAGAGGATGCTAAAATGAATCGGATTCTATGGTTTTATGCAAAAGGGAATGCAAATTATCCTAAACGGAACTAAAAGAATAAAAAAGCTTTAGAAAAATGTAATCAATTAGGTATTAGACACTATTTTCTCCTTATTTTTCTCAATCTTATTAAATTTAATTTGCAATAAACGAATCTTCTTTCTTAATTGGTTTTGCTTAAATTTATATTGATCAATCAGTTCATTCAATTCGTCGAGCATATTTATATATTTCAGATAGGTGAGTTCAAATTCTTTTTTCTCATCTAATAATTCTGTTACTACGATATTTGTAATTTTCTCCTGATTTTCATTTAAACTTTTATTCAATTGAAATAAAAGATCGTGATGATTATTCTTTGATATAAAAGTTCGTAAAATAATTTTTCCCAAAATAAAATAATAAGATAAAGTAATTAATTTTTAGATGTTCAATTTGAATTGTAAAAACAAGTGAACTATTGACGTAAATTTATATTTAGTTTTAAAGAACTGAAATAAGTTATTCAGGAATTCTTTAATTTAATAAATACTTCATAATTCATTAACTATAAATTGATACTACTATAACAATTAATTAATGTTCTTTTTAAATTAATAAATTATGGAAATTAAAATTGGTAAAATAGTAAAGAACGATGCTCCAAAGATTTATGAATTTATTTGCGACTTAGAGGAATTCAACTTCAACTATAAAATATTTGAGCAAATCTTTGAAACAAATATCCAAAATCCAAATAATTACTATTTGGTTGCTAAAAATAATGAACAACAAATAGTAGGATTTATTAGTTGTCATACCCAATTGTTACTTCATCACTGCGAAAAAGTTGCAGAGATTCAAGAACTGTATGTATTAAATGAGTTTCGGAATAATGGAATTGGTCAGAAATTGTTGAAGTCGATTGAAGTTTTACTCGTTCAAGAGGGCTGTAAAGTTATAGAAGTCACTGCGCAAAATAAAAGAACAAGAACTCATTCATTTTACGAAGCGAATGAATATTTAAATACACATAAGAAATTTACAAAAGCCCTATAATATTAGTCTTCGTGTAATTTAACAACCGCTATAACCTCCTCTTTAAAATATTTAATTGGTATTAGAAGTATAAATTAATATTGAGTTCATATAGGATGGATAAGTTTGAACTAAAAATGAGATTCCTATTTTTCCTCTTATTCATAGTCTTTAATTTTTCTTTAAAAGCCCAGGTAACCCTTCCTAAAATTCCGCTGAGCAAAAATAAATTTATCGTTATATCACATAGGGGTAATCATGTTTCAACACCTGAAAATACCATTAAATCATATGAAAACGCCATAGCTGTTGGTGCTGATTATATTGAAATTGATTTGAGAACTACAAAAGATAGTCAATTAGTGATTATGCATGATGGAAGCATTGATAGAATGACAAATGGCAAGGGAAGAGTTAAAGACCTAACGCTATCTGAAATATTGAATTACCAAGTTGAAGAAAAATCGAAACCAGAATGGGGAAAATTTAGTATTGCTCAATTCGAAGAAGTTTTAAAATTGGCAAAAGATAAGATTAATATTTATCTTGATTTTAAAGAGGCGGATGTTTTAAAGACTTATCAAATGCTTTTAAAATATGGTGTTGAGAAACAAGTGATCGTTTATATCAACTACCCTCTTCAAGCAAAAAAGTGGATGGAGATAGCTCCGGAAATTCCGCTAATAGTAAGTTTTCCAGATAAGATAAGAGATAGTTCCTCACTTGCTGGTTTTTTAAAACAATATCCGGTTTCAGTTCTGGATGGTTCTTTTAAAGAATATAATACAGGTATGGTGAGCGCCTCACATACGAATAAAACCAAAGTCTGGCCGGATATTCAAGATTCGAAAGAAGCAGATAATTGGGAAGATGCCCTTAAATTAGGTATTGATGGTTTACAAACAGATCATCCTGAATCATTAATCAAGTTTCTAAAAAATAAAGGTATCAGATAAACTAATTACAAATCCTTAGCATAAAGCATTCTGTATTACTCTACTTAAAAGCGCACTAATTTTTTATGCTCTTTTTTTGTCGACATGACTACCCTTAGTTCGAATCAAATATGGGGAGATTTGGAAAAATTGATTGGGTGTTTTTGGGTAATTATTTGGGTATTTAAATATTAATTGGGTATTTTTGGGTATTTATTTGGATAATATGAAATACTCAGACTTCACAATCACTAATAGAATGCTTTCTCTTATCAGTGAAATTGATGAATTTAAAGGTGCTTGGAAGGCATTAGGAAAATTGGCGCCCGATCAGTTAATCTCCTTAAAACGAGTAGCAACAATTGAAAGTATTGGATCTTCTACTAGGATTGAAGGAAGCAAATTAACTGATAAAGAAGTAGAGAGGCTGCTTTCAAACTTAAGTATTAAAAAATTTGATTCTAGAGACGAGCAAGAAGTTGCGGGTTATGCAGAAGTGATTGATACTATTTTTCTTCATTATAAAGTGATTCCTTTTACAGAAAACTATATCAAGCAATTTCATAGAGATTTATTAAAACATAGCAATAAGGATACTAAACATCGGGGAGAATATAAGAAGCATACAAACCATGTAGAAGCCTTTGATGCTTCAGGTAAAAGTCTTGGAGTAGTTTTCGAAACAGCAAGTCCTTTC
>CAIYLW010000057.1 GCA_903927185.1 uncultured Bacteroidota bacterium
AAGCTTGCTTTAATAAGTGTTATTGCATTATTTGCTGTGTTAAGTTTTTTTTCTGTGATGATGCCGTCAACCGTGGTGGTATCACGAGCTGTGGATATCAATGCCCCTTCCGATTCAATTAAATTTTATGTGAGCGATTTAAATCAGTGGGTGTATTGGGTAAAAGGAATGAGATCAAAAGATGTTATGATCAAGTCTGCTATAGAAGCCGATTTAGGAACGCAATTGTTAACGATACAAGCGGTAACAGATACTTCTGTAATTACTATTTGGGCATCTAAGAAAGCGAGTACACAGGTAAGTACCCTTCAATTTATAAAAGTTCCAGAGAGAAATTTAACCATTGTGCAATGGCAGTTTGTTCAAAAATTGCGTTGGTATCCATGGGAAAAATTTGCATCCTTTATGAATGATAAAATATTGGGGCCAATGATGGAGGAGAATTTGCAAAATTTAAAATCGTTGGTGGAACATCAACATTAATAGGGGAATCCTAATTAATTCATACTCTCCCCATACTCTATGCTGGCTTCTGACTGGGAGGAGAGCGGGAGGAAGCAGTAGGATGATATTAAAAAATCTGTTAGTAACATCTCATAAATCTTCATTTTTATTTTCTATTAACAAATGAAATTATCATTTTATGAGAAATGAAATCCTTCTATTTTTACTTAGTGTTAATAAAGTTTAGAATTGTTTTTTTAAGTGGTTGAATTGAATCCACAATATTTCATAAACGAATAATTTGGATTGCGTTGTTAAATAATTACATCATTTTCAATTAATTGAACGTAAAATTTGAAATAGTTTTATATAATAAGATTGGGTAGTTCTTAGCTATGTGATAATTATAAATAGCACTAAGACCGACAGGTTGTTCTAATTTATTTCTTATAAGTGTTTGTTTTGAACCGAGGGACAAAAGATTAATAAATTAGGTATTATATTAGGTTTTTTTGCAGAATAGTATTGGTTATGTAGATTGATTTTTTATAAACCCCTAAACTACAGTTCGTGTAAATGAAGATTTAATTTGGAGCCCTTCTGTCTTAGTTGCATTTTGGATTGAATGGATTTAATAGATAGTTGAATAATAATAAAAAAGAAATTCCATAAAAATCATTTGATTTCTATAAACTTTAAATTCCTTTGAATTCCTGCATACTTGCTTCTCTTTAATGGGGAATCACGAAATATGTTTTTAAAGGTATCCTCGGAAATATTCATCCATTGATTTTTAGTGAAGTTCAAAATTTCCGGTATTGGATTAAATAAACGCTCATCGTTTGGTTTGCTAAAACGATTCCAGGGACAAACATCCTGACAAACATCACAACCAAACATCCAGTCATTAAATCGCCCTTTCATTTCTTCAGGAATGATGGCATCCTTTAATTCAATAGTAAAATAACTGATGCACTTGCTTCCATTAATTTGTTTATTGGGCTCAATGGCTTCTGTAGGGCAAGCATCAATACACTTTCTGCAACTGCCGCAGTAATCTTTTGCAAAGGGATCGTCGTATAGTAATTCTATATCAACAATTAAGGTGGCGATAAAATAAAATGACCCCGATTGTTTGTTAATGAGATTTCCATTTCTTCCTATCCATCCAGCCCCAGTTTTAACAGCCCATGATCTTTCCAGCACGGGAGCAGAGTCTACAAACCCCCTTCCATCTATTGCTCCAATCTCCTCATTTAATATTTGTAATAACTGTTTAAGTTTTGCTCTTATCACATCATGATAATCTTTGCCAAAAGCATACTTGGCAATATGAGGGGTATTTGCAGCTTGTTTTTGTTCGGGGTAATAATTTTGTAAAACAGTTATGACTGATTTTGCTCCGGGTACTAATTTTGTTGGATCGATTCGAAGGTCGAAATGGTTTTCCATATACTGCATTTTTCCATGCAGGTTTTTATTAAGCCAGGCTTCTAATCTTTTAGCATCTTCATTTAATATTTCTGCTTTTGCTATACCGCAATAACTGAAACCAAGTTCAGTGGCTTTTTGCTTGATTAGCGCAGTATATTTTAGTAGTTGATTCAAGGATAACTAAATAGTTTATTTACAAGCTGATGGGATCTGTTCATCAATTAAAGATTTAATATCCATATACAATCCTCTTTTTGTTTCTCTCAACAAACTATTGGTAAAGACGATACAGGCATATCCACGACAATTATCAACCAATGGCCATGTGCCAAATAAACCAGGACAACTAACTACAGTAGCTTTTCCATTTTCATCCGTTTCCTGAATCCATTCACCTAAACCGTAATTAAATCCCTCTGCAATTTTAGGGGCTAATTTTATGATACTACTATTCGTTCGAATAATTTGCATTTCAGTGATTGACTTTTCACTCAGGATTCTTTTGCCATTGAACATACCTTTGTTAAGGATCATCACTAAAAAATTCATATAATCATTTGCAGTTGATATCGCACCGCCTGAAGGGTTTACTGCGTCTATACTTGAGAAGTTGGTATTGCGCATTAATAATGGTCGGGTAATGCGTTCTTGCATTAATTGATCGAATCCTCTTTTACCAACAATCTCAACAATGCGACCCGCAATATTTAATCCTATATTACTATATCTGAATTCTAAACCAGGATTTGTTTGAATTTCTTTTTTTGATGCAAAGTCAATCACTTCATCCTCTAAAGAAGTAAAAGAGCGATGCTCCATAATTTGTTTTAAAATATTGGGGTCAGCTTGGATGCCAGTCATATGACTTAAGCAATCTCTGATAGTGATATATCCCTTTGAATATTTAGCAAATAAAGGAATATACTTACTTACTTTATCGTCTAAAGAAAGTTTGCCCTGATCCACAAAACTCATCACTAAAGCAGCAGTGAGCCATTTACTGCAACTTGCAATCGGAGCCTGCGTTTTTGCTGTGAATTCGCCAATGGCTTTCTGATAAATTAATTTGCCATCTTTATAAACCATTGTTACAACAGCACCCCCAAATTCCCTTTTGGAAGCATCCAATTTTTGGTCCAATCCAACAAAATTGAATTGTGCATTAATTCCCTGAAAGAATAGCAGAAAAATCAATACTGTACTGACTTTTACGCATAAAATGTGGATCTTTACAGTCATAATTTCCGATTTTATTTAGCCCCGACTATTTACAAGGCTTTAGAATGATTTTTGTTTCTAATATATAGCATCCTGTTTAAATCAGATGGGAAGTTAAACATTCATTCGTTAAGCAGTTCTTAATTGAACAAGGAGGACAATATATGAATCTTAGTAATTACACCATCAAGGCACAAGAAACAATACAAAAGGCCCAACAATTGGCTTTTAATAATGGTAATCCAAATTTGGAAACAAACCATTTGTTGAAAATACTTTTAGCTGATACAGATAGCTCTGTTGGCTTTTTGCTCAAAAGAAACAATGTGAATATTTCTTTTGTAGAATCAAAAATGGATGAGGCTATTGCCAAACTTCCAAAAGTTAGTGAAGGAACGGAAGCCGCACAAAATATTAGCCGCGATTTGGGCAATGTAATGTTGCAGGCTAATAAAGTTTTAAAAGAGTTTAATGATGAATTTATTAGTCAGGAACACTTGCTGTTAGGATTATTACAAGTGAATGATGATGCGTCTAAAACTTTGAAAGCTGCTGGATTAACCGAAAAGGGATTGATTACTGCGATTAAGGATTTAAGAAAGGGTGATTCTATCACTTCGCAAACACAGGAGACACAAATGAATAATCTGAACAAGTTCGCCAAGAATTTAAATGATATGGCGCGACTTGGTAAGTTAGATCCCGTTATTGGTCGTGACGAAGAAATTAGGCGCACACTTCATATACTTACTCGAAGAAGTAAAAACAACCCCATTTTAGTAGGCGAGCCAGGTGTTGGTAAAACTGCCATTGTGGAAGGATTAGCCATGCGTATAATTAATGGTGATGTGCCTGATAACTTAAAATCAAAAACTATTTTTGCATTGGATATGGGTCAGTTAATTGCCGGCGCAAAATATAAGGGGGAGTTTGAAGAACGTTTAAAAGGAGTAGTAAAAGAAGTTGCAGGAAGTGATGGTGAGATCATTTTATTCATTGATGAAATTCATACTTTAATTGGTGCAGGCGGTGGGGAAGGCGCCATGGACGCTGCCAATATTTTAAAACCTGCTTTGGCAAGAGGTGAGTTGAGAGCTATTGGTGCTACTACATTAAATGAGTATCAGAAATATTTCGAAAAAGACAAAGCTTTAGAACGTCGTTTTCAGAAAGTAATGATCGATGAGCCAAGTCAGGAAGATGCTATTTCAATTTTAAGAGGATTAAAAGATCGTTATGAAACACACCACCATGTTCGTATCAAAGACGAAGCAATTATTGCAGCGGTAGAATTATCCAGTAGATATATAACGGATCGCTTCCTGCCAGATAAGGCGATCGATTTGATTGACGAGAGTGCTGCAAAATTGCGTCTTGAAATGAATTCAATGCCAGAAGAGCTTGATAAATTGGAAAGGCAAATCCGTCAGCTTGAAATTGAAAGAGAAGCTATCAAGCGTGAGAAAGATGAATCTTTATTGAAAGATCTGAATATCGAGATTAGTAATCTTAGTGTTGAAAGAGATACACTGAAAGCAAAATGGCGTGAGGAAAAAGAAATAGTAGAAAGAATTCAAAATACAAAAGCCAATATCGAAAAACTGAAACTGGAGGCTGAACAAGCGGAAAGAAATGGTGATTATGGTAAAGTTGCTGAAATAAGATATGGTAAAGTAAAAGAGGAGGAATTGCTTATTGAAGAAGCTACTAAACAGTTAAATACTTTAAGTGCCCATAGCAAACGATTGATGAAGGAAGAAGTAGACGCAGAAGATATTGCAGACAATGTGGCAAAAGCTACGGGCATACCTGTTTCGAAAATGTTGCAAAGTGAGCGCGAAAAATTATTACACTTAGAAAATGAATTGCATAATAGAGTTGTTGGTCAGGAAGAAGCTATTACAGCAGTAGCAGATGCCATTCGAAGGAGCCGTGCTGGTTTGCAAGATCCAAAAAAACCTATCGGTTCATTTATTTTCCTTGGTACTACAGGCGTTGGTAAAACAGAGTTGGCAAAAGCTTTAGCAGAATATTTGTTTGATGATGAATCAATGATGACCAGGATTGATATGAGTGAATATCAGGAGAAGCATACTGTTTCTCGATTGGTAGGAGCACCTCCAGGATATGTGGGTTATGATGAGGGCGGTCAGCTTACCGAAGCAGTCCGTCGAAAACCATATAGCGTAGTTTTATTGGATGAAATAGAAAAAGCTCATCCAGATGTATGGAATATATTGTTGCAGGTTTTGGATGATGGAAGATTGACTGATAATAAAGGAAGAACAGTGAATTTTAAGAATACAATTATTATAATGACCAGCAATATTGGAAGTTCAATCATTCAAGATGCATTTGAAGATATCGATGAAAATAATGTGGACCAGATTATAGAAAAAACGAAATTGGATGTGATGACGCTCTTGCGTCAGACAGTGCGACCAGAGTTTTTGAATAGGGTAGATGAAATAATTATGTTCCAGCCATTATTGAAAAAGCAGATTCAGGGAATCGTAAAAATTCAATTAGAAGCGTTACGTAAACTTGTTGCTGAAAATGGCATACAATTAAGATATAGTGATTACTTGCTTGAGTTTCTTGCCGATCAAGGTTATGATCCTCAGTTTGGAGCTAGACCCTTGAAAAGATTAATTCAGAAAATGATTGTAAATGACTTGAGTAAGAAAATACTTTCTGGTCAAATAGATAAAACTAAAAGTGTATTAGTGGATGTATTTGATGCTGTGGTAGTTTTTAGGAATGAAGAATGATAAAGAAAAATATATTATTTTATCACATTATAAGAAACCTTTTTTGAAAGAAAAAGGTTTCTTATTTTTATTTCATGCCCACTATTCATTTCATCACCATTATTGAAAAATTTGGATCTCAGGGGGAGAAGACTGGCTGGACCTATATTCTCATAACGGAGAAACTAGCCCAAGAACTCCTGCCCGGGAATAAGAAATCCTTTCGTGTGAAAGGCAAATTGGATAATTGGGCATTTAAACAACTTGCCTTGATTCCCATGGGAGAAGGCGATTTTATACTAGCCATTAATTCAGACATTCGAAAGAAAATTAAGAAACAAAAAGGTGCTAAACTTTCTGTTCAAATGTCTGTTGATCAATCTGCCATCACATTATCGCCCGACTTGTTGGAATGTTTAGAAGATGAGATAGTAGCTAAGGCCTATTTTAATAAACTACCAGGGTCGCATCAAAAATATTATAGTCATTGGATTGAGTCGGCTAAGACACTGGAAACAAAGTCAAAACGAATTGTACTTGCTTTAAAGGCGTTAAGCAGGCAAATGGACTATGGTTCCATGATTAGACAAGATAAAGCTGAACGGGATCAATTAAAATAAAAATAATATTCTAAATACTTACTTATTAGTAAGTAACTCATATTTTTGCCAAGTGAGTGTCAGAAACATAGATACCAAAGAAGAAATCCTGCGAATAGGAAAGCAGTTTATCCAATATTATGGATATAATGCTTTTAGCTATGCGGATATCGCTCGGGAACTAAACATAAAAAATGCAGCAGTTCATTACCATTTTAGAGGTAAAGAAGATTTATTGATGGCCTTGGTAGATAATTATATTGAAAATTATCAATTGCTGGCAAAGCAATTGCAAAATTCTAAAATGGGGGCTATTGGGAAGTTGGATAAATTTATTGAGCCTTATACTAATCTATGTGAAACAGATAGCATCTGCATCATTGGATCGATTGCTTCTGATTATAACACATTGCCAGAATCAGTAAAATCAAAAATCACTTCTTTAATTGACTTGGTTTTAAACATGGTGGAGCAAACATTGTTGGAAGGTAAAAAGAAAGGCGAGATACATTTTCTTGAATCTGCTAGAACACAGGCTTTGCTAATTATGACAAACCTTGCTGCTGGTGTTCAGTTAGCAAGAATCTCCGGAAAAAAGGATTACAATATTATTCGGAAGGCCTTAATTAAACAGTTGAAATCTTAATTTTTTTATCTATAAAACTTACTTATTAGTAAGTAAAATAATTAATCAATAATATATAAAAATATGAAAAAAGCAATCGTTTCTCTTTTAATTATCTTCGGAATTTCATTAAATGTTCTTTTTGCTCAAGCACCTGCTGGTTATGAATCTGGTAGTGTTGTTTTAGCTAACAATACAAAATTGGATGGCTTTATAAAGGAATCAATGAGTTCTAAAGGAAATATTAGTTTCGTTTCTGCTACCGGATCCAAAAAAAGCTATTCTGTGTCAGAATTGAATGGGTTTAGTATTAAGTCAGACAATTATATCGTTTATTCTAATGATTTTTATAAATCTATCATAACGGGTACTAAAGCTAATTTGTATAAAAAGCAGTCCAATAATTCGGGTAAATTATTATACAATGGTTCGGATGCTTTTACAGCTACCACAACTGATGGTAATATTGGTGACTTGTATATTAAGTTGAATACTTCAGATGATCTATTATTAGTAAATGTTAAGAATTTCGTAGAAGTGGTTTCAAAAGCTTTCGCATCTTGCAATAGTGTAATAACAGATATTAAGTCTAAACAATTAGATTATCCTCAAATGAGTAAAGTAATTGAACAATTCAATAATTGTAAATAATCAAATCTTTATTGACAGATAATTTGATTGGTTATTTATACAAGTGTCAAAAAAAAGAAGCATTCTGCGCAGAATGCTTCTTTTTTTTCTATTATAACTAATTACAAATCCGAATATTCGGTTGCATGTGTAAGTATAATATCTGCATGTGAAACAGTATTCAGATACTTTGGTCTAGTTGAAATATCTTTCCAAACTGGGTCTGCTGAAAATATTTTCCATTTAGCATCGCGCTCAGCCTGGCTATTAAAGCTTGTCATATAAACCAGATTCGGCATTTGGGCACCTACTAAAACAGACCCGTAAAACAATGCATTAAATTGGAGACGTTCAAATAATTGAATTTCTTGTCCTGCATTAAACATATCCACTTTACTTCTATACAATTTTTCGGAAGATCCTTCATAAGATCTGAACTCATAAATTTTCTCTGCAACAGTGCCTGTTAAATTTGGAACAGCAAAATCTGGCATATCCTCAAACGCTTTTACAAGCATTGTTTCTTTTCTTTGAAATGCAGGTTGGTTAAAAGGAGTATTCAGATAAGCATCTCCATTTTTTTCATGGTCTGCATCTTTCCAAATTGCTTCATCTAATTTTTCTAATTGATCAATTGATTTCATAGGAATAAGCACATAAATACGTTTATCGGTAACGGTATCATTCGTGATCGGTTTAAAAACACCAATTTTTGTTATTCCTGCTTTATGTAAGGAAGGGAGATAAGCGTTTTTAAGGTATTGATCTGTAGATTGAATTTGCGTATTATCCTTTAAATGATACACGATAATTTGATAATAAATCTGTTTTGGCTTGTTGTTAAATGCCCAGGTACAAGTAGCCAAAAACATAAAACATAAAAGGGGGAGGGTTCTTTTCATAATGCTGTAATTGTTAAAAATCGTTTTTTAATGATTTGTTAATCGAAGTTAGCAGATTTTTTTTAGGAAAGCCCAGGCTGCATTTCTTCTTTTGGCAGGGTCTTTATTATTGGTCTTAATGTTATAAAAAGAAATAAATGCTTTAACAATCCTTTAGTAAACGTTTGGTACAATGATTGCATCTATAAAGTATTGTTCAATAAATTTTAATACATGTCCCAATTATACGCTAAACCAATTATGAAAATGAAAACTAGAAACATCCTATCTTTTGCTGCAATGCTGGCATTTGTATTTGCAATTTTTGTTACCTCTTGTAACCGAAGTTCGTCAGCTGTTATGCCTGCTGGTCAACAATCATTAGCACTTTATCTTACCGATGGCCCAGGACTTTTTGACTCCGTTCTAATTGATATCCAATCTATTAAAGTATTTGTAGATACATCTACTAATACCCGTGTACATGATAGTTGTGACTGGGACAGAAGAGGCTCGGATGAACATGTAAAAGATTCTTCATTTATATGGGTAGATTTAGGTATTAAAGCAGGTATTTATGATTTGTTACAATTAAGAAATGGAGTTGATTCGCTTATTGCTACTTCAACTTTCCCTAAAGGTGCCATTCGTATGATTAAAATTACTATTGGAACCAACAATACATTAGTGAAAAATAGTGTACACTATCCTATTACAATACCAGCTGGAGCACCTAATTATGTATTAATCAAAACAAGAGGTGATGAATACGATGAGTTCCTTCCTGGTAGAAGTCGTTTATGGCTTGATTTTGACGTAGCTCGTTCAATTGTTCAAACTAGAAATGGTGCATTCTACTTACGCCCTGTATTCCATTTCTTTACTGTAAAAGCAACTGCAAGTATAGTTGGACACATTACTCCGCAAAGGGATGCACAAGCAGTTTTAACTATCACTAATGCTACAGATACTGCCTATGCATTGCCAAGTCCAAATGGAAACTTTGCTGTGCGGGGTTTGAAAGACGGAACTTATAAAGTATTTATTAATTCAACCAGACCTTATTTAGACAGCACTATCAATAATGTAATTGTTGCAGCTCCAAAACAAACTTCTTTGGGGGATATCATACTGCATAAATAATTAATTAATTTAAGATTCATATTAACGAAGGGGGAAGTTTCAAAACTCCCCCCTTTTTTTATACCTGAACTTTTTAATGCCAAGCATTGTTAGTACATTTCAATATGGAAAACAATAAATTCTTACTATATGGAGCCAATGGATATACCGGCAGATTAATTGCTGGATTGGCTGCTTCTTATGGATTAGTTCCGGTTTTAGCCGGTAGAAATAAAAAGTCCATTGAGGCATTAGCAAAAGAGCTAGACTTAGACTATCGTATTTTTAGTTTAAAAGATACTCGAAGCCTTGAAAATTCTTTGTTAGAAGTACCTCTGGTACTTCATGCTGCTGGCCCTTTCCAATTTACATCTCGATTGATGATTGAAGCTTGCTTGAAAACGAATACCCATTATCTCGATATAACTGGAGAGATTAGTGTTTTTGAACAAGCAAAACGATATGATGAAAAAGCAAAAGCGGCTGGATTGATGATCATGCCTGGAGTTGGATTTGACGTTGTTCCAACAGACTGTATGGCAAAGTATCTAAAAGAAAAATTACCCGATGCTGATCATTTAAAATTAGCATTTGCATCTATTGGAGGCATGTATTCGCATGGTACATCAATGACAATGGCGGAGGGATTAGGTGCGGGAAGCGCTGCAAGAATCGATGGTAAAATTACTAAACAGCCATTAGGTAAGAAAGGGATGTGGCTCGACTTTGGTGTTAAAAAAATGTTTGTGATGACAATTCCATGGGGTGATGTTTCTACTGCTTATTTCACTACCGGGATTCCGAATATTGAAACCTATACCGCTGCTTCTCCAAAGACATTTAAGTATTTGAAATGGCAAAAATTGTATAACTGGATTTTGAGAACTTCATTTGTAAAAGACTACGTAAAGAATAAAATAAAACAAAAGCCTGCTGGTCCAACAGATGAAATGCGTGAGAAAGCTAAGAGCCTCATCTGGGGTGAAGTTAGTAATGCAGCTGGTCAAAAAGTAGCAGCAAGAATGGTTTGCCCCGAAGGATATACTTTAACAGCCATTAGCAGTTTAATGATTTGTCAGAAGGTATTAAATGACCAATTTAAGATTGGATATCAAACACCTGCTGCAGTATACGGAGCAGATCTGGTCATGGATATTCCAAATACAACCAGGGAAGATATTACAGCTTGATATTAATTTTTAATCTGAATTTAAGTTAGTCATACATTGCATCCCTTTAGGATATTCATTTATTTACTGCAACTTTGGCCTTTTACAAATTATAATATAGTTACATGGCGCAAAATAGGAAGGCTGCAATTGGTTTTATTTTTATCACATTATTAATTGATGTTACGGGATTTGGGGTAATTATTCCGGTAATGCCTAAACTGATTCAACAGTTATTAGGTAGTAACGATATTAGTGTAGCTTCTGAGTATGGTGGGTGGCTCACATTTGCGTATGCTTTTATGCAATTTATTTGTGCGCCTATTCTTGGAAATCTAAGTGATAAATATGGTCGCAGACCTGTATTGCTATTTTCGCTTTTCGGATTTGGGATTGATTATTTATTTCTTTCATTTGCCCCTAGTATCTGGTGGCTATTTGTAGGTAGAATTATTGCTGGAATCACAGGAGCTAGTTTCACTACAGCCTCAGCCTATATCGCTGATATTAGTACACCAGAAAATAGGGCTCAGAATTTTGGGATGATTGGTGCAGCTTTTGGAGTTGGTTTTATTTTAGGACCCATGATTGGAGGATTGCTTGGTGAATATGGTGCAAGAATTCCGTTCTTTGTTGCTGCAGGCTTGGCTTTAACAAACTGGTTATATGGCTATTTTGTTTTACCGGAATCTTTGGATAAAGAACATAGAAGACCATTTGAATTAAGAAGAGCTAATCCTTTCGGTTCTTTAAAACAACTCAAAAAATATCCGGCAGTTAGTGGATTGATTGTTTCCTTAGTATTAGTATATATTGCTGCTCACGCCGTTCAAAGTAACTGGAGCTTTGCTAATATTGAAAAGTTTCATTGGACTCCCAAGATGATTGGTATTTCATTAGGATTAGTAGGCTTATTGGTTGGAGTAGTGCAAGGTGGATTAATTAGATTTATCAATCCTAAACTAGGCAATGAAAAAAGTGTTTATGTGGGTTTAGGTTTATATGCTTTGGGATTGTTTTTGTTTGCCTTTGCAACAGAGTCCTGGATGATGTTTGTATTTCTGATACCTTATTGTTTAGGTGGTATCGCAGGCCCTGCATTACAATCGATTATTTCCGGACATGTTCCGCCAAATGAGCAGGGAGAATTACAAGGTGCTTTAACAAGTTTAATGAGTGTTACTTCTATTGTAGGGCCGCCCCTGATGACAACTTCATTTGCCTATTTTACGGGGCCTAATAAACCATTTTATTTTCCGGGAGTTTCGTTTTTAATAGGGTCCATTTTAATGCTGATAAGTGCTGTTTTGGCTTATCGTGCATTAAAAAGCGAGAAAGAACACGCTTCTGTTCCAGTTAATAGTTAATTATTGATCGGATACCTCCACAATCATTTCAATTTCTACAGCTATATTCATAGGGAGTGAAGACATTCCCACTGCGGATCTTGCATGCCTGCCTTTTTCTCCAAAAACGGCAAACATTAAATCAGAAAATCCATTGATGACTTTTGGTTGATCATAAAAATTTTCGGTACAATTCACCATTCCGAAAACTTTTACAATTCTTTTTACTTTACTTAAATCTTCAATCGCAGATTGAAGGTTAGCTAATAAATTAATGCCTGAAAGCTTTGCAGCCTCAACACCTTGTTCAATACTCAAATCTCTACCCAGTTTTCCTGTGATGAAGCTGCCATCAGCTTTTCGTGGTCCCTGCCCAGAGAGATAAATCAGATTACCGGTTCTAACAAAAGTTACATAACTAAATAATGGAGTACTTGGTTTTGGTAGCACAATTCCCAAATCCTGTAAATTTTTCTCTGGTGTTTGAGCTTTTAAAAATGAGATGGACAAAAACAATAAAAAAAGAAATACTTTTTTCATGAGGATCATTTTTTTCTTTGTTTTAATTGAAAATACCGAAATCTATAATATCCTGCTGCAAATAGAAGCATGATACAGATCTCGGAAAAGAATTTTTCAGCATCTAAAAAATCGGTTGGCCGATCTTTTAAAAGTGGGTCCATCATTAATCCATGAATTAAAAAGAGTAATGCAGTGAGATAGGAAATCAAGTGAATATTCTTCCAGGTTCGGAAACCTAATTTTTTCTTTATGATTTTTTGTGAACTGATGATAACCACGCTTAATGCAAAAAATGAAATAACTCCTAATAAAACCATTTTTGGTTGTTTAGGAGCCGAAAGTGGTTCGATAAAATGCTTCCATTCGAATCCAGATTCTTTATCCATGAAAAGTATACATGGATGCAGGAACACAAAGAAAAAGGCTAAATATGCTGTCCAATTATGGATCCTTTCGAGAGGTAAGTTTCTGATTTTTTCTGGAAGCTTTTTCCAAAATTTCTGAGCTTTAAATCCCGTACTTAATAAGATGCCCAGTATAAAATTTAAACAAAGTAATCCAGTGGCACAAAGACCAAGACTTCCAGAGATATCAATATAACTTAATCCAAACATAGGGATGAAGATACAGAAATCTATTTTTTATATCAGCCAATTAATGAAGATATCAGCTAAATTGTTACAGAAATAAAATACCTGATATTTAGCTAACGCATTGAAAACCAGTCACTTTTCGTCTTAAATCTATATTTATTAGGAAGGAAGGTATTAATAGTCTACTTTTGCATCTCATTATTTATTTTACAAATTTTACAATGGACACAAAAATTCAAGGAACTGTAAAGTTCTTTAACGAAGAAAAAGGATTCGGCTTTATTAAGCACGACAATTCTAACAAAGAAACTTTTGTACATGCAAACGGTTTGATCGATCAGATCGAAGCTAATGACAAAGTTGAGTTTGATGTACAAGAAGGACGTAAAGGTCTAAACGCCGTTAACGTTAAACGTATTAGTTAATACTAACTTTCTTTACTATAAGGCCATTCTTCTTAGGATGGCCTTTTTTTTGTTCTTTATTTAAAATTAGAACAGTTTGCAAATCCTTTGGTTTTGCTAAATCTTCTATCTAAGCCGTACAGAATTTCTATATTTGCCCGATTAATTAGTTTAGTATATGTCAGCATTAATGCAAGAATTGCAAGAAACCGTTTCGTTCATTCGGGAACGTATTAATAAAGAGGTTAAAGTAGGTATCATTTTAGGTAGTGGGTTAGGAAATCTGGCTAATGATATTGAAATGGAATTTGAAATTCCTTATCATGAAATACCACATTTTCCAGTAAGCACTGTAAAGGGACATAAAGGTCGATTGATTTTCGGAAAGTTAAATGGGAAAGATGTGTTAGTGATGGGTGGGCGATTTCATTTTTATGAGGGGTATACTCCTAATCAAGTAACTTATCCTATTCGTGTTATGAGATTATTGGGAGTAACAACGCTCTTGCTATCAAACGCAGCAGGTGGTGTTCAAGATAATATGGAAGTGGGTGATTTGATGGTTATCAATGATCATATCAGTTTATTCCAGATTAATCCTTTAATCGGCCCCAATGAGGAAGCATTAGGTACTCGTTTCCCTGATATGAGTGAACCTTATAGCAAAGCATTAATTCAAAAAGCTAATGCTATAGCAACTGTCAATAATATTGTTTTAAAACATGGTGTGTATTGTGGCGTTACAGGTCCTACATTTGAAACGCGTGCTGAATATAAATTAATTCATGCATTAGGTGGTGATGCCGTTGGAATGAGTACTGTTCAAGAAACAATTGTAGCAAAACATAGTGGGATGAATGTGTTCGCAATTAGTGTTATTACTGACATCGGAATACGTGAAGAAGAAAATACTATTACACATGAAGAAGTACTGCAGGCTGCAAAAGATGCAGAGCCAAAACTTACTTTGTTATTTAAAGGGTTAGTAGAGGACCTTTAATTTTAATCGAATATCAGAACGAAGGAATGCATTTAAAGGGATTATATCAATTTTGTGGAATGGCCATTCTTGTGGCAATTTTTGTGCTGCCCGTTTCTGCTCAAATGCCCCGAAGTAATGGTTCAAATAATTTTGGTGGGGGTAATAATGGAACCAATCCTAATAATAAAACCAATGTCAAGAAAGATTCCTTGCAACATCGCGATCCTTTTGCTGATTCTTTAACTATATATTATCGCTTCTTCGATTCTACCAGAAATCGAAAGATCGATTCTTCCATTAACGATTATTATAGCAGATTACCGATGGGGCCAAATTTTCATACATTGGGTTCTTATGGTGCACCTGCACAATCTTATTCTTTTAACCCTGTAATGAAAGCCGGATGGGATCCAGGTTTTCATCAATTCGATATTTATAATTTTACTACAGAGAATACCAAGTTTTATCAAACAACTAAACCCTATTCTGAATTAGCCTATCTCTTAGGTAGTAAAGCAGAACAATTGGTAAGTATCTTACTCACGCAAAATAAGAAAAGCAATTTCAACTATTCTTTTGAGTATATATTTAGTAATACACCTGGTTTTTTAAAAACACAAAATAATAGCCATAATAATTTTCGGATAACTAGTCACTACCTTAGTAAAAACAAACATTACGAGTCATTCTTTATTTTTATTTCTAATAAAACAGCCGCCTCTGAAAATGGTGGATTAAGAGACGCTAAAAAATTAGATAGTTTGTCAACAACGTTGAATGATCCGTATAGTCTGGAAACCCGATTGGGAAGAGCTGGTACTGCAACTACAAACCCTTTCAATACTACTGTCAAAACTGGAAATACGTATAAATATTCCAGCTTTCTATATAAACATCATTACGATTTAGGGCAAAAGGATTCCACAGTAACAGATTCAATGGTATATCATTTTTTCTATCCGAGAGTGCGGATAGAACATGTATTAAAATTTGCTTCAAGTAGCTATTCTTTTTCTGATATTGCGGCCGACTCTACATCGTATGCACAATATTTTAATTTTAAAATACCTAACAATATCAATGGCGATACTATTATGTATAAGGATAGTTGGACCGAGATCAATAATGAGTTTAGTTTAATTTCTTTTCCTGAAAAAAATAATCAGAGTCAGTTTTTTAAAGCAGGTATAGCCTTGCAGAATTTGTTTGGAACTTTTGATACACTTACAGGAAAGCATAGCTTCTATAATATTTACGGTGTTGCTGAATACCGAAATCGAACAAGGAATCAGAAATGGGATATTGAAGCTGCGGGTCAATTATATTTGAATGGATTGAACGCAGGTGATTACTCTGCAATTGTAAGTATGAAGCGATTATTAGGGTCAAAGATTGGGACCTTAAAAATTGGATTTCAGAACGTAAATAAATCTCCTGCTTTTATTTTAAACCCTCTTAGCAGCTTTCCTGTTCTTAATAGAGGGAGTTATTCAAAAGAAAATATTGCACGCTTATTTTTACAATACGATAATGCTAAAATTGGCTGGAAATTAAACGCTGAATACTTTGCAGTAAATAATTATATCTATTACGATAGTTTTTTAACTGCTAAACAAGACGCTTCTCTTTTCAATGTATTGCATATTAGCGCAGAGAAAAAATTCAAATTATCCCGACATTGGAATTGGTATACTGATATTCATTTACAACAAACAACTGGAGATCCTCCAGTGAATATTCCATTCTTCTATACACGAAATAGGATTGCATTTGAAGGCAATTTCTTTTCTAATCTATTTATATCAACTGGTATTGAAGTACGTTATCAAACATCTTACAAAGCAGATGGCTACTCACCATTTTTAGGCCAGTTTATGAATCAAAATCGTTATTCGGTAACAAATCGACCAGATATTAGCGCCTTCATGAATTTTAGAATAAAAAGTTTCAAAAGTTTTCTTCGTCTGGAAAATTTAAATTCACTTGATACGCAAAATGGTTTCAAATTTGATAAGAGAAGTTTTGCCACTGAGCAGTATCCTTATGCCGGGTTATGGATTAGATTTGGTATATGGTGGAATTTTGTGAACTAACATCTAATGAAATTATAAAAAAAGCAGTCCCGAATTATAAGGACTGCTTTTTATTGTTTAAGTAAGTTGGAATTATTTTACGTATAATAAATTAACAGAGGCTCGTTCTTTTCCTACTACTATTTGAACTGGATAGGTTCCTGTAATTTTTGTATCTGCAGCAGTCACATAGAAGTATTGTGAACCTGGTTTTAATGTGCCACTAAATATTGTTTTTACTACCTTACCCAGACTATTATATAGTACGATTGAAACGGGTAAAGTTTCTTTCATTTTAAATTGTATGGTAGCTTTAGTAGTGAATGGGTTAGGCATTATTTGTAACTGGATCTTTTTAATAAAGTTCGCAGTTGAATCTGGAGGGATAGGAAGATTGTTAGGTACAATTGTCATTGGTCTCATCATATCATGATCTTCATGTGATAAGATATGGCAATGCCAAACATAATTACCTGGTAAATCAAACTTTGCTCTAATACGCATCACTTGTCCAGGGTAAATCACCCATGTATCTTTCCAACCTAATTCATCAGGTGCAGGCATCATCGGCATTCCCAGCATTTGAATATTGGTTAGAACTCCTTCATTCATAGGCATACCAGTTGTTGTTGTTGGAAGAAGCACATTCGCTGCAGTAGTGTTTGCAATAGACATCATTGACATAGACACTCCTGGTGCATGTTTCATATTTCCTGGTAATGCAGATTGATTATTCATTCTCATCATAATAGACATGTCAAATTGATCCGCTTTATAGAATTGGCGGTTTACCAATTGCATACTAATAGAATGTAAATGAATTGGATGAGCATCAGAAGTTTCATTATAAATTTCCCACTCTTCTGTATCATTTAAATTGATCTTTTCTGTGGTTGGATCCATCCACATCATAGCGCCACCGGTTACGGTACCTAAACTTGGTCTTAATCTGCCATATTCATCTCTTACCTCTTTCAAGATAACTTGTCTAGCAGTTGTAGTAGTAGGTGTCAATGGTAAAATATCCGGACGTAATTTTGTAGGGATAGTTACAATAGGGTATTTGGTATTCAAAGGTTTTGATACCCTGAATTTCATGATTTGAGCCGAGGTATTGATATCAACCATGTCTCCAGCTGGGAAAGGGCCATTTGCATTATTAACTAATACAAATTCCTGGCCTGCTAGTCCAGTAAAATCTACTACGATTTCTTTTCGTTCACCAGGTGCAATAAATAATGAATCTAAAGGCGCTGGAACTGAAAGGAATCCATCATCAGAAGCAATCTGAAGCATTTTCAATCCTTGTACGGTTGGATCAAAAGCCATAAATGGATTCATGATTTTATCAATAGTAACATCAGCTGGCTTGAAGATTTTCATATTATACATACGAGAATCAGAACCATTTAAAACGCGGAAACGATAAATACGAGGTTCTACATCAAGAACTGGCCATGTCATCCCGTTCACCAACATGAAATCACCAAAAAATTCTGGAATAATGCTTGTAGATGGAATTGGTAATTTTCCTCCAGCAACACCTGCTTCTGGATCGCCGGCATAAAAGTTGGTAGGATCTGAAGGATAATATATTTCTCCAGTAGATAAAAACTGTCTGTCTTGTAAGAACAGAGGAATGTCATGTGGCGTTGCAGGTAAACGATTATCTGCTAACAATTCTTCTTGATTTTCATCGGTAATTAAATACATACCAGCCAAACCTGCCATTACATTAGCTCTTGTAAGACCTAAAGTATGATCATGGTACCAGATAGTTGCTGCCTCTTGCGTGTTGGCATAATAATAGTCTTTTTTCTTCCAGTCAGCTCCTTTATTCAAATAGTTTGGTGTATACCATGCAGTAGGATATCCATCACTGATGTCTTCGGTATGACCACCATGCAAATGGGTAACTAAAGGAACACCCCCACCACTCTGAATGGTTGCATTAGGTCCAAAAGCCCAGTGAATGGTATTGTCTACAGGTAATAAATGCGGTAAAGCTTTACCTGTTGCATCTACCAATTTATTATCCCAGGTTACTGTTAATGGTTCAAACTTCCGGGCAAGGATAGTTGGTCCAGGATAAGTTCCATTATAACCAAACAAAGTAGTTGGTAAGTGAACTCCTAATGGGTCGGTAATTCCTAACCATTGTTTAAATTGTTTTGCTTGTATAGTTAGTGATCCTGTTTTGCGTTTATCAATAACACTTGGGATAGGAAGTGCATTAATATATTTTGTTTGTGTTAATGGATCTAATAAAATTTGAGCATCACTTTTAAGTGGAAGAAATAAAAAATTTATCAGAAATGATAAAATTGTTAAACGTAAAAGTTTGAGCATAAATATGGGTTTAGAGCCCAAAAATCTTACACGAATGGCAGGTGTTTTATACCAACTAGTTGGTAGTCGTTTTTTTTTAAAATTATTGTTTAATCAAATCGAATATAAATATGTATAAATTAAACGGATTGACGAAATTGTACTTATCTTTTTTTAATCTATGACAAAGAAAAATATAAATTTTTTTTAATTGTTTTTTGAAAGAAATGAAAGAGATTCTTTTATATTTTTAATTGAAATTTATTTTTTGTCAGGTCTTATTTCAACTAAATTATAATGAAACTTATCCTTTCTCTTTTTTTGCTTTTTAATATTTTATTTTGTTCAGCACAAATAAAATCCGCCAAACTTCAGGCCAGTGGTTTAACCTGTGCTATGTGTTCTAGAGCTGTGTATAAAGCGTTAATGCAGATACCATCAGTTGATAAAATAGAGGTTAATATTCAGAGCTCAACTTATTCCATCAATTTTAAGAAGGGGGCAGATGTGAACCCCGATGATTTAAGCAAAGCAGTAATGGCAGCTGGTTTTTCTATTTCAAATCTTTCTCTGATTTGCAATTTCTCATCTATGGAAATAGAGAACGGGTCGCAAGTGCAACTGAATAATAAATCATTTCATTTTTTAAATCCTCAAAAGCACATGATTAATGGGGAAACTCAAATTACATTAATAGATAAACCTTTTTTAACCCAAAAAGAGTTCAAAAAATATACTCAAAACAACCAGTTGAATTGCTTGCAGTCAGGTTTAAAATCCGACAAAGTTTCCAGAGAGTATCATGTAACAATTATCTAATTATTTCCGGTTTCAAAACATTTCAATTGAAACAATTTCTTTTTTCTTTTTGTTTTTTTATTTCCATTTGTGGAAGTACTCAGGAACTGTATGTTTTTTCTGAACCAGCAAGTAATATGCCCTCCCATGCACTAAGCCCAAAGCAATATGTAAAGGTTCTTTCCAATAGTAGAACGAATAAACTAGAAAGCAGATACACTTCTGAAATGATGATTGGAATTAATAAAAACCTGATGATTCATGCTGCGGCTACTATTTCGGATATGTATACTGAGGGCCATAGATGGGAAAGTGTAAGATTATATTCTAAATATAGAATGTATACCAAAGATGATATGTATAGTCATTTTAGGGTCGCTTGCTTTGCAGAAATAGCACATTCAAATAATCAACCTAAATATGAAGAGCTGAGTTTAGAAGGAGATCAGTCGGGTGTTCAGTTTGGATTTATTGCTACACAACTTTTACATAAACTGGCGATTTCTACTACCGTAAGTGTTATCGAAAGTCTTCAGGAAAGTAGGCGGGACCCTAATTATTATCCTGTTTATCCTTATCAGGCAATTAATTATAGTATATCAGCTGGGTATTTAGTAGCTCCTAAAACCTATACTAGTTATGATCAAACAAATTTCAATATTTACCTGGAAGTACTGGCACAAAATTCATTAGATAGGAAATTACATTTTATAGATTTAGCGCCGGCTTTGCAATTAATCTTTAATAGTTCTTCAAAACTAAATTTTGGTTATAGATTTCAGGTAGCAGGGAATATGAATAGGATGTCAAATAACAGTTTCTTATTAAGTTATGAGTGGGTCTTTTTAAATGCTTTTAAATAAGTGATGAGTATATATTCTTTAATCTTTTTCAAAATAGCAAAGACTGCCGCCCACCCATTCTTTATCTTTATTGTATCGTACACCAATCATTTTACCCTTACTCAATCTCGCTAAGTTATTGGTAGCAATAGGTCTTGCTTCACCGTCTTTCCAGAAATAAAAGATTCTGATTTCAGCTTTAGCAGGTATATCAGGCGTGATGATTACATCGGCATATTTTACTTTGCGTTGCAATATCCAGTTATAAGGGTCAGTAATATTTACAATATCATTAAACGTAACATCAATCACAACCCCTTGTCCGGCAAATGAAAACAAAGGCTTTAAAACGAAGTTTTCTAAATCTTTTGGAAGCTCTTTTAAATCGCTTAAAAACTTAGTGTAGGGAACATAGGGATGATCTATGAATGGCAAAGTGTATTTACTAATCCTATAGAACCAATTTGGATGTGGTACCCATTCTACATGGAGGTCTTCTAACAATAATTTTCCCTTTTCTTGAATTTCGGTTGACTGTTGTTGTAAGTCATCAAAAATGATTCGATTATAGATCCTTTTGATTATAATTTCTTTTTCATCCTTTTTATAAAATAAATCTTTACCCTTCTGAATTAATTCTGTGAGGCAAACTATTGGGATGCCCACATAATCAGCAGTGCAATAAAAATCAATTTTAGTTTTTTGTTGATGGGGAAGAATCTCTAATAAAATAACATGCTCAGGATCGTAATTTCCAAGAATGATTTCTTTTAAAAGTTTGATATACGATACAGAATCAAACCCATTTAAGTAAGTGGAATAATTTTCGGGTATGGGAAAGTGATGCCTTGTTACTTCATCCTGTAAAACCTGATAGGCAAAAAGGGTGGGAAACCCTTGCATTTCTATTAATTGAGGTTCTAGTTCTCCATCTGCATTTTCGCAGATCCCGAAATCAAAAGCAATAAAATGTGAATGTTCGTTTTCATTAAGAACTTTTACATTTTCTGGTATAGCCAAATTACTTTGCGCTATAAAATCTTTATTGGTGATGGTATCTACAATGCTTTCGCAGGCTTCTAAAATTTTGTGTTTAAATATATTGTCTATAAATATCGGAGTCTCAGCAACTCTGAATTCAAGTGCTCCTGGATGTTTACTCTCTAATTCTTTTAAATATGCTTGATAAGTATCCTTTGTAAATTGCTGATTGAATGACTTTCTTATTGCCGGAACCATGGATAACTATTTAATGTAATCTAAGTTAAACTTTATCTGCAACTAATTCTTTAATTGCAAGATTCAAAAAGTTAGGAAGCACTTTTTTATTGGTCCACATTATTTTCTCCGGATCCTGTAATTGTTCAACCATGCTTTTCCATTTAGCTTCACCATGGTTTTCGATAACGCCTGCTTTTTTATCTTCTCTTTGTAAATACATGCTCATACCAGTAGCATCTGCCTCAGGATGAAATTGGGTGCCAATAAAATAGTCGGAAAAACGGATACTCATGATAGCTCTTTCATAAGGAACATGTGGGCGATGTTTTTCTATAGCTAAAATCTGACCGCCTAATTGTCTGAGTTTTTGATGATTTGGAGAAATTACCTGATAGTCTCTGCTATCTACTGCATAGAAAGGATCATTCATGTCCTGGAATACAAATTCATTTTTCCCCTCCAGCATTCTATGAATTGGAAAAACACCAAAGGAGGTAGACTTTCTTTTACAAACTTCTCCCACTCCATAATATCTGCAAGCCAATTGAAAACTATGGCATATAAAAAACACATGTTTTTTTACTGGATGTTCTAAACTATTATTCCAAGTTTCGATTGATTTCAACCAATCCATATACAAATTATCCCAGGTTTCTCCTTCGCTTTCTAAGGGGGAGCCTGGGCCACCACTGGAAATATAGATATCGTAAGTAGTATCTGGAACAACTAAATCTTGACGAACATTATAAACGTCATATAAATAAGCCAGATTATTTGAACTTGCCCATTTCTCTACAATCTCCTGAATACATCGCATACCCTGATTAGGAAAGCCTTCATACAGATCTAGAACGGCAATTTTTATTAATTTTTTATCTGTCCAATTCATCGGCTGCAAAAATAAGAATTAAAGGTTGCAGAACGATGGGAACTGACTGTACTTAAAAAATACTGTCAGTTCCTTGTTGAAATCTTTTTAAAGATAGCTGAGATTTGTTTTAGGAGTTAGTGTTAACAGCGTCTCATACATTAGTTTGATAGTGTCTTCAATATCCTTTTTGTGAATCATTTCTACCGTGGTATGCATATAACGTAGTGGTATGGATATTAATACAGAAGGACAACCGTCATTCGCATATGCAAAGCTATCAGTATCAGTGCCAGTACTTCTACTCAGTGCTCGCAGTTGAACTGGGATTGATTTTTTCTCAGCTACATCCTGCACCAATTGCAATAATTTATTATGGATAGCAGGAGCATAGGCTAATGAAGGGCCTTTGCCACATTGAATATCACCTTCAATTGCTTTGTTAATCATTGGGGTGCTGGTATCGTGTGTAACATCTGTAATAATGGCTATATCAGGTTTAATTCTACGTGCGATCATTTCTGCTCCACGTAATCCAATTTCTTCCTGAACTGCATTTACAATATATAAACCAAATGGTAATTTCTTCCCATTCTCTTTTAATAACCGTGCAACTTCCGCAATCATAAATCCTCCAACACGGTTATCAAATGCACGTCCGATTAAAAAGTCGTTTGCTAGTTCATCATATCCATCAGCATAAGTAACTACTGCACCAATATGAATACCCAATTCCTCTACTTGTTTTTTATTGCTAGCACCACAATCTAAAGTGAGGTTTTCTACTTTTGGAGAAGGTTCTTTACTATCGGTACCTCCATGGCGTGTGTGGATAGCTGGCCATCCGAATACCGCTTTTACAGGTCCTTTTTTTCCATGGATAAAAACACGCATGGAGGGAGCAATTTGATGATCAACCCCACCATTTCTTTTCAAATAAATTTGTCCCTGCTCATTAATATAATTTACAAACCAGCTGATCTCATCAGCATGAGCTTCAATAACAACTTTAAAAGTCGCTTCTGGATTGATGATTGCAACAGCAGTACCATAGGGGTCTGTATAAAAACTATCGGTATAAGGTTTGATATATTCTAACCATAGTTTTTGTCCGCTCGTTTCAAACCCAACCGGCGAAGGGTTATTGATATAATTTCTTAAAAACCCCATCGATTTTTCAGTTACAACTGATTTGGTTTCTTTTTTGTCTTTTTTAGTCTTGGCCATGATAATTTATTTTAAAAGTAATACACCGGTGATTCCACAGGCAGCTTTGATCAACATAAGTCCGTCAATAACTGCAAGATAGTAGAGAATACTTTTACGACGTTGCATTGACCAGGTTACAATTATCAACAAAATAAATGGGATACTGTTAATCAAGATTCTTATGATTGGAAAATGATGATTTAAGGTAA
>CAIYLW010000058.1 GCA_903927185.1 uncultured Bacteroidota bacterium
AGACTTAGTTGGTAAGTTCGGAAGTAAAGGATATGTATCTGCATTATTGAATAAGAAGAAACCCCTCACATTAGAGTTAGCTAAACTCTTTCATCAGGAATTGAATATTCCTGCGGAGGTTTTGTTGTCATAGTTCCCGAGTAAATATTCCGATAACGCCATTGAAAGGTTCGGGGATGGGTTTGAGATTGGTTATTAATTCACCTTGATTTGAGTAATAATAATGTAATTGAAATCTGTATACCTTCCTGTATCGGGTAAATAGTTAAAGTTTACATTGATAGGAAACTTGGTAGTTTCGCTAATACCTAATTGTGCAAGTGTAGTATAGATATGATAAAATGGGGGGGGATTTGTAGCAGTATCATTTTTAATAGTGATTAAAATACCTCCACAAGCTGGTGAGGGACACATACGTAAGTCATAACCAATTATAACACCTTGATTCTTGTAAGTGATTGAGTTATTTTTAGTACATCCTGTTATGACTAAACAAAAACAAAGAGCAATTATTGAATATTTCATAAAAGAATGATTGCTTTTGATTAATTATTTGAGAATTTAAGATTTATAAGAGTTAGTGTAAACGGAATTATTCAAACTTTAAACACTTCCACGGAAACCATACACTACTAATAATACTATGAGTAATAAAACCATCATTCTGCTGCACACCCTGCTACACAAATAACAAACTCTATTAATATCACTCACTCCCACAAAAACAAAAAACCCTTGACAATCAAGGGTTCTGAGTGAATGGTGGTCCCGCCAAGAATCGAACTTGGATCTAGAGTTTAGGAAACGCCTATTCTATCCATTGAACTACGGGACCCCGACAAAAAAATTTATCGAGCCGCAAAAATAACAGTTTCTATCCTTTATTGCTTCTCCTTTTTAAATAGTTGAAATGAATGCTGTATTTTGAGCCTACAATTAACCCTATGAAATTATTTACTTTCACCCTTTGCCTATTCATGTCTTTCGGATTCTCTTCCAAATCGAGTGCTCAAAATAAGCCAAGTGTTACAATCGACCATGTTGCTATCTATGTGGCAGACTTAAGAAAAGAACAGTCTTTTTACCGCGATATCATACAACTTGATACCCTGGCTGAACCTTTTCACGACAATAAACACGCCTGGTTTACAATCGGCAACAGTATCGCCATGCACCTTATTCAAGGAGCAGACCATCCTAAAGAATATTTTAAAAACCATCATCTTTGCTTTAGCGTGCCATCACTTACAGATTTTACAGCAAAGTTAACCACCCTTAAATTGCCCTTTGAAGACGTGAGCGGAAAACAAAATACCATCACCACCCGTATCGATGGGGTTCACCAAATCTGGCTTAAAGACCCCGAAGGATATTGGCTCGAGGTAAATGATGCTAAACACTAGATTACAACATTTCGGAAATCAGATTCCGAAAAACCCTATTTCCCTTTATCTTTGCCCACTCTCAATTAATTAGGGTTATGCAATTTTATAATATCATTATTAAGTATCGCTTTTGGTTAAGCATTGTGGCTTTTGCTTTAGGGTTGACTTTAAACCTTACTGGAACCAGTTTCTGGCCTATTTTTCCAATCTACTTTATTGGTTTAATCGGCTTTGCTAGCCATTTTTTTATCGGACCGATGCGCCTGATCCAAGGCCCGATGGAAGCTGGAAATATTGAGGAAGTTGAAAGAATCCTTTCCACCATTTGGTTCCCGGGTCTTTTATACAAACCAGTTCGCTCAACCTACTATACCATTAAAGGTAATCTGGCTATGATGAAGCAAGACTTCGATTCAGCAGAAAAACACCTTAAAATGAGTTCTTCCCTGGGTTCTCCAATGCCAGAAGCAGAGGGGGCAAATAAGCTTCAATTAGGTATGATGGCCATGCAAAAAGGCGATCTGAAACAAGGAGAAACCTATATTCGTGCGGCTATCCGCTTAGGAATTCCTGATAAAGAAAGTGAAGCCGTAGCTTATTTAAGTATGTGCCAGATCTTTATGAACAAACGCGAGTTCAAGGCTGCTAAAGAATTTTTCCGCAAAGCAAAAGCTTGTAAACCTAAAACAAAACAGGTTTTGGACCAGGTAAAAGAAATTGAAAAATACATTTCCCGCGTTCCGGGATAGAGATAATTACCCCACAAAAAAGTCCCGAGCCATCCACTCGGGACTTTTTTATGCGCTTTTTTGATTTTTGAATTTTTACTTTTGATTTGATAATGTGATAAAACTCATTGTATATATTAAAAACTAATGTTTACTTTGTAGTAGAAAGCCAACACCGCTATGCTAATTTATCAGGTTTTTTAGGCTTTCTGTTGTACAGAAACTTATTAAAAACAATTAAATAAAACCTAATGAAAAATAACATTGGATACATTGATAGGTTTGTTAGGATCATTCTATCAGTTGTCTTTGCCGCACTCTATTTTATGGAGGTAATAACAGGAACTATTGGATTAATATTACTGATAGCGGGCGGCGTTTTATTAGCAACTGCATTGGTTGATTTTTGTCCGTTCTATAAAATTTTAGGAATTAATACAATACCCCCTGAGGAGAAGGATTGATACCAAAAAAGCCTCTGAATTTTCAGAGGCTTTTTTATAAAAAATTATTTTAAAATTCAAGTGTTTAACCACCTCGTCTTTTCGCTCAGCCGATCCCCCACCTATCCATCGCGAGTGCTCAGTATCAAGTGGAAACCTTTTAATGAAACCTTTATTCAACCTATCTATTTTTTTACTTTTGAATTTTGATTTTTCCTTTTTTATTGCAACGCCTCATAAACCTGTACTTTAAATTTCTCATTAATATCTCCATGACTTGCAGGTAACATTTGCAAAACAAATTGAGCTACAATTTTTTCTTTTGGATCAATCCAATAACTTGAGGCAAACATACCACCCCAACTATAAGTATCCATCGAACAATAATTCTTTCCATAATTGCCTGCTGTTACTATTTCAAATCCTAACCCAAATTTTGTATCTAAACCCTTTGATCCATTTGTTGAAAGATTTCCAATTTGATTAGTAGTCATTAATCGGATACTCGCCTTACTCAAAATATGTTTTCCATTATAATCCCCGCCATTCAATAACATCTGCATAAAAATGGCGTAGTCGTATGCAGTAGAAACTAATCCGCCACCACCAGAATAAAAACTTCCACCTTTTATATTTGGATAATCTCTATAAAAATTTCCATTCAATTGAATCGTCTCAGGCATCTTCACTATATGTTGTAAACTATCTTCTGCATATAAGTTTGCTAAGCGGGATTGTTTTTCTTTTGGGATATAAAAATAAGTATCCTTCATGCCCAATGGTTCGAATATTTTTTTCTTGAAGTATTCGTCCAAACTCAATCCAGTTAATACTTCTACCAGATATCCCAATACATCAGTATTTAAACCATAGGTCCATTTTTCACCAGGACTATGCATCAATGGCAACTTTGCCAAACGTAAAATATTTGTTGATAATTTCATTCCTGCAGATAAACCTATTCCTCCATACACACCTGCTTTAGCATAAATCGCATTCATTTGTGGTGAACCAATTTGTGCATATCCAATTCCAGAAGTATGTGTCAATAAATCTCGAATAGTGATTTCTTTTTTTGCAGGAACGGTAGTATAAGAACTATCCTTAGGATTAAATTTATCAAGCACAACCGGCATTCTAAAGCCGGGAATGTATTTCCATATTTGATCATCCAACAAAATCTTTCCCTCTTCTACCAATTGCATAATTGCAACACTGGTAATTGCTTTTGTTTGCGATGCAATACGAAAGATGGCATCCCTTTTCATGGGCTGTTTCTGCTCTTTATCATCATAGCCAAGACCCTTATAATAAACAATTTTTCCATTGCGAGCAACAATTGCAATGGCACCATTGATCCAACCACTATCCACATATTGTTGAACTATTTTATCAATTCGAGCAAGACGCTCTGATGAAAAATTACTTTGTTCAGGTATGCCAATAGTTAATGTTGTACCACTATTTGTTTGTGCAGATAATTGAAATACACTGAATAATAAAATGACAGTGCAGATGCTAAAGATTTTTTTCATGCATTTAGTTTGAACACTGAATATAATTTTTTGATTTCAAATCCGATAAAAAATTATTGGTAATTATTTAGTTTGAGCGCTCAATAATTTATCAATTTGTTTTGGAAAATGCGCATATTCCAGATCATGAATTTTTACTGCTAATGTATCTGGTGTATCTGACGAATCAATTTTACAATTTGCCTGAAAAATAGTTGTTCCTTCATCATAATGCTCATTCACAAAATGAATGGTTATTCCACTTTCTTTTTCTCGGGCTGCAATCACTGCTTCATGCACTTTTGATCCATACATTCCTTTACCTCCGTATTTTGGTAAAAGGGCTGGATGAATATTGATGATTTTATTTGGGTAACCATTGATTAATGCAATAGGTACTTTCCATAAAAAACCTGCTAAAACTACAAAGTCGATCCCCGCATTTTTTAATTCTGGCAAATAAGCATCCCCACTGGCAAATCGTTCTTTTTCAATAATAAGGGTTGGGATCGTATTTTTTTCGGCAACAGTTAGTACTCCTGCGCCTGGTTTATTACATACTATCAAATTGATAGATACGTCCGGTCGATTTGCAAAATACTGTATGATATTGGCTGCATTTGAACCTGCCCCTGAAGCAAAAACGGCTATTTTGATGGGTTTTCGACTATCTTTTGTCATATCGGAGGCTATAATGCCTAATTTTTGAAGTAATAATTTTTCGTATTTCCAGAAAAAGGCCCATTGACCTAAAAGTCCTCCATAAGTCAACAAAACTAGCTGGTAACCTAAAATTAACATTACAATTCTTACTAATATTATTCTTACCCAGGATGAATTTACCCCTAGTCCTAACCAGCCTGAAATATATCTGGTAATGATAGCAGTAGTGATACCCGTTAATCCAAAAACAACAAATATCACCCAAAATTGAGTTCCATTAATCCCCCATTTTTGCTGTAATCTTTTAAACATCTTCCAAAAATGAGATAAAAACTTGACTATTATTCCAATGGTCTTCAAAAAAAGGAAATCTTCAAAAAATAGCACTAATTCATTTATATTATAATGTGTAATACACCGTAATTTGCTGAAACGCAAGCCAGACAAGGATAAATTTTTTTTTTAAAGGTTTAGCTTTTGTCATGTTCCTATCATATTTTTGCAGCCGTTAACGGTTATTTTTCCACACCTGAACCACCGTTTGTGAATATGATATCTTATAGAAGCATAGCCAAAACACTCATTTTAAGCGCAGTATTATTATTGGGTTCTTCTTTTGCGATGAATTTGTCGGCGCAAGACGGGAAAACACTATTTAGTACCAATTGTGCTGCATGTCACGCTGTTAATAAACGCTCAACTGGTCCAGCTCTTGCAGGAGTGGAAGATCGTTGGCCAGACAAAACCAAGCTGCATGCATGGGTAAAAAATAGTGCGGCATTCCTTAAAACAGGGGATGTTTACGCAAACAATCTGTACAACGAGTATAATAAAACAGCAATGAACCTGTTTCCGGGTCTGTCTGATAAAGACATCGACGCGATTCTGGCGTATATCAAAACTGTTCCTGCTCCAGGTGCAGATAAACCAGCGGGTTCAACTGCTCCTGTTGCAGAAGGTGATAATAGTTTATTGTTTGGTGTTCTTACTTTAGTGTTAGCTGTTGTTGCCCTTATCTTATTAAGAGTAAATAGTAACCTTAGAAAATTATCCATTGAGCGTTCTGGGGAAGAAACTGAAGCAGAAATTCCTTTCTGGAAACACAAATCATATATCGCCTTCATCGCTGTAGTATTATTTATTGCTGGTGGTTACTTAACTACCAAAGGTGCTATGGGATTGGGTCGCTCTCAGAATTACCAACCAGTTCAACCTATTTACTATTCTCATAAAGTTCATGCCGGAACCAATCAGATTAACTGTCTGTACTGTCATGGCGGTGCTCAAGAAGGTAAACATTCTAATATTCCAAGTGTGAATATTTGTATGAACTGCCACATGAATATCAATGAATATAAAGGCGAAAAAATTTATACCGAAGAAGGGGTAGAAGTTGACGGAACCAAAGAAATTCAAAAGTTGTATAAATACGCGGGATTCACTGTTGGAAAACCTTTCGATGCTAGTGCAGCTAAACCAATTGAATGGACTCGTATCCACAACTTACCAGATCACGTTTACTTTAACCACTCACAACACGTGAAAGCAGGTAAAGTACAGTGCCAAACTTGTCATGGTGATATTACTAAAATGGATGAAGTGAAACAATTTGCCGACTTGAGCATGGGATGGTGTATTAACTGTCACCGTACAACTCAGGTTCAATTTAAAGACAATGGTTTCTACAGCATCTATGAAAAATTTCATCAGGATTTGAAGTCTGGAAAAATCGACAGTACCAAAGGGATCACTGTAGAAAAAATCGGTGGAACAGAATGTCAAAAATGTCACTATTAATCTAGGGTATAGGCAAATGGTTAGTCCGTTTGTTTTGATCATAAATACATAAGAAAGCGGGGTTGCCACAAACAACCTACTGCTATCAACCAAATATATTATGGAGCAAAAAAAGATCTGGCAAAGTTTTGGTGAGCTGAATCAGTCTGAAGCTTTTAACAAAGATGTAAAAGACGAATTCAAAGAAGAATTAACGTTTGTTGCAGAAGATGACAAAAGTTTTTTAGAAGCTAAAGCACCACGTAGAGACTTTTTAAAATACTTAGGCTTTAGTACTGCCGCAGCCGCTGCTGCTGCAAGCTGCGAAATGCCGGTAAGGAAGTCAATACCTTTTGCAAACAGACCAGAAGAAATTGTACCTGGTGTTTCTAAATACTATGCTACTACCTATGTTCAAGATGGGGATGTAGTGGCAGTTTTAGCCAAAGTACGTGATGGTCGACCAATCAAATTAGAAGGTAACGACCTTAGCCCAGTAACTGGCGGCGGAACATCTGCTCGTGTTCAGGCTTCTGTCTTAGACTTATATGATACTGCACGTTTACGTTTTCCTACCATCGATGGTAAGGAAGTAACTTTTGAAGCAGCTGATATGTCAATCGGTGATGCTATTAAAGGCGCAACAGGTGCTGTTATCTTAACTAGTACTGTTACTTCCATCACAACAAAAGAAGTAATTGCTCAATTCCTTGCAAAATTCCCAGGTAGTCGTCACGTAACTTATGATGCTGTTTCTTATTCTGGAATCTTGCAAGCAAACGAATTAACCTTCGGTAAAAAAGCCATTCCATCTTATATGTTCCAGAACGCTAAAGCTATTGTTAGCTTAGGCGCAGATTTCTTAGGAACATGGTTAAGTCCCGTTGAATTTGCTAAGCAATACGCAAACGGTAAAAAAATCAATGAGCAAAATCCGGCAATGAGCAAACACATTCACTTTGAAAGTGTAGCAAGTTTAACTGGTTCTAATGCAGATGAAAAATTCTTACACCGCCCTTCTGAAACAGCTGCTATCGCTGCTGCTTTATTGAGTGCTGTGAAAGGTTCTGAAATTTCTATCGCTGATAAGAAATTAAAAGAGGGCATTGAAAAAGCTGCTAAATCATTAATTGCAAATAAAGGCGCTGCCTTAGTTGTAAGCGGAAGCAACGATGTAAATGTTCAAGTAATTGTAAATGCTATCAACGATGCAATCGGTGCTTATGGTGTAACCATTGATTGGGCTAGCACATTAAATTATCGGGCAGGTATTGATGCTGATTTTGTAAAATTAGTAGAAGATATGAACGCTGGAACTGTAGGAGCTTTATTGATCCACGGTGCTAACCCTTCTTATTCTTGGTTCGCTGCTGATAAATTTAATGCAGGACTTAAAAAAGTTAAAACAAGCATTTCTTTTAACACCAAATTGGATGAAACAAGTGTATTGTGTAAATATGTATTACCTGATCATCACTTCTTAGAAAGCTGGGGTGATGCAGAAGGTAAATCTGGTTACACTTCTTTGATACAACCTACTATTAATCCGTTATTCAAAACACGTCAGTGGCAGGATAGCTTATTAAAATGGAGTGGCGCTGCTGCTGATTATTCAGCTTTCGTAAAGACCTATTGGTCGGCTAAAGTTGGTGGCGAAACTGGATGGGATAAAGCATTACAAGTTGGAGTGATCAATCCTTCTGCGGCACTTGCTGCAGTGAAAGGATCTTTCAATAGCAGCCCGGTTTCTGCAGCAATTTCTGCAGCAACTTCTGGTAAGAAAGGCGGTCCGGTAGAAATAGTATTGTATGAGAAAATAGGTATCGGTGCCGGACAAGGTGCTTCTAATCCTTGGTTACAAGAATTACCAGATCCAATCACTCGAGCAACTTGGGATAACTACGTGGTAGTTTCTCCTAAGATGGCTAAAGAATTAGTGAAGATCGATTTAAATAATAATGGTCAGGCAGATGCTTACGAAGTTAATCCTCCAAAGCCTTGCGTGAAAGTTACTGTGAACGGTAAAAGCATCGAATTACCAGTATTGATTATTCCTGGAACTCAGGAAAATACAATCGGTATCGCTGTTGGTTACGGTCGCTCTGAAAATATTGGTAAAGCTGCTGCAGGTGTTGGTAAAAATGCATTCATTTTTGCAGGTTTATCTGGTGCAACTGTTAGCTTCTCTGCTGATGCAACTGTTACTGCAACTGGCGAAAAATATCCTGTTGCGTTAACTCAAACACATAGCCGATACGGTACAGCTCAAGGTAATCGTACAGAAGTGATGAAAGAACTTTCTTTAGCAGAGTACATGGCTAACCCTAAAGAAATTTTAAATGATCGCGAAGAAGAATTAAAACCTTACGGTGGTATCGAGAAGTATGAAGGTCAGGGTAGCATGTATCCTGTTTACAACAGACCAGGTATCAAATGGGGAATGAGCGTTGACTTAAATAGTTGTAACGGATGCGGTGCTTGTGTAGTTGCATGTAGCGCTGAAAATAATGTTGCAGTTGTTGGTAAACCAGAAGTTTTACGCGGTCATGAAATGCATTGGTTACGTATCGATCGTTATTACAGCGGTGATATGGAAAATCCTAATGTAGTTTTCCAACCATTGATGTGTCAGCATTGCGATAACGCTCCTTGTGAGAACGTTTGTCCTGTTGCTGCAACCAACCATAGTACTGAAGGTTTAAATCAAATGACATATAACCGTTGTATCGGTACCAGATATTGTGCAAACAACTGTCCTTATAAAGTACGTCGTTTCAACTGGGCTGATTACACAGGTGCAGATAGTTTCCCTGATAACCAGGAAGGTATTGTTAATGATGTGGTATTAAACATGAACGACGACTTAACTCGTATGGTGTTGAATCCAGATGTTACAGTTCGTTCTCGTGGTGTGATTGAAAAATGTTCTTTCTGCGTACAACGTTTACAGGAAGCTAAATTGACTGCAAAAAAAGATAGCCGTCCTCTTGAAGATGGTGATCTGAAAGTAGCTTGCCAACAAGCATGTCCTACACACGCAATCACTTTTGGTAACGCTAATAATAAAGAAAGTGCTATCTCTAAAGTTCGTGTAGACAATCCTAATCGTTCTTTCTATGTGTTAGAGCAATTACACGTTTTACCTGGTGTTACTTACCTGGCCAAAGTGCGTAACGCAGAAGAAGAGAAAGAAGCGAAAGCAGGAAAAACTGAAGAAAAGAAAGCAGAAAAAGCATAGACAAAATAAAATAACTTGGTTAACCTAGGTTAGCTAATTAAATACGAAGATCAGATGCATTTAAAGTACGAATCACAGCTTAGGGAACCATTGGTGTATGGTGATAAAAACTACCACCAGGTAACAGAAGATATTGTGCGCCCCATTGAAGCTAAACCTACCAAATTATGGTATGTTGGTTTTTATATCGCGGTGTGCTTATTGATGTTTGGGGTATACTCTATTTACAGAGATGTAACTTATGGTATCGGACAGTGGAACCTAAACAAGACAGTGGGTTGGGGTTGGGATATCACCAACTTCGTATGGTGGGTTGGTATTGGTCATGCCGGTACACTAATCTCCGCAATCTTATTATTGTTTCGTCAGGGTTGGAGAACAGGAGTTAACCGTGCTGCAGAAGCGATGACTATCTTTGCCGTAATGTGTGCGGGTCAGTTTCCAATCTGGCATATGGGTCGTGTATGGATGGCTTTCTTCGTATTGCCTTATCCAAATACTCGCGGACCATTATGGGTGAACTTTAACTCTCCATTGTTATGGGACGTATTTGCAATCTCTACATACTTCACCGTTTCTTTATTGTTCTGGTATAGTGGATTGTTGCCTGATTTTGCAACTGTACGTGACCGTGCATTTACCAAATTGCGTAAGCGTTTATATGGTGTTGCAGCATTCGGTTGGACTGGTTCTACTAAACATTGGCAGCGTCACGAGTCTTTATCACTGGTACTTGCAGGTTTAAGTACACCATTGGTATTGTCTGTACACACAATTGTATCTTTCGACTTCGCCACTTCAGTTATTCCTGGATGGCATACTACAATCTTCCCTCCATACTTCGTGGCTGGTGCGATCTTCTCAGGATTTGCTATGGTGCAAACTTTGATGTTGATGATTCGCAAGATTTTTAGCATGGAAGATTATATCACAGTTGGACACATCGAAGCAATGAACAAAGTAATTGTTCTTACTGGTTCAATTGTAGGTGTTGCCTATCTAACCGAGTTGTTCATGGGTTGGTATAGCCAGAACAAATACGAAGGATATACTTTCTGGTATAGCCGTGCGAATTTGTTTAGTCCTTATGGATGGAGCTACTGGGGTATGATGGCTTGTAACGTATTAAGCCCTCAGATCTTCTGGTTCCGCAAAATGCGCAGAAACTTATTCGTTACTTTCTTCATGAGTATCATCGTAAATATTGGTATGTGGTTCGAGCGTTTCGTAATCATCGTTACCTCTTTGTACAGAGATTATCTTCCATCTAGCTGGTCTGTTTACTACAGTCCAACCATTTGGGAAGTTGGTTTCTACGCTGGTACATTCGGATTGTTCTTTACCTGCTTCTTCTTATTCGCTAAGTACTTCCCGGTAATTGCGATTGCAGAGATAAAGTATGTATTGAAAACTACGGGAGAAGGATATAAAGATAAAATGGGTCATTTAGAACATGTACCTGTGGAGGTCTTTGCTCATAGTGGTCACGGACACACTGTTGTAGAAAATGATGCTGCAAGTCACGGATAAAGAATAAAGATTAAAGAGCATTTTTAAATAATAAATTCCGTTAAAGGAAATTAGATATGGCAAAAAAGAAATTCGTAGTAGGCTGTTTCAATGATGAAGAGGTACTATTTCCTGCTGTTAGTAAAGTTCGCACAGCAGGTTATAAGATCCATGATGTGTATACGCCTTTCGCGGTGCATGGTTTAGATCATGCTTTGGGTTTACGTGAAACCAGTTTGCATACTGCCGGATTCATCTACGGTGTTACTGGTACTACTACTGCATTAAGTTGTATTAGCTGGATCTTTACAAAAGATTGGCCTTTGAATATTGGTGGTAAACC
>CAIYLW010000059.1 GCA_903927185.1 uncultured Bacteroidota bacterium
GATTTCAAGAAATTAAATTAGTACTATGAAGAAGATAGCCGTATTAGGAGCTGGCATGGTGGGTCGCACCATGGCATTGGAATTAGCAAAGACGCATGAAGTAGTATCCTTTGATTTAAATCAACAAAATTTAGATCTGCTTATAAAGAGAGATTCAAAGATTCAAACCAGAGCAATTAATTTATTAGATCCTTCCCTTAATTTAAAAGAAGTGTTAGGATTTGCTGATTTGGTTGTAAACGCAGTGCCAGGCTTTATTGGTTATCGAGTGTTGGAACTAGTAATCAAAGCTGGAAAAAATAGTGTAGACATTTCATTCTTTCCAGAAAGCATCGCTCCATTACATTTATTAGCTATCGAACATAATGTATGCTCCATCATGGATTGTGGGGTAGCTCCTGGTATGAGTAATTTAATTTTAGGCAGATACAATCAGGAATTCAAGATTCACAATTTTAAATTTTATGTAAGCGGATTACCTGTGGTTCGAGAAAAACCTTTCGAATACAAAGCACCATTCTCACCCATTGATGTGATCGAAGAATATATGCGTCCTGCCAGATTGCGAGTGAATGGAGAAAATAAAATCGAACCAGCATTATCTGAAATTGAAACACTCAATTTTGATGGTATCGGAACTTTAGAGGGGTTTAATACTGATGGACTAAGAAGCATATTAGATAGTTTTCCAACTATTCCAAATATGTCTGAGAAAACATTACGTTATCCAGGTCATGTAGAGATCATCAAAACCTTGAAAGCAGTAGGTTTCTTTGAACCCGAAAATATTGAGGCCACTGCTAAAGTGTTGATCAATTCATGGAAACTTAAAGAAACAGACGAGGACCTCACTGTGATGAAAACAGTGGTAGAAGGCACAAAAGACAATCAGCCCGTTACAGTTATTTATGAGCTATTGGATTATTCTGATACCGTAAATCATTTAAGTTCTATGTCAAGAACAACAGGACTTACCTGTACCGCCATTGCAGAATTAGCATTGGCTGATAAGATCCAATTGAAGGGTGTATACCCACCAGAAAAAATTGGTGAAAGCAAAGAGAATTTTGATTTTATTGTACAATATTTAAAGGATCGGAATGTGAATTGGGTGAAGCAAGTATTTTAAATAATTTTTTTTGATTAACCCATTTTAATCAAACCACATGAATCAGACTAACAAACAAACATCAGGAATCCTTTACCCCAATGCAACCATCTATTTTTTCTTAGCATTAGTAGTAACCTGGATAGGTTTTTCGCATTCCTATTTTAGAAACTTGGCTGAGAATGATATCTTCCATCATTTGCATGGGGCCATTGCTGGCGGTTGGATAATAGTTTTAATGATCCAACCTTTATTATATAAACAAGGCAAACTCGCTTTACATCGAAAAATTGGGAAACTGGCTGTTTATATACTCTTCCCATTATTAATCTTGGGAGGATTGAGAATGATTCATAGCATGTTAAATAACACAAATGCTTATCCTCCAGGAGCAACTATCATATTGGCTTTTCTCGATTTCTATTCCCTATTGATGTTACTCTATTTCGTGTATCAAGCCATCAATAAAGCAACACAAATACAATTGCATGCCAGATATATGAGTTTAACTGTTTTGGCTATGTTGCCTCCGGCTATTGGAAGAATGTTATTTTATATTCCCTGGGTTAATAGTTTTGAAAAAAGCTTGAATATCAGTTATTCTATCATTATCATCATTACAGGAATCTTATTAATAGATGATAAAAGAAAAGGAAC
>CAIYLW010000060.1 GCA_903927185.1 uncultured Bacteroidota bacterium
GTTCTCAATAAATTACACCACCAGGTTTTGGGTGATTTAATAGAAATTTTAGATGGATGCAAATTTCCGGTGTTTATTGGCGGACCCGTACAAATAGATTCCTTACACTTTATTCATCGTAAACCAGAATTATTAGGAGGCACAGAACTCATGGACGGAATATTCTGGGGGGGCGATTTTGAAATGGTGTTATCCCTTATTCTTACCAAAGAATTGAACGAAGCTGATATTCGTTTTTTTATTGGCTATAGCGGATGGGGCGCTGGACAATTAGAAGAAGAGCTCGTGGAAAAAACATGGATTACTCGTAACGCAACGCGTCGACTTGCTTTCTATAAAAATATTGATGAAATCTGGAAAGAAGCCTTATTCGATTTAGGTGGCGAATACCAACAGATGATCAATTATCCAAAAGATCCACAGTTAAACTAATCTTCTGTTTTAACTACAAATTTTAATTGCTTCCAATAATCTTCCAGTAAATCATTGCTTAGTTTTTCAGTAAATGGATGAGCCCTTGTAAACCTTTCTGCATCTGCAATTCTTTCTTCCGTTAATGGATGCGAACTCAGAAACGATAATGCTTTCATAGAAGAATCATCATTACTTTCTTTCAATCGTTGCATTAATTGTATCATCCCTGCAGGATTAATATTATTTTTTCTCATCAATACCATTCCTTCTTCATCTGCCTGCTGCTCTAACTTTCTAGAATAATTCATGTGCACTAAAAAATCTGCATTACCTACAATTAGTTTAGCCGCATTACCACCTGCATTGGTAAAAAAACTTAGAATAAAACCAGAACCCATCGATGATAAAATATTTTGCAAACTATGTCGCTGATTGATATGTGTTGATTCATGACTCAATAAGGCCACCAACGATTCTGGTGTTTGCAATTGTTTTAAGATGGCAGTATTAACCACGATGTGCCCACCCGGTAAGGCATACGCATTTACTTCATCCGAAACAGCTACAGAAACCTTAATCGAATATTGTTTACTAAGGTGTAACTGATCAGCAAAATTTTTTAAAATTTTGCTGGCATTTTTATCAATTTTTATTTCCTCCTGCATTCCCCTAAACATTTTATCGCCTATATTAATTTCGCTCTGCACAGAAATAAAATGGATCGCAATCTTTGGTAATACTTGAGAAAAAATCAGATACACTGTTATAAAAAATCCCAACAAAGCTGCGATAATCAGGAATGTTCTTTTCCGTTGATTGCTCTGTTTATTTTTATAATAGTTATCTGTTGGATACATCCTTAAATGTAAAATTTTATTTGTCGTTTTAAATACAAAGAGCCCGGAAAATTCCGAGCTCTTTTGAAAATTTTTAATGTTGGTTAAGCTTCTTTAGCACCTTCCACCAACACAGTAACTTTATTATTCAACACTTCCACAAAACCACTTTCGATAGTAAAGTTTTCAAAGCTGTTTTTGTCTTTCAAAATTTTTATTTTACCCTTACCTAAAGCACTTACTAAAGGAGCGTGTTTATCTAAAATTTCGAAAAGACCCGTGATGCCTGGTAACTGAACACCAAATACATCGCCGCTGTACAACTTTTTTTCGGGTGTTAATATTTCTACGTTCATGACTATTCTTTTAATTAAGCTTTAGCAGCTTCCATCATTTTCTTACCTTTTTCAACCGCATCTTCCAAAGTACCTACCAGGTTAAATGCTGCTTCAGGATACTCATCCACTTCACCATCCATGATAGCGTTGAATGCACGAATGGTATCGTTGATATCTACAAACACCCCTTTCAATCCGGTGAACTGTTCAGCTACGAAGAAAGGCTGACTCAAGAAACGTTGCACTTTACGCGCACGTTGAACGGTCATCTTATCATCATCACTCAATTCGTCCATACCCAGGATCGCAATAATATCTTGTAATTCTTTGTAGCGTTGTAAAATTAATTTAACGCGGTTAGCACAATCATAATGCACATCACCTACGATCAATGGAGTAAGAATACGAGAAGTAGAATCCAAAGGATCCACCGCAGGATAAATACCCAAATCGGCGATCTTACGGCTTAATACCGTAGTTGCATCTAAGTGAGCGAAAGTTGTAGCAGGAGCCGGATCTGTCAAGTCATCAGCAGGAACGTATACAGCCTGTACAGAGGTAATTGAACCATTCTTGGTAGAAGTAATACGTTCTTGCATCAATCCCATTTCAGTAGCCAATGTAGGCTGATAACCTACGGCTGATGGCATACGACCTAATAAAGCCGATACCTCAGAACCAGCCTGAGTGAAACGGAAGATATTATCTACGAAGAACAAGATGTCCTTACCTTTTCCAGTACCATCTCCATCACGGAAATATTCGGCAATCGTTAATCCGCTCAAAGCCACACGCGCACGTGCTCCTGGAGGTTCGTTCATTTGTCCGAATACGAAAGTAGCTTTAGACTCTTTCAATCCTTCCATATCCACTTTACTCAAATCCCAGCCGCCTTCTTCCATGCTATGTTTGAAAGCTTCACCATAATTCATGATACCCGCTTCGATCATTTCACGAAGCAAGTCATTACCCTCACGAGTACGCTCACCCACACCAGCGAATACAGAAAGACCACCGTGACCTTTCGCGATATTATTAATCAATTCCTGAATCAATACGGTTTTACCTACACCCGCACCACCGAACAAACCAATCTTACCACCTTTTGCATATGGCTCGATCAAGTCGATCACTTTGATTCCTGTATAAAGAATCTCAGAAGCCGTACTTAAGTTTTCGAATAATGGTGGTTTATTATGGATCGGGCGACCATTTTCTTTACTCACTTGTGGAAGACCATCAATTGCGTCTCCGGTTACATTGAACAAGCGGCCGTTTACCAACGGACCGGTTGGCATTGCTATTGCTTTGCCTGTGTCAATTACTTCCATTCCACGCTTAAGACCTTCTGTTCCGTCCATCGCAATGGTACGAACACTGTCTTCACCGAGGTGCTGTTGAACCTCTAAAATCAGTTTGTCACCATTTTCTTTGGTGATTTCCAATGCGTTGAAAATCTCTGGTAAAGTGTTGTCATCTGCAAAATGAACGTCCACTACCGCACCGATAATCTGCTTAATCTTACCTTTTGTAGCCATTTCTGGAGATATATATAGGTTTAAAAAATGTACGAAATTCGAATCGGAATTAGCTATCCCGATTTGGCGGCAAAGGTAAGGGATAGAACCTTTCAAAAAAGTCCATTTACTAGAAAAAACAAGGTTTTTTTAAGATATTTTCAATATTCCCGCCATTTTTACTGAAGTGCCTTAAAAACGAGGGCCGCCAAGACTGCGCCAATTGTAGGACCCACAACCGGTATCCAGCTATAGCCCCAATCACTGCTGCCCTTTCCCTTCATAGGAAGCAGACTATGCATGATTCTCGGACCCAAATCACGTGCCGGATTAATAGCGTATCCGGTGGTTCCGCCAAGACTTAAACCAATACCCAATACCACTAATGCCACAGGTAA
>CAIYLW010000061.1 GCA_903927185.1 uncultured Bacteroidota bacterium
ACCCAGGTTCCTGCAATCGCACTTAATAAAGTTACAATTGTAACTGTAATTCCAGTACCAATTTGAGCAAATAATGGACCAGGGCATGCTCCAGTAATGGCCCAGCCTAATCCAAATAAAAGACCACCATAAACCTGCCCTACATTAAATGTCTTTACTTCAAAATGAATGGGTTCGCCATAAATTGTTTTGATCTTGAATTTCTTAATCAAAAAAACAGAGATTGCTCCTACAACTACGGCAGATCCAATTACCCCATACATATGAAAACTTTGAAGTCGGAACATTTCTTGAATACGAAACCAGGATATGATTTCTGCTTTTACAAAAACAATTCCAAAAAGAATTCCAACAATTAAATATTTTAAATTGTACCAATAAGGGTGTACTAATTCGCTCTCATTTAAACAAGTAGCATCTAAGGAACGTAATTCGAAATCGTTTTCGGGTATATTGGTTGACATAAATTATCGTAGTATAATTGGTAAAATAATGTTTGCCATAATAAAACCACCAGCCATAAAACAGATGGTTGCTACTAAAGATGGCCATTGAAGATTGCTTAAACCAGTAATGGAATGGCCAGAAGTACAGCCGCCTGCATATCTGGTTCCAAAACCAACAAGGAAACCTCCGAATACCATGAGTAGCCATCCTTTAACGTGTAATAGACTCTCCCAGTTAAATATTTCGGTAGGTATTAATTTACTATAATCTGAAATGCCGTACCCCTTTAATTCTGATACTAAAGCTGGATTAACTTGAATAGGATGGGGATTTGCCAGTAACTGTGCTGCGATTAATCCTCCTAAAAATATACCACCTACAAAAAAAAGATTCCATATTTCTTTTTTCCAATCGTATTTGAAATAATGAATGTTTGCGGGAAAACAAGCAGCACAGATATGACGTAATGAACTTGAAATACCAAATCTTTTATTACCAATTAATAATAATGCGGGCACCGTTAATCCAATTAAGGGGCCTGCTACATACCAGGGCCAGGGCTGTTTTATCCAATCATTCATTTAAATACAATTTAGTCTACGAAATTAGTAGAAAAAATGTAAATGACAAACCCTTACAGTACCTGAATTATCATGCTTTTATAATTGAGTATTTTGCTGGCTGAATTCAGAAATAGGGAGCTTTACTTATGCATTTAATTCATTGAATCTTTCTTTACAATTTATTATAATTATTGCAAGATAATTATCAATTTCGCGAAGGGGATCTATTACTACAGCCCCGTATTCACTTTCAATATGTGTACAATGAAATTTGTCAGTAGTTTACTTAATAAATAACTCGTGTAGGATAATATAAATACCAGCAACGAGCACAAAGATACCAAAGCCTTTCTTTAGTTTTTCTCCCGATAATTTTAATCCTATGGCATTACCAATAAATGTACCTAGTACTGCATTTATAGTAATAATTAAAAGTAGTTTCCAATGAATATCATATTGTGATACGTCACTGATAAATCCAAACAATGCATTCAACGCAATAATTAATAGGGAACTGCCTATGGCTTTTTTCATTGGTAAATGAAAAGAAAAAATGAGTACTGGAATTATTAAGAAACCGCCGCCGGCACCTAAAAGTCCAGTTAGTAAGCCTATTTGGATTCCCCTTAGGATGGCATATCCAAAGGGCATTTCAGAGGATTTATTTACATCTCCAGGAGTAGATTTAAAAATCATTTTGAATGAAGCTGTTATCATTACTAATGCTAATAATAACATCGTCAATAAGGAGCGAGTAACTTCAAAATTATCAATTTTAAAAAGTTGCTCAGGGATGATTGGAATCATCCACCTGCGGATAAAAACTACAGTAATAATCGAGCTGATTCCGAAGTAAAGCACTGCTTTAAAATGAATATTCCCATTTCTATAACTATTAAATGCTCCTACTAAACTGCTAATTCCAACAATAAATAAGGAATAACCTGTGGCGACGGTAGGTTGTATATGAAAAAGGTAGACTAATACAGGTATGGTAAGTATGGAACCTCCACCTCCAATTAAACCCAAGGAAATGCCAATAATAAACGCGGCTAAGTAGCCAGCAATTTCCATAATTTTAATATTATTATATCAAATTTCAAATCTATAGTAAACATAAGATAAGATTATCAAAACTGATTTTTATCATCCTACAATTAGAAAAAATCTTAGAACTTTAAAGTAAATAAATAAAATAAAAAATGATTATCAATAACAAATCAATTCGGGAATTACATTTCGACCATGAGCTGTGGTTAACTGAAATGGCTTTTTGGAGGCAAGAAATCGACATTTTGGATAAATATCTGACAGCAGTAATTGTAACATTAACAGATAACAAAAGCAGGGGGGAAGTAGAACATTTTCAAAACCAATTTATCATTCAACGAAGTTTTATCAACTCATTGAAAAACGATGTAAAGGCACAGGAAAAATTGATTTCGGAATTGGAGAAAGATATTAATAATCGTTTGTTACAACAGAAAAAAGCAGATGATGAATATGAGATTCGTGATCGGATGCTCACCAATCAAAAACTGTACAGTGAGTTGAAATTGTCGTTCAAAAAATGGCTATCTAATAAATTATAGCAACTAACTGGCAGACTGTTCTAAAATTTCATCCATATCAATGGCCATATGGCTTTCGTCGAAAGTGCAACTACCATTTTTGATAACTAGTACTTGAGGTGATTCATGTGCTACATGAAACTTTTCTGCAATTTGAGCGGAAATAGGGCGAAATTGAATTAGGTCTAAGAAATAAAAATCAACTGCGTCAGAAGATTTAGCTCTCTCAAGTCTGTTTAATACCATACTACTGGTGCTACAGCGTGTACTATGTTTAAAAATAACTTGAGGCTTCGAGGAAGATTTTTTTTCTATGTCCAGCAATTGATCTTCTGTCGTTAAAGGGATCCAATTCATACTTATTTCTATAATTATAATCTATTCCCTTATCTACCTCTGAAGTAATTCTTATTGGTAGTAGGGCAACCATTGCCTCGAGATGAAACACATGATGAGCAGATAGCCATTGTAAATCCTACGATTATCAGCAGACAAGTGATTTTTTTCATGAGTAGAGTTTGATAATGTAATTGACTGTATTTTTATACAGTCTTATAACGGCAAAGATAAAGTTTCATTGTGAATAGTTGCCTGAGAGGGTAGTTATTATTGTTAAAATTCTAGTTGAAAGGCCAAAAAAGCTAATATGAAGGTACATTTTATATCAATCGGAGGTAGTGTGATGCATCAATTGGCCATTGCCTTGCATCGAAAAGGATATCAAATAACTGGCACTGATGATGAAATTTTCGAACCTTCACGAACTAATTTACTTCAGGAAGGAATACTTCCAACATCGATAGGATGGCAGCCCGACTTAATTACCCAAGACCTGGATGCTGTCATTTTGGGAATGCACGCACGCAACGATAATCCAGAATTACAAAAAGCGGTTGAATTAGGTTTGAAGATCTTTAGTTTCCCAGAATATATCTATCACGAAAGCCGGCAGAAGAAAAGAATTGTGGTAGGAGGTAGTCATGGTAAAACAACCACAACCAGTATGATCATGCACGTGTTGAGTAAGATGCACTTTGATTTTGATTATTTAGTTGGTGCTAAACTCAATGGCTTTGATCAATCAGTGAATATAACCGACGCCCCAATTATAGTATGTGAAGGTGATGAATATCCAGCAAGCGCAATTGAGAAAAAGCCAAAGTTTCATTTCCTTTTCCCACATATCGCTATTCTTACGGGAATTGCCTGGGATCATATTAATGTGTTCCCCACTTTTGATTTTTATTTAGAACAGTTTCGAATTTTCATTGCTAAAATAAAGGTTGATGGTTTGCTAATTTATAATAACGCTGATAAAGTATTAAAGCAGTTAGTGGAAGAAAGCCATCGATCAGATATTCGATATCAGCCATATGAAGTACCAGTTCATGAAATTTTAGATGGTAAGACCTCAGTTACAATTGATGGATCTTCTAGTAATTTGAAAGTTTTTGGGAATCATAACTTAATGAATTTATATGCAGCATATTATGCCTGTAAAGAAATTGGCGTTAAGGCCAATGATTTTGTAACTGCTATTGCTGATTTTACTGGGGCTTCTAAACGATTGGAATTGCTTGCTTCTAATTCAAACGTGAATGTTTACCGAGATTTTGCTCATGCACCAAGTAAAGTGAAAGCAACCATTGAAGCAGTTAAACAGCAATATCCCAATCGGAAATTAATTGGCATTTTGGAACTCCATACATTTAGTAGTTTGAATGAAAAATTTATGCTTGAATACGATGGAGCTTTGAGTAAAGCTGATGTGGCAATTGTTTTTTATTCTAAACATGCTTTGGAGTTAAAGCGGTTGCCAGATTTACCGATAGATAAAATACTGCAAGGTTTTAATCAACCTAACTTGCTAATAATGACTGATAAGAACCAGCTAGAAGAATGGTTACATAAAAATGATTTTACCAATTCAAATATAGTTTTGATGAGTAGTGGCAATTATGATGGAATAGATATGCTTACATTCGCAAAGCGGGTTACCCATTAATCAGTGAACTTATAATCGATGATATGAAATTAAAATTAATAAGACCAATCGCATTTATCGATTTGGAAACAACCGGAATCAATATTACTACAGATCGAATTGTAGAATTAGCGATTGTGAAAATTTCTCCTGATGGTACTAAATTGGTTAAGAGAAAATTGATTAATCCATTGATGCCAATCCCTGAATCTTCCAGTGCCATTCATGGTATTACGGACGAAATGGTAAAAGATGCACCTAGTTTTAAGCAAATATCAAATGAGGTAAAGCAATTCATTGAAGGGGCTGATTTAGGTGGGTATAACAGTAATCGTTTTGACATACCTATGTTATTGGAAGAATTTTTGCGTGCAGGTATTGAATATTCTGTTGATGGTAAGCGATTAGTAGATGTTCAAAAAATATTCCACTTGATGGAACAACGCACTTTGAGTGCTGCTTATAAATTTTATTGTAGTAAAACATTAGAGGGGGCTCATGGCGCTGAAGCAGATGCAACTGCAACTTGGGAAGTGTTAGAAGCACAGTTAGAACGCTATCCTCAAATTGGTGATAGTGTGGAAAGCATTGTTAAATTTACAGGCGAAGATGATATAGTAGATTTTGCTCGAAGGTTTGTGAAAGATAAAGGAATAGAAGTTTTCAATTTCGGCAAGCATAAAGGAAAACCAGTTGCGCAGGTGTTAAGAGAAGAGCCTCAGTATTATGATTGGATGATGAAAGGCGACTTTCCGATAAATACCAAACAGAAACTTACCGAAATGCTCAATAAAACCCTGTTGAAAAAAGGATAATCCGGATTATTTAGCCATTTTTTTAATATTTATCAATAATAGTGTTGCTAAAAAGAACAGAATTGTAATTTAGTGCGCAAATAGAAATTAAGGTTTGGAAAAAATTGTTATCATACCAACTTATAACGAAAAAGAAAACATAGCTCTTATTATTGAGAAAGTGTTTTCTATGGGGCTTGGATATCATATTCTTGTAGTTGATGATAATTCACCAGACGGTACTGGAGAAATAGTAAAATCCTTGATCGAAAAATATCCTAATCAATTATTTATTGAAGAAAGATTAGGTAAACAAGGATTAGGCACTGCTTATATTCATGGATTTAAATGGGGTATAGAAAAAGGTTATCAATTCATTTTTGAAATGGATGCAGATTTCTCTCATAACCCTGATGACCTTGAACGTTTATATGATGCCTGCAAAAATGGAGGCGCTGATTTAGCTATAGGAAGTCGGTATGTGAAAGGAGGTAAAACAGAAAACTGGCCTCTCGATAGAAAAATTTATTCAAAAGGTGGAGCGCTTTATACCAAAATAATTACATGGATGCCCGTGCAGGATCCAACTGCGGGATTCATGTGTTATAAACGTGAAGTCTTAGATGCAATCAATTTAGATGAAATTAGTTTTGTGGGTTATGCCTTCCAAATTGAAATGAAATTTGCTGCCTGGAAATTGGGGTTTAAATTCAAAGAAGTGCCCATCACTTTTATTGATCGTAAAACAGGTTATAGTAAAATGAACAAAGGCATCATCACAGAGGGTGTTTTAGGTGTATTGAAAATTCAATGGCATAGCCTGTTTAAAGACTATCACAAACGCCTTAAAAATAATAATTAATCTTACTGTAATACTTTTTTAGAAATCTTGAAAAAAACAAGATTGAAGTAGTATGTATATTTCGCTTAGAAAAACCTTTCTTTGACCCCAATGAAACAAGCACTTATTAAATTACATATTGCTGTTTTTCTCGCTGGCTTTACCGGCGTGTTGGGTGTTCTAATAACACTCAATGAAGGGTTGCTTGTTTGGTATAGAATGTTTATTACAGTGATTAGCTTATTTCTTTTATTAATCTGGCGTAGAAATCTTCAAAAGATTAGTAAGACCAAAGCTTTGCAATTAATGATGATTGGCGGCCTTATTGCTATTCATTGGGTATGTTTTTATGGAAGCATCAAATATTCTAATGTTTCAATAGGACTGGTATGTTTTGCTTCAACAGGTTTGTTTACTGCATTGTTAGAACCTTTAATGACTATAAAAAAATTTAGTTGGTCTGAATTTTTTCTTGGCTTATTAAGTTTGCTAGGTATTGTTTTGATTTTTCATTTTGATACAAGGTATCGGACTGGAATTATTATTGGTATCATATCATCCATTTTCGCAGCATTATTTACAGTTTTGAATAAAAGAAATGTGGCAAAGGTGGCACCTCAAACAATGATGCTATATGAATTAAGCGGCGGGGTACTTTTACTCACATTATTGATGCCATTTTATTTGATGAGATTGCCGTCAGAACATTTGTTCCCAAATTTTGCAGAATGGGGATGGTTATTAGTATTAAGTTGGCTATGTACTCTCTGGGCAATGGATCTATCTTTAAATGCCCTTCAAAAAGTTTCTGCATTTACTCAAAACCTAAGTTTGAATCTAGAACCTGTTTATGGAATCCTATTAGCTTTTGTACTATTTCATGAACAAGAAAAATTACAAATTAGTTTTTACTTTGGTTTTGCACTCATCGCACTTTCAGTGGCATTGCAAATGATTCGAATTATTAAAACAAGCAAAGTTAAAACTCAATAATAAATCCAATAGTGGGAGTTACCGTTGCATCCGAATTGATTAAATAATATGGGATAGCATTACTACCATTTTGTTTTATACCCTGCCCATCAGAGGTTAAGAAAGCACTATTGTCGGCGTTTCTTTTAAATGTATAGATTGGCGCTGCAGTGCTTTTCGCTAAATACCAATTAGTAATATCCAAATAAAGATCAAAAGTTGTTTTTCTGAAATTCCATTTCTTATCTATTCTAATATCACTGGAATTAAAGTTTTTTAAACGGGTGGTATTTATCTGGCTGTAATCTAATATGCCTGAACCCAATGTTAAATAATTTGCGCGACTTAACAATTCATCATAAGGTGTATTAGGCACTCCACCTTGATAACGAAATTTCAATCCTAACTCCCAGTTTCTTGGAAATTGATAGCCCATTGTAAAACTTAATAGATGTTTGTTATCCCATGAACTTGCTGCATACTTTCCAGCAGAATTGGTATATTCAGATCTAAATAAGGTATAGCTCAAAATTCCAAAAAAGTGTTTTGTTAATTTCTGTTGTGCAAAGAATTCAAATCCATAAGCCCTTCCTTTGCCATTTGAAATGATGGGTTCGTTACCCAGGATAGATGCATCAGCGCCTAAATTGGATAAGCTGATACCATTTCGAATAGAGATAGGAACATTCGAATATTGTTTGTAAAATCCTTCTAAAGTAAACCTCGTTGATTCACTCTTTAAATGCTCCAGCCCAATCACATAATGTGTACTTGTAATATACTTCGCATCTTTATTTGCAAACTGTTGATTGTTTTGAAATCCTAGTATCGTATAAGGCGGAATTTTTGAATAATTCCCAACAGAAGCATTCAACGTCCATTTGTCTGCAAGTACCAATGACATACTTATTCTAGGACTCAATGTTGATAAAAGATTACCGCCATCGGAAGTAAATGAATTAACATCAGATCTAATACCAGCATTAATGCCTAATCTATTTTCAAAGAAACGTTTCCCTGCTTGAGCAAATACTCCCAGCTTATTAAAATTGATACTCGTGTAATATTGAAAAGTTTGCGCAGGCGTGATGATATTTCCTATATTATCGGTCACAGCTGCTTTGAAAATTTGAAAAGTTTGATTGTCATAATGAACTATTTGTGCATCAGCACCATAAGAATATTTCCATCCATTAATATTTTTATTTACATCAAACCGCATTTTGTTTTCTGTTTCTTTAGAATTAACATCAAGTGTTTGAATGCCCTTTACAGGACCTAAGTTATTCTCATATTTTTCATTCTGATTACTGAAATCATTTCTACTTATTGATAGATTCCAGAAACCATTATTAATTATTTTTTTTAAACTTATTCCGATTGTATAATTCCATTGTTGAATTGAAGGGTTGCTATTTAGAATGTATAGCTTTTCTGGTGTAGCTTTTTTAGGTGCTGCAAAACTAAATTCATCTATTGCACCTACACCTAGAAAACTAAGTGTAGTTTTTTTGTCGATCTGATGCGTGATCTTATACTGAAAATCCCAAAAATTAGGTCTTATGGGTAAATCAATTGCCTTAAATAATAATTGTAAATAACTTCTCCTGGCAGAAGCAAGAAAAGTTGTTTTGCCAGAATTTGACAAAGGACCTTCTAATGTAGTAGCAAGTTCCGTTGCACTTAATCTCACATTACCTTGTACACGATTCGCATTACCTTTCTTTTGTTTAAATTCAAATACAGAGGATAATGCATTATCAAATCTCGCATCAAAGGCTGAGGTACTCAACTTAACATCTTCTATAAAACTTACGTTCAAAATACCTGCCGGGCCTCCAGCACTTCCTTGTGTAGCAAAGTGATTGATCACAGGTATTTCAATGCCATCTAAATAGTAAACATTTTCATTGGGTGCACCACCTCTTATAATGATATCATTCCTAAAACCAGCTGTACTTGCAGTACCACCTACACCTGGTAAGCTTTGAATTACCCTTGAAATATCGAAGTTTCCACCAGGATTTCTTTTGATTTCTTCAGTAGTTAGTCTTTGAACGCTTAATGGTGTTTCAAGGGTTGCAGCTTTAGCAGTCTTTCTTCCACTACTTGTTACTGTTAGTGCTTTTAATTCGTTTATGGATGGTTCCAATTCTATATTCAGGCTGTTTTCATTTCCTGAGCTAACCAGGGTATTGAATAAAGACACATCGTTGAAGCCGATAGATGAAATTCGTAATGTATATGAACCTGTTTGAATTTGAATAATTCTAAATTTACCGGCACTATCAGAAATAACTTTTTTATTTCCTATTGTAATGGTAGCTCCTGAAACTATTTTCTGATCTATTTTATTGATAATAATCCCCGATATAGATCCCTTGTTCTGCGCTTCCGCTTTTAAAAATGATGCTATTATTAATGATGCTAAAAGAAGTGTTCTCATCCTTATTATTTGAATTTGCAAATATAAAATAGATACTTTAAGACTATTTATCCATTTGTGTAAAAGCCAAAATATTCTACTCAAGCTGCCTTATATTTAAGGGATAATTGAGTAGATATGAAACATTTCTTTCTTACATTTTGTTTGATTGGCTTTGCAAATTTATTAAATGCTCAGAAAAAACCTTTGGACCATTCTGTTTATGATAGCTGGCAGTCAATTGGGGAGCGTATATTAAGCAATGACGGTAAATACATTGCTTTTACAGTAAATCATCAAGAAGGGGATGCAAATTTGGTTTTACAGTCTGTGTATGGAAACTATAAAAAGGAATTCGCTAGGGGATATGCCGCTGAATTTACAGAAGATAGTCGTTTCTTGGTTTTCAAGTTGAAGCCAACATTCAAAGAAACGCGGGATGCAAAGATTAAAAAGAAAAAAACGGATGAAATGCCTAAAGATAGCTTGGCATTTATTGACCTGCGTACAGATAGCCTTGTAAAATTTCCTAAAATTAAAAGTTTCAAATTGCCTGAAGACTCTGGCAATTGGTTGGCTTGGCTCTCTGAAAAAGGAGCAACTGATAATAAGCCCAAAACGGAATTAGATTCTGTTGCTAAACTGAATGCGATGGCTAATTATTCTGATAGTTTATTGCATATGGTGGATAGCATACGTTTGAAAATCTATGATGCTAAATTAAGGGGCATGAGTATTTTGCAATCTTCCAAAAAATCAGCTGGAAATAAATCTACAGAAGATCCAATTGAAGAAGGATCAGAACTTAACCTACGCAATTTATTAACCGGTGAACAGCAAACATTTAAATTAGTTACAGAATACTTTTTCAATAAAAAAGGAAATACTCTGGTTTATGAAACCAGTAAAAAAACAGGCGATAGTTTAGTAAAACCGCTTGTGGTAAAATTGAATTTAGATAAAAACATTGCTAAAACAATTTTCGAAAACTTCAATGACGCTAAAGGGTATCAATTAGATGAATCAGGATCTCAATTGGCATTTGTGGCAGAAAGAGATAGCAGCACTAAGGCGCTGCTGAAATTTTATAAACTATATTATTTTAAAGAAGGTGCAGATAGTGCCAAATTATTAGCAGATAAAACTAGTGCTGGAATGCCAACAGGTTTTTCTGTAAGTGATAACCCCAATATACTTTTTAGTAAAAATGGGAAAGAGTTGTTTTTTGGAACAGCCCCTATTCTTCCTGCAAAAGATACCAGCCTTCCTGAATTTGAGAGAGTATCTGTAGATGTCTGGCATTACAATGACGACTATTTGCAACCAATGCAATTAAAAAATTTAGAATCGGATTTGAAAAAAAGTCATATTGCAAGATTTGATTTTGAAAAAAATGAAATTGTTCAATTGGGAAGTCCCGATTATCGCTCCTTTTATTTAACTAGAGAAGGAGATGGATCTGTAGCTTATGCAGTTGCTGATAAAGGAAAAAGAGTTGCCTTGCAATGGCAGGGTTTTATTGAAAGCGATCTTTATTTATTTAATGTACAAAATGGTCAAAAGAATTTAATCCAATCTGATTTTAAAGGAAATATTTTTCCTTCGTACACTGGAAAATATCTGTTATCGTATGATGATAAAAAAAGAAATTATAGTGCTTATAATGCTGATAAAAAGCAAACTGTAGGGATTGCGAAAGACATTAAATTTTCACTATTTGATGTAGAAAACGATATGCCTGATGATCCTAATGATTATGGAATTTTAGGATGGTTGGAAAACGACGAAGCTATTTTTATATATGATGAATTTGACATCTGGCAGGTTGATCCTCAAGGTGTCAAATCTTCCATTTGTATCACAGGAGGGTTAGGAAGAAAAAATAAGATTACCTATCGAAATATTGTATTAGATAAAGATGTAAAATTTTATAAGAAAGGGCAACAATTATTATTCAGTTCATACAATAATATGGATAAAACATCTGGATTGGTTTGGTATAGCTTAGGCACTGTATTTGTGCCTTCTGTTACTTATCCTGCAAGAATCACATCAGCTAAAAAAGCAAAAGAGGCAAATATTTTCAGCTATGCAACTGAAAATTACCAGCATGCTGCAGATATCAGAGTAACAGATATTACTCTGAACAATTTTAATGATTCCAAAATATTTCCAGGCACTATTTTATTTGAACCTAACCCACAACAACATGATTATAATTGGGGTACGGCAGAATTGTTTAAATGGAAAGCATATACAGGGAAAGAGGCAGAAGGAATTATTTATAAACCAGAAGATTTCGATGCTAAGAAGAAATATCCCATGATTGTATATTTCTATGAAAGAAATAATAACACCTTATATAATTATAATGCTCCTTCTCCTACTCCTTCTAGATTAAATATCCCATTTTTTGTGAGTAGAGGTTATGTGGTTTTTGTTCCTGATATCTGGTATAAAACTGGTTTTCCTGGTCAAGGTGCATATGATTACATAGTAAGCGGTACAAGAGCTGTGGTAAAACAAGGATATGTAGATAGTACAAAACTTGGATTACAGGGTCAGAGCTGGGGCGGCTTTCAAATTGTATATCTGATTACTAAAACAAATTTATATGCGGCAGCTTGGGCGGGTGCTCCAGTTGCAAACATGACAAGTGCATATGGTGGTATTCGCTGGGGAAGTGGTATGAACCGCCAGTTCCAATACGAAAAAACACAAAGTAGGATTGGAGCCACACTTTGGGAAAAACCTAATTTGTATTTACAAAATTCTGCTTTATTCTCTTTGCCTAAAGTAACAACACCATTAGTAATCATGGCTAATGATGCGGATGATGCAGTGCCTTGGTATCAAGGGATTGAAATGTTTACTGGAATGCGCAGACTTGGTAAAAAAGTATGGATGTTAAACTATAATAATGAAGCACATAACTTGGTTGAAAGAAGAAATCGGAAAGACATTCAAATTCGCGAACAACAATTCTTTGATTATTTATTAAAGGGAGATAAGCCAGCTAAATGGATTAGTGATGGAATCCCAGCAATATTGAAAGGAAGGGATTGGGGGTTGGAAAAGTAAAAAGTGGATCTGCGTAAATCCGCATTATCAACGTAATCGGTGTGCCATAAAAGCATCCAATTGAAACGTTATAATGTCATATAGAATTTCTTCAAAAGTTCTTTAAATCTATCTGAATAAACCCTATTATCCTGAATGATGATTTCTTCAGATAATGGGGTTCGTTTGTTTTTGGAAAATACTAAAAAAGTTCTAAAATAACCATGCTTTGAACTTTGTTTGATATCAGCATTCGCATGCAGATAGAGATTTCTATGCAATGCTAATTGAATCATTTCTTCTTTTCGATGGTAGGGCAGAAGTATTGCTGAAATCCCATCCTGTTTAAGCTTTTGATCAATGATGGTTGCTAAGTCAGATAAGTTCAATGTTGCACTATGTAATGCAAGATTTTTTTTTTCATCTGGAGATGTAAGATCATTTTCATAAAAAGGGGGATTACTTATAATACTGTCGTATACTGTTTTGGAATCCCAGGTTTTAATATCTGCTTCATAAACTTTTATGTTTGAAGAAAAGGATGAATCAGAAACGTTTTCGGAAGCCTGCATGGCAGCTGAAGCCTCCATTTCAATAGCATCAATTGTACAATTAATTTCCTGTGCAGTCATTAAACTAAGCAGTCCAGTTCCTGTTCCAATATCAAGGATGCTTAATTGATAGGTAAATTTTTTCTCTTGTAAAAATTCAACTACCCATGCACCAAACAAACAAGCATCAGTACACACTTTCATGGCACAGTGTTCTTGCTCGATTTTGAATTGTTTGAATTGGAAGTAATTATTCGACACGTGAGTAAAGGTAAGTGATAAGAGATAAGTATGTAGTGTGGATGGAAATGTTAACCCTAGGCTTCAGCCCTTATGCTGTGATACATATATCAGAATACTTTTTTTGATTTGAAAGTGGGAATTGTAAGGGCTAAAGCCCTGTTTTTCGAATTGCATTTTAATCCCCAGTCTAAAGGCCGGGGTTAACATTTTTTATAATTTCTAGCATCTCTTAAACATAACAAAAAAAAACGCCCCGAATTAATTCGGGGCGTTTTTAAAATCAGATTTCTTTTTATTTATCAGAACTTAGACTAGAGAATAAGTATTCTTTGTTTAAGCGTGCAATATTGCTGATTGAAATTTCTTTAGGACAAGTTGCTTCGCAGGCACCGGTATTGGTACATGCACCAAATCCTTCTTTATCCATTTGTGCAACCATATTCAACACCCTTGATTTTCTTTCAGGTTCACCTTGTGGTAATAAGGCTAAGTGTGAAACCTTAGCACTCAAGAATAACATAGCTGAACTGTTTTTACATGCTGCTACGCAAGCGCCACAACCAATACACATAGCAGCTGCAAATGAAGCATCTGCATGATCTTTATTTATCGGCAATGAATTTCCATCAACTGCATTACCAGTATTAACGCTGATATATCCTCCTGCCTGAATAATACGATCAAAAGCAGAACGATCTACCATCAAATCTTTGATCACTGGAAATGCACCTGCTCTCCATGGTTCAACTACGATTGTATCGCCATCTTTAAAAGCACGCATATGCAATTGACAAGTAGTGTTCGCCATCCAAGGTCCATGTGGTTTGCCATTAATATATAAAGAACATTGTCCACAAATACCTTCTCTACAATCATGGTCGAAAGCAATCGGCTCTCCACCTTCTACGATTAATTTTTCATTTAAAACATCAATCATTTCCAAGAACGACATTTCCGAAGAAATATCCTTTACTTGATAGCTTACAAAACCACCTTTGTCCTTACTGTTTTTTTGTCTCCACACTTTAACAGTCAAATTCATATTGTAGTGTTCCATTCTATAGAGTTTGTCGTTTGTTAAGTCAAAATTCGAAATTCAAAAACTGAATCAACCGTTTAATAATTATTTATAAGATCGTTGAGATGGTTTTACAACATCATAGATCAATGGTTCCTTGTGAAGGGTCCATTCATGTTCTGCTTTGTATTCCCAGGCTGCTACATACATATAATTTGCATCATCACGTAAAGCTTCGCCATCTTCTGTTTGATATTCTTCTCTGAAGTGACCGCCACAGCTTTCATTTCTATTTAATGCATCGATACACATCAATTCACCTAATTCAATAAAATCGGCTACACGATTTGCTTTATCTAATTCAGGGTTCATCTCATTGATTTCACCAGGGATGCGTACATCACTCCAGAATTCTTTTTTTAGAGCTTGAACTTCTTTAATGGCATCTTGTAACCCTTTTTCATTTCGAGCCATACCACATTTATCCCAAATGATTTTACCTAAACGTTTATGGAAACTTTCAACTGATTGTTTACCCTTAATGTTCATTAATTTTTGAATTCTTTCACCAGCAACTAGTTCTGCTGCAGCAAAAGCGGGGTGCGTGGTTTCAATTGCTTTGCTATAAATATCGTCGGCCAAATTATTACCCAAAGTATAAGGAACAACAAAATATCCATCAGCTAACCCTTGCATCAATGCAGAAGCGCCTAAGCGATTCGCACCATGATCGCTAAAGTTTGCTTCACCTAAACAATACAATCCTTTTACAGTAGTTTGTAATTCATAATCCACCCATAATCCACCCATGGTATAATGTACCGCAGGATAAATACGCATTGGGAATTCGTAAGGATTTTCGCCAGTAATCTTTTCGTACATATCGAATAGGTTACCATATTTTTCTTTCACAACTTCTTTACCCAAAACAATGATGTCTTCGATACTCATATGATCATTACCTTCTTTACCTGCTTCAATTTTACCATAACGAACTATGGCATCTGCGAAATCAAGGTAAACTGCTTGCTTGCTTGTTCCAACACCATAACCTTCGTCACATCTTTCTTTTGCTGCGCGAGAAGCTACATCACGTGGTACTAAATTTCCAAATGCGGGATATCTTCTTTCTAAATAATAATCTCTTTCTTCTTCAGGAATATCAATCGCTTTTCTTTCGTCGTTTTTCTTGTTGGGAACCCAGATACGACCATCATTACGAAGTGATTCTGACATCAATGTTAATTTAGATTGGTGATCACCACTAACTGGGATACAAGTTGGGTGGATCTGAGTAAAGCATGGATTTGCAAATGCAGCACCATCTTTATGCGCTTTCCAGGCCGCTGTTACATTGCAGCCCATTGCATTAGTTGATAGATAAAAAACGTTACCATATCCGCCAGTACATAATAAAACTGCATGTCCAAAATGTCTTTCTAATTCACCACTTACTAAATTACGTGCTATAATTCCACGTGCTTTGTCATCTATCTTCACTACTTCCAACATCTCATGACGGGGATACATTTTTACATTACCCAAAGCAACTTGTCTTTCCAAAGCTTGGTAAGCACCTATTAATAATTGCTGTCCTGTTTGGCCAGCAGCATAAAATGTTCTTTGTACTTGGGTACCTCCAAATGAACGGTTGCTTAATAATCCACCATATTCACGAGCGAAGGGAACACCTTGCGCTACGCATTGGTCAATAATATTTCCACTCACTTCAGCTAAACGATGAACGTTTGCTTCACGAGCTCGATAATCTCCCCCTTTAATGGTATCGTAGAATAAACGGAAAATACTGTCACCATCGTTTTGATAGTTTTTAGCAGCATTAATACCACCCTGAGCGGCAATACTATGTGCACGACGTGGAGAATCCTGATAACAGAAAGCCTTTACTTTATAACCCAACTCCCCTAATGAAGCAGCTGCTGAAGCACCAGCTAAACCGGTACCCACTACAATTACTTCTAATTTACGCTTGTTGGCAGGGTTTACTAGTTTACAATGTCCCTTATAATCGGTCCATTTATCATCTAAAGACCCCGAAGGGATTTTCGCGTCTAACATATATCCAAGTTTACTATGATTAGAATATCGTATTTAATAATTCGTAGCTACCAATTTGTAAAGTTTTAGCTAAGCCAACCCAAATAAAAACTCAATGGCATCATTACAAATGCCACAGTGATGATCACAGAAAAACCATAACCAATACTGGTAAGTATCTGATTATATTTTTTATTATGAACCCCCATCGTTTTGAAAGCACTTTGAAAACCATGCGCCAAATGATAGCCTAAAGACAAACAGCCCAATACATAAACAATTACCACCCATAATTCTGAGAAGGTAGTTTTCATTTTTGCGTAAAGATCAATTTCTTCGCCCAACATAAAATTTTGGTGAGATCTATTCGGGAACCAAAAATTACTCATGTGTAAGATTAGGAACAAAAGAATTAGCGTACCTAAAATTCCCATGCTTCTGCTATACCATTTACTACCTTTGTTCCCGTAATTATTAGCATATGCAACGCCTCTTTTACTGCGATTAGAAAATTCTAACATCAGTCCTTGAATAATGTGTAGAATGAGGCCGGCAAATAAACCGATTTCTAAAATTCTAGGAACCACATTAGCACCCATGAAATGTGCGCCAGCGTTAAACATTTTACCACCGTCGTTAGCCCAAATACATGCGTTCAAACTAACGTGAACCAATAAAAACAGAATTAGAAAAATGCCGGTGAAACCCATGACTAATTTCTTTCCGACAGACGAAGTAAAGACTTGTTTCCAGGTCATAATGCAAATTTAGATTTGAGAAATCGCTGCAAAAATAACGCATGAATCAATGCCAAGGTTTAAAACTTTTATTTAATCTGAACTTTTTATTGCAAAAAATCTGATACATTTCTCTCGATTTTATTAAGTGTTTAATATTTATGTCAATAATCTTTGCTTGGTTGAACAGCCATTTGACCGCTCACATAAAACTAGTGCCAACTTTAGCTTTTCGATTCTTACATTTGAAACATGTTAAAACAATTAAGTATTCTTTGGACTAGCTTTAAAATGGCTCTTCAGGAATTAAGGGTGAATAAGCTGCGTACTTTTCTTTCTCTGTTTGGCATTACTATCGGTATTTTTTGCATTATTGGGGTATTGGCAACTGCGGATAGTTTGGAACAGAAAGTTCAAAATGATATAAAGGCACTTGGAACGAATACTATATACATCGATAAATGGAACTATGGGGGCGGACCAGATAACCCTTGGTGGAAATATTTGAAACGACCAGTTCCTAAGTTTGAAGAGATTAAAATGATTAAAGAAAAAAGTCAACTTTATTCTTATGCTGCAATAATGGTTCAAAACTCTATTAATGTTTCCTACTTAGACAATACTTTAAATAGTGTTAGTATATATGGTGTTTCAGAAGAATTTAATAAAATTCAAACAATTGATATTGAGAATGGTCGATATCTTAATGATGCGGAATTTGCTTATGGCACTCCTTCTGTATTGATCGGTTCCCAAGTAGGAGTTGAATTGTTTGGTAAACCCGAGAAAGCAATTGGTCGCGAAATCTCCTATGGAGGTAGACGCTTGAATGTGGTTGGGTTGATAAAAAAGCAAGGACAAAGTTTTGGCCCTGGCTTTGATTATGATAAATGTATTATGGTTACCTATCGTTATTTTGCTACTCAGTATAATCCGGATTTATATTCCCCGAAAGTTTTAGTTCAAGGTAAAGACAATATCCCTTCTAAAGCTTTACAGGAAGAGCTCAATGGGATTATGCGACAAATTAGAAAATTGAGCCCTACCCAAGAGGATGATTTTAGTTGTAATGATATTGCTGCATTTAGTGATTCGATCAAAGGTTTTTTCGGAAAAGTTAGTGCAGGAGGATGGGCAATTGCCGGTTTAAGTTTAATAGTAGGGGCATTTGGAGTAGCCAATATTATGTTCGTTACAGTTAGAGAGCGAACTAGTCAAATTGGATTGAAAAAAGCCATCGGTGCAAAAAGAGGAACAATCTTAACGGAGTTTTTAATAGAAAGTGCGTTTTTGTGTATTATTGGAGGGTTACTTGGTCTGTTTTTGGTTTGGTTACTAGCTTTAGGATTAACAAGTGTTTTACCATTCCCTATTTATATCTCTGCAAATATTATTACACTTGCTATGAGCATATGTATCGGATTGGGAATTGTTTCAGGAATTATTCCAGCATTTATAGCTGCGAAAATGGATCCTGTGGTTGCTATTAGAACTAAATAAAATCAATTTATAAGATTAAAAAAGCTTTGAGATTCATTAATCTGATTCTCAAAGCTTTTTTATTTGCATGAAATGCGAAAGGGTTGTTTCAATTAACTTCGCGAAGTGAATATCCAAAAAAATATTACTATTTTAGCCATTGAATCTTCCTGCGATGAAACATCAGCTAGCATCTGTGTAAATGGAAAAATTTTGTCTAATAGCATTGCCACGCAATCCGTTCACGAACTATACGGAGGGGTAGTGCCAGAATTGGCAAGCAGGGCTCATATGCAAAACATCGTTCCTATAATTGAAACATGTTTACAGAAAGCGTTTCCAAAATTGAATGCAGTTGAAAGGTTGCAAGAAATTTCTGCTTTCGCATTTACTCAGGCTCCTGGTTTGATAGGTAGTTTATTGGTGGGGGTACAGTTTGCAAAGTCATTGGCATTATCGCTTGATAAACCTTTAATTGCGGTTCATCATATGCAAGCCCATGTACTCGCTAATCTGATTCAGGATCCTGCTCCATCTTTTCCTTTTATATGTTTAACAGTGAGTGGTGGGCATACTCAAATTGTACTAGCAAAATCTCCCTTAGAGTTAGAAATTCTCGGTGAAACAATTGATGACGCGGCCGGTGAGGCATTTGATAAAACTGCTAAGTTATTGGGTCTACCTTATCCTGGTGGACCATTAATTGATAAATATGCGGCTTTAGGCGATCCACTAAAATATAAATTTGCAGAACCACAAATTCCGGATCTCAATTTTTCCTTTAGCGGATTAAAAACTTCGATTCTTTATTTTCTTCAAAAACAGACACCTGAATTTATAGAAGAAAATAGGAATGACTTATGTGCATCTGTTCAATTTACTATTATTCAAATTCTAATAAAAAAACTCAAAAAAGCGGTTCTTCAAACTGGAATTAAACAAGTTTGTTTAGCTGGGGGAGTAAGTGCTAATTCCGGGTTACGTAAATTATTAGTTGAAACAGGTATAAAACATGGATGGAAAACTTTTATTCCATCTTTTGAATATTGTACTGATAATGCTGCAATGATCGCTATCACTGCCTATTATAAATATCAAGCTGGTCAATTCACATCCCTTGATTGCCATCCTAGTGCAAGAGCCCAGTGGTAGATTTTTAGAAAATCAAAAGCCAAAATTTAAAATTCAAAAATCAAATTCCGGCTTGAAAGCTTACTTTTGCCGCCTGAAAAACAGTTATCGTCAATGATTAGTGCAAGAAATATCACCCTGGCTTATGGCAAAAGGGTATTGTTTGATGAAGTAAATATCAGTTTCCAAAAAGGAAATTGTTATGGTGTTATTGGTGCCAATGGTGCTGGTAAATCTACCTTTCTGAAAATATTAAGTGGGGAGATCGAACCCAACAAAGGAGTTGTTGAAATTTCAAAAGGAGAACGTATGTCTTTTTTGAAACAGAACCAATTTGAGTTTGATGATTGCACCGTTTTAAATACAGTTTTGATGGGCCACAAACATTTGTGGGATGTGATGCATGAACGTGATGCTATTTATGCCAAAGATGATTTTACGGAAGAAGATGGAATGAAAGCCGGCGAGTTAGAAGCTGATTTTGGAGAAATGGGGGGCTATGAAGCAGAAAGTAATGCAGGTACACTTTTGAGCAGTTTGGGTGTGACAGAGAATTTGCAACAAAGTTTAATGAAAGATATCCCTAGTAACTTTAAAGTAAGGGTATTATTAGCTCAAGCTTTATTTGGAAATCCTGATATTTTATTATTAGATGAGCCTACCAACGGATTAGATATTGAAACTATTGGTTGGTTAGAAAACTTCCTGGCAGATTACGAGAATATAGTATTGGTAGTTAGTCACGATCGTCACTTCTTAGATACTATCTGCACACACGTTGCGGATGTGGATCGTAGTAAAATAAAAGTCTTCACAGGTAACTATACTTTCTGGTACGAGTCTTCTCAATTGATGAGTCGCCAGATAAATGATAAGAACAAAAAGAACGAAGAAAAGCGTCAGGCTTTACTCGACTTTATTGCGCGTTTCTCTGCCAATGCTTCGAAAAGTAAGCAAGCAACCTCACGTAAAAAAGCATTGGAAAAACTAACTATTGAAGAAATTGAGCCTTCTAACAGAAAATATCCAGGCATTATTTTTCAACCGTTGCGCGAAGTCGGTAACCAAATATTAAATGTAGAGAACCTGAGTAAATCTGTTGATGGTCGGAAGTTATATGACAAAGTAAATTTTAGTATTAATAAAGGGGAGAAAGTAGCATTTTTAAGTAAGGATCCTTTAGCGGTTACTAGTTTCTTCGAAACGATTAATGGTATTCAGGAACCTGGTTCTGGTAAATATGAATGGGGAACAACAATTACTAAAGCTTATTTGCCAGTAGAAAATAATGAATTTTTCACTACCGGCTTAAGTCTGATGGATTGGTTAAGACAATATGTACCATCCCATGTAACTGATGCTGATGAGCCCTTTATTCGTGGGTTCTTAGGCAAGATGTTATTTAGTGGGGATGATATCACAAAGAAGACCAATGTACTAAGTGGGGGAGAGAAAGTGCGTTGTATGGTTAGCCGTATGATGTTACAGAACCCTAATGTGGTGATTTTAGATCAACCTACTAATCACTTAGACCTGGAAAGTATTCAGAGCTTTAATGAAGGCTGTCAGACCTTCCCTGGAGTTGTTTTGATTACTTCACATGATCATACATTCTTACAAACGGTGGCAAATCGTATCATTGAACTAACTCCTAAAGGGATCATTGATAGGTTAATGACCTTCGATGAATACATGGAAGATTCACGTGTAAAGGAATTGAGAGGGGAATTGTATAGCTAATACGGGTTATTTGACCTAATTTCGCGTTTCGATTGTGGAAAAACAGTTGAAGAAGCGGGTTTCAAAAGATTTTTCCCCCGTTTTGTGCAAAAATTAAATAAAAAAATGGGAAATGGTATTGGTAGTTTGGAGCATTTCCTTACCTTTGCCGTCCCGAAAAAATAAGAGTCATGGCAAGAGTATGTCAGGTTACAGGTAAAAAGCCACAAACTGGTAATAGTGTTTCTCACTCAAACATTAAGACCAAGCGTCGTTTTCTACCCAATTTACAAACCAAGCGTTTTTTCTTCGCAGAAGAAGATCGTTGGGTAACATTGAAAGTATCTACTGATGCTTTAAGAACGATCAATAAGAATGGTCTTTCAGCAGTTATCAAAGAATTGAGATTGGCTGGTACAAAGATCTAACTATTAACAAAGAAAACTACCTAATACAATGGCAAAGAAAGGTAACAGGGTTCAAGTAATCCTGGAATGCACAGAGCACAAAACCAGTGGAATGGCGGGCACAAGTCGCTATATCACTAAAAAGAATAAGAAAAATACGCCTGAGCGTATTGAATTGAAAAAGTACAACCCAATTCTGAAAAAAGTAACCGTTCATAAAGAAATTAAATAATCATGGCAAAAGCAGCTTCTAAAAACGCTAAAGTAAAAGATTTAAAGGCATCTGCTGAAGCAAAAAACTGGACAAAAGTTATCAAGGCTGTTCGTAGCCCTAAATCTGGTGCATATACCTTCAAAGAGGCTATTATACACAAGGATAAGGTGAAAGATTTCTTAGCTGAAAAATAATCGGTCCATCAAGAAACTATTGAAAAGCTTTCCCTATTTCCGGGAAGGCTTTTTGTATTTTGTCATGAATCGGGTTTAAACTGCATTTTTCTTCGATTATTTAAAGTAGATAATATGAGTTTTTTAGGAAAGCTATTCGGAAAAAAAGAAAAGGAAAGTCTGGATCAAGGTTTACAGAAAACCAAAGATGGTTTTCTGGCAAAGATCACCAAAGCTATTGCCGGAAAAGCAACTATTGATGAAGAAGTGCTCGATAATTTGGAGGAAGCATTAGTTGGTGCTGATGTGGGGATTGAAACAACCATAAAAATCATCGAAAGAATTGAAAAGCGTGCTAAAGAAAATAAATACATAGGCATATCTGAACTCAACTCAATTCTCCAGCAAGAAATTAAAGCAGTATTAGTTGATGCAAGTGAAGACTCTTATAAAAGTTTCACCGCACCTCCAGGTAAGAAGCCTTATGTTATTTTGGTGGTTGGAGTAAATGGGGTTGGGAAAACTACTACCATCGGAAAATTAGCTTACCACTATAAGGCCGCAGGAATGAATGTTGTATTGGGTGCTGCAGATACATTTAGGGCAGCAGCCGTTGATCAGTTAACCATTTGGAGTGAGAGAGTAGGAGTACCGATTGTAAAACAAGCTATGGGCTCTGATCCGAGTGCAGTTGCTTACGATACTATAGCTAGTGCAGTTTCGAAAAATGCAGACATTGTCTTAATCGATACTGCGGGAAGATTGCATAACAAAATTCACTTGATGGAAGAATTGAGTAAAATCAAAAGAGTGATTCAAAAAATTATTCCCGATGCACCACACGAGGTAATGTTGGTTTTAGACGGATCCACGGGACAGAATGCAGTGGAACAAGCACGTCAATTCACTGCAGCTACTGAGGTTACTGCATTATCAATCACTAAACTCGATGGTACCGCAAAGGGTGGGGTAGTATTAGCAATTGCTGATCAGTTTAAAATACCTGTCAAATATATTGGCGTTGGAGAAAAAATTGAGGACTTGATTTTGTTTGACAAGGATGAATTTGTAGATAGTTTATTCAAATTAGAGGACTAAATGATAATTGATTATGGTTAACCCTAGGCTTCCCTAGGGCTATGAATACAAGATGTTATTGGGCTTTAGCCCTTATAGTTCCAACTTTCAATTATAAAAAAGGTATCAATTAAAAAGTATATCTCACACCAAGTCCCCCCCAAGCACTTTCGAAGTAACTGTATCCAATAATGTTGAAAGAGGGTTGCCAGTCGAAACTAACATTCAAAGGAGCCCCTTTTATTTTATAATCTAAACCAAGTATTCCGTCAATACCAATTGTCATTCCTCCATTTCTGGTAGGATACTGTTTTTTCCATTGGTCGCTCCAAGCACCTAAATGAGCACCACCTCCTACATACCACTGTAAGCCTTCTATAGTTCCAAGATTATTATGAATTTCATATAAACCGGTCAGTCTAAAGCCATCCTGAGAAATAAATGCTAGTCCCTCTACAGCACGATCTGTTGCTATAAAATGTTTTACACTCAAGGCTCCGGGATACATTTTTAATCCCACAGCAGTGCTGTAGTTTGTCCCAATGTTTTGTTGTTGAGCCTTCAAAGTAAATGCGGCTATAAACACGCAGCTGAATAATAATAGTTTTTTCATGGATCAGTTTTATAATACTATCAAAAAATCGTGCCAAAATTAATTTTTCACAGCTTTAAAGAATAGTTAATATTTTATTCCGATGCATTTGCTTTATTATTTAGGTTTGTAGTATGCATTCATTCAAAGAGTTGATTAACATTTTTTCTGAGCATTTTGCACATCGTCATTTTCCGGAAAGTCCTGCCACTTTATATGATCCAGGAGAATATTTTTTGGCATTAGGTGGTAAGCGTGTTCGCCCCATTATGTGTTTAATGGGAAATGAACTTTTCGACGAGATTAATCCAGATGCCTATCATGTAGCAAATGCTATTGAATTGTTTCACAATTTCACCTTAATACATGATGATATTATGGATGCGGCTCCTTTGAGAAGAGGTATGGAAACTGTGCATAAAAAATATGGAGAAAGTACCGCTTTGTTAACTGGTGATGTGATGATGATTCAATCATATGAATATCTTAACAAAATTCAGGGAAATAATATTCACTCCATATTGCAATTATTTAATCGAACTGCAAAAGAAGTTTGCGAAGGTCAGCAACTCGATATGGATTTTGAAAAAAAAGATAATGTTTCGCTCGATGAATATATTGAAATGATTAGTCTTAAGACTTCTGTTCTTCTTGCGGCAAGTTTAGAAATGGGAGCAATTTTGGGTGGAGCAAGTGCAGGTAATAGAGATCATTTATATGCCTTTGGAAAAAATTTAGGTATTGCATTTCAAATTCAGGATGATTATTTGGATGCTTTTGGAGATCCGGAAAAATTTGGTAAAGATGTAGGTGGTGATATTCGACAAAACAAAAAAACCTTTTTATTACTTCATGCATTAGAAGTTGCCGAAGAAGATCAGAAAGCGCAATTATTACAGATGATGAAAGAAAATCCATCGGATAAAGTAGAGAAAGTGTTAGCTATTTTCAAAGCTTGTAATGTGGATGACTGGGCAAAGTCTTTAAAAGAAAAATATTTACAAACAGCCTTACAACATCTCGAAGATATTGCGGTAATATCAAGCCGTAAAAATGCATTAATGGAACTGGCTGATTTTCTAATTCAACGTGACTATTAAACAGATTTCACTTTACCCTTGTTCTTTGCTGAATATCCTTTAATTTGAGGCGTACAAAAATTCCAATGCATGTCCAATTCCTTATTCCGAAAAAAATCATTAGAGAATATACAAAGAGATTATGATGCAGGTTTATTGGATGGACATGGGAATAACATGAAAAAAGTGTTACGTGTAAAAGACCTTACTTTTATGGGGGTTGCTGCAGTAATTGGTGCTGGTATTTTTTCAACAATTGGTACTGCCGCTTTTAATGGTGGGCCTGGTGTAATTTTTCTATTTCTAATTACTGCGGTTACCTGTGGATTTACTGCTTTATGTTATGCTGAGTTTGCTTCCCGTGTTCCAGTATCAGGAAGTGCCTATACTTATTCTTATGTAAGTTTTGGAGAAGTAATTGCCTGGATAATTGGCTGGGCATTGATCTTGGAATATGCAATTGGGAATGTGGTTGTTGCCATTTCCTGGAGTGCTTATTTCAATAATTTATTGAAAGCAATTAATATTAATTTACCAGAATGGTTGGCTATAGGACATCAAACAGCTTCTATGGCTTACCATGATGCAATTGCAAATGGCAAACCAATTGCTGGTTTAGTTTATACAACTGCTCCGGAAATTTTCGGAATGAAATTTATTATTAATCTTCCCGCATTTATCATTGTTGGATTAATTACCATGCTTGCTTATATAGGAATCAGTGAGAGTAAGAAGAGCGCAAATTTTATGGTGGGATTAAAAATAGTGGTACTGTTTTTTATAGCCATCATTGGATTTTGGTATATTTTTTCGGAAGGCACTACTGGAAATTGGACACCATTTTTGCCCAACGGCATGACAGGCGTTTTAAAAGGTGTATCCTCTGTGTTTTTTGCCTATATAGGTTTTGATGCAATTTCAACAACTGCCGAAGAGTGCGCCAATCCGAAACGAGATTTGCCCAGAGGCATGATGTATTCTCTGATAATATGTACTGTTATTTATTTAATTACCACATTAGTAATTACTGGTATGGTAAACTTCAAAGAATTTGAAGGAGTAGCCGATCCATTGGCTTATGTATTCGATAAAATTCACATGCAAAAAATTGGATTTATTATTTCGGTAAGTGCGGTAATCGCATCTACTAGTGTGCTGCTGGTATTTCAAATTGGTCAGCCAAGAATTTGGATGAGTATGAGTAGGGATGGTTTATTACCAAAAAAATTCAGCAAACTAAGTAAGCGATACAAAACACCTGGATTTGCAACAATCATGACTGGTTTTTTAGTGGGGATTCCGGTACTTGTTGTTGATGATAAATTGATGACCGATTTGACAAGTATTGGAACGCTGTTTGCGTTTGTATTGGTTTGTGGTGGGGTATTGGTGTTACCAAGATTAGCAAAAGAACCTGGTAAATTTCAAATTCCATATATCAATGGCCAATTTATTATTCCAGCAATTGTGGCACTGTTTGCCTTATTATTCAGAGAGCGTATAATTACAGATCTTTCCAATATAATGTCCGAATTGTATCAAGAAACTTTGTTTTTAATTTTTATTGGGGCATCTGTGATTTTAGCATTGATGAGTTTTATAAAAAAGTATTCAGTTATTCCTGTAGCTGGTGTACTTTGTTGTTTATATCTGATGATTGAAATTCCTGGTAAAAGCTGGATGGTTTTCTTCGGTTGGATGGCACTGGGACTAAGTATTTACTTATTGTATGGTAGAAATAGAAGTAAACTAGCACAATTGTAATGATAGATAAGTGAGTCTAGTAAAAACAACTATCGTAAATTTGCCGATTATAAACTAGAAAGTAGGATGAAGTATCAAGTTGGCGACGATATATTGGTTTTATTGAGTAATGAAGAAGGCAAGGTTATTGAGATCATTGACGATAAGGTAGTTTTGATTGAGGTGAGAGGTGTCAAATTTCCTGCCTATATGGATCAGATTGATTTTCCTTATTTCAAAAGGTTTACAGAAAAGAAAGCAGCTGAAAAAAAAGCCCCTCAGAAAACTTTCATTGATCAGGTTCCAAAAGAAAAACCGCAACCTGCTAAGGTTAGAATAGCTGATGGAGTTTGGTTGAGCTTACTTCCCAAATTTGCTATTGATGATTTTAATGATGAAGTAGTTGAATTATTAAAAGTTTACTTATTAAATCATACTGATAAAGCGTATCATTTTACATATGAACAACAATTTTTGGGTAATTCTAATTTTCAATTAGTATCAGAAATTCAACCTTTCCACGATTTTTATTTACATGATATCGAATTCGCTTCTGTGAATGATAGCCCTTCATTCGCTGTAGATTTCTCTTTATTGAATCAAGAAAAAAAGAAAGCGGTACATTTTGAAACTTCATTAAAAATTAAACCGAAGCAAATATTTCAAAAAATTGAAGCAATTAAGGATACCAATTTACCAACCATTCCATATTTACTTTTTGAACAATATCCTGATAAATTAGAGGAGGATAAATTTGAATTATCCTCGTTGGCTGCTAAAGGATTCAAAATTTACGATGCTTCAAAAGGTAGACAACACTTGCCTCCTGCAAGATCTGTTGTTGACTTGCATATCGAAAAATTGTCTAACGATTGGAAACACTTGAGCAATTTTGAAATAATGTCGATACAACTAAATGAATTCGAAAAGCAAATGGATCTGGCACTTGCTCATTATCAACCTTCTATTATTATGATTCATGGAGTTGGTATTGGAAAACTAAAAGACGAAATTCATGAAGTCTTAAAATCAAAAAGAGAAGTCAAGAATTTCTACAACAAATACGATCCAAGATTTGGATACGGTGCTACGGAGATTTTTTTCCAATACTAGCTACTTTATAAAATCAGCCCTCCTAATCATTACTAACTATATTTGCAACGCTACAAACCCGAGCTATCGCTTCAATGCAAATTGGGGAGGAAAGTCCGGACAGCACAGAGCAACCCACCGGTTAATGGCCGGCACCCGATTTATCGGGTAGAGATAGTGCCACAGAAAATAACTACCACTAAGCAATTAGTGGAAAAGATGAAAATGTGCGGTAAAAGCGCACGGTCTTTCAAGGTAACTTGAAGGGCGGGTAAACCTTGGGTGTTGTAATGCCACGTATAGGAACGTTTGAAAGCGGCTCGCTTGAGTTCCAGGGTAGGCAGCTAGATCCTGTAAGTAATTGCAGGGCCAGATAAATGATAGTTTAGAAACAGAATCCGGCTTACGAGGTTTGTAGTATTTTAAAAAAGCAATCACTTACATTTGCTGCATGACACAGGAGCAGATTAAAGATATGAGAGACCGCGTTTTGGTTTTGAGGAGGTTTCTTTGACGTTGAGAACCGCACATATAAAGTAGATACAGATCGCCAACTTTCATTATCACCAGGTTTTTGGGAGGATAATCAAAGAGCTACTGCGATCATGAAAGAAATTAAGGTAAATGAATATTGGCTTAAAATGTATCAGAATGTTTATACAGCAGTAGAAGATTTTGCTGTGATATTCGAATTTTGGAAAGCAGGAGACACTTCAGAAACCGAAGCAAAAGAAGCGCATGCATTAGCTATTGGATTAATCGAAGACGCTGAATTCAAAAGTACTTTAAATAAACCCGAAGACGAATTACCAGCGGTACTGCAGATCAATGCAGGTGCTGGTGGTACGGAAAGTTGCGACTGGGCTGAAATGCTTCTTCGCATGTATCGGATGTATGGTGAGAAGCAAGGATGGAATGTAACGGAATTGGATTATCAAGAAGGTGATGGTGCCGGTATTAAAAGTGCTACCCTACAATTTGATGGAGACTTTGCTTATGGATTTTTAAAAGCAGAAAGCGGCGTACATAGATTAGTAAGGATATCTCCTTTTGACAGTAATGCAAGAAGACATACATCTTTTGCCTCAGTTTATGTGTATCCATTGATTGACGATAGCATTGAGATTGAAGTGAATCCAGCCGATGTGGAATGGGCTTTTTATCGAAGTGGTGGAAGCGGAGGACAGAATGTAAATAAAGTGGAAACTGCAGTAAGATTAAAACACGGACCAAGTGGTTTTATAATAGAATGTCAGCAAGCCAGAACACAGGGTGAAAACAGGGAATTGGCAATGAAAATGTTGAAGAGTAGATTGTATGAAGAAGAGCTTCGGAAAAGACAAGAAGTTTTAAATGCTTCAAATGCGGGTAAGAAAAAAATAGAGTGGGGAAGCCAGATCCGTAGTTATGTTTTTCATCCTTATAAAATGATCAAAGACCACCGTACTGATTATGAAGTTGGAAATGTGGGACCAATAATGGATGGAGAGTTAGATGGCTTTATCAAAGCCTTTTTGATGTCTGAAAAAGAAGACCATCAATAATTGATTAAATAGATATTGCTGGCTTTTTTTCAAATTTAAACCAAGCATATCCAATAATGATTGCTGAAATGGAGGCTACTAACACAGATACTTTTGCCTCATTTTGAGTGGCCACATTTTCAAATGCAAGAGTTGATATAAAGATGCTCATCGTAAAACCGATACCAGCTAAAATACCTGCTCCAATTAATTTATAAAGATTTACACCTGCTGGAAGTGCAGCCCATTTCCGCTTTACGATATAATAGCAAAACCCAGTTATCCCTAAAGGTTTACCTAGGCAAAGTCCTAATTTAATCCCCCAGCTTAATTGAGTATTCAATGCATTTAAACTGCCACTAGGCAAGGGTATGGCAGTATTTGCAAGCGCAAATATTGGGATGATGATAAAATATACTGGGATATGTATTTTTTGTTCCATTTTTTTGAGTAATTCAGTGGGCACCAGAAATGCAAAAATCACACCTGCAACTGTTGCATGAATACCGGAATTAAACATGCAATACCAAAGTGCTATACCCAAAAATAGTTGCCAAAAACCGAATGCAATTTTTTTATAATTGAGATAGTAAATACTAACGCTAAAAACTATTACACCCAATAAATAAACCAAGTGTAATTCGTTACCATAAAAAATGGCAATGACAATGATCGCTCCTAAATCGTCGATAATAGCTAATGCGGTTAAAAATACTTTTAACCCGATGGGAATTCTTTTTCCTAATAAGGCAACTACTCCTAATGTGAAGGCAATATCAGTAGCAGTTGGAATTGCCCAACCTCTTATATTATCTGTTCCTTTATTGATGAGCGAAAACAAAATAGCAGGTACAATCATACCACCTAAAGCACCAAATACGGGCAATAAAGATTGTTTTATGGACGCTAATTCTCCTTCAAGCATTTCCCTTTTTATTTCCATTCCAGCCAGAAAAAAGAATATTGCCATTAGCCCATCATTGATAAATAATAAAGGACTATTAGGCAGATTTAAACCAATAAAATAAAAAAAGTGATCTGGAGTTCCAGAAAAATTATCATTCCATATTGCTTGATAATGGATACCTAATTGTCCCCAATTAGCCATTATTAGAGATAATGCTGTACAGACTAATAAAGTAATTCCTATTGAACGACTATCGTGCAGGTAATGATTAATAGGATACAGAAAATACTTTTTTAAACTGGCCTTCATAAATGGAAAATAATAAATTCAAATGAATATTAGTTAACCAAAATGTCAAATTTACTCTTTGGCCTTTTTTCGTTCTGCCATTTAAAATTTCGAAGTTTAAGATCTTCGTGATCAACCTGCCTCATTGGGTAAGCATTCCCTGTAAGATTATTTCGCCAAACAATTTTTTTAGGTTTATTATCATCGAATTCTATGTCAATCATTTCTGCTTCCGATTTATTTACCCCTGTGAAATGCTTTTTTTCATCTAACCCATAATAGACATTTTCAGCATTCCCTTTTGCCTGCATAAAATTTATTTGCCCATCAAGAAACTCTGCTCGAATTAAAATGCCCTTCATTTGATTATAAAAGTCAGCACTGCTATCTGCTTTGCTTAATGCCATTGCATTCTCAAAAACCAATAACCTTTCAGGTTTTTTATTTTGCAAATAAAGATAAATGGTATCTCCACTGATCTGATTATCTTTTGACCATGCAATAGGATCTTTAAAAAGTCTAAAAACGGAATCTTGTAATGAATAGAATAAACTATCTCCAACTGCTTGTAAAGAATCTGAATAGATTTTAACGTGATAGAATGCTTCAATAAATTTATCGTGAGTGCTATCCTCTTCTGCTCTTTCTTTTTCGCTTAAGGTATCTCTGTTAGGTCGTTTCGTGGAAGAATCTCTAAGGGTTGGAATTTTTCTGGTTTTAAGCAAATCAGAAAGTTTCGCGGTATATAAAGTATCTGCTGAAACAAAGATGGAATCCTTAGCTTGCTTTATCAATAGTATTGGTTTTTGTGTGGCAAGCATCGCCGATTTCTTCTTGTTAGTCTTTATATTATTCGCAACTAAATCATAACCTTGTGCTGTGTCTTTACTTCTATAAACTGCATTGCCACTGAATTCGCTCAATCCAGTTGAATCATCAAATACCATGTCATCTGCTGTAAATGTGTAGGTACTATCATCGATTATTGAACGTTGATGTAATGTTCCACGTTTATTTTTTGTGTCAAAAAAACCATCTTTGGTATGGATAATTCTACTTTCGTTATAAATAATACTTGGACAAGTAAATGTGGCTATTTTAGTACTTGTATTATATTGTAAAGTGTCTGTATCAATCTTAGTATCGGGATCAACAAGATGTACTTTATTTTTAAAAATAACATCTTTGGTTTCCCCATAATAATATCCTTCTGTACTTGTGAGTGTTGTTTTCTTATCCACTAATTTACCTCCACTACGATAAACACCTATTTTCAAAGTTACATCGTAATCCAAGTCATCAGTTGTAAGAACACCATTGCCATCCGTTAGCTTCACTTTTCTTTTTAGAAATGCTTTTTTTTCTTTGCCTAAATATTTGAGATACTGTGCATAAGTATGAACACTATCCGCATCATTGATATGAACATTGCCATATGCTTCTAACATATTTTGAAGTGAATTCAACACAATACTATCTGCGTATATCCAAGTATTTTCCTGCTTTAAAACTACATCACCACTTTTGTCTCCTGCTAGTGATATCAGATTGGTAACACTATCTACCTTAACAGCGCTATATCGTAAAGCCCTGATAATATTGATTTGCTTCCCTGGCACAACAGTATCAGTAGGATTCCTTTGTGCAAAGGAATTATTAACTGTGAGGGACAGCAGTAAAGCAATTAACCAATGAGTGGTGCGAATCATTTCTGAATTAACTTGGTAGAATCATTGATGGGAGCCATTAGTGGTCCACTCTTATCTTTTTTTCCAAAAACAGATAATTGAACATAGCGCTTAGGATGAACCCGGAAATCGTCGAGTAAAATATTAGCACTATGTATCGAATTGTTCAGGTTATTGTATAAAGACTTATCGTTCAACAATTTTCCTAATGAGCCATCTTGAGAATCTGCTTTTGCTAAAACAGAATTTAATTTTTCTAATGCCAATTTTAATTGTGCCACACTTCCATTGATATCAGCCTGCGACAATTGTGCGGTTGTTTTTTCTACATTGGTCATTGTTCTGGAAAGTTTCTCATTATTGTCTGCTAAGTTTTTGGTAAAACTATTCACATTATTCATCGATTGAGTGATACTACCAGATTGTTGGTTTAGCATTTTTTCAATTGATGAAGCAGATCCAACCAGTGTGGCTGTTGTTGCATTCAAATTCGCAACTACAGATTGTAAGTTGTTTTTGGTACTAGGATCAAAAACCCCGTTAATATTTTTTAATATATTATCTAATGAACTTAGTGTATGCTTTAATTGGTCTGCTACAGGTTCTAATTTATTCACCACTTCTCCAATCATACCTGGCTCAGAAACTGTTGCAATAGTATCGCCAGTTAACATGCCTTTTTGAGAATTTCCAAGCTTGATTTCAATACTAGGTGTTCCAAGCATACTTTCCCTTATTATAGCTGTTGAATTATCAGGGATCATATAGTAATCTTTCAATTTTATAGTAACTAAAATGCTAGAAAGACTTTTATCTGAATTCTCAATTTCAAAAACAGCCCCCACCTGAAACCCGTTTATATAAACGGGATTAGACACCATAATTTGTTTGGTGTCTTTATATTTTGCAAATATGTAATGACCTGTTTTGAAAAGCGTTTTACCGCGAATGAAATTATATCCAAGGATGAGTAAGGTAATGGCTATGGCTGTTAAAGCCCCCACCTTGGTTTCGTTTGATATCTTCATATCAGCAAAACTAAGGTTTCTTACTGTGATGCTGTAGAGAACTGGCTGTTAAAAATTCAGAGAAAGGAACAAATTATTTATTGCCAACCCCTGAAATCTGTTTTTCCAGAGAATACTTATATCTTTTCAGGGATCTGATGATTACTTCACATATTTCCCTCTGACCATCTTCGCTATTTAAATAAGTCTCCTCATCTGGGTTTGAAATAAAACCTGTTTCAATCAATACAGAAGGCATTGCAACGGCTTGTAAAACCCAGATTCCTTTTTGTCTTTGCTGTGCCTGGCGACTAATTCTGCCTACTTTTTGGAATTCATCCTCAATCGTTAAAGCTAGGTTGGCACTTCTTTGAAAGTATTGCTGTGTTTTAATAGTGGAAATCATCATTTTGGTTGGATCGTTTGGATCAAAGTCCTTTAATTCTTTGGCAGACACACTATCCATATATAGATCCATATTTTCGCTGAGGGCCTCTTTCTTGGCATCAGTTTTCCCAACTCCGTAAATATAAGTTTCAGTTCCTTTAGCCGGATTAGGGGTAGTCCAATGATTGTATTCAGTTACTGTTTTAGTGTGTTTCTTTTTTTTAGCACCCTTTCCTGTATAATAAGTTTCCGTATGGTGTCCGGTAACTTCTTTATGATAAATTGGAGGTACATCATTTACGTGAATGCACACAAATAAATCGCCTCGGGCCTGGTTAGCGATATTGGCTTTCTGAATTACGGAGTTGAATACGTCAGTTCTTCTTGTCATTACAATTTCCACTTCAGGCAATTCGTCATGTAACATTTGTTCTAATTTCAATGAAACTGCTAAAGCAATATCTTTTTCATAAGAGAAACTGCCACGAGCTCCACCATCCGCTCCGCCATGGCCGGGGTCGATAATAATTTTTCTAAGCGCCTGTTTCTGGCTAGGATTGGTCTTGTCTTGGGTAAAAGACATTCCAATTAACCAACAAAAACTTAACAAAATAAAAGCAACAAAATATCTTCGCATCATATCAATTCGTTAAAGGATTTTTCACACATACCATTTTACACTTCGAAGGCCTTATTTTTGCCCCGATTACTATGAGCAAACTGTGCAAATTTAACGTAAAAACCCTCCTTGCTATTGTTGTGGCGGGTTATTTACTGATATTAACAATTCATTCAAATGCAGCTAAAGCTCCTTTTCGGCTAGTTTATTCTATTGAATCAAATCGTATAGATACAATTCCTAGTAAGACAACTCCCAAATTTTTAATTGATAAAGAGTCGGGAGATACCACTTTTCAAGATAGTGTTCCACATATCGACACTCTTATAATTTCAAAAGATTCTATTGATGCACCTATAAAATATAGTGGTGATGATTCCGGTGTGCTGATTATTTCAACCAAACAGTTTTATTTGTACGGAAAAGCTAGAATGGATTATAAGGATATGAAGTTGGATGCTAATACCATACAATATGATCAGCAAAATCAAGAAATCAGAGCATTTGGAGGTACCGATACTTCTCATAGCCCTTTGAATAAACCACATTTTAACCAAGGTCAAACTAAAACCATTAGTGATACGATTGCCTTCAACACTAAGACCGGAAAAGCATTTATACAAAATACTTTTTTGCAGGAAGGTGAAATTTATGTAAATGCGCAAAAACTAAAAAAAATTAATAGGGATGAGGCATTTGCTCGAAGGGCTAGGTTTACCACCTGTAATTTAGATACTCCTCACTTTGCTTTTAGGACGATGAAAATGAAAATCATCAATAATAAAATTGGTGTATCTGGTCCTACATTTCCCGAGTTTGAAGGCGTGCCCATACCAATTGGTATCCCTTTTGGAATATTTCCTTTAAACCGAGGCAGGCATTCTGGGATTTTGCCTCCTTCTTTTATAACAAGTCAAGACTTTGGCGTAGGTCTTGAAAATTTCGGATACTATAAAGTAATCAATGATAATCTAGATTTTACTACAAGAGCGAATCTATATTCCTATGGAGGGTGGTTGGTAAATATGAATTCAAAATATATAAAGAGATATCGTTATACTGGAAATTTGAATTTGACTTTTCAGAATAGTAAAATTTTGAATAAGTCGGGAAGCAGTCTGAATGAATTTAATATTTCAAAATCTTACATGATTAACTGGAGTCATTCTAGTGATCAACGAGCAAGACCGGGAACAACCTTCGGCGCAAGTGTAAATTTTGGTAGTACAAAGTTTAATAAAACATTACTCAATAATCCTTATCAGAATTATAATAACCAGTTAAGTTCTTCAATTAATTATGGAAAAGATTGGCGTGGAAAATACAATCTTTCTTTGAATGCAAATCATAACCAAAATAGTGTTACCGGTTTAGTAAATATGAATTTGCCTACAGCTAATTTTAATGTAATTACATTTTATCCATTCCAGAAAAAAGAAAGCATAGGTTCTCCTAAATGGTATGAGAAACTTGGATTGGGGTATAGTGGAAATCTGCAAAACCAGTTTTCTTTTTATGACAGTACTTTCAATTTTAAAAGAATGTTGGACACCATGCAATGGGGAGCGCAACATACGATACCCATTTCTTTATCGCTACCCTCATTAGGACCTATAACCATTGCGCCAAATATTTCTTACGAAGAAAGATGGTATGGTCAACGCAATTTTAAGAGCTGGGATAGCGCTAAACAAAAAGTAGATACTGTTATTCAAAAAGGGTTCTACACAGCAAGGCAAATGAGTTTTGGGATTGGCATAAATACTAGAATCTTTGGTACTTATCAATTTAAAAAGTCCAGTTGGCTTAAGGCAATCAGGCACGAGATCAGGCCTAATATATCTATCAATTACAAGCCTGATATGGCAAAAAGTTTTTTCTATACCACACAAGTAGATACCTCTCGAAGGAAGGTTCGTTTTTCTCAATTCGACGGCGGCATATTAGGCTCATTCTCAGAAGGCAAATTTGGAGGTATGGGTTTTGGAATTGATAATTTATTGGAGATGAAAGTGAAGGATAAATCTGACAGTACAGGAGTGGCTACAAAAAAAGTAAAACTGATTGATGGATTTGGTTTTTCATCGAATTATAATTTCATGGCAGATAGTTTTGCAGTGGGTAATTTTAATTTGTATGCTAGAAGCACGCTATTTGAAAAAATTAATATTACAGCAAATGCCAATCTGGATCCTTATAAAACAGATAATAAAGGATATCGAATAAATCAATTATTATTTGATCCAGCTCATTTTAAATTTGGAAGAATCACAAGTGCTAATTTAGCAATTTCCACCTCTTTCAAGAGTAAATCAAAAGATGAAAAAGCAGGAAAAGAGAGTAAAGAAATACCATTAGACCCCTTTATGACTCCTGACGAACAGCAACGGCAATTGCAATTTGCCAGGGCGAATCCTGCTGAGTTTACAGACTTTAATGTGCCATGGTCTTTAAGTTTTTCCTATTCTTTGAATTATACTAAAACGCTAAAGGCTGATTATAGTGGCTGGGTAAGCAATATTTATTCTTCTACAAATTTCAATGGAGATTTTACATTAACTCCCAAATGGAAAATGGGTGGTACTGGTTATTATGATTTTAATCAAGGTAAACTGCAACAGTTAAGTATGTTTATTACAAGAGAAATGCATTGTTGGCAATTGGCTATTAATGTTACTCCAATTGGGTTATATCGTTCTTTCAATATCACATTGAATCCAAAATCAGGGATCTTGCGTGATTTAAAAATCAATCGAAGCCGAACATTCTCGAACTACTAAAAAAAGTGATGAGATAAGAGATAAGAGTGAGGATAACTAATTACGGTTAACCCAAGGCCTCAGCCTAGGAAGTGGGATAAATGATAATTCATTACAGCAGTTCACCCCTGGCTTCAGAATAGGAAGAGAAGTAAATGATAATTCATTTCAGTTAACCCAAGGCTTCAGCCTAGGGGCTATCTCATATAGATTAAAATGGGCTTTAGCCCTTACGCTGTTTTACTTACTCGTTAGCAACATAATATTCCCTCATCACATTAAAAACCTTATCTCTAAGTTCCTTAGATGTATATCCTTCCACATCAATTGCGGGAAGGAAATGAATGGCAACAGGGTGGGGCACAAGCCAAAATTTTTTATCTGATGGCATTGCTTTTTTAGTATGCAAAAGAACTGCTGGGATAACTGATGTTTTAGTATCAACTGCTAATTTAAAAGCTCCATCGTAGAACTGTTTCAAAGGCTCATTTGATTTATTTCTAGTACCTTCTGGGAATATACACATGTGGAAGCCCTTTTTTAAAGCAGCTTTCATGTCATCAAAACTCCTCCTTCTACTAGCATCACTATTACGATCTACTAAAACAGACCCTCTTGCATAATAGAAACCGAATAAAGGTATTTTGGTAAATTCTTTTTTGGCAATAGTTTGATTTGGGCCAGGAATAAATGGGGCAGATAAAGGCACGTCCAACATAGCATTGTGATTGCAGGTAACAATATAGGTTTTACCTTTTTCAAAATGCTCTTTTCCTTTAATGGTTACAGGACATCCAATAAGATGAAGCCAGGTCCATTGCCAACCTCGAGCAATACTGATGAACCACCACATTCCTTTTGGATCTTTAATTAGTTTTGTTAAGAGCGATGGAATTAAGATGATCAAAAAAGTTCCAGCAAAACTTATTAAACCCCAGAATGCCCAGATTCTGGCAAATATTTGTAATAGAATTCCCGGCTTAACTTTTCTTGATTTCATCATTGAATTATATGTGGTGCAATATCTTAATTTTATTTGAGAAATTGAAGTTGCTAAAGTTTCCAATCAATCGGATCAATACCCTTTTGCATAAGAAACTCATTTGATTTACTAAAATGTTTGCAACCAAAGAAGCCTTTATCCGCACTAAAAGGCGAGGGGTGTGCTGCCTTTAAAACAAAGTGCTTACGTCCATCTATTAATAATTGTTTCTCTTGGGCAAATTTTCCCCATAATAAAAATACAAGGTCCTTTTTATTGGAAGAAAGAATGCTGATCACTGCATCAGTGAAATTGAGCCAGCCTATTTGAGCATGACTAGCAGGTTCATTTGCTCGAACCGTTAAGCTTGCATTTAGTAAAAGCACACCTTTTTCAGCCCAGGCTGTAAGGTTTCCAGAAGTAGGAATTGAAATGCCGATATCAGATTGAAGTTCTTTAAATATGTTTTTCAGTGACCGGGGAATAGCCACTCCATCTTGTACGGAAAAGCTTAAACCATGAGCTTGATTTGGGCCATGATAGGGATCTTGCCCTAAAATCACCAGTTTTACTTGCTGAAATGGTGTTTTTTCAAATGCTTTGAAAATATTATTTCCAGCAGGATAGATTTGTCTGTTTAAGGCCTTTTCAGCCTTTAAATGGTCTACTAATTGTAGAAAATAGGGTTTTTCAAACTCATCTTTTAGTTGTTCTTTCCAACTTTCTTCCATTTTTATGGTCATTGTTTGCAAATGGTTTTGGATGCAAACTAATTAAAATTTATTTTTGCCGCCCTTCAGATAAGGTAACACAGTTTTGAAGGATAAAAAACGGTTCGGTAGCTCAGCTGGATAGAGCAACTGCCTTCTAAGCAGTAGGTCATTGGTTCGAATCCAATCCGGATCACTTAGTAATTTATTAAAATACGTTAATGTCTGTAAACTAAAGGTTTATCAGACATTTTTCGTTTTAGGGTACTACTACAATCAGATATATTTCTGTTTTTTCTTAGCAACTGTACGGTCAACTTTATTTTTTCAGTGCAACTCTTTGTATGGTTGTCATTCTCCACCTACCTCAGATAGATAAAACTACTTTTTTCTAATAAAAATTAGTAAAAACAACTCATTTACGGCAATCTCAACATATTTATTATAAATAATCTCAGTTATGATCACATTGAATTTCTATCAGATATTATCCAAAGGCAATGGAAAAGACAAAGGACCAATATACTTATCAGTTAAGGGCTTAGATAAACGCTTACAT
>CAIYLW010000062.1 GCA_903927185.1 uncultured Bacteroidota bacterium
AATTTAGTGGACCTACTCGAAGTGCCTTTTGCAAAATCGGCTCTTTCAATTAATAAAGTCTTCAATCCGCGCGAAGCTGCGTCTACAGCAGATCCTAGCCCAGTAGCTCCACCTCCGACAATTACGATATCCCATTCTGCAGTTTTTTCTAACTGCTCTAACATTAATGCTCTAGTCATTCCAATATTCTAAAAATTCAATTAGATGCTCCAACTAACCGCAGCCTGAATGGCTTTCTTCCAACCTGCTGATAATAACTGTCTATCCATTTCTTCCATTTTCGGAGAGAACACCCTTTCCATTTGCCACTGTGCTTGTATCTCTTCTAAATCTTTCCAGAAGCCAACGGCTAATCCTGCAAGATACGCCGCTCCAATTGCAGTTGTTTCAATCACTACTGGTCGCACCACTTTAGTTTGCAACATATCACTCTGAAATTGCATCAATAAATTATTGGCAGTTGCACCACCGTCTACTCGCAATTCTTTTATTGAAATACCTGAATCTGCTTCCATTGCTTTTAATACATCCATAGTTTGATAGGCAATGCTATCCAATGCAGCGCGGGCAAAATGCGCACCCGAAGTGCCTCTTGTGATTCCCACAATCGTACCCCTGGCGTGTTGATTCCAATAAGGCGCACCTAAGCCCGCAAAAGCAGGCACCACGTATACGCCACCACTATCTTCCACTTCACTGGCTAAAGTTTCCACTTCAGCAGCAGTACGAATAATTTTTAATCCATCACGCAACCACTGCACTACAGCACCCGCAATAAATACCGATCCTTCCAATGCATAATGAGTAACCCCATTAATTTGCCAGGCAACAGTGGTCAATAAATTATTAGATGATGGCACCGCTTTTTCACCGGTATTCATCAACATAAAACAACCAGTTCCATAAGTATTCTTAACCATGCCTGGCTGCGTACACATCTGACCAAATAATGCAGCTTGCTGATCGCCTGCAATTCCTGCGATCGGAATATTATGTGCCGTTAAAATATTTTGTGTATACCCATAAATCTCGCTGCTACTTTTTACTTGCGGCAACATAGATGCAGGCACATCAAAAATTTCTAATAGTTCATTGTCCCATTGTAAAGAATGAATATTAAATAGCATGGTACGCGATGCATTGGAAACATCGGTTACATGCACTTGTCCGTTCGTTAATTTCCAAACCAGCCAGCTATCAACGGTTCCAAAACAAAGTTCTCCATTTGCAGCTTTTGCTCTTGCACCCTCCACATTGTCTAAGATCCATTTCACTTTGGTGGCAGAGAAATAAGCATCAATTACTAATCCTGTTTTTTGTTGAATGAGTTGGTGTTTGCCCGCTGCTTTTAAACTATCACAAAATTCTGCTGTTCTTCGATCTTGCCAAACAATGGCGTTGTGAATTGGCATGCCCGTATTTCTATCCCACACCACCGTAGTCTCACGTTGATTAGTAATTCCAATAGCAGCCATATCTTTTACGGTTAAGCCAGCTTTTGTAATGGCTTCAGCAGCTACACCCAATTGCGTACTCCAGATTTCATTAGCATCATGTTCTACCCAACCTGGCTGCGGAAATATTTGTGTAAATTCTTTTTGAGCTACTGCAACAATAGAACCCTTCTTATCAAACACAATCGCGCGACTCGATGTAGTACCCTGATCAAAGCTCAAGATGTAATTACTCATGGGGCAAGTTTTATCTTTAAATATAAGGAAGAAAATGTTTGGGATAAGTGAAGAATAAAGAATGGAGAAAGAAGATGTATTTTTTTAAGTACCCCACCTGCCGCTTGCGGATAGGAGGGGTGGCTGGAGCGACTGAGCGAACAGACGGGGTGGTTGATCACTTAATACAAACATGCATGTTTCTCCAAAAAGCAACCACCCCGCCGTATCCCGAGTGCTCGGGATCGGCTGCCCCTCCTATCCGCAAGCGGCAGGATGGGTATTTTAATATCACATATAATATATAAATTATCTCTTCCCCTTCAGCCACCCTTCCGGATTCAGTGGAGTACCTTTTTCATTATTCACCATAAAAAGTAACGCGCCTTCGCCATCTACACCACTGCCCGACTTCCCCAGGAGGGAACCTGCTTTTACTTCCTGATCTTTTTGAACGTGTATAGAAGACATATGACTATAACTGGTAAAATACTTTCCGTGTTTTATAAATACTACTTGCTCACCCCCAATATCACCGGCATAAGAAACAATGCCATCGGCCACACTTTTAATAGAAGATCCAGGAGGCAATGCAATTTCAATACCGTCACTTTTTCGCACCAACTTAGTTCCCGGAATCATTTCTGTACCAAAATGAATGGTTACAATCCCTGCATCAACAGGCCAAGGCAAACGACCCTTATTATTTTCGAATTTAATAGAAGTCTCACGACCCTCTGGTGTTGATTCCAAAGCGGTATAAGCTCTATCACCATTACTGGTTGACACCACTCCTGATACCGATTCGTTAGTTAATTTCGGTCTGGTATTCGGCGCAGGAGTATTGCTATTTTCTGCAGTATTAGAACTCGTTATAGGTTTTTCAGTTGTTTTTGAAGCAGCGTTATTTGCAGCATTGACGGCATTTTTTTTCTTCTCGTCCTCCATTGCCTTCGATTTAGCAGCTGCGCGTCGGTTGGCTTCTTCAGTTTCGCGTCGAATGATGGCTAACATGGCCGACTGCATTTTCTGACGTTGCTTTTCTTTATCCCTAATCTGTGTGCCAATTTCCCGCTCTTTACTTTTTAACTGAGCTACCACCTGATCCTGTTCTTTTTTATCTTCTTGCAATCCTTTCAATTGTTCGCTTTGTTTTACCAAAGTTTTACTCATCTCAATTTTATTGGAACTTAAACTGGCAATTTTTTCTTTCAATAAATCTTCCGACTTATAAATTGTTGAAGCCTGTGTTTCACGATTCTGGCGATAACTTTTTAAATAAGTAATCCGCTTAATCGCATCATTAAAATCTTCGGCCGAAAAAAGAAAGTTGAGGTATTCGTAACTACTTCTGTTTTTATAAGCAAAAACAATACTCTTGGCGTATTTAATTCTAAGGGTGTCTAATTCTTTTCCGAGGCGATAAATATCGCGCTCATTATTGAAGATCGTTTCGTCTAACTGATGCACTTGTTTGTTGATGGTATTTACAAGATCTAAACGCTGACTAATTTTTTTCTTGATGATGGCAAGCTGATTCAGCGAAAGCTTTTTACTTTTCTGCGTTTGCTGCAACATATTATTCAGCTCAGCAATTTCTTTGCGGATATCGGTCTCTTTATTTTGTAAATCTTCCCTGGTCTGCTGTTGAGCATGAGAAAGAGTGATGAGTCCCATCACCAAAATTAATAAACAAAAAAACCTTTTCAACATGCGCAATATTTTTATAGAAACCACCCGTTAAGAACGTTACTTCTTTTTGGTTTGTTGTTTCACTTTGTAATTCTTAGGAATTGGGAAGGTATAAGTTAGCGGTGCATTAAATTCGTAAGTTTTAAATTCTAAGTAGATATCTAATTTCGATTTTTCTGAAACAGAAATTTTCCGATTGGTGGCAAACTTGTACCCATTCACTGATACATAATCCGTTAAAGTGATGTCGCAAGTTCGATTACGCTGATCATCCACATCATCAAGCTTGCTATGCATTACTTTAAAATCGTTATTGTCAAGCGTAATTAAATTCTTAAACAAACTACCAATCATATACACCAACAATTGCTCACGACCTGATTTATATGAAACAATATTGCTATCCAGAAAAATTGGATTACCAATTAAAATATCCTGAAGTGTTGTAAAGTCGAAAGGAATATTGGCCGACTCCTTTAAGTAATTGATCGTTTGGTATTGGATAGATTTGTCGCCCTTGGTAGTAATTAAAATCACACTGTCTTTATTCACAAAAATATTTTTAACCACCCCATAAGGCGATACCGCAATTTTTATAAAGATGGAACTATCTTTTTTCATGCTGAGGTAGGCGGTCATTTTCTGACTGGTCTCTACTCCCTCATAGTCCACATTAATTTTAGCATTAAAGCTGCTATATTCAATTTTGTGTTTCATGAGTTTGCTCATGATATTTCTTACCAAGGCAGCAGAATCCACTTTTGGGGCTTCCGCAATTACCACGGTAACCGCGGTATCTTTTTTAAAAATATCCTGTTCAATTTTTTGAACTTTACGTGTTGAGCGACAACCTACAGTAGCCAATGCCAACAGCATCATCCCCATCAAAATATTTCTCATCAACATCAATTTTTTATCTTTAAACCTTACCTCTTCACTTCTCACCTCTCACTTCTCACTTCCCACTTCCCACTTCTCACTTCTCACTTCTCACTTCTTCCCAGTACTTCCGAATCCGCCAATCCCTCTTTCAGTTTCGTTGATAGTTTCTACTAATTGCCATGCAGCTTTAGCCACAGATGCAACAACCAGTTGTGCAATCCGGTCACCGGAATGAATTTCCTGGTTTTCTCCTGATAAATTAATCAATATCACTTTCAGTTC
>CAIYLW010000063.1 GCA_903927185.1 uncultured Bacteroidota bacterium
AAATTTCCGGAGTCTTTTTAAAAAATTTGAGATGCCTTATTTAACAACAGAAAAGAGAGCAAGTATTTTTGCTGAATTTGGTGGAAAAGCCACTAACACTGGTTCAATTGAAGCACAAGTTGCTATATTGACTGAACGTATTGTTCAGATTTCCAAGCACTTACAAGCCAACAAGAAAGATTTTTCAACCCAACGTGGTTTGATGAAGATGGTTGGTCAGCGTAAGCGTTTGCTAAGCTATATGCAGAAGCACAACCTTACAGGTTACCGTGCACTAATCGAGAAACTAGGTCTGAGAAAATAATTTTTCAATGATACTTTTAACTATTCCCAACTGACAAATTTGAAACAGTTGGGAATAGTTGTTTGTGTCTGTACCTTATTTTACCTCGATTCTTCCATTCACAAAGGCTGCGATTTAAGGTTTTTGCCAAAAAATTAAGTAGCCTACTACACAAAAAAAATGTTATCACAACCAAAATCAGTAAAGTTCGACTTGGGTAGTGGCCGCGAGGTTACTCTTGGAACAGGAAAATTGGCCCGTCAGGCTGATGGAGCCGTTACCGTTACTCAAGGGAACTGCGTAATACTAGCAACTGTTGTTGCTAATAAAGATCCAAAAGAAGGACAAGATTTTTTCCCATTGAGTGTTGACTATCAAGAAAAATTCGCTTCTGCTGGTCGAATCCCGGGCTCATTCTTCAAAAGAGAAGCTCGATTAAATGACTATGAAATTTTAACTAGCCGTTTAATTGATCGTGCATTACGCCCATTATTTCCAGAAGATTATTTGTGTGATGTGCAGGTTTTAGTGAGTTTAATTTCTAGCGATGCTGAAATCATGCCTGATTCTTTAGCTTGTCTAGCTGCATCTGCTGCTTTGGCTGTTTCAGATATTCCAATTAAAGAAATGTTGAGCGAAGTACGTATAGCTCGTTTAAATGGCAAATTCATTGTGAACCCTACTCGTTCTGAATTAGCTGCATCTGATCTAGAATTTTTGATAGCTGCAACTGAAAAGAATTTGATGATGGTGGAAGGTGAAGCGAAAGAATGTTCTGAAGCTGATCTTGTTAAAGCATTGGAATTGGCTCATGATGCTATTCGTATTCAAATTAAAGCACAAGCAGAATTGCGTGCTTTAGTAGGAGTTGCTGGAAAACGTGATTATAAAAAACCTGCTTCTGATGAGGCTGTTAACGAAAAAGTAATCGCTTTTGCTAAGCAAAGAGTTTACGATATTTCTAAGAAAGGTTCTGCTAAACACGAACGCACTGACGCTTATGCTTTATTGAAAGATGAGTTGATTGCTAGTCTAGGCGAAGAAGTAACTGATCTTGAAAAGAAATTAGCTAAAAAATATTACGAAGACCTAAAGTGGGAAGTTGTTCGCGATATGATGCTGGAAGACCGCATCCGTTTGGATGGACGCCAGTTAGATCAAGTTCGTCCATTAGCTATGGAGGTTGAACCTCTTCCATCTCCACATGGTTCTGCATTATTTACAAGAGGAGAAACACAGTCTTTAACCACTGTTACTTTCGGAACTAAACTAGATCAAATATTGGCTGAAACAGCTGCTAGTTCTGAATATAGTAGTTTCTTCTTACATTATAATTTTCCTCCATTCTCTACTGGCGAAGTGAAAATGATTCGTGGTGTTGGTAGAAGAGAAGTAGGGCATGGTAACTTGGCAATGAGAAGCTTAAAGCAAATGATGCCAGGTAATGAATATCCTTATACCGTTCGCGTAGTGAGTGATATTTTAGAAAGTAATGGTTCATCATCTATGGCAACTGTATGTGCTGGTTCTCTAGCGTTAATGGATGCTGGTGTGCCAATACCTAAACACGTTAGTGGTGTTGCAATGGGATTAATCACCAGAGCAGATGGTAAATATGCGATCCTTACAGATATCTTAGGTGATGAAGATCATTTAGGTGATATGGACTTTAAAGTTACTGGTACCCGCGATGGTATCTGTGGCGTTCAGATGGATATTAAAGTAGATGGATTAAGCATGGCAGTTATGATGGAAGCATTAGAGCAAGCGCGCAAAGGTCGTTTACATATCCTTGATGCGATGTACGAATGTATTCCTGCAGCGCGTGCTGATGTGAAATCTCATGCTCCTAGAATGGTTAAATTGATTATCGAGAAAGAATTTATCGGTGCGGTAATCGGACCAGGTGGTAAAGTAATTCAGGAAATTCAACGTGAAACCGGAACTACTATCAATATCGAAGAGGTTGGAAATACAGGTGAAGTAAGCATCTTCTCTGCAAACAAAGAAGCTGTTGATAAAGCAGTCGCTTGGGTTCGTGGAATTACAGCAGTACCTGAAGTGGGCGACGTATATGAGGGTCCTGTAAAAGGAATCAAAGAATTCGGGGCTTTCGTTGAATTCATGCCAGGCAAACAAGGCTTGTTGCATATTAGTGAAATCAGCTGGAAGCGCTTAGAATCTATGGAAGGCCTATTCAATGAAGGAGATATGGTAAAAGTAAAACTGGTAGGATTAGATCCTAAAACCGGTAAGTTCAAATTAAGCAGAAAAGCATTGATGCCAAGACCAGAATCTACCCCAAGAGAAGATGGCAGACAAGGTCAATCGGATAATGCCTAATTAATAGTTTAAATGCCCCCGAAAATATCGGGGGCATTTTTTTGCATGTATCATTTTAATAATTTTAAAAATGAAGGACATAACCATTCAAATCGAGATATCAACCGAGGATGAGACCCTGAAAGAAAAGTTGATTGCACAGCTAACTTCAATTGGCTTCGAAGCTTTTGAAGAAATGCCAACAAGTTTAAAAGCATTTATTCCAGCAGAACATTTTGTTAAAGTTGAATTGCTTGCAATATTGGGTGATTTGTCATTTGAAGTAATAGAAATTGAAAAACAAAACTGGAATGAATTATGGGAATCAAATTTTGAACCTGTTCAAGTAGATAGTTTTGTTGGAATCAGAGCTTCTTTTCACGAAGCTATAAAAGGAGTGGAGCATGAAATTGTGATTACTCCCAAAATGAGTTTTGGTACTGGGCATCATGCTACCACTTATTTGGTCATGAAAGCTATGCAGAGCTTATTTTTGAAAGGAAAAACGGTATTTGATTTTGGCACGGGTACAGGTATTTTAGCCATACTGGCTGAGAAACTTGGGGCTAAAGAAATTATCGCTATAGATAATGATGACTGGTGTATCGAAAATGCAACCGAAAATATTCATATCAATCATTGTCTAAACATCCTGATTGAGAAAGGAAATACCGCAAAAATTGAGAAAAAGTTTGAAATCATCCTAGCTAATATCAATAAGCATATCATTCTAGAAAACATTTCCTTTCTTAATCAAGCTTTACAAAATGGGGGGACTATTTTATTGAGCGGACTTTTAGTAGAAGACGAAGAAGATATCCTAAAAGCTTGTGAATCTGTTGGTTGGGCACATCATCTTACAACTCAGCGAAATGGTTGGATAGTTTGTCAATTTCAAAGCAAATAGTATAAATTAAGAATTGGATTAAGAAATTGTTAACCCAGAGTTCCCTATATTTGGGACTCAAAAACTTCAAACCAAATTTCAATGAACGAAATTCTGCTCATTGTGCTGGCTTACTTAATTGGTTCTATTCCTACTTCAATTTGGGTAAGTAGAAAGTTTTTCAATATTGATATTAGAGATTACGGTAGTGGAAATGCCGGTGCTACAAATACATTCCGTGTTTTAGGACCTAAATGGGGATCTTTTGTGATGATGGTCGATGTTCTTAAAGGAGTTGTAGCCACTTCCCTTTATATCCTGTTACCTTACTATTTAATGAATGAATGGGATCGTACCAATTTTATGATTGCCTTGGGATTGGCATCTGTATTAGGACATATTTTTCCTATTTGGGCAAATTTTAAAGGGGGCAAAGGAGTTGCTACATTATTGGGAATGGCTGTTGCGATTCAACCATTGGTAGCTATCTGTTGTATTGGAGTATTTTTAATTGTACTTTACCTCACTCGTTTTGTATCGTTAAGTTCAATTTTAGCTGGCGTTTCTTTCATGGTTTTTATTCTTTTTATTTTTAATGAGAAAGAAACCCTATATCGAATATTTGCTGTTCTAGTTGCTCTTATGGTGGTATTAACTCATCAGAAAAATATCGGCCGAATTTTAAAAGGAACAGAAGGTAAGGTCCCTATCTTCAAAAGCCGTGATCGGAGGCGACAAAGACGGAAAGAAGAACTTTAAAAATCTTTTTTAATAATCAGTTTCTGCTAAAGTGTCATTGTGTTTTATTTAAATACGAGAAGTTGTAATAAGATACAATATTATATTTTTTAATGCGATAGTCTTCTCAAGGCATTTTACAATCATAATTTCCTGTTATTTCAAATTATATAGCAATAATATGCAGGATTTAGCCTGAATATTTTGTAACTTTGCTCTCCCTATTGATCACCTAAATATTTTTTTAGGCATGTCCAATCAAAATGTATTTGAGAAGTTACAGTTAAAAGATGAGAAAAACCTGTTGATTCAGGGAATTCCATCTTCAATTGAGAAGCAATTTGCAAAGTTGGCCTACGCTAAAAACGTAACCCCTTTGTTAAAAAGTAAGAAAGTAGATTTTGCGTTGATTTTTGCTTTAAGTCAGCAACAATTGAATCAAATTTTACGTGAAGTATTGCCAGCATTGCGGGAAGACAGTAAATTGTGGGTAGCTTATCCCAAAGCAACCAGTAAGATTGTAAGTGATTTGAATCGAGATTGTAGTTGGGAATTCCTCACAAAACATGAGTATGAATCTGTACGTCAGGTTGCCATCGATAATGTTTGGAGTGCTATTCGATTTAAGAAATTAGATCAAATTCCAAATCGTGATCGTAGTTTTTCAGAAATCAAGACTCCTGAATTAAATGGAATTGATTTTGAAAAACGCTTAGTAGTTCCACCTGCAGAATTGGGTAGTATGTTTTTGAAACACAAAGAAGCGCAACAATTTTTCACGTCTCTTTCTTTTAGCAACCAAAAAGAATATGTGAGTTGGATTGAAGCTGCAAAAAAAGAAGATACCAGGAAGCGCAGACTAGAAACTGCTGTAGAGAAATTATTGGCAGGAAAGAAAAATCCAAGTGAGAAATAAATTAAAAATTAAAAATTCAAAAATAATAAAGCCCCTGATAATTCAGAGGCTTTATTATTTTATATTTTCGAAATAACACTTTAATATACTTATAATATAAGGCTTCATCTCAAGATGGAGCCTTTTTTTTTACTTTTTGAATTTTGACTTTTTACTTTATAATAACCGTCCCTAATTGCTTTGTGATTTCTCTCTCAATGCTTTTTAAGTGCTGGTGCAATTCAATTAAACGCATTTGTTCTGCAATAGGTGCGTGCTCCATATCGCGTTGATTTTCTTCAAACATTTTTTTGAGTTTGCGAAGCTTATAATAGTTGATGCTCATTAATACATCTTGCCTGCTGATATCTCTATTCAAGATAAACATTCCTTCCATTTTTTTATCCCATTGTGTGCTTAATTCGTGCGCTTGCATACTCAATTGAATCACTAGATTTCTGATCGATTCATTACTATGATATAACATAGTTTTTGTATTCGGTTTTAGTCCATCAACAAACATCTTTTTATAGGTATCAAACAATTCTTCCAATTGAGGATTATCAAAATGAAATTGTTCCAATTCTTGAAAAATATATTCTGCCATAGATATTTGTTCATCCCATGGCATCAGCCCATATTCCAATAAAGCTCTTAATACATTCCTTTCATGTGCTTCATCTTTATTAAATAATAATTGTGAATCATCTAATACATCTTCGGGCTGCGCTGCTGCTGCCTTTTGATCCGCAAGAAGATCATCCGAAGCCTGTTTCTTTTCGTCCTTTGCAACCTTATCTCTTTTTAGTTTATTGACAAGATGTGTAAGTCCGGTTTCATCAATTTTAAGTAATTGTGCAGACTGCCGAATATAATCTTGCTGTCTGGTAAAGTCTTCTGCTTTGTTTAATTTACTAATTGTTTCAGCAACCTGATTTACAACGGCACTTTTTTTAGAAACATCATTCCCCGCCTCTTTCAACATTACTTCCAATTGAAAAAGAATAAAATCTTTTTTATTGATAGCAATAAAATCATTGAATGCAGCAACTCCTACTTTATTTACATAACTATCAGGGTCTTCTTTGTCAGGAATCAATACCAGCTTCACATTCAGGCCTTCTTCAAGTGCCATGTCCAAACCTCTTAATGCTGCTTTAATACCAGCACTATCGCCATCATAAATAATGGTAAGGTTAGAAGTATATTTCTTAATTAGCCTTAACTGATCATTAGTTAAAGAGGTACCACCACTAGCCACTACATTCTCTATACCTGCTTGATGCAAGCTTACCACATCAGTGTAACCCTCGACTAAAAGACATTCATTGACTTTGTCAATAGCTTGTCTTGCAAAATAAGATCCATATAAAATTTTACTTTTTGAATAGATCTCATTTTCAGGTGTATTGATATATTTAGGTGCTCGATCTGCCTTGCCAATTACACGAGCCCCAAAGCCAATTACTTTTCCTGAATTATTATGAATTGGAAAAATAATTCGTCCTCTATAATTATCAGCAAGTTCATTATTGCTTCGAAGTGCAACCAATCCTGTTTTAGGAAGTATTTCTGGATTAAATTGATTTTCAATTAATGCTTTGGTAAGTGCATCTTTGATATCCGGGCTATAACCAATTTGAAATTTTTGAATAATGGTTTCCCTAAAACCTCTTTCTTGTAAATAGGAAAGTGCTACATTTTTTCCTTCTTCGGAATCAGTTAATTGTGTTGAAAAAAACTTCTGTGCAAAATGATTGATTGCATATAAACTATCGGCAGTCTGGTTTAGTAGTTTTTGTTCAGGACTAGATTCGGTTTCTTCAATTTCAATATTATATCTGGCAGCTAACCAGCGTAAGGCTTCTACATAACTATACTTCTCATGTTCCATGATGAAGCCAATAGTATTGCCACTCTTACCACAACCAAAACATTTGTAAATTTCTTTTGCTGGAGAAACCGTAAAAGAAGGGCTCTTTTCGTTGTGAAAAGGGCAAAGACCTAAGTAATTAGTACCTCTTTTTTTCAATTTCACAAACTCGCCCACTACATCTATAATATCTATATGGTTGGTGATTTGTTGTATAGTATTCGGCGAAATCATTCAGGCGAAATTAAACGATTAGTTAGCAGCATGCAATTTAATTAGATTCAAATTCTATATCATCCCCATCCATTAACTCACGTTCTATTTCTTCCATTTGAACAATATCCCAGGCTTCACTTTCAGTGGGAGTATAGTTTAAAAAATCTATTATTTCCAGTTTTTCAAATGTAGATTCTATAGAATCTGAAAGTGAACAAATAACAAAAGAAGCGCTTTTCTCATAAAACTGCTGTTGTAATTCTGCTATTTGAATAGCTGCAGCATCTTCAATTGTTTGTACCTGTTCCATTTGGAGCACTACGTTTTTGACGGGTTTTTCTAACAGTTTCAGGCAGATTTCTTGGATTTCTGCTGCTATATTGACAGTTAATTCTATTAATATGGGGCTTACAACTGTAAATTTCTCCTTGGTATCAATTTTGAGTTCCATATAAAATAATTCATTAACAATCTGTGTATAAATGACACGCAACTTCACTCAAAAATATTCGTTATAATTGTATAAATCCAATTTAGATTATGGATAATAATTTTTCAGCACAAGTAAAAGAGATCATTTCCTTTAGCAGGGAAGAGGCATTGCGTTTAGGGAATGACTTTATTGGAACAGAACATCTCTTGTTGGGTTTGATACGAGATGGGGATAATACCGCTATCAAAGTGCTCAAACAGCTCAATATAGACTTGTATGAACTAAGAAAGGAAGTTGAACTAGCCGTTAAAGATAAAACGGGCAAAAATATTGCCAATATCAATAGCCTCCCTCTAACTAAACAGGCAGAAAAAGTAATTAGGGTTACTGTTTTGGAAGCCAAAGCTCTAAAGAGCCCATTAGTTGAAACAGAGCATTTAATGCTCAGCATTCTTAAGAACAAAGAAAATATTGCAACTCAAATTTTAAATCAGTTTGATGTTGACTATGATTTATTCCGAAATGAATTAGGCATGGTGGGTTCTACCAATCCAAATCCACGCAGTGAATTTTCTGATGAGAACGAAGATGAGTTTGATGAGGAGAAAAGGAGTGCAGGTTACCAGCAACAAAAAGGTGGTAAAGCTGTTCCTGGTGCTAAAAGCAAAACACCCGTTCTCGATAATTTTGGAAGAGATATTACAAAACTTGCAGAAAGTGGAACCCTTGATCCCATTGTTGGAAGAGAGGCCGAAATCGAACGCGTAAGCCAGATTCTTAGTCGCCGTAAAAAGAATAACCCCATTTTAATTGGAGAGCCTGGGGTGGGTAAGACAGCCATCGTGGAAGGTCTTGCATTACGAATTGTTCAACGCAAAGTAAGTCGTGTACTTTTTGATAAACGAGTAATTAGTTTAGACCTTGCTGCATTAGTGGCAGGAACAAAATATCGCGGTCAGTTTGAAGAGCGCATGAAAGCCATCATGAATGAGTTAGAGAAAAACAGAGATGTAATTCTTTTCATTGATGAAATACATACCATTGTTGGTGCCGGTGGTGCTAGCGGATCATTAGATGCTTCAAATATTTTCAAGCCAGCTCTTGCTAGAGGAGAACTCCAATGTATTGGAGCTTCTACTTTGGATGAATATCGTATGCACATTGAAAAAGATGGAGCATTGGATCGTCGTTTTCAGAAAGTATTGATCGAACCACCAAGTGTTGAAGAAACTATTTTGATTCTCAATAATATCAAATCGAAATACGAAGATTTTCATAATGTAACCTATAACGATGAAGCTATTGAAGCTTGTGTAAAATTGAGCGATCGATATATGACGGATCGTTTATTGCCAGACAAAGCAATTGATGTATTAGATGAAGTAGGAGCAAGGGTTCACTTGAAGAATATCAATGTGCCTGAAGAGATTGTAGAACTCGAAAAGAAAATTGAAGACGTTAAGAACGAAAAGAATAAAGTAGTGAAGAGCCAACGCTTTGAAGAGGCTGCTGCACTTCGTGATACAGAAAAAAAATTAGGAGAGGAATTAGAAAGAGCAAAAGGAATCTGGGAAGAAGAAAGTAAAAATAAACGCTATCCCATTATCGAAGAACATATTGCCGAAGTGGTAAGTATGATGACTGGAATTCCTGTGAAGCGGATGGTTCAGGCGGAAACTGAAAAGTTACGCAAAATGAGCGAAGACATGCGCGATATGGTAATTGGACAGGATGAAGCGATTCAAAAAGTGGTGAAAGCTATTCAAAGAAATCGGGTTGGTTTAAAAGATCCGAAGAAGCCAATTGGTACATTTATTTTTCTTGGCCCAACCGGCGTAGGTAAAACAGAGTTAGCTAGATCATTGGCGAGATATATGTTCGATTCAGAAGATGCGTTGATTCGTATCGATATGAGCGAATACATGGAGAAATTTACAGTGAGTCGCCTGATTGGTGCGCCTCCGGGTTATGTAGGATATGAAGAAGGTGGACAATTGACAGAAAAAGTTCGTCGTAAACCATACTGCGTGATCTTATTGGATGAAATCGAAAAAGCCCATCCGGATATTTATAATATTCTTTTACAGGTATTGGATGATGGACAGTTAACAGATGGCCTTGGTAGAAAAATTGATTTCAAAAACACGCTTATCATTATGACTTCTAATATTGGTGCCCGCCAGTTGAAAGAGTTTGGTGATGGTGTTGGATTTGCAACAGCAACCAGGGTTCAAAATGCGGAAGACAATAATAAAGCGGTCATTGAAAAAGCACTGAAACGTACTTTCTCACCAGAATTTTTGAATCGAATTGATGATGTGATTATCTTCAATGCACTCACAAAAGAAAACATCTTCAATATCATTGATATTTTAATGAAAGGAGTTACCAAGCGTTTGCAAAACTTAGGGTTCTCAATGGAATTAACACCAGAAGCCAAAGAGTTTATTTCAGATAAAGGGTATGATGCTCAATTTGGTGCAAGACCATTGCACAGGGCACTCCAGAAATATCTTGAGGATCCATTAGCAGAAGAAATCTTAAACATGAGTGTAAAAGCAGGAGATAGACTCATTGCGGATCTGGATAAAGAAAATGGCAAAATAAAATTTATCTATCAACCGAATGTAGAAGAACCAAAAATATCGGAAGCGTAGGAAAAAAAATAAAAATTAGAAAGTCAAAATTCAAAATAAAAGCGGGTTGTCTTTAAAAGGCAACCCGCTTTATTTTATGCGTATTTTTTTAACTTTTGAATGTTGAATTTTTACTTTTAAATTATTGTATATCCCAAGCCAACGCAGATGCACCTAAAATAGCCGCATCTGACTCTTTTAAATGACTTACCAGGATCTTCACTTTGTTTTGGAATACTTGTATTAAGTTAGCTTCCATACTCTCTCTGGTAGGCTTTAAGATTAAATCTCCAGCCTTAGTTAGTCCACCAAATAATACAATAGCAGACGGACTTGAGAACATCACAAAGTTTGCCAATGCCAGGCCAAGAATTTTTCCTGTAAAATCAAAAATATCTTTAGCTAACTGGTCTCCAGCCATAGCTGCATCGTACACTTTTTTAGAATCGAGTTGGTCTTTTGGAACATCACGAAGCAAACTTGGTGTATCAGAATTGGCTAGTAATTCAATTGCTGTATTTCGAACACCGGTAGCGGAAGCATAACTTTCAAGTGAGCCTCGTTTACCAGTGCCTTCATGATAACGACCGTCAGGAATTACAATTACATGACCTAATTCTCCAGCAAATCCATCATGGCCATAAATTAAATTTCCATTGGCAACTATTCCACTTCCAACACCTGTTCCAAGTGTGATCATGATAAAATCACTGAGATCTTTTGCAGCACCGTATTTCATTTCGCCTAAAGCAGCTGCGTTAGCATCATTAGTAATTACAATAGGTAATTTGAATTCGTCCTGAATCAATCTGGCTAAAGGAATAATTCCTTTCCAAGGTAGATTTGGAGCATATTCAATTGTACCTGTATAAAAATTACCGTTAGGTGCGCCTACCCCGATTCCGCGAATTCTTCCAATTCCGCCAACATTATCTATTAAAGGCTGCACGTTTTTATGCAATTCTGCAATGAATTCCTCAATAGTTTCATATCCTCTTGTGGACATATCACTCGAGAACAGCACATTACCTTCTCTATCAACAATGCCAAATTTAGTACCTGTCCCTCCAATATCTATTCCTATAGCTAATTGTTCCAAGCCAGAATTACTGAGTGCCATTTTTTATAAATAATTAAATGAAAAATTAGTGTCCACCGCTTACTTGTTCGTCAAAATCTAACCCCTGAGATTTTAATATTGTTTTTAATTTTAAAGCTATTAAAACAAGAATAAAGAATCCAGCTGAAGCTAATAAATATGAATGGTGCATTCCAATTGAAGCCCTATCTCCAAAAGCACCTTGTAAAGGAGGAATAATTGCACCTCCTAAAATCATCATAATTAAGAATGCTGATCCCTGACTTGTATACTTTCCTAGCCCTCCCACACTTAGTGAAAAAAAGCATGGCCACATTACTGAACAAAATAATCCACCAGCCATAAACGAGTATACAGAAATAATTCCCGTTGTAAATACACCTACTAACATGGATATCCCTGCTAGTGTTGCAACTATAACAAGCGTTTTTACTGGTTTTTGTTGACCAAAGAAAAAAGCTACAATCGCAATTAAGATAATCACTGAATAACCATAAAGATCTGAAATGTCATTCCCATAAATTTTACTAACCCCTAAAACAACACCAAATGCAATGAATGGTACAATTACCATCATTATTTTATTAACAATGCCCTTTAAGTTAAAAACGCTAATGGCCCCAGTCCATCTGCCAATCATCAAACTTCCCCAGTATAGAGAAACATACTTCGAAATTTTACTTTCATCTAATCCTAAATCACTTAAATAACCAGGAGTTTTTAAAAGTGCACCGAAATTATTATCGATAGTTACTTCAAGACCAACATAGACAAAGATCCCAATCATACCATAAATCAATTGCTGATATTTCATTGCTCCCCAACCCTCATTATTTTTTACTGCTTGATTATTGGAATAAAATAATACTCCTAAAACAGAAACAATCGTCATTAATAAAAGCGTCAATTTAGGAATTTCGGTGAACTGTCCAATTACAATGATACCGCCTATTAATAAAGTCATTATTAAAAGAGAGGAAGATGCTTTATTGGCTTTTTCAAACTTTTCATCATTCTTGCCATCGGGAAGATTTGATAATGAAAAAATGATAGCAACGGCTGCAAAAACTCCAGCTACAATCAGGTAGAGTACATTAATATTTGTTACAGTAACAACTGCATTTTTTGCATCTGCAGAACCGAATAAGAAAAAACTAACAATTAATGGCCCTAACGTTGTACCCAATGAATTTACACTTCCCCCTAAGTTTAATCTATGTGAACCTGTAGAAGGGTCTCCCAAAACAATTGCAAAAGGTTGAGCAGATGTTTGTTGTAAAGAAAAGCCAAGAGCCACAACAAAAAATGAAGCAAGAATTGCAGGAAATGAATTTGCATTTGCAGAGGGTATAATTAACAATGCACCCACTACTGAAATTAGTAACCCATAAATAATTCCTTTTTTGTAACCTATTTTATTTAAAATATCATATCCTATGATATTAGAAGTAATAAATAAAATTAGTGAACCAATAAAGTAAGCACCATAAAAGGCTGATCCAATTAGTTGAGATTCAAATTGGTTCAACTTAAAATGGGTTTTACAGAATGGGATAAAAATACTATTAGAAGCAGCAATAAATCCCCAGAAAAAGAATACGATAACTAATGTTGCGAGAGCACCAGAATTGGTGGGTTGTTTTTGTTGAGTCATGGCAAGCAATATATTGGTTGGTAAATTGAATAAGCTGTAAAATAAATATATTTTATCAAGGAGAAAACTTTAAATGTTTTTTGCCCTTATGCCAATTCATTCCTAAATTGAATGCAAATCAAGAAAATAAATATATCTGATGGAGATTGTTCATATAAGTGCAGAATGCTATCCAATGGCAAAAGCAGGTGGTTTAGGTGATGTGGTAGGTGCACTTCCCAAATACCAATGTCAGGCTGGACATATTGCCAAAGTGGTCATGCCCATGTATCGGACTAAATTTTTGTATGCAAATGAATGGGTAGTTGATTTTAAAGGCAATGCCAACTTAGGTGATTGGTTCTTTGAATATACCATCATTCGTGAGAAAAAGAATTCCCTTGGTTTTGATTTGTATCTCGTTGATATCAACGGTTTGCTTGATAGAGAAAAAATTTATGGATACGATGATGATACAGAAAGATTCACCGCATTTCAAATTGCGGTGGTTAATTGGTTGTCTAGCTGGGAACATCGACCCGACGTAGTTCATTGCCACGATCATCAGTCAGCACTTGTTCCTTTCATGATGAAACATTGTTTCAATTTCAGACATCTGAGTCGCATCCCTACTGTATTTACCATTCATAATGGACAATACCAAGGTTGGATGGATTGGAGCAAAAGTACTTTAATTCCTGCATGGGATGAATGGAAGAGAGGATTACTTGAATGGGCTGGAAAAATTAATCCTATGGCTTCGGCTATAAGATGTGCAGATAAAGTAACAACTGTTAGTCAAAGCTATATGGAAGAACTATTCTGGGATGCCAATGGCTTAGAATCTCTATTTGAATATGAACGAGGAAAGTGTAGCGGTATTTTAAATGGGATTGACAATGAAATCTGGAGTCCAGAATCTGATTCTTATATCGACAATCACTTTTCTGTTAAAACAGTAACAGAGGGAAAACAAAAGAGTAAGGAATTACTATGTACTAAGTTTGGGCTTGATGCTTCTAAACCACTCTTTGTTTTTATCGGAAGATTAGTTGGTGAGAAAGCAGCAGATATATTGCATGATGCCATTGCTACAGCTATTTATCAAATGAATGGGGAAGCTAGTTTTTTCATTCTAGGAAGTGGGCAAACTGATGTGGAATGGGACTTGCAGCAATTATCCTACCAACACTCAGGTGTTTACAATGCATATATAGGTTATAACGAGGCTTTGAGTCACCTGATTTATGCTGGTGCAGACTTCTTACTAATGCCCAGCAGAGTAGAGCCCTGTGGATTAAATCAAATGTATGCCATGCGTTATGGTACAGTGCCTGTGGTGAGAAGTACTGGTGGATTAAAAGATACAGTAGTAGACATGGGAGAACCCAATGGATATGGTATTCGATTTAATAATGCATCCGTAGATGATTTAGTATATTCGATACACAGAGGCGTATCAGTATATAAAGATGAAGTGCATTTAGAAAAGATGCGCAAAACAATGATGCAAATCGATAATAGTTGGGAAGCAACTGTTCAAAAATATATTAACCTTTATCAATCTATTATTTAACCCTTATAATCTAAACATATGGATAATTTTTCGAAGTCAGTTGTGGCCGTTATTCTTGGAGGTGGAGCAGGAAGCAGATTATCTCCTTTAACTGCAACAAGGTCAAAACCAGCTGTACCTATTGCAGGCAAGTATCGTTTAGTGGATATTCCTATTAGCAATTGTATCAATAGCAATATCAATAGGATGTTTGTATTAACACAATTTAACTCAGCCTCTCTTAATAAACATATCAAGAACACGTATCATTTCAGCGCATTTAGTTCTGGATTTGTAGATATTCTTGCTGCAGAACAAACTCCTGATAATCCAGGATGGTTTCAGGGAACTGCTGATGCTGTTAAACAATCATTACGCCATATTAGTAATTTCGATTACGAGTATATTTTGATTTTAAGTGGAGACCAGTTGTATCAAATGGACTTCAGTGAAATGATTGCTAATCATAAAGCTCAAGGCGCAGACATTACAATTGCTACAATTCCAGTAGGGGATCGTGAAGCTCCTGAATTTGGAATTTTGAAAACAAATGATGAAAATTTTATTACCTCATTTATTGAAAAACCAAGTAAAGAGTTATTGCCGGAATGGACTAGCGATACTGGCGCAGAAATGCAGAAACAGGGAAGGAATTATTTAGCATCCATGGGTATCTATATTTTCAATAAAAAAATATTAGATCATCTTTTATATGAAAAAAATCCAAAAGCTACAGACTTTGGAAAAGAAATTATTCCGGAATCAATCGATAATCATAAAGTAATCAGTTATCAATATGATGGTTATTGGACTGATATCGGAAATATCTATTCTTTCTTTGAAGCCAATCTGGCATTGACAGATGATGTGCCTGCTTTCAATCTTTTTGATAATAATAAAACCGTTTATAGTCGTGCAAGAATGTTGCCTCCTGCTAAAATTAGTGGGACAACTTTAGAGAAAACAATTATTGCGGAGGGGTCTATAATCAATGCCAGTAGAATAGAACAAAGTGTTGTAGGTATCCGATCAAGAATAGGCCATGGCACAACAGTAGTTAGTGCGTATATTATGGGAAATGATTATTATGAAACCCTTTCAGAAATGGAGTCAAACAAAGCAAAGGGTTTGCCTTTAATTGGAATTGGCGAACGTTGCTATATTAAAGATGCCATTATTGATAAGAACTGCCGTATTGGAAATGATGTAAAAATCATTGGCGGTAAGCATTTACCAAATAGTGATCATCCACTATATTCTGTTAAAGATGGGATTGTGGTAGTCAAAAAAACAGCGATTCTTCCGAACGGATTCGTGATATAAATCATAAAAAACATCCCGAAATGGGATGTTTTTTTATTTACTTTTACTTTCATGTAATTATTACACATTACACTTTCAATCGATTGCTATGGCCCTTGCGAACAGTTTTTCGTCTAATTCAAACAGTTCAAAACCTGTTTTAAGTTTCTGGAAAATCTGGAATATCAGTTTTGGATTCTTAGGAGTTCAAATTGGATATTCTTTACAAAATGCAAATACGAGTAGAATCCTTTCTGCTATTGGTGCCGATCCGCATAATTTGAGTTTATTCTGGTTGGCTGCTCCAGTAGCTGGATTAATAGTGCAACCAATTGTGGGAATGTCGAGCGATAAAACCTGGACAAGACTAGGAAGAAGAATTCCTTTTATACTTGGAGGATGTATTGTTTCTGCTCTAGCTATGTTCTTTATGCCTAACTCTGAACACTTTGCTACACTGTTGCCAGCATTGATTTTCGGGGCTACGATGTTATTACTGATGGATACTTCCTTCAACGTAACCATGCAACCTTTCAGAGCATTGGTAAGTGATATGCTTCCTGAAAGTCAACGCAATAAAGGATATGCCATTCAAAGTTTCTTAATTAATACAGGTGCATTTGTGGGATCGATGTTGCCTTATTTACTGACGAATGTTTTTAATGTATCCAATGAACCCAACCCTGGTGAAAAAGTTGCACCTACTGTGATTTATGCTTTTTATTTTGGAGGCGCTGCTTTATTGTTAAGTGTTTTGTGGACCTCATTCAGAACAAAAGAATATCCTCCTGAGGAATATGCTAAATACAATAATATAGATACTACAGAAACTGAGAAAGTTCCATTTAGTACTTTATTGAAAAATATTCCTGCTACCATGTGGCAGCTTTCCATTACTCAATTTTTTTCCTGGTTTTCATTGTTTTTAATGTGGGTATATACTACCCAAGCAATCGCTCAAAACATTTGGGGCACAACAGATCCACATTCAAAATTATTTAATGAAGCAGGAGATTGGACTGGAGTGATATTTGCAGCATATAGTTTATTTGCTGCGTTGTATTCATTGGTGTTAACTCCAATTACAGATAAATTAGGAAGGAAAAATACGTACATGCTTTCTCTTCTTTGCGGTGGTATTGGATTAATGTCGATGATGTTTATTACTGATAAATATCTTTTGTTTATACCTATGATCGGTGTGGGTATTTCATGGGCTGCTATTCTGGCTTTACCTTATGCCATACTTTCCTCTTCATTGCCACCCAAACAAACTGGCGTTTACATGGGTATTTTTAATGCAACGATTACTATCCCACAAATTGCTGCAGGACTTTTAGGAGGATTAGCTTTGACACTTGTTGGTGAAAAAGCGATAAATGTAGTAGGTCTTGCAGGCGCTTCGATGATCATAGCTGGTTTTTTTGCGAACATCGTAATCAAATCGAAAGATTGATTTAGTTGGGTTTAAATTTAAATTGTATGAAACGTAAATTTTGTTTTTTAGTGCTCGCTTTTTTAAGCGTTACTGGTTATTCTATTGCCCAATACGCAAAATTGTATCCAAGCAATTGGTGGGTAGGTATGAAATGGAATAAAGTACAAGTTTTAGTATATGGAGACTATGATGGGTTCAATAAAGAAACGGTTCGCATCAATTATCCCGGAGTGAAATTGTTGAAAACAACAGCATTGGAGAATGGAAAATATATGGCATTGGATATTGAAGTTGCATCAACTTCTCAACCTGGTGAGGTAGTGATAGAATTTCTTCAAAATGGCAGAGGGCATGCCGTAAAGTGGCCTTTAGAAAAAAGAAGAACTGGTAATGGTAAAACCTATGCTCAAGGAGTTAACTCTTCCGATTTAGTATATCTATTGATGCCAGATCGATTTAGCAACGGGGATGAATCAAATGATCATGTGGCCGGTATGCGCGATCAAAGTTTAAATAGAAAAGAAATTTATGATCGTCATGGGGGAGATCTTCAAGGCGTCATTAATCATTTAGATTATTTACAAAAGTTAGGAATTACTACTCTATGGATGACCCCCGTACTTGAAAACGACCAACCGAATAGAACAGAACACGGGTATGCATTTACGGATCATTATGTAATAGAAAGAAGAATTGGAGGAGCGGAAAAATATTTAGCTTTAAGCGATGCTTTACATAAAAGAGGGATGAAATTAATTCAGGATGCTGTGTATAATCATGTAGGCAGCAAACATATTACCTTCCTGGATCAACCCATGAAAGACTGGTACCATCAATGGCCAAAATATACCGGAACCTCTTATAAAGATCAACCACTATTCGATCCCTATGCATCTAAGTCTGATGCAAAAAAAACAGTGGACGGTTGGTTCACCACTGAAATGCCCGACCTTAATCAATCCAATCCTTATGTGGCGAATTATTTAATTCAACATGCTATTTGGAGTGTGGAGAAGTTTGGGGTTGATGGTTGGAGAATCGATACCTATATCTATAATGATTTGCCTTTTATGAATCGTTGTAATAAAGCATTAACGGATGAATATCCAAAGATGACGATGTTCGGTGAAACATGGGTACATGGAACAGCTGCACAAGCCTATTTTGTAGAAAATAAAATGGATGTTCCTTTCAAAAGCAATTTGCAGGGTGCTACAGATTTTCAAGCTTTGATGTATGGAATACAACCAGCATTGAAACAGGATTTTGGATGGACAGAGGGAGTCAATAAATTATATACTACGCTAAGCAATGATTTTTTATATAAGGATGCCAATCGCAATTGCATCTTTCTGGATAACCATGATCTAACACGTATTTTATCTGATGTGGGCGGAGATATTGAAAAAGTAAAAACTGGTATTGCCTGGTTACTGACAACTAGAGGGATTCCTCAATTGTATTATGGAACTGAAGTATTAATGAAAGGCGAGAAAAATCCTGCAGATGGTAATGTAAGATTAGATTTCCCTGGGGGATGGAAGGGTGATCCAAAAAATGCCTTCACGGGAGAAGGAATGACCGCTGAAGAAAAAGATATGCAACAATATGTAACAACCCTTGCTAATTATCGGAAAAATAGTTCTGCCATTACGAAAGGTTCATTGATGCAATATGTACCTGATGATGGATTGTATGTTTATTTCAGATATGATGCAAAGCAAACCATCATGTGTGTGATGAATACCAGTGATAAAAATAAAGAAGTCGATTTTTCAAATTTTACTGAAAGAACATCCGGATATAAAGCTGGAAAAAATATTGTTACTGGAGTTGCTGTTGCAAATAAATTTACGATTCCTGCAAATAGAATGTGGATTTTGGATTTATCTAAATAGATTGTTTAAGCATTCGCAAAAAAAGCTTCTATATTAAAATGTAGAAGCTTTTTTATAACATAATGCATTAAATAAAAATTATAATCTCACTGCACAAATATGATCTTTCGAAACACCAATTCCATGTAGCATCTTTTCCCAATCATCTTGCCGATTACTTTTGGAATCATCATTTCCTAAAACCCAAATGACAGAGCAGTTTCTAATAGATTCTCTATTGGCTTCATTTTCACTGGTATAGTTATCCATTAACTCTAAAAAATAGTCTGCTGGTAAAATGTCTTCTTTTACTGGATCACCAGGATTAATATCATCCACAACTAAATAAGAACAATTTTGCCAGGTCCAGGGGTAAGCATTTTCTTGATTAGGTATTGGTTTAGTAAAAAATAAACTGATTAATTTAGTAGCTGTGGTATAGGTAACAGCCTGATGATTAATTGCTTTTTCATTTGCTAATCCAACACTCAAACTGGTCTTCCCACAATTTACACCACCAAAAATCAGTAGATGTTTTGCTTTATGATTATCTGCAAGCCAATACAAGATGGATTGTTTTGCAGAATCAGAAATGGGAAGATCAAATTGACTTAGTCTATACTGAAAAGGAAATTGCGCAGCTTGTTGATACATTTTTGTCAGAAACCAATAATGAATGGGATATTGAAGTACAAGTAGTAATGCCAGAATAATATAGATGATTAATCTGGGGTCCCCTAATTGAAAGTGAACAAGAATAGCTGCACTTAGAAAAGCCCCGAAAGAAAAAAAGCTAAGGTCAGTAAATGTGTCAAATGCAATATTACCCCAGGCAGGTTGAAATTGATATTCAGGGCCTGAAACATAAACCAATTTGGAATTTGTTTTCTTATTAAATAAAAGCGGACCCAAAAAATTATAGAGTTCAAAACTTATCCAAATTATCGTAACGATACTTGCAGCTTTAATACCCGCATGTGTAACATCCATCCTATTCTTTAAAAAGAAGAAGGCAATGCTGGTAGGAATAAACCCCAATGAGATATGACCAAATTGATTAGCAAGCCACGAATAAGTAAGTGTTACACCACGATAGGAATCTTTTCCAATAAGATCCGCTTTTACTTGTTTGAAAACATCTTTTACTGTGATTCTACCCATACCTTATGTTTGATTTAAATTAAGAAGGAACTAGTATTGAAGTTATTTATTATTTTAGTAATTAATCTACGTATAATTCATGCATATGAAAAAAATTCTCTTTTCGCTTTTATTGATTTCAAGTATTATGAAAATTCAAGCACAAACTGAAACAGCTTTATATCCAGATGCTATTCCAAATAGTAAACCTGCTGAAAACATAGAAAAGCATTCTACCGAACCTGGCATTTTAATTATCAGCGATATTAGTATACCCACATATACTGTATTCCAACCCAAAGTGCAAAATGATAAAAAGTCAGCCGTTATTATATTTCCGGGAGGCGGATATTTTATAACAGCTTCAGGCCATGAAGGCTCTGACATTGCAAAGTCGTTCAATGAAGTAGGTATTACTGCCATCCTTATAAAATATCGCATCCCAAGTGATCGAACCATGCCCAATCGTGAAATCGGACCATTGCAAGATGCACAACAGGCGATGCTAATCACGCGAGAGAATGCTGAAAAATGGAATATTGACCCTAATAAAATTGGAATCATCGGATTTTCTGCTGGTGGGCATTTAGCATCTACATTAGGTACACACTATACGGATGCGCTCATTGCAAATCCCAAGAATACTAGCCTTCGTCCAGATTTTATGATCTTAGGTTACCCTGTGATTAGTTTCCAGGATGGCTTAACACATATGGGATCCAGAGATAATTTACTAGGAAAGAATCCTTCAAAAGAAAAAAAGGATTTTTATTCCAATGAACTACAGATCACCAAAAACACAGCACCGAGTTTTCTATTTCATGCATCAGATGATGATGCTGTGAATGTATTGAATAGCGTATTGTTTTATGAATCACTGATAGCACATAAAGTGAAAGCTGAATTACATATTTATCAAAATGGAGGACATGGTTTTGGGCTGATTAATAAAACAACCAAAGACTTGTGGATGGAAAGTTGCCGGAATTGGATGAGGCATAATGGATGGCTTTAGGTAATAAAAATAAGAGATAAGAATGAGAAGTGAGAAGTTAGAAGTTAGAAGTGAGGAGTGAGAAGTGAGGAGTGAGAAGTGAGGAGTGAGGAGTGAGGAGTGAGAAGTGAAAAGTGAGGAGTGAGAAGTGAAAAGTGAGGAGTGAACGAATAATATGTAAGTTAATAAAAAAAATACCCCTCCTGTTCGCTTGCGAATAGGAGGGGATGCCGATTTCGCTTTAGCGAAATACGGCTGGGGTGGTTGATTTTTCTTATATAATCTTACTTCTTAGCCGCCCTTTTTGCTAATTCAGTAACTGGAATATTAATCTGTTTCCCAATTTGTTTGCCATCACGATAAGTAACTATTTTCATTGTTGCAGCATCTTTAGGAACTAATACAGGCTTAGCATATTTTGGATAATAATTATCTGGATTAGATTCATCAAATGAATAATAAATACTCATACCAGATACCTCAGTACTTAAGTTAGCATATAAATTTCCCTTATCATCTTTAGATGCTTCAACTACTGCATCAAACATTGCTTTAGAATATTTGTCGTCAGAAATATCCCAACGGTCGAATTGCTTTTCAACCCTTGAAGCAAAACTGTTCCAGTCTTTCCTTTCTTTTGGCGACCAGGTAGCTTCAGCAATTGCTAACGCACGGGGCCAGGTCATGTATTGCAAACTTCTATAATTACCTAACTGTTCTGTCCATTGATTTCCTTGTCCGCCTAACACATATTTAGCATCCATTCCTTCCTGTACAGGATCGAAAGAATAGGCTTTATTCAAACGAAGACTAGCATAAACAGGCGCTTCTAATAAAGGCTCTCCTTGTACATAATCTAAATAAGCAAAGCTTGATGGCGACATTACTACATGATGTTTTGATTCTGCAGCTTCAATACCACCTTTTACACCGCGCCAGCTCATTACGTTTGCGGTTGGAGAGATACCACCTTCCAAGATCTCATCCCAACCCATTAATTTTTTACCTTTTGAATTCACGATTTTCTCTACTCTTTTTACAAAATAGCTTTCTACTTCAGGCATCGTTTTTAAACCTTCTTTTTTCATCAAGGCTTGAACTGCGGGGCTCTTCTCCCAGAAATTTTTGGCACACTCATCACCGCCCATATGAATATATTCAAATGGAAATAAGGCAGCTACTTCAGTAAATACCTTATCTAAAAATTCATATACTTTTTCATTGGCAGGGCAAAGACCATTTTCTACAATGGCTTCAAATTTTCCATTAGGGAACCAATTCATAAAAGAAATTCCTTGATAAACAGTATGCTCGCCACCTGTACATGAAAGTTCAGGATAAGCAGCCAATGCAGCCATACTATGTCCTGGCACATCAATTTCAGGCATGATGGTTAAAAATCTATCCTGGCCATATTTTACTAATTCTTTAATATCTTCTTGCGTATAAAAACCACCATAGGTTTTAGGCTCAGAAGGATCTGCTGCTTTTGGTGAATTGGCCCATTTGCCATTGCGTTCTATACGCCAAGCACCAACTGAAGTAAGTTTGGGTAAACTTTTAATTTCAATTCTCCATCCTTCATCATCAGTTAAATGAAGGTGTAATAAATTGAATTTGAATTTTACCATGTCGTCCATGAATTTTTTTACTTCATCTTTTGTAAAAAAGTGACGGCTCACATCTAACATCAAACCTCTCCAACCAAATCTTGGTTGATCGTCGATGGTAACACATGGAACAGTCCATGAAAAATTATTAACCACTGTTTTACTTTCAATTTCTTTTGGCATTAATTGCATAAATGATTGTATGCCATAAAAAATACCTGCGGGTTTATTTGCACTAATAAGTACACCTGTGGAGGTTACTTTTAATTGGTATCCTTCATTTCCCAAGGAAGTATTGGGTGTAGTTAACAACTCTAATTTTATGCCGCCATCAGTTCCAGCAGGACCTGTTTTTAAATTAAAGCCAGTTGCAGTTTGCAAAACTTTAGACATTTGATTACTCATATTGTCAAGTTCTTTACTTGTTCCAGCAGAAACAGAAATGACAGTATTGTTTGTTATCGTAAATGTTCCACTGTTTGCTATTAAAGAAGCAGGTACTGGTATTACTGAAGGGGTTGACTTGTTTTGTGATTGGGCCGTCAAAATTCCCAAGGCCAATATTAATGGCAGCAACGTTTTTTTCATGTGTCAATTATTGATTTTGGTTACATATAATTCGCCGAGATAATATTGATTGGTATCAAATTTTATTTAGGCTCATTTCATTTTAGCAATTTGAGGGCAAAAGTTACGGAGGATTTTTACATGAAAATCATATGCGAAAAAAACGTTTTGTAAAAAGAAGGTAATTTATAAAGTAAATCCCCAGGTTAAACGATGTCCCTGTTTGCCCCAGTCTTTCATGCCTTTCTTCAGTTCTGTATTAAGTTGTAACCAATTTACCTTTTTCCCTTTTTGAATGGGGTTTAATTGTGGTAAAGTGGGTTCTACTAATTCCAATTTTGTAGCAAACCAGGTAGTGTACATTCTTGGAATAGCTAGACCTAATATCATACCCGGTAATCCCCCCATACTTTCTGGCCCCGAACTTACTGGAATTTGGTCGGTATAAAAAGCTACTACTACTACAGAATCACAAATCTTTGTAACAGCTTTCTTGCATTCAAATCCAGCAATTTCACGAATTTCCTGCGTGATCCTCCATTCCAATTTTCGTAGACTATCTTTTATTAAATAAGTATTTTCAAAAATTTCCCTTTGAATACTAACAGATTGGTTATTAAAATCATGAACCGCATTGTCAGACTCATTTGGTTTAGATCCCCACATATATTTGTTATCTGTATTTTCTTTGTCAAGTTTGTAAACCGATTTAGTTTCATTAAACTTGAGTTCATACTGGTCTTTAACAATTTTAGGAAAACTTTTCATCATTTCTTTCCACCAATCATTATCGCTTCCTTCTTCTTCTAGGGGTTTGTGCTGATTAACAGATCTTTCATACACGATTCTTCCTTTGGTAATGAATTGTGTTTGTGAAAAAGATGGAAAATTTAAAATAATAAAAAATAGAATTAATATTTGTTTCATCTGTCTATTATTGATTTTGGTGACAAGTAATTCCACTTTATTAAAAGCCCATACTTGTTGGTTTGCCATTTTTATTGAAATTATAGATCAGGGATAGCATAAAATATCGCTTCACATTCTGTGTAGTTGTTTGAGAAATAAAGTTGCTACTGATATTTCGATTAATACCTAAATTCTGATTGAATATATCATTTACATAAAATTTGGTTTCCCATTTTTCATCTTTTGAAATTATTTTTCTAATGCCGGCATTTAGAATGTAAGCATTTTGCTGATTAGCAAATGCAGTTGTTTTCTGATATAGATTTAATTCAGCATTTAAATCTATATAAACTTTTTGTTTTTTAAATTTAAACTGAAGGTTACTATAAGTGGCATATGACCAGTAATTGGTTGCTACATCCGGCCTGATTGAAGAAATAGATTTATTATAATTAGCATTAAAATTTAACCAGAAATTGATCCATTTATCGCTCCAGTAACCAGAATTTATTGAGAAAGAAGAGGCGGTTGTTTTTGTTTCATTCCTGAGACCATTTACATAGTTTACGTAATGACTAACATTTGGTCCAACTTCAAAGCCTAATTGCAGTGAAGGGATAATTTCAAAACCATAATTTGCACTTAATCTAAAAGTATAATTACCACTCACATTTATTGCTTGATTAATCCTTCTGCCCAAACTGTCTACAGAAGAACTATTTGAAATGGCATTATCGGTAGAAGTATATCCCATATTGATTCCGATATTCCTACTTTTTAATACCTTATAATCCGACGCTCTAAAGGTAAAATTATGTAAGAATGCTTGTTTGAGATTTGGATTGCCAATTGTAATATTGAGTGGATCGATATTGTCGATTAAAGGTTGTATCTGATTTAATGTAGGGTTCTCAGTAGTTCCATTATAATTAAACTCAATTCTTCTTTGCTGCTTTGGTGTAAAATTAAAAGTAATGGCGGGTGTGAAATTGGTATAACTAACATTTCTATCAGCATTCTTTCTGATATCATTCATATGATAATTTACTGTGCCAAGACCTGTGCCGATTGCAAAATTGAATTTCTTCACATTATAGCGGACATTAAATCCTCCAGTATTTCCAAGAGTATTAAAAATATAGTGATTACTAAGTGTATCGCTTAATATATTGTATTTCCCATTCGGATCTTTATTAAATGTATTCCTTTCTGCATCGTTTCTATTTACATTAAGTCGATAAGACAAAACTAAAAATGTGTTTTTCCAAAGTGGTTCTGTATAAGTAAAATTTGTATTAATGCTAGTTCCTGTTTGCAGATTTTCTTTTCGTTGATCTACCTTGTCGAACCGAATGATGTTGCCATTTTTATCAAAAAACTGATTGTTCGCTAATAAGAATCCATTTTCTTTTTTATTAGTATAAGTTAAATCAGTATTCACTGAAATCGTTCTTCCCTTTTTGACAAATTTCTTACGCCATAATAATGTGGTGTTGAAATTTTTGCTATCATCATTATTAGTAGTAGTTCTGTCTGTTTCATTGATTAACTTATTATTGGAGCTAATAGACTTGCCTAAGTAATTCAAATCACTTGCACTCTTGATATCAGAGACTTTAAGCGTAACTTTCAGAGAACTGGAAGAATCAATCTGTAATTCATATTTACTGGTTAATTTATGCCTGGTTCTTTCATTAGCTTGAGTTTGTTCTGTTGTATTTGTAAAAGTGGTATCTGGTAGAATGTTTTGTGTAATTGAGGTCGTTTTTCCAGTTACATTTAGTTTATTAAATTGATAGGTATTATTGGTGTTGTTTTTATCCTGGTCCCATTTATTACTAAAATGTAATCCCGCTGTGGTTGATATTGGAAGTCCTTGTCCCCAACTGAAATCATCTCCATTCCAATTTATATTTACGCCACCATCATCATTAACTACAGTAGTAGTATTTGGGTCGCCTGCATAGTTGCGATTTTCATCCCAGTTCAAGGTTTCGAATTTGGTATTATCCTGCGTAATATATCCTGCTATTTTTCTTTTCCCTTTAAAAGCATTTGCGAGTAATTTCCCATTATTGTAATGATTAAAATCAGTTCCAGCTTCGGCTTTACCAAAAAATCCTTTTTTCTTATCTTCTTTTAATTGAAGATTAATAGTCTTTTGTTTTTGTCCATCATCAATACCTGTAAAAACTGCTTGATCACTTTTTTTATCGAATACTTGTACCTTGTCAACAGCATCGGCTCTTAAATTTTTTGTAACCACAGCAGGGTCATCGCTAAAAAATTCTTCTCCATCCACTAAAACCTTATTAACTTTTTCACCTTGTGTAGTGATTTCTCCTTTACTATTTACTTGTATCCCTGGCATTTTTTTTAATAGTTCTTGTACATCTGCATTGGCAGATACATGAAAACTATCTGCCCGATATTCAGTAGTGTCTCCTTTGACTCGAATTGCGGATATACGTTGCTTTACTATTACTTCCTGTAATAAATTGGCTCGAGTAATTAAAGGAACAATTCCTAAAGACTTATCTGCGACGGCATTAAAATGTATGGTATCATTATATTCAGCATAATTAGGGTAGGAGACCATTAAGATATAATTACCCGCAACTACATTTTTCAATTCGAAATTCCCGTTTAAATCAGTTCTTACATATTTTATAAGAACAGAATCCTTAGGTCTTAAAATTGATACTACTGCATTTGAAAGATTTTGTTTGTTGAGAGTGTCATAAACGGTTCCCTTGATGCTAGGGCTTTGGGCAATGGAAGAACTAAATCCGATAAAAACTAAAGTGAGTAACAGTATTAGTTTATTCATGCCGTTTTGGATTTTATAAATGGAAATTGCTTGCTGCAAAATCCATCTTATGTTTGATATAAACTAAATTGTTAGTTGTAATATTATGTTAAAAAAATATAATATTTAAATTGACATTTTAATGAGTTGTTTTTATAAAATTTCTTCTTCGGCTAGTAATTTAGTTTTGTTATCTTCCCTAATCACAAGAGTTACTAACCCACATAAAGTTGGAAATTGAGTTATGAAAAAATACGAGGAGATTCATTTTGTAGATAGTAATCAGTCAGTATGGAACTACTCTTTATTTTCGGATGAGGATATTCGAAATTTTCAGAATGGCACTCATTACAGCTTGTATAATTTAATGGGGAACAAGCAGATTTCTGTGAATGGAACTCCTGGAACTTATTTTGCTGTTTGGGCACCGAATGCTACTTTCTTAAGCCTAACGGGAGATTTTAATCTTTGGAACAAAGAATCTCATCCCTTAAAAGTAAGATTAGACAACTCCGGAATTTGGGAAGGCTTTATTCCCAATATCGGTTCTGGTGAAGCATACAAATATCATCTGCATGGCTTTAAAGGAATTCGTTTGGATAAGGGTGATCCTTACGCAAATTTTTGGGAGACACGCCCCAAAACTGCTTCTATTACCTGGCAAACTGAATATGATTGGAAGGATGCTGATTGGATGAAGAATAGAAAGAAACACAATTCTTTAAACGCTCCTTATTCTGTTTATGAAGTGCACTTAGCTAGTTGGATGCGGCCAGATAAAAATGATGAGGAACGATATAATACCTATGCTCAAATTACAGAAAGATTGGTTCCTTATGTAAAGGAAATGGGTTTTACACATGTGGAGTTTATGCCAGTAATGGAACATCCTTTTGATGGTAGTTGGGGATATCAGGGTACGGGTTATTTTGCACCAACTTCCCGATTTGGAACACCTCAGGATTATGCTGCAATGGTTGATGCTTTTCATCAGACAGGGATTGGGGTAATACTCGATTGGGTGCCTTCACATTTCCCTTATGATGCACATGGACTATTTATGTTTGATGGCACTCATACCTATGAGTATGCAGATATGCGTAAAGGATTTCACCCCGACTGGAACTCTTATATTTTCAATTATAAAAGAGGTGAAGTAAAATCGTTTTTAATTAGCTCAGCTCGTTTTTGGTGCGATAAATTTCATACCGATGGTATTCGTGTTGATGCCGTTAGCTCTATGCTGCGACTAGATTACAGCCGCAATGCTGGTCAATGGGAACCAAATGAATATGGTGGTAATGGAAATATAGAAGCCATTGCATTTATTACTGATTTAAATGAAACACTGTACCGCGATTTTCCAGATATTCAAACTATTGCTGAAGAAGCAACAGATTGGCCTAAAATCAGTAAGCCCACTTTTGAAGGTGGCTTAGGTTTTGGAATGAAATGGATGATGGGGTGGATGCATGATACCTTGGACTATTTTAATTTGGATCCTATCTATCGACAATTACAACAAGACAAGTTTTCATTTAGCATGATGTATTTCTATGATGAAAATTTCATGCTGCCTTTATCTCATGATGAAGTAGTTCATGGGAAAAGTCCGATGATCTATAAAATGCCTGGAGATGAATGGCAAAAATTTGCCAACCTCCGCATATTATATACTTACATGTTTACCCATCCTGGTTCTAAATTATTGTTTATGGGCAATGAGTTTGGCGCCACTAGTGAGTGGAATTATAAAAGTGAATTGCAGTGGGAATTATTAAATCATTTAAGTCATGCAGGAATGAAAAATTGTGTTCAGAAATTGAATGCACTTTATCGTTCTGAGCCTGCCCTGTATGAAAAACAATATGAGCCTGGTGGTTTTGAATGGGTTGATTTGAATCATCGCAATGATGCGGTATTGGTATATATGCGTAAAGGGAAGAAACCAAAAGATAGTTTATTGATTATTCTAAACGTTACCCCAATTGTACGACATGATTGGGAAATATATGTTCATGGTAAGGGTAAATGGAAAGAAATTTTTAATACAAACAGTGAAGAATTTTGGGGAACAGGGGATGTTTTTAATCCCATTGTTGCTTCTGAATTAGTCGATAAACCAACAGAATGTTATAAAATAAAACTGCAATTACCTGCCCTGGGTGCAATTGTTTTGAAATAATTGCTTTCAATAAGTTGGGATAGTAGATGAGCTATCCCCAACTTATGCACCTTTTTAAGTATTAACAATTTGGTAAACAGCATTACACTAAAATTAGTTGTCATTTTGTAGTGTAATAGTATTTAAGTGTTTATTAGTTAACCCTAAAAATCCCGATCATGAAAACGAATTCTTCTGAATTGTTGGTGAATGCAACTGGGCAATTAATGCAACAACACATTTTCGATCATTTGTCAGATGAAAAGTTGGCAAAAATGAATTCTTGCCTTCAGAAATTAGGCAATCATAATTCAGCTTTTGTTGCTGATCATTTGGAACAACAACTGTTTGATTTATTTGGAGAAGCGGATTTGTTTGATGAATCAATTACTCCTCAGTCATTGCACCAATGGCAATCGGTAATGAGTTTCTACGGCAAATAAAGCGCTTAGCTTATTTGTTCTTTTTGGGATAAAGGAAGTGTTATTCTAAAACTAGTTCCTTTACCTTGTTCGCTCCAACGCACAAAGAGTTTTCCTTTGTGGTACTGCTCAACAATCCTTTTGCTGAGAGAAAGACCTAATCCCCATCCTCTTTTCTTGGTAGTAAATCCTGGTCTGAATACTTTTTTAATATGGGCAGCTGCAATTCCCTTGCCGTTGTCTGTAACTTCTATAATTACTTCATGAGCGGCTAAATGGGTCTGGATAGAAATTAATCCTTGACCATCAATGGCATCCAACGCATTTTTGATTAAGTTTTCCATCACCCAATCAAATAAAGGAGCAGATATTAAAATGCGCACATTTTCAAGCGAACTAGTATTACAATCAAATTGAACAGATCCCCCAGCTCGCCTTTTCATATAATTCAAAATATTTTGAATTTGCTCTGAAATATTTGCAATTTCAAGTTTAGGCTGACTTCCTATTTTCCCGAAACGGTCTGTTATTAACTGTAAACGTTTTACATCTTTTGCAATTTCTGGAACAATGGTTTCATTTCCATTATTTGATTTTAATATTTCTAACCATCCCTCTAAACTACTTACGGGCGTACCTAATTGGTGTGCTGTTTCTTTTGCAAGAGAAGCCCAAAGTTGATTTTGTTCGCTTTTATAATTGATTTGTTGTAAAGCAATTGCTACCAAAATAAATAGAGCTACAACTATCAATTGAATGATAGGATAAAGTTTGGTTTCTTTTAATAGTTTGCTTTCGCCGTAATAGTATTTATTGGCGGCATAGGGCTTTTTTGAAAGGATACTAATAATGGGTGTAGGATTAAAATTTTTAAACTGTTTTAATTTTTTGGGCAAGTATTGTGTATCGGATTTTACTTGATAAGGATCGAGATTTAAATAGTTCCCAGTAATTTGATCATTCTCGTTGGTTTCTATAATTGGAATTTGATCGTTTTCAGTAATGATTTTAGAAGCAAGATTAATACTAACTGTATCGGAAGAAAACAAAATAGTTCTTTGCGCTTCTACCCATGCAGCTACATTCTTTCGTTCCTCAGTGGCAATTTTCCCTGCCAAGTACTGTGAATAAACAATGGTACCGCTAACGATTAATACGGCTATTATTACCATAAGCGATCGCCAATTTATCCAGGAACTAATCATATATCTAAAGTACGTGAAATTGTGAATGTAGCATTCGGCACTTCCCAAAACAAAAATGGCCGTCTTTGCAGACAGCCATTTTAAATAGGGGGGAATAGATTAACTAAATAATCCGCCTTTCTTTAAAGTCTTTAAGCTTTCACCAATTTTGAAACCATTGTTATAGATCTCAATTTTATAATTTCCTTCTACATATTTATCACTCTTTTTCCAATTGAAACTTACTGGAGGCATTGGTTTGCCTTGTTCGTAAGCTACAGAAACTTTATTGGTAAATCCTTTTTCTCCATCTTCACGAGTTGTGAAATTGCCACCATCATTAAATGATTTTCCATCAGGTCCTGTGATGATGATATAAAAATCTTTAGAGCCAGAAGGAGTTACTCGATTAGCATCTACAGTAAAAATCACTCGCATAAAATCGGCTCTTTTTGCTGTATTGGTCTCTTTTTCTTTTCCATTGCTCTTCAAATCAATCGCAAGGATAGCAATATGAGAAGCTTGCAAAGTAGAAGCAACATCTACTTTATCAGCCAACTGTTGTTTTTCAGTAGCTGTTTTTGATAAATTCTGCTCCAAATTTTGCTTGTCAGAAGTTAGTTGCGTTTTTTCAGTATTCAATTGCTGATTGGAAGTTGTCAAAGTCTGGTTTTCACCTTTCAATTTTTCAATTTCAACAAATAAACCACTGATCTTTCCATTCAAATCGCTAATCATATTTTTAGCATCTGCTAATTCTGCGGATGTGGCATCTTTCTTGCGCAAAATATTTCCAATATTCACTTTCAACTTTTGAATCTCGGTACCTTTTTCGGCCAAAGAGCCATGTAACTGTAAGTTGTTTTGAGTTAAAGAATCTGCCTTTGCTGATACCAAAGTATATTCGGCCTGGATTGCGTTACGAGCGCTATCTACATTGCTTATCTTGGTTTCTAATAAAGTAACTGTTTCTTTAGTCTTGCTTTTGTCATAAAAAATATATCCCCAAGTCAATACTAAAGCTGTTATCAATATGCCATAAATTAATTTGCGATTGTCGTTACCCTGTGGGGTTTGGGTAGTACTTTCAGTTGAATAAGTCATAAAACAAAATTTAAAGTTCTTTTAATTATTAAGGGTTACACAAGACAAAACCAAAACCGTGCCAAAAAATAAATACACGAATTATTGGTATTAAACGCACATGCCTCATCTTTGCAACCATGTCTGCAGAAAAGATCATTTCGGAATGGAAAAAGGGCCAATTCAAGCCAGTTTATTGGTTAGAAGGGGAGGAATCCTATTTTATTGATCAAGTAGTTCATTATGCTGAGAAAAAAATCTTATCTGAAGCAGAAGCGGGGTTCAATCTTTCTGTCTTTTATGGTAAAGATGCCGATTGGGCTGCGGTTGTTAATGCCTGCATGCGTTATCCCATGTTTGCGGAACGTCAGGTTGTTTTGCTCAAAGAGGCACAGCATATGCGCGATATTGAAAGGCTCGAATCTTATATCGAGAATCCGCTTAAAACAACCGTTTTTGTAGTTAGTTATAAAGAGAAAAAAGTGGATGGGCGTTCTAAGCTTGCAAAAACTCTTAAGACAAAGGGAGAGCTTTTGAGTACCAAAAAAATGTACGATAATCAGTTGCCGGAATGGACTACTCAAATGATTCATCACCATGGTTTAACAATTAGTCCTAAAGGCCTTAGCTTATTGGTTGATCATATTGGAAACGACCTTAGTCGTATTGAAAATGAAATAGAAAAACTTGCTGTAAATCTTGGAGCGAGGAAGGGAATTACTGAAGACGATATTGAAAAATATATTGGTGTAAGTAAAGAGTTCAATGTTTTTGAATTGCAGGATGCTATTGGTAAAAAAGATCAGGCCAAAGCCATTAGAATCATCCATTATTTCGAAGCCAATCCAAAAGCCGCTCCTATTCAAATGGTATTACCAGCTATCTATAATTTCTTTAGTAAAGTATTGATGATACATGCAATGCCAGGAGTAGATGAAAAATCTATTGCCACAGCAATCGGCGTGAACCCTTACTTTGCAAAAGATTATTTTGCAGCCGCCAAGAGGTATAATTTTGCTGCTGTAGAGAAAATATTATTATTACTTCATCATTATAATTTACGCTCAGTAGGAGTTCATGATGGTGGAAACTCAGATGCTGGTTTAATGAAAGAATTAGTAGTTAAAATGATGCAATAATAGCTTGCTATTTATTTAAGGCTAATTGAGCATTGTTTTTATCGGCTCCCAATTGTACTTGTAAAGTTTCCAATCCAGAAAATTTCTTTTCCTCCCTTAGTAAACTATGAAGGGATACTTTTAGCGTTTTCCCATAAATATCCTGGTCAAAATCAAATAAGTTTACTTCAATTACTCGAAGTACGCCACCTATTGTTGGACGTACTCCTATATTCATCATGCCTTTTAATTTGGACGAAATATTTTTTTCTTCTAAAATGCTTGCGTGCACCGCATAAACACCATTGCCTGGAATAAGTTTTTCTGTAGCATTTATTTGTAGGTTGGCAGTTGGATAACCTATTGTTTTGCCCAATTGATTTCCTTTGATTACAAATCCTTCAAAAAAGTATTCATACCCAAGGAATTTATTGGCAGTGCTAATATCCTTGTCTAGTAAGGCTTTCCTAACTTTTGTAGAACTAATTACCACTTCATTAAGAATATGTTCTGGAATTTCCTTTACTGCAAAGCCTAGTTTTTTTCCATAAGCAACCAATAATTGATAATCGCCTACACGGTTTTTCCCAAATCGATGATCATAACCGATGATAATGGTATGGGGATGAAATAATTTTACAAGAAATTCACTAATATATTCCTCTGCGGTCTGATTGGCAAATGTTAAATTAAATGGGATGATTACTAAATGATCAATACCACTTATATTAAGTAATTCAATCTTTTCTTCTAATGTGCTTAACAATTTTACATCCGAATTAGTGCCGGCAATTACTGATCTAGGGTGGGGGTAAAAACTTATGATAACAGATTCTCCGTTTATAGCCCTGGCTTCTTCTTTCAATTGTGCGATAATCTGCTGATGCCCTAAATGAACTCCATCAAATGTGCCAATAGTTATAACCGCATTTTTAAATGCTGGAAGTTGTCCCAATTCCTGATAGTGTACCTGCATAATTGAGTGCAAATCTAAGACTTAGAGTTGAAGTCCGGAATTGTGTACTTTAAAAATCAATTAAGTAGAGAAACTGTATATCCCCCATGCCGGCTTTTAAGGGCGATATTGTACATTTGCAGCGTTCTGGTATATTTAAAACTCAAAATCCCAACATGTCTCTATACGCACAACGTGGTGTTTCGGCTCAAAAAGAAGAAGTGCATGCAGCCATTCAAAAATTAGATCAGGGACTATATCCTGAAGCATTCTGCAAAATATATCCAGATTTTCTTTGCGGAGATCCAGATTATGTAAATATTATGCATGCTGATGGAGCAGGTACTAAAAGTATCCTTGCGTATATCTATTGGAAAGAAACGGGTGATGCCTCAGTTTGGAAGGGAATTGCTCAAGATGCAATTGCCATGAATTTAGATGATCTTTTATGTGTTGGTATTACTGATAATATTTTATTCTCTTCTACTATTGATCGGAATAAGTTACAAATTCCAGGCTCGGTTTTAGAACAGATTATAAATGGCACTCAAGAATTTTTTGATGAATTGGGAAAATTCGGAGTGCATATTCATTACTTGGGTGGCGAAACTGCTGATGTGGGAGATGTAGTGAGAACTATTGCAGTTAATGGAACAATGACAGCTCGCTGGCCCAAGAATAAATTGATTACTAATGAAAAGATCGCTCCAGGAAATGTAATTGTTGGTTTTGCTAGTTTCGGTAAAGCAAATTATGAGACGGAATATAATAGTGGCCTTGGCAGCAATGGTTTAACAAGTGCTCGTCATGATGTGCTTACTAAACGATATGCCAGTTCTTTTCCAGAGACCTTTGAACCTGGATTAAAGGAATCGGTGGTGTATTTAGGGAAAAATGGAATGACTGATCAAATTACCATCGATGAACATGAAACTACTATTGGTAAATTATTATTATCTCCAACCAGAACATATGCGCCTTTGATGAAACGTTTATTGGATCATTATTTTGATGCAGTAGCAGGTGTAATACATTGTAGTGGAGGCGGTCAAACCAAGTGTATGAAATATTTACCAGGTCCGATGAAGATTGTAAAAGATAATTTGTTCGATACCCCACCCATATTTAAATTGATTCAAACAAATTCTGGTGCGGATGATCGGGAAATGTATCAGGTATTTAATATGGGACATCGTTTAGAAATATTTACAGATTCTTCTAATGCAGAAAAGATGATTCAAGAAGCAGCAGAACTTGGTATCGATGCAAGAATAGTGGGAAGGGTGGAAGCATCTATTAAAAAAGAGTTACTGATTAAAACATCAACATTAGATCTTCTATACGAATATTAACCTGGCGCTTCTTTTCGCTTTTTAATTTTTACTTTTTAATTTAAAAAAATGTCTGAGCCAATCGTTTCTATCCAGAATGCTAATATCTATCAAGGGGGTAATCTTATCTTGCAAGATGTGAATTTTGAAGTACATAAAGGTGAGTTTGTTTATCTAGTTGGTAAAACTGGAACAGGGAAAAGTAGTTTGCTTAAAACATTGTATGGTGAATTGAATTTAACCGAAGGAAGTGGAACAGTGGTAGGATTTAACCTTCTTGAAATGGATTGGAAAAAAGTGCCTTTTCTAAGAAGAAATTTGGGTGTAATTTTTCAAGATTTTCATTTACTCACAGATCGGAATGTGTATGAAAATTTGAAATTTGTTTTAAAAGCAACCGGCTGGAAAGATGAAGGGCTGATAGAAGAAAAAATAAATGATGTTTTAGATAAAGTAGGTTTGAAAAGTAAAGGATTTAAAATGCCTTTTGAAATGAGTGGTGGAGAACAACAACGGGTAGATATTGCTCGGGCATTACTTAACTCACCTAAATTAATACTTGCCGATGAGCCCACAGGTAACCTCGATCCCGAAACTAGTGATGAGATCATGCAGCTGTTAATTCAAATTGCTAAGGATTACGGAACTGCAGTAATAATGGCTACGCACGACTTCATCGTAATTAATCGTTACCCCTCTAGAATGCTCAAGACTGAGCAGGGTAAAGTAATTGATAGTGCGGCATAATAATTCAAAATTCAAAATTCAAAATATAGTAACCCCAGGTTTCAGCCAATTCGTTTTAAATTAAAAAGGGTTAACAGAAATTATCTTATCAATCCACATGCTTTAAGTTGTAGAAAAGGGTTAACACCCAATTATCCTATCAATTTATTGTAAAAAGTATGGGATGATACAATTCCTGTTACGCCTCCCAAATCAAATTCGCAAGTTTTTGTGCATTGCTAGTATTGTTGAACAAGTTGGACATAGTATTCAATCTTTTGTTCTTTTCATCAAGTGTAAAAGAACGCTCAAATAACTCAACTATCGATACTTGAAATGCTTCTTTGGTATCGGCTTGATGACAATAATTTTCTAAGTTACTCCCCTCTAATGTGGCTTTATTGGCCACACAATGTTTTCCATTAATTAAGGCATTTAGCAGTTTTACTTTCATGCCAGTATTAGTAAAAGAAGGGATCACATTAATATGCGCTTTAGCAATCATATCCTGCATTTCTTTTTCTGAAGGATTTTCTACCATGCAAGAATGACTTTGTTCGTGAGCTAATTCTATTAATTTTTCTGATGGATTCTGACCAGCAATAACTAAAGGCAGTTTAATTTTCATGAAGACATCTTTGAGCAACCAGATAACAGCTTTTTCATTGGCATCTACACTTAAGTCGCCCTGATACAAACAATAAGTTCCCATTCCTTCCGAACAACTCATTTCCCAATTAGGTAGAAATACAGATAACAAATCAATGTTTTTGCACCCAAATTCTTTTCGATAAACTTCATTATCATTTTCTGTAATGCCTAAGAAATGGGCTTTATTAGCTAGTTCAGATTCATACTTTCTCAGCAATCTGCTTTCATTCCAATAATACAATTTCCGAAAAGGGGAAGTTGCACTCTTACATAAATCACGATAATATTGGTATTCAACATTGTGAAGACGAACAAAAATTTTCCTCTTATTGAATCTTTCATCACTGAGAGGGTAGGTACAATGAACTCCGTCCATAAGAATGGGATGTTCATCTTTCAATAAGTTATCTATTAAACACTGATTTCTTCTGCTTGCAACAATATAGGGCAGATGCATTGATATGGCTTTATGGCCAATTTCTCGGGGGTAATAATTTACAGATGCGCAATATTTATTAAGTTCATCTTGTTCCCCTCTAACATAGACGAAACAATGTAGATGAATTTTTATACCAAGGGAATGTAAGGCTACCAATCTATAAAACACATCCACCACCCCGCCATAGTTAGCAGGGAAAGGAACGTTGAATGAAATGATATGTAATTCTTTATTCAAATATTTGATGGTATGATCTGTTTATAAAACTCGATTAAATGCTCTTCTTCCAGATTCCAGTTCAGATGATTTCTGGCTTCCATACAATTTAGTCTAAGCTTATTGTATAAAACAGGGTCATTCAATAATTTGTTCAATGCATCAGCAATTGTTTTTGAATCTGTATTGGGGATTAGATAAGCAACTCCCCAATGTTCATTCAGTGCTCTGTATTCTGGAAAATCAATACAGAGCTGTGGAATCCCCGCCATAATATAATCAAAGAACCGATTAGCAAGGCTATGTATCTGACTCAATCCCTTATCGTCAAATAGGGTGATTCCTATCATCCCTAGGCCTGTAATATCTTTCAGTGCTTCTGGGGGAAGTGGAGAATTGATTTCTATTTTATATTTAAGTGAATGTTTATAAATAATTGATTTTGTTTGGTTTATGAAATTTCCTGTTCCATATATTTTTAATTTAATGGGCACCATTTCCATGGCCGGAATTAACTGTTCAAAACATCGGCCTTCATTAACAGCGCCTTGGTAGATAATAAATGGTTCAGTTGACTGCTCGCCCTTATAGGGATTGTAGTGGGGGAGATTTCTGATGATACCATATTCTACACCATACTGGGTTTTAAATTCCTCTGAAATCCATTTATTAACCGTATAGCCTAGTGGGAATTTCGGAATTGACATTCTTTCTATAGCTAGCCATATTCGCTTAATCATTGGGCGGGTAGCTACTTCTTTCTGTTCTGTGAAGTACTCATGAGCATCATATACTCGATGGCAGCCTTTTAAAGCACTGGCGAAATAACAAGCTAGTATTGTGTCTAAATCAATCGCGCAGATTAAATCGCTCTTTTTGAAAAGCAAGTAAAAGAATAATCGAATATTGAATTCTAAATAAAAGAAGGGGCCTTTAGAGAAAATACAATTCAGCCGAACCTGATTAAAAGGTGCTTTTGATACTTCTGGGCACCCTTTCATTTTCCTGCCTACTAACCACACATCATATCCGGCACTACTTAATGACCCGCATATCCTTTGCATGCGTTGATCGAAGCTCAATTCATTGGTTACAGTGAAAACTAGAGTAGGCAAATTGAGCAAATTTTATAGCTACAAATATAACTCCTTGCATTAAATTTTATGAGATGAATTTTAACTAAAATAATTTTCAATTAAAACTTGTAAATTATTCATAATCAATATATTAAGTACTTTCATAAGACTTGAAATTAAATTTAAAGTCTTTTTCTCCACTTCTTATACACAGCATATAATTTTGAATCGTTTTTCTTCCTCTTTTCTTGTATGTTCGTATATATAAATAGGAAAATTGTGAGATTAAAATCGTTAGAAATAAAAGGGTTTAAAAGCTTTGCCGACAAAACAATTGTGAGTTTCGATGAGGGGATTACTGGCATTATTGGACCAAACGGTTGCGGGAAAAGTAATATTATTGATAGTATTCGTTGGGTGATAGGAGAACAAAAGATTTCTGCTTTACGAAGTGAAAACCTGGAAGCTTTAGTTTTCAACGGGAGCAAAACTAGAAGTGCTAGTGGTTTGGCTGAAGTGAGTCTAACTTTTGAAAATACCAAGAACCTACTTCCTACAGAATTTAGTACTGTTACTGTAACCCGCCGATTTTATAAAAATGGAGAGAGCGAATATCGATTGAATGATGTTACCTGTCGCTTGAAAGATATTCATAACTTGTTTTTGGATACTGGTGTTAGTACCGACAGTTATGCGATCATTGAGTTAGGTATGGTAGACGATATTATTAAGGATAAAGAGAATAGTCGCCGTAGGATGCTCGAACAAGCTGCTGGTATTACGATTTATAAAACTCGTAAAAAAGAAGCTAAATTAAAGTTAGATGCCACCGAGCAAGATTTAGCTCGAATCGAAGATTTACTTTTTGAAATTAATAACCAGCTTAAAACTCTGGAGAATCAAGCAAAGAAAGCAGAGAAGTATTTTGAAATTAAGAAAGACTATAAGGAACTATCTATTGAACTTGCAAAAGCTTCATTAGAAGGTTTTAATATTACTTACCACGATTTGAACGAACAGCAAAATCTTGAAACTGATAAAAGGTTTCAATTAGAAGCTGAAATTGCTACAGATGAAGCTTCAATAGAACATGAAAAATTGGGCTTCATTGAGAAAGAGAAAACTTTACAATCTATGCAGCATTCATTTAATGATTTGTTGCAAAACCTTCGTGGAAAAGAAAATGATAAGAATCTTGCAACACAGAAATTGCATTATTTAAAAGAGAAAGAATCTGGATTAAAAGATTTCTTGGATAAAGCTACTGGTCAATTAAAAACGATTGGCGATTCTATAGAGTACACACAACTTCAAGTAGTAGAGGAAGAAACTAAATTGCAGGATTTGCAAGATAGGGCCGAGACATACAAAATGGATGTTGAAGATAAGCGCCGCATTTTTGATGAGAGAAGAACTGGAGTAGATGCATTGCGTGGACAATACCAACAAATTCAACGAAGCCAATTTGATGCAGAGAAAAAAGTGGCAGTTGCAGATACTAGTATCCAAAACTTACAACGCGCCCAGACCCAACAAATAGACGAAAAGCAAAATAGGCAATATCAGATAGAGCAGTTAACGGTAGAATTGGAAGAAAAGGAATTTATCCTGGATGCCAAACGTACAGACTTGTTGAACTTGCAAAATGAGCAAGAGAAAACAAAAGAACTGATTTTTGAAACGCAGGCTCAGATGGAAGCCCTGCGTAATGAGTTAGCCGAAGAAAGTCGTAAACTCGATTCTAAGCGTAATGAATTTGCTTTACTAAAAAGCTTGATCGACTCCATGGAAGGTTATCCTGAGAGTATTAAGTTTCTTCATAAGAATCCAGATTGGAATAATCAAGCACCAATTTTATCAGATATTATTTATGTACAAGAAGAATTTAGAGCAGCAGTAGAAAATGTATTAGAACCGTATTTGAACTACTATGTAGTAAAAGATTTGCAGGAAGGTTTGCAGGCTGTTCATTTATTGGATAATAATAAAAAGGGAAAAGCAAACTTTTTCCTACTTGATAAATTCACAGATCATAAAGTTGAAACACACCAACCAGCCTACACTATTAAAGCATTAGATGTAATTGAAGTTGATGAACAGTACCAAGAATTAGCTAATTATTTATTAGGCAATGTTTATATAGCTGAAAATGATGAAGCACTTACCAATAGTAATGGTGCAGTAGTATTGGAAAAAACGGGTAAATATGTAAAAGGGAAATACACTTTAACTGGTGGTAGTGTAGGATTATTTGAAGGCAAAAAAATTGGTCGTGCTAAGAATCTTGAGAAATTACAAGACGAGATAATATTGCAGGATGCGGTTGTAAATGCTTTGAAAAATGAAATCAAAATAAAGCATAATGACGTGATGCTTTATAACGAACGTTTAAAAGATAATGCGATCAAGCAAACTGAAAATGAAATTAATCAACTAACTAATCAGTTGTTTGCTGCTCGTAATAAGTTTGAAAATCTGCAAATGGCGCAGACAACTGGTCAGCAACGTTTAGAAGATATTGAACAACGTTTACAGGATGAACAGGAAGCGATAGCAGAAACCAGAGAAGCACTGATTGTTTTGAATGAACAGTTATTTGCAACTACCGAGGAAATGAAAATGGTAGAGCAGGATTATCAACTTGCTGAGCAGGAGTACAATTTTGCTTCCGTTCAGTTCAATGATATCAATCTGCAATTAACTCGCCAACAAAGCAAGATCAATACCTTAAAGCAAGAATTGGTATTCAAAGAAAATCAATTGAACGATTTGCATTTTCAAATTGCAGAAAATACAAAACAATTAGCGGAGGCATCTGGAAATATTGAAGAAAGTGAAAATGCAAAATTAGCTGCAGAACAAGAGCTAATTGAATTACTAAGAAATAAAGAAGTAGAAGAGAAAGTTTTAGGTGAAGCTGATCAGGCTTATTATAATCTTCGTAATATTTTACAAGAGAAAGAAAGTACTTTGAGACTGAAGGTGAAAAGTAAAGAAATGATTGATCATTTAATTACTGAAATCAAAGACAGACTCAATGAATTGAAATTGCAGTTAGCAGGAATGAAAGAACGTTTGAGTGTTGAATTTAAAGTAGAGTTAGACGATATTTTAGACCAACCTAGAACTTCAGAAACACCGGTAGAAGAACTGCAAAGCAATTCCGATAGGATGCGTAAACGCTTGGAAAATATTGGGGAAGTGAACCCAACTGCGATTGAAGCTTATACCGAAATGAAAAAGCGTTATGAATTTATATTAGAACAGAAGAACGACTTAGTTTCTGCAAAAGAAAGTTTATTACAAACAATTCAAGAAGTAGAAGCTACCGCTAATCAGCAGTTCTTAGATACTTTCAATAAGGTTCGTGAGAATTTCCAGAAAGTATTTAAAGCATTATTTACGGAAGAAGATACTGCTGATATGATTTTGGTAGATCCAACCAATTTGGCAGAAACCGGAATTGATATTGTTGCCAAGCCAAAAGGTAAACGACCTTCTTCTATTACTCAATTGAGTGGGGGAGAAAAGACTTTAACTGCTACGGCTCTGTTGTTTGCCATCTACTTAATTAAACCCGCACCATTCTGTATTTTGGATGAGGTGGATGCACCTTTGGATGATGCCAACGTGGGTAAGTTTACACAGATGATTAAGAAATTCAGCGATAACTCACAGTTTATTATTGTAACGCATAATAAACAAACCATGAGTTGTGTGGATGTGATTTATGGGGTAACTATGCAAGAACCTGGTGTAAGTAAATTAGTGCCGGTTGACTTTAGAAGTTTAGCGAATTAGTAAATAATAAATCTCAAAAAAGGACTTATCGAGGAAACTTGATAAGTCCTTTTTTATAAATGCATTCATTTGTACAAAGGCATTTTTATATTATACTTAGTGTGTTTTGGAACCTATTTGATGTTTACCAGACAACCAGATTATTTTGATGGTGAGAAAGTTCCTGCTACCATTTTTATTGTAAAAGATAGCCTGTCTCCTAAAATGATGGCAGTTGCTGAATTCTCAAATGGGTATAAGAACTTTCGAGTTAAGGCAGATTATTATTTTAGGAATTGGAAGAATGGAGAAAAAACTGAAGTAATATATGAGTCCGAGCATCCTGAAAAAGGCGCTATTTATGGGTTTTGGGGCTATTGGATAAGTTTGGGCGAGTTATTAGGATCTATCCTTTTTATCATTGTGGGTTATCAAGCTGCAGTTTCTATTACTAAAAATCCAAGCCCAGAAGCGTTGAAAGAGCAGTTGAATTACAAAGAACCCAATAAGCCTAGATATGATTAATTATCTTTTGAGTAATCGCTTAATTTCTTTTTCTACATCGCGGCCTTTGATGGTTTCTCTTTTGTCGTAATTCTTTTTTCCGCGGCCAATTCCAATTTCTACTTTCACTAAATTCTTATCAGTAAAGAAAACTTTTAAAGGAACAATTGTATACCCCTTGTCCTTCATTCGGTTTTGTAGTTTTTTCAATTCTCTTTTATTCAACAACAACTTACGATCGTGTACTTCTATATGATTATTATCGCTACCATGTGTATATGATGCAATAAAAAGAGCTCTTACCCAAAGTTCGTTTTTATCGAATAAACAAAATGAATCATTGAAACTTACTTTGCCTTCACGAATTGACTTTACTTCAGTACCCATCAATACAATACCTGCTATGAATTTTTCTTCAATAGCATAATTAAAATACGCCTGCCTGTTATTCATTTCCTTAGTCATACCACGCCAACTAGGCAGATTTAATGGGGTTGATTATTTTCTCAGAAGACTCACTACTTGAGATAATTTATCCCTTAATACTTTTCTATCAACTATAAAATCCAGGAAGCCATGTTCCAATAAAAATTCACTGCGTTGAAATCCTTCAGGTAAATCGCGTTTGATGGTTTCTTTGATTACTCTTGGTCCTGCAAACCCAATGAGCGCACCAGGTTCAGCGATATTCATATCTCCGAGCATACCAAAACTTGCAGAGATTCCTCCAAATGTAGGATCGGTTAATAAAGATATAAAAGGCAATTTAGCGTCACTTAATTGAGAAAGTTTACCACTTGTTTTGGCTAATTGCATTAAACTAAATGCACTTTCCATCATTCTTGCTCCACCGCTCTTGCTAATCACTAAATAGGGTAGACGATGTTTGATACAATAGTCGATAGCCCTGCTAAATTTTTCTCCCATTACTGATCCTAATGATCCACCAATGAATTCAAAATCCATACATGCAACTACGATACCTTCACCATTAATTGTTCCAACCGCCACTCTCATACTATCTTTCAAATCGGTTTTGGAATGAATATCATCCAAACGTTTTTGATAAGGTTTCAGATCGGTAAATCCTAGTGCATCTTTACTTCTGATATTTGAGTATAATTCTTTGTATTCCTTATTGTCAAAAAGAAAATCGTAATATTCTTCACTACCAATACGATGATGGTAGTTGCATTTTGGACATACGTATAAATTCTCTTTTAATTCGGTGGTAGTACAAATGAAATTACATTCTGGACATTTATTCCAAAGTCCTTCAGGCGTCTCCTTTTTATCTGCGGTAGAGGTTAAAATTCCTTTACGAATTCTCTTAAACCATCTTGGCCTACTACCTTCTCCTCCCTGTGCTTCATCGCCTGTTAAATTCGATTCAAGGTCTTCTTCACGTTCTTTTTTCATAATAGCTTGATACAATTGGGGCGGAAAGATAATATTTTTTTAACCAAGGGCACAAAAAAACCGCCCCAAATAAGTTCGGGGCGGTCCATTCTTTATAAGTCTTATGCGTTCCTATTCAGACAGTTAAGATCGTTAAATGCCACTTCCAAACGCTTAATAAAATTCTCTTCACCCTTACGTAACCAAACACGAGGATCATAGTATTTTTTATTTGGTTTTTCAGCACCCTCAGGATTACCTAATTGGCTTTGTAAGTAGGGTTCATTTTTAGTATAATATTGTTGAATACCTTCCCAGAATGCCCATTGCATGTCGGTATCAATATTCATTTTGATAGCACCATAACTGATGGCTTCGCGAATTTGATTTTGAGGAGAACCACTACCACCATGGAATACAAAATAAACAGGCTTTTCTTTAGTACCTAATTCTTTTTGAATATAGTCTTGGCTGTTTTTCAAAATCTCAGGACGCAATTGTACATTACCCGGACTGTAAACACCATGAACATTTCCAAATGCAGCTGCCACCGTAAATAATTTACCTACTTTACTTAATTCAGTATAAGAATAAGCTACGTGTTGTGGTTGCGTATATAATTTATCGTTTTCTACATCACTATTATCAACACCATCTTCTTCACCACCGGTAACACCTAATTCAATTTCAATGCTCATACCCAACGGAGCCATTCTCTTATAGAATTCTACCGAAGTATGGATATTTTCTTCTAATGGTTCTTCAGATAAATCTAACATATGTGAGCTGAAAAGGGGCTGTCCTTTTTCTTTGTGAAATTGTTCACCAGCATCAATCAAAGCACTGATCCAAGGCAACCATTTTTTTGCAGCATGGTCGGTATGTAATACAACTGGTACACCATAATATTTAGCAAGGGTATGAACGTGCAATGCACCAGAAATAGCACCTTGAATATTTGCTTGTAATTCGTCGTTCTTCATTCCTTTACCTGCAATGAACTGTGCACCACCGTTTGAGAACTGAATAATTACTGGAGAATTTACTTTAGCTGCTGTTTCTAATACGGCATTGATAGTATTGGTACCAATGGTATTTACTGCAGGAATTGCAAAATTGTTTTCTAAAGCATCATTATAAAGGGCTTCTAGTTCGGCACCGAATAACACCCCGGCTCTGTATTTACTCATGTTTAGTAAGTTGTTTTATGTAATATTTTTTAATCTTTTATGGATAGTAAATATACGTTTATTAGCCCAAACGCTTGTTAGCTTTGAATAGAATGTAAGGATTGCAAACTACCGATCGAATAAATCATTATTTAGCCAGACTTTGAATCACATCGTATTTAGTTACAATATGAAAATCGCCTTTTTCATCCTTGGCTAATACCGCCCCATTTTCTTTGGTAATTAAATTTCCCAAACGTTCAACAGGCGTATCAAAAGCCACAATCGGATAGGCAGCTTCTAGGACGGATGCTACTGATTCATTTCTTATTTCCGGGTTGGTAAAAACTTTCATAAACAAACCTGTTTCACTCACTGCACCAATCATTTCTCCTTTGGATATTACTGGAATTTGTTCAATATCGTATTTCTTCATGAGCTCTACTGCCTGAGAAACGGTTGCGGTTGGTTCTACAGTAACAAGTCTCTTACTACTTCTTCCACTCACGATATCCTTGAATGTTTTTACATCCAAAAAACCTCTTTCCATCATCCATTCGTCGTTATAAATTTTTGCTACATATCTGCTTCCATGATCATGAAAAATACAAACAACCACATCATCTTTTTTAAGTTGATCTTTCAATTGCATCACCCCCTGTAAACAGCTGCCAGCGCTGTATCCACAGAATAAGCCTTCTTCTTTTGCAATGCGTCTTGCCATTACTGCGCCATCTTTATCAGTAACTTTTTCGAACAAATCAATCAAGCTCATATCATAATTAGCTGGTACAAAATCTTCCCCAAAACCTTCAGAGATATAGGGATATACTTCTTTCTGATCTTCTACGCCGGTTTCGAAATATTTTTTGAGTAGTGAGCCATAACTATCGATGGCCCAGATTTGGATATTAGGATTTTTTTCTTTGAGATATTTTGCAGTACCTACAATCGTTCCGCCAGTTCCAGTGGCAACTACTAAATGAGTGATTTTACCTTCGGTTTGTTCCCAGATTTCGGGACCAGTTTGCTCATAGTGTGCCTGACGGTTAGCAAGGTTATCGTATTGGTTTACATACCAGGAGTTTGGAACTTCCGTGGCGAGTCTTTTCGATACAGAATAATAGGAGCGTGGATCGGAGGGCTCCACGTTTGTCGGGCACACAATCACTTCTGCGCCCACAGCTTTCAGTATATCAGCTTTTTCTTTTGATTGTTTATCGGTGGTAGTAAAAATGCATTTGTATCCTTTTACTACTGCGGCCAGGGCAAGTCCCATACCAGTATTTCCACTGGTGCCTTCAATGATAGTTCCACCGGGTTTTATTTTCCCTTCCTGTTCTGCTACTTCCAGCATTTTCAAAGCCATGCGGTCTTTGATGCTATTACCTGGGTTGAAATATTCCACTTTGGCTAAAACCGTTGCGGGAATATCTTTTGTGATCTTATTGATCTTAATTAAAGGGGTATTGCCAATCGTCTCGAGTATATTATTCAGCCACATAAACTAACACTTGTTTGGGGCAAAGATATAGTTTTGAACACTCTCAATTTAAGTGAGCAGCGAATAATTCAACTTTCGAAAAATTATAAACTATTGATCAATCGAATCACGCCAGTTGTTTGGTGCTGTCCACTCATATCATTGGTGTTTTCGATTTTCACGATGTTGCTTTCTTTTGGAGCATCATTGTGCAAATAAGCAAAAGTGATTGCTGGTACAAAAGCAAGGATGGCAATTATTTGTAGATTAACTAGAAACTTTCTCATAAAATTGATTTTAATTGTTTCGTTTTTTACTTTGATAGAACAAAGATAAGAACAATTTTAGAACTATGTAATACATAATACCGTATAAAGAATAGTAATAGTTTAACTAAAATAATGTGTTTTGCTTTGGAATCCAGTAAATACAGGGCTTTCAGCCAAATCAACTGTTAAAAACCATTTTTTCACATTGTGATGAATGGCAAAATTTCGTTATGGAATGACGGAATAATGGTATTCGTGACGGAAGAAAAAGTAAAAAGTAAAAATTAAAAAGTAAAAAGAGGAAAGAAGTAAGAGAAAAAAAATATATTATTTCCCCGCCCTATGTAAGGATGGGTGCCCGAAGGGCGGGGTGGGTAAAAACTTGAAATTAAAAAGTAAAAATATGAATGAGGTAAGAAAAAAAATATTTTATTTCCCCGCCCTATTTAGGGAGGGGTGCCCGAAGGGCGGGGTGGGTAAAATCTTTCAAATAAAGGAATTAGTTAATAGCCTTAAAGCTTTCTGACATTTTGGTACAAATATCTGATGCAACCATTTGTACAGC